>NZ_JAGJEB010000018.1:0-73818 GCF_018100855.1 Aquimarina sp. MMG015
GACTTCTGACTTCTGACTTCTGACTTCTGACTTCTGACATCGGTCCTCCGACTTCCGACTCCCAATTATCCTTCCAACAATCGTTTCATATTTACATTTTCATAATTACGCTTCACGAAATCCAACGCTGTTTTTAAAACTTCTCCCATCGACTTACTTCGCCTAAATTTTAAGTCTAGTGTAAAATTATATAAATGCTCTCTTAATTCTTTTAAGTTTTTTTCTGTAGAAATAGTGTCTTCGCACATACATTTCACAAGGGTTTCATAACGGGATCTAGAATTCAATATTCGCTTTGCAAGAATAGAACGTTCTTCTTTTTTATACTGCTCTATAGAACTAGGCTGAAGCTTATTCATCACAATATCTACCATATCAAAATTCTCTTTAAAAAACTGTGGTTGATATACTTTTAACTTCCCTTCGAAACATTGTTGATCAAAATCTATAGCCCTTATTTTATATTCTACATGATCAAAATCATGGATAGGGATAATAACATAATTATATGATCTCATATCTCCTAATAAACGCATCTGGCAACGTTCATTAAACTTCACAAACTCTTTTGCTATTTGGGATTTAGCCTGATCACTTAAATCCGGTAGAAAATCTTTAATAAATACATCTCCAGGAATACCTGCAATATGCTCTTCTATAAGTGTATTTTTATATACTAAAAAGTTAATTCTATTGGGCGAAAACATATGCTCTAGTTCCAATCCGTAGATACGAGAAGCATCTGCTTTCTTAACATAAATATACGTATAGTTATCATTCAGTATATTCCGAACTCGAACTCTAAAAGGCTTTGAATTTCCAAAGGTGCAATAGTCAATTGCATCGATATTAAGAAACTCTATAGCATCTTCATTTCCATCAGAATGTAATATCGTATATACTTTTTTTAAACTAGATTCAATCTCTGGCCGCTCATGCTCTTCATAATACACGCGAACCCACAAAGTATCTTCGTCATTACTATCATAAACAACTATGGAGCCAGAAAACCTCAACAAATCATCGTAAAATACTGGAATCTTTATTTTACGATTACATTCTTTTAAATAACGATCCAAACTATCATTAATTGGATAGGTAGGTTTCTTTTTAGACATTAACTTTTCTTCCATATTCAGCTGCTTTCGGATAGCAATTTACGAAAGAAAAGGTTTCGAAATACAATATTCAATTACTAACAAACCACAACTTTATTGTAACAAAACTTAATACCGGTCGTCTAGTTTAATATAACCACCAAAAATAATCACAATTGGAAACCATTCTAACTTTAAAGAATCTTACCAAAAGATTCGGACCAATAACAGCCGTCAATGATCTTTCCTTTACAATTAAAAAAGGAAACGTATATGGTATTTTAGGACCTAACGGAAGCGGTAAATCAACTACTTTAGGAATTGTTCTTAATGTTGTCAATAGAACTTCTGGAGATTTTACCTGGTTCGACGGATCGTCGTCCACCCATGAGGCACTAAAAAAAGTAGGAGCAATTATTGAGCGCCCTAATTTTTATCCCTATATGACTGCTGCTCAAAACTTAAAGTTAGTATGTCAAATAAAAGAAGTAGCAGCTGATAAAATTGATGAAAAACTAGAACTTGTTGGTCTTTTAGATAGAAAAGACAGTAAGTTCAGAACTTTTTCTTTAGGTATGAAACAACGATTAGCAATTGCTTCTGCATTGCTAAATGATCCAGAGATCCTTATTCTGGATGAGCCTACAAATGGATTAGATCCACAAGGGATTCATCAAATCAGAGAAATTATTAAAGTAATTGCATCTCAAGGTACTACAATTCTTTTAGCATCTCACCTCTTAGATGAAGTAGAAAAAGTATGTAGTCACGTGGTTATTATTAGAAAAGGAGTGAAATTATATTCTGGACCGGTTGATGAAATGAATGCAAGTCATGGTTTCTTTGAATTAAACAGTAATCAAAATAGCATCTTAAAGAAGTGGTTATCTGAACAAAGTACTTTTGGTAATATTAAAGAAGAGGACGGCAAACTGATCGCTTTTTTAAATAGTGAATTAGATGCCGAAAGTCTTAACAAACAGCTATATGACGCTGGTATTACTCTGACACATCTTGTAAAGCGTAAAGAAAGTCTAGAAGAACAGTTCTTACAATTAACCAACAACTTAAACTAAAGCCATGTTACGATTACTCAATATAGAATTTCAGAAATTACGATATAATAAGTCTGCGAAAGTACTGACTATAACTTATTTTGTATTAATACTCCTTATTTCTCTTATAGCATCTTATGAATTTAGTTTTGGAGGAGTGAATTTTCGTTTAGCGGATCAAGGGATCTTTAATTTTCCATATATATGGCATTTTAATGCTTGGATTGCTGCTTGGTTAAAGCTTTTCTTAGCCATAGTTATTGTATCTATTATGGCGAATGAATACTCTAATAGGACATTAAAACAAAACCTAATAGATGGCTTAAGCAAAAAAGAATTTCTTGCTTCTAAGTTTCTTACCGTTGTTGTTTTTTCATTAATATCTACCATTTTTTTATTCTTAGTATCTCTAATTCTAGGATTGATATTTTCTGATTACAATGAGATTTCAATTATATTTTCGGATTTAGAATTTATTTTTGCTTATTTCATAAAATTAGTTGGTTTCTTTTCTTTCTGTATGTTTTTAGGAATACTTATCAAACGTTCAGCTTTTGCTCTTGGTTTTCTTATTTTTTGGCAGCTAATTGAAGGCGCTTTTAGATTATTTTCTGGTTTAATTAAATGGAAATTTGATTCTGATATCATAGATAAAATTATACCTTTTTTACCTTTAGATAGTATGTCTAATCTTATTAACGAACCAATAACTAGATTAAATTTTATACAATCTGCAGCTAATCAACTAGGAGAAAACTTTCAAAGAGACTATGCTGTACACTGGTATGAGATACTAATTGTGTTAATCTGGACTGTAATATTTGTTAGACTTTCGTATTATCTTCTTAAAAAGAGAGATTTATAATATCTTTGGGTTTTTGGAACTCAACTCATGAAACACATATCGTTCATCTTTTTCCTTTTATTAGGAGCTTCAGTATTTTCGCAAGGAGAAGCTAATAACTGGTATTTTGGACAAAATGCGGGAGTCAACTTTAGTACTACACCTCCTACTCCACTTACAGATGGTAGGATAAGTACTTTAGAAGGATGTACAACAATATCTGATGCTACTGGAAATCTTCTTTTTTATACAGATGGTTCGACTATTTATACGCAGAATCATAGTATCATGTTAAATGGAGAAGATCTAAGAGGAGATACTTCGAGTACCTCATCTGCATTGATTGTCCCTCAGCCAAACACTCCTAATATTTATATTGTTTTTACTGTAGATGAGCCTCATCATTTTAATGCAGATGGAGATTCCAACACCAATGATGGAGATGGAGTAAATGATGGACTATTATATTCGGTAGTAGATATGTCGTTAGATGGAGGAAATGGGGCTGTAATTTCTGGTCAAAAAAATCTTCCGCTAATAACGTATGATACTTCTGATTCTTTAGAAAGCTTATACAGATGTTCAGAAAAAATAACAGCGGTAAAAAGTGACGATTGTGATTCTTTTTGGGTAATTACTCATTTTATTGATACCTATTATGCATTTAGTGTTGATCAAACAGGTGTTAACACTACTCCCGTTACATCACAGGTTGGAGTTACTGTTCCTATTTCTGGATACCGTCGTAATGCATTAGGTTACCTAAAAGCCTCTCCGGAAGGTGATAAATTAGCTGTAGTTCATTTTGGATTGACTACTGTAACTGGAGGTGATGGGCCTGGCAAAGTATTGTTTTATGATTTTGATAATAGTACAGGAATTGTAAGTAATGAGATAGAATTATATGATGGTGATGCACCTTACGGTATTGAATTTTCACAAAGTGGTCAACGTTTATATACTACAGTTGGTATTGGAGACGGAGGATTTGGCAATGGTTTTCTTATGCAATTCGATCTTACATTACCCGACAACCAAATCGCCGCTAGTGGCACTCGAATTTTAAATGAGAACGGACAAGACAATTCTAATTTTAGTGCGGGAGCATTGCAATTAGGACCGGACGGTAGAATCTACAGAGCTTTATATGATTTTGATTCTGGAACTGGAAATTATCTTGGAGTTATAGAAAACCCCGAAGAATTAGCAACAAATATCAACTATAGTGATAGAGGGTTATTAGTTAACACAGATGGAAGAAGAGGATCCAGAATAGGACTTCCTCCTTTTATCCAATCTATTTTTGCCCAGTCAATTGATATCATAAATAATGGTGACGTAAATAATGTAAACCTTTTACTTTGTGAAGGAGACACATTTAGACTTGAATATCAAGATATCTCTACAGCCACATATACTTGGTATATCAATGATGTAGCAGTCACAAACACTCCTTATTTTCTAGACATTACAACCACTGGTAATTATAGATTAGAAGTTGATCTAAATGATGGAAGTTGCCCTTTAATTGGTGTTGCTAATGTGACATTTTTTGAAGTTCCTACCATTCAAAACACACCAATGAATGAAATCATCTGTGATGATAATAATGATGGGGTAACAAGTTTAGATCTCTCTATTTATGATTCCTCTATTCTCGGAATGCAGGATCCTAGTCAGTTTCAAATTCGTTATTTTAGATCGATTGCCGATGCTGATGCTGATATAAATGAGATATCTGGAAATTTCGTAACAGAAAACAACCCGCAAACTATTGCTATTAGAATTGAGAATATAGAAAATATAGTCTGTTATAATACATCTAGTTTTCAGGTACAGATTTTTGATGGACCTACAGCTTTTAATACTAGTCCAATAGTTGCTTGTGATAATGCAGATGATGGAGATGACACCAATGGAATGATTACATATGATCTAACCACAATCAATTCTGACATTTATGGCAGTCAAAATATTTCTGATTACAACCTTAGTTATCACGCTACATTAATTGATGCCGAGAATAATACGAATCCATTTTCGGATCCAACAAATGTAGTATTATCAAGCGCAATGACTTCTATATTTGCCAGACTTGAAAACATCTTGAACACAGCTTGTTTTGATACTACAGAAATTCCTGTAACCGTTAATATATTACCCGTTGCCAATAATTCTTCTCTATCACAATGTGATGAATATCTGAACACAAATGACGGAATAACATCATTCAATTTAAATCAAGCAATAAATCAAATTACTGGTGGATCAACAGATCGTACGGTATTATTTTTTGAGGATATGGTATCTGCCGAAACTGGATCCCCTGTTATTTCAAATACAAATACTTTTATAAATACAATTACTAATCAACAACTATTCGTAAGAGTAATAGATGATATTACGGGATGTTTTAGAACAACTACCTTAGATTTACTAGTAAGTACTACATCCGCGAGTGATGCTGTTTTAGCAGTTTGCGATGATGACGGCATAGAAGATGGTTTTAGAGAATTTGATCTTACACAAGCAAACCCTCAAGTCTTGCTCGGAATAGCAAGTCCCAATCTTTCTGTTTCATATTATGAAACTAATGAAAATGCGCTAAGTGAAACTAATGAAATTGTATTTTATACCAATACAACTCCAGGAACTCAAGGACAAGACATTGTTTACGCCAGAGTAGAAGACAATCAAAATCAGTGTTATGGTATTAATGAAGTGCAATTATTTGTAAATCCTCTGCCAGATATTGAAGAATTAGCTGAAGCTTTTTTATGTGAAGGCACTAATGTTACTATTAACTCAGGATTACAATCCGGAAACTCAAGTAATTTCGATTATTTATGGTCTCCAAATGGCGAGACTACAGAAAGTATCAATGTATCTCAAGAAGGAACATATACTGTTTCAGTTACAAATCAAACCACAGGATGTTCTAAAGATAGAATGGTAACTGTTACAAATTCTTCTCCAGCGACTATTATACAACCTATTGAAATTAATGATGCATCGGACAACAATACAGTAACGATAAATGTTTCAGGATCTGGAGACTACGAATATGCAATTGCTTTTAACGATGCTAACATCCGAACGTATCAAGATAGTCCAATCTTTACAGATGTTCCTCCAGGATTCCACACGGTATATGTTAGGGACAAAAATGGTTGCGGACCAGAAGCCTCTCAAGCTATTTCTGTAGTTGGTTTTCCCAAATATTTCACACCAAATGGAGATGGTTTTCACGAAACTTGGAACGTAAAGGGAATATCTGCTCAAGTACTTGGAAACTCTATCATTTATATTTTTGATAGAAGTGGGAAATTATTAAAACAATTAGTTCCATCTGGAAATGGTTGGGATGGAACATATAGTGGCTCCTTAATGCCTTCCAGCGAATATTGGTTTCGTGTAGAACTAAGTGATGGAAGAATTCGAAAAGGAAGTTTCTCTTTGATAAGATAATACATCTACAAGCCTTTTCTTCTTCTATAAAGCTATGGTATATTATTAGTATATTCGTGGCTTAACAGAGATTGTAGATGGTAAAAAAATTACACTTCACTTTATTACTTTTTATATTATGCTTTAATGGATATGCACAAAACGAGCCTACGGATTGTATAAATAGCATTATTGTTTGTGGAAATACAAATTTAGAGCTTAATTCTAACGGAGTTGGTACTAATGATTTTGCTTTACCCGGCAATTTCCCCCCAGATTGCGCATTTGTGGAAAGTCAAAGCTTGTGGATTAAAGTGAATATAGTCCAGTCCGGAACGTTAGCCTTTACCATAACACCAGAATCTAGTAGTACTGGTGAAGATTATGATTTTGCTGTTTACGGCCCCAATGTCACCTGTAATGCACTTGGTACTTCTATTAGATGCTCATCTACTAATCCTCCAGCGGCTGGAGTATCTACTTTAACAGGACTTAATGACACTGAAACAGAAACTAGTGAGGGACCTGGTAGTGAAGGAAATGGATTTGTAAGATCTATAGATGCTCTTGCAGGAGAAGAATATTACATATTAATCGATAACTATTCGCAAAATGGTGGTTTTGATTTAGAATTTACAGGAACAGCACTTCTGCCTGATAGCCCTCAAAATGATTCTGGTACTTCTACTAGTTTAGACCTTACAGAATGTGATATCGTTACAGATCCTAATGACGGAATGACAAATTTTGATTTAGAAAGTAATACTGCAGCAATTCTTGGAACTCAAATAAATACCATTATTACGTATCACGCTTCTGAAGAAGATGCCAGCCTAGGAAATGGGGCATTAACAAGTCCTTATCTCAGTACACAAAACAATCAAACCATTTATGTAAGAATAGAAAATACAATCACAGAATGCTTTGTAGTAGACACCTTTCTTTTAATAACAGATCCTGGTCCCCCTATAGCTATTCCTACTCCATTTATAGTATGTGATACTAATGATGATGGTAATGACACAAATGGATTTGTTTCTTTCTTATTAAGTAATAAGGATTCAGAAATTCTTAATGGATTAAATCCAACGGATTATACATTAACCTATCATCTATCTCAATCTGACGCTGATGCAGGAACAAATATTATTGATAAAACAACGCCTTATATTAACATTTCTAATCCACAAACACTTTTTGTTAGAGTTCAAGAAAATACTTCCTTACTTTGTTTAAGTACCACTAGTTTTGAGTTACAAGTTGATCCACTTCCTGTTGCAAATGCTTCTACACTTACACAATGTGATGAATATAATAATCCAACCGATGGTATTACTCTATTTAATCTCAATCAATCAATTGATCAAATCACTAATGGCAACCCTAATCGAACAGTTACATTTTTTGAAGACCTAACAGCAGCTAATATGGGAGCACCCTCAATTACGAATACAGATGCTTATCAGAATTCAACAACAAATCAACAACTATTTGTTCGAGTTACTGATGACACCAATAACTGTTTTAGAATTATTACTTTAGATCTTCAGGTAAGTATCACTACTGCCAATAATGCTTCTATAGCTGCATGTGACGATGATGGTATTGAAGATGGTTTTACAGAATTCGATTTAACACTTGCCAATGCTCAAGTACTTTTTGGAATCAATAACCCTAATTTATCAGTTGTCTACTATCAAAATATTGATGACGCTTTAAGCGAAACTAATCTCATAACCTCATATACTAACACTACCACAGGAACCCAAGGAACGGATATTGTTTATGCTCGTATAGAAGACAATCTAAACCAATGTTATGGTATTAATCAAGTAGCACTTTTTGTAAACCCTTTACCTGATATTGAGGAATCAGCAGAAGCTTTTTTGTGTGAAGGTAGTAATGTAACTATCAATTCAGGGTTACAATCTGGAACCTCTAATAACTTCGATTATTTATGGTCTCCAAATGGCGAGACTACAGAAAGTATCAGTGTATCGCAAGAAGGAACATATACAGTTTCGATTACCAATCAAATCACCGGATGTTCTAAGGATAGAATAGTTTCAGTTACAAGTTCTTCTCCAGCGACTATTATACAACCTATTGAAATTAATGATGCTTTGGATAACAACACGGTAGCTATTAATGTTTCAGGATCGGGAGACTACGAATATGCAATTGCTTTTAATGATGCTAATATCCGAACGTATCAAGATAGTCCAATCTTTACAGATGTCCCTCCAGGATTCCATACAGTATACGTAAGAGACAAAAATGGTTGCGGACCAGAAGCCTCTCAAGCTATTTCCGTAGTTGGTTTTCCTAAATATTTTACTCCAAATGGAGATGGTTTCCATGAAACTTGGAACGTGGGCGGAATTTCATCGCAGGTTTTAGGTAATTCGATTATTTATATTTTTGATCGAAGTGGCAAGTTGTTAAAACAGCTAGTCCCATCTGGAAATGGCTGGGACGGAACTTATGGAGGAACACTTATGCCATCAAGTGAATATTGGTATAGGGTAGAACTTAGTGATGGAAGAGTACGAAAAGGCAGTTTTTCATTAATACGATAAACTTTCCCTAAAACTTCGATTCATCATAAAAAATCATAGTAGTATTCTTTATCTTTATTCAGAAAAGACAGTCTATATATAATGAAGTTCGAACTCAAGTCAGATTTTAAACCAACAGGAGATCAACCTGGAGCTATAAAGCAGCTTGTTAATGCCTTAGAAGCAGGAGAAAGATACCAAACATTACTAGGAGTAACAGGTTCTGGTAAAACATTTACAGCGGCTAACGTTATTTCTGAAGTACAACGCCCAACATTGGTATTAGCACATAACAAAACATTAGCAGCTCAATTATATTCTGAGTTTAAACAGTTTTTTCCAGAAAATGCTATAGAGTATTTTGTTTCTTATTATGATTATTATCAACCAGAAGCATATATCCCAACAACAGGTACCTATATCGAAAAAGATTTATCAATTAATGATGAAATTGAAAAGTTAAGATTAAGTGCTACTTCTTCCCTGCTTTCTGGGCGAAGGGATGTACTAGTAGTTGCTTCAGTTTCTTGCTTATATGGTATTGGAAATCCTGTTGAATTTCAAAAGAATGTAATCTCTATACAACAAGGGCAATTTGTATCGAGAACTGCCTTGTTACATAAACTAGTTCAAAGTTTATACTCTAGAACTGAAGGAGAATTTAATCACGGTAATTTTAGAATTAAAGGAGATACTGTAGATATTTATCCTAGTTATGCTGATGATGCATTTAGAGTCCATTTTTTTGGTGATGAAATAGAAGAAATAGAAGCTTTTGATGTACAAACTAATGAAATTATAGAAAAATATGATCGCCTAAATATATATCCTGCTAATATGTTTGTTACCTCTCCAGATATATTACACGGAGCAATCGATCAAATCGCATTAGATCTAGGTAAACAAGTAGAATATTTTAAAGAGATTGGAAAGTTTCTTGAAGCTAAAAGACTAGAAGAACGCACTAATTTTGATTTAGAAATGATCAAAGAATTAGGATATTGTTCAGGAATCGAAAACTATTCTCGCTACCTGGATGGTAGAGAGCCTGGAACCAGACCATTCTGTTTATTAGATTATTTCCCAGATGATTATTTAATGATCGTAGACGAAAGTCATGTAACGATACCACAAACACATGCGATGTATGGAGGAGATCGATCAAGAAAAGAAAACCTTGTAGAGTATGGTTTTAGACTACCAGCCGCGATGGACAATCGTCCTTTAAAATTTGAGGAGTTTGAAGCTCTTCAGAATCAAATAATTTATATCAGTGCAACACCGGCAGATTATGAATTACAAAAAAGTGAAGGTACATATGTAGAACAAATTATTCGTCCGACAGGATTATTAGATCCAATTATAGAAGTACGTCCAAGCCTTAATCAAATTGATGATTTAATTGAAGAAATGCATAAGCGTATTGAAAAAGACGAACGTATATTGGTTACTACTCTTACCAAAAGAATGGCCGAAGAGTTAACAAAGTATCTTACCAGAATTGATATTCGTTGTAGATATATCCATAGTGATGTAGATACATTAGAACGGGTAGAAATAATGCAGGATTTACGAAAAGGGCTGTTTGATGTATTGATTGGGGTTAACCTACTTCGTGAGGGATTAGATCTTCCCGAAGTATCCTTAGTTGCTATTTTAGATGCTGATAAAGAAGGCTTTCTACGTAATAATAGATCGCTAACGCAAACCATAGGGAGAGCTGCTAGAAATGTCAACGGATTAGCTATCATGTATGCGGATAAAATTACAAAAAGTATGCAAGACACTATTGATCAAACTAATTATCGTCGAGAAAAGCAAATTGCTTATAACACCAAACACGGTATTACTCCTAAAGCAATAAAAAAATCACTGGATAATGCGCTTGCTGGTAAAAAAGTAGAACCGTATCAATTCGAAACTGCTCCATCATTGCAAGCGGCAGAAGAAGAAACTGCTTATTTTACAAAGGAACAATTAGAAGCTCGAATTCGCAATGTGCGTAAAGAAATGGAGAAATCTGCTAAGGAACTAGATTTCATGACTGCTGCAAGATTACGAGACGAAATAAAAATGTTACAAGCTAAAATTCAGGATCAAAAAGTATAATGCAGTTGGCAATATTCTTAGAATTAGATAACTGTTATTTACTTAAACAATAAACTAAAAAAATAGAACGAATATGGTTTCCATAGAAAGATTCATAGAAGGCATTCCGAAAACAGAATTGCATTTACATATCGAAGGAACTTTTGAACCAGAATTAATGTTCGAAATAGCAAAAAGAAATCAAAAGAAGATTCCTTATGATTCTGTTGCAGCTTTAAAAAATGCATACCAGTTTAATAATCTACAAGAATTTCTGGACATCTATTATGCCGGAGCTAATGTATTAATTAAAGAGCAAGATTTTTATGATCTCACTTGGACTTATCTTACTAAAGTTAGCGAACAAAATGTGGTTCACGTAGAAATATTTTTTGATCCTCAAACACACACAGATCGAGGAGTATCTTTTGATACTGTTATCAAAGGAATTTACTCAGCTCTCGAAGACGGAAAAAAGAAACTAGGTATTACATATCAATTGATTTTATCCTTTCTAAGACATTTAGACGAAGCTTCTGCTTTTAAAACCTTGGATCAAGCTTTGCCTTACAAAGATTGGATTAGTGGAGTTGGATTAGATTCATCTGAAGTAGGCAATCCTCCTTCAAAATTCGAAAGAGTATTTGAGAAATCTCGAAAAGAAGGATTTCTTACGGTAGCACATGCTGGAGAAGAAGGGCCTGCATCATACATTTGGGAGGCATTAGAACTATTAAAAGTCACTCGAATTGATCATGGTAATCGTTGTTTAGATGATGACAAATTAGTAGACAAATTAGCTACTTCTCAAATACCTTTAACGTTATGCCCTCTTTCTAACTTAGAACTAAAAGTAGTCTCTGACTTGAAGCAACATCCAATAGTCAAAATGATGGACAAAAATTTACTTGTAACTGTAAACTCTGATGATCCTGCTTATTTTGGGGGGTATATGAATGAAAATTACATCGGTATTGCAAATGCTTTAAATCTTTCAAAAAAGCAAATAGCTGATTTAGTCAAAAATAGTTTTAAAGCGAGTTGGTTACCTGATCAAGAAAAAGAAAAAAGAATATCAGAAGTTGAACACTATTTGATAAAAAACTCATGAATATAGATCCTTTCCAATTATTTACTAAGTGGTATGCCGAAGAGCTTGAAAAAAGCACTAACAGTCTTCCTGCTGCTTGTTGCATATCTACCATTGGATTAGATGGATATCCTAATGCTCGATTTGTGTCATTAAAAGAACTCAAAAATGACACCTTTATTATTACAGGACCGCTTCAATCAAGAAAAGGATTAGAAATCGAAAAATCATCTAAAATAGCAATTACTTTTTGGTGGGAAACTACTCAACGACAAATACGTATCCAGGGGAATGCTACTAAAATAAACGAGGAAGAAGCTATATCATATTTTGACCCAAGAACTAAAAAATCTAAAATTATATCTATGATTAGCGAACAAGGCAATACTATTGAAAACATAGATGTGCTTAAACAAAAATTTTCCGAAGCAGAATCAATTTATAAAAATAACGATGTTGTAAAACCTGAAAACTGGGGAGGATACGCTATACAGCCTATTAGAATCGAGTTTATGGAATTCAAGACGAATAGATTTCATCAAAGAACTCTTTTTCAATTGAATAATAAGATATGGAAAACAACAATATTGCAACCATAATCATTAATAAACACATGATATCCAACAATAATATAAGTCTATAATAGAAGTAAATATAAAAAGTATAGAGTGAATATTTTTGCAATTACTAATAAGTACCAAAAAAAATGGATAAAATTCAACATATAGAAAATGAAATTTCTGAATTGAGAAATCAGTTGCAGAATCATCAACTGTACAAAAACTTGAGAACAATAGATGACATTAAAACCTTTATGGAAAATCATGTATTTGCCGTTTGGGATTTTATGTCACTTTTAAAAAGCCTTCAAATAAACTTAACGAATGTTCAAATTCCTTGGACGCCTTCAAATAATCCAACACTTTCAAGATTTATAAATGAAATTGTCCATGGAGAAGAAAGTGACATCAATGAAATGGGAGAACCAAAAAGTCACTTTGAAATGTATTTGGACGCTATGAATCAAGTAAAAGCTAATACAAATGAGATTAATGAATTTATAACAAAAATTGAATCTGGACATTCGGTTTTATATTCATTAAATGAAATTAACATTGATAAAAGAGTAGCAGATTTTGTAAAGTTTTCATTTTCTATTATTGAAACTAACAAACCTCACTTAGTCGCTTCTTCTTTTACATTCGGACGAGAAGACCTCATCCCAGATATGTTTATAGAAATATTGAAACAGTCTGATTCCGAAAACAATACATACAATAAGCTTAAATACTATCTAGAAAGACATATCGAACTTGATGGCGATGAACACGGCCCTCTGTCACTTAAAATGGTAGAAGAACTATGTGGAAAGGATGAGCAAAAATGGAATGAAACATTACTAGTGGCAAAACAATCCCTAGAAAAAAGAATCTCACTTTGGGATGCTATAAATGATTTAATTATTCAAGAAAACCTGTTTATACAATTTGAAAAATGGAGATCATAATTGCGAAAGGTAAAAACAGAAATATGCTGACTTGCATAAGAGAAGATGGGACTTCTACAACTATAAATCTCGGACCAGATATACCAAATCACGATATTGCCCATTATGTCGTTGAAAAAAAATTCCATTTAAGAAATGGATTTTATGGAAAAATTCAATCAGGAATGACTATACAAGAGTTATCTGACAAAGAGGTTATTAAGAATCTTGGCGCAGAAACCTGGTTATCTGAAATTATGGCTAGAAACTTACAGTCAATAGGCTCTGGAGCTGCAAAAACAGAAGAATTCATTGAATTAATAAACTGGGAAGCTAAAAAAATTGATGGAATTAAAGTCCCAAAAATGAATCTAACAGATATTGAAAAAATAAAAGAAAATTTTGATCAACTCTGTAAAAAATGGAATCTGATTCCTGAAAGTGATGAGCTAATACTATTATTCTAATAAAAGATGATTCACTAAGAAACTGCAATTTTTAGAGAAAGAAATTACAACAGTATTGTTTATCAAATTAAATGGTTCTCAAAACCAAAAAAAAGCTGGTAAAAAACCAAACAAAGACCATATTATCATATAGTTATAACAAAAAATAACAATTTAAAATTTCGCAAATATTCCCTACCTTTAACAGTAACGAAAATACTCACACATCTTTTGTTAGGCACTCTACTCAAAAAGGTTCCATACAAATCAAACACTTCGTTGGTATGAAAAAGGCTTTTTTTTTAATATTACCTATCGCAATTATCTTTAATGTAAACGCTCAAGAATACTTAAGTGCAGAAAAATCTGATCCTATCAGAATGGGATGGATGCAAGGGTATCCTCCTCCTAAAGAAAAAACAATCTCGGCCTCTGACGGGAGTTTTTTTAAATTTCCAGCACTTAGATATAGTGTTTGTCATATGCGAAAATTTCTGCCTACTACAACAGTAAAAGCAGCTGCATCCGATAGGTATCAATTCGAAACAAAATTAGACCCTAAAATAGATTCAATAGAGTTCACTCCTTTAAACAGTAATAAAAAAATGAGTTGGTTGATATCTTTGAATGAGAATTATACCGATGGAATCTTAATAGTACATAAAGGCATTATTGTCTATGAAAAATATTTTGGAGCACTAAAAGAAGATGGTTTACATGCTGCTATGTCCGTGAGCAAAACATTCACAGGAACACTTGGCGCAATGCTAGTTACGGATGGTGTTTTAAATGAAGATACTACCGCTGTAAATTATATTTCAGAATTTAAAAATTCTGCGTTTGAGACCGCGACGATCAGAGAAATACTAGATATGCGCACTAATCTTAAATATAGCGAAGACTACTCGGATCCCAATGCTGAGATTTGGGCTTTTTCTGCTGCTGGAAATCCATTACCCAAACCAAAATCATATACTGGTCCAACAAATTATTACGAATACTTACGAACCGTAAAAAAAAATGGTGAACACGGAGAAATATTTGGTTACAAAACAATTAACACAGATGCTATGGGATGGATTATTTCTAGAGTGACTGGTAAAAGTATTCCACAATTATTATCAGATAAAATCTGGAAACCATTAGGAACTCATTACGATGGCTATTTTCAGGTTGATGGTTCCGGAATCGCATTTGCTGGAGGAGGGTTTAGTGCTAATATGAGAGATCTGGGCATGTTCGGAGAAATGATTCGCAATAAAGGATATTTTAATAACAAACAAATATTATCTCGCGAAACGATAGAAAATATTATGAAAGGTGGTAACCAGGAATCCTTTAAAAAATCAGCGTATAGTTCTTTGACTAATTGGAGTTATCGAGATATGTGGTGGATAACTCATAATGAACATGGAGCATTCGCAGCTAGAGGAGTTCACGGACAAACCATTTATATCGATCCTAAAGCGCAAATGGTTCTAGTCAGATTCTCATCTCATCCTGAAGCAAAAAATTCGAAAATAGATCCAACTTCGTTACCAGCGTATCATGCAGTTGCAAAATATTTATTGCAGAAATGAGGATATTTAACTTTAAATTCTTAAGCTCTAAATCTATATTTTTTTATTTGATTTTATCTGCTTCAATGTCAATAATAGCTCAAAAAAATAATGCACTTCATTTTTTAAATAAAGAACATCTTGACATTCAAGGATATCTACAGTCAGGAATAAATGCCGTTGCAGAAACTAATTTATTTTGGAATTTAGCTGATGTTCCTGAATTAGATTTTAACTCAGATACGGAATGGTTAGAATTATATATGAAACCTGGAATTGGTTTAGAATACAAAACCGAATCAAGTAATATCCTTTATACTAAAGTATCCGCAGTAGGCTCTTATACTTGGGGGATTGATGCATTCGACGCACAGAATACCGGACGCATTACATTAGAGGACGCATATTTAGGCTATCGTTTTAATATATTAGATAGTATATCATTTGATGTTTCAGTTGGATCTAGGCCTCTGAAGTTAGGAACTGGAATGTTAATTTCTAATGGTGCTTCAAGCGGTTTTGAAAGAGGAGCATTAAAACTTGGACCAAGAAAAGCATGGGAGAAATCTGCTATTATAGAGGTTATCAAAAATCAATTAAATAGTAAAATATTTTATATAGCACCTAATGAATTACCTTCTAATGATACTAACAATGAATTAATTGGATTAGACTTCAATTATTCCTCTTCTAAAAACAAATATCTAGGTATATCTTACATTAACGTATTACAATCCGACGCCCCATACCCCAAAGCTGCTTTAAATGGAGATGGCCCTCCCATAATTACAATTGGGGACAGGAAAGGATTAAACGCCTTAAATCTATATGGAAAAACAAATCCTGTTAAGAATTATGTAGAGAATCTATATATAGCAATGGATTTGGCATATCAATGGAATACAGCAATAGACTTAATAGCTTGGGGAGGAAGAATACAATTAGGATATAGTATCGCCAAATTACCTTGGAAACCAACATTTATGTATTCTTATCAAGTATTTTCGGGTGATGATCCAGACACCTTTAATCAAGAACGATTTGATCCTTTATATTTTGAAGGTTCTCCAAGCGCTTGGTCAACAGGTTCAAAATCTTCTATGGTATTTATTAACTCTAATGTACAATCTAACGGAATTACTGTCAGGTTACAACCGTTTTCAAAAGATATAATTACATTAAGGTATGCACATATTACTGCACAACAATCACGTAGTCCAATTCAATTTGGACAAGCTGCTCGTATTGAATTTTCTGACGAAATTCCTACCGTTATAGCTGGTGTTACCAACAATAAATTAGCAGATGATATATTTATTGAATACAATAAAATAATTGGTAAAAATCTATTTATCAATGCTGGTTTTAGCATTTCTTTTCCCGGTAAAGGAATTCGCTTAATAACAAACAACACTTCTAATTGGACTGGAGGTTTTATTAATTTTGTGTTTAATTATTAAAAAGAAACATAGTAACGTTTGAAATTTTTCAAAAACATATCCGCAATTTTCAATAGAAAGCTATTCGCAAAAAATCTATTTTGTGGAATAGGAAATTCTGAAATACAGGAAAATGCTATCTGGTTTTATAAATATCCATTTGAGCCTTCAATCATCTATCCAGAAAGATTAGTGCACGCTAGTGAAATTGAATCTATAGGTATGGAATTTGGAGCTATTAAAATCTTTCTAAAAGATGATATAGTTTTTATATCTGCAGAAAAAAAGGAAACATTAAAAGCATTTGCAGAAAGAAATGCCATTCCTTTGTCCCCTTATAGCTGGAATTGGGATTGGATTTTGGAACCTTACCTAGACACTGAGTTAACTAAAGAACATGGAGAACTACTTATAACTAGGCTTCAGGAGAATAATTTTAATGAAACTGAAATTATTAAAATACGAAATGAAGTAGAAAAATCAATGTACATTTATAATTTTGATACATTATTATGGGAATGGAATAGTTTATCTTTATTAGACGTCCTTTCTGCTATGCGAGCTACCTATAAAAAAGAAGATTTTAGAGCTTTTTACAAAAGAGCTCTAGAAATCGAAAAACGTAACTAAAACAATTATTGATTACATTTTTCGATTATTAAAAGTTCTCAGGTCTAGGTTTTATTCTTTACCTAAAATATCTCGTACAATTTTTAAATGATGTTTAGTATGAATCTTCAAAAAACGTTTTGCTTGTTTCTTATTTAATTGACCAAAAACTGGATGGATAAAATTAACGTTTTGATCTAATTTTTCTAGTTCTGATAGGTTTTCTCGGGCTTCTTCTAATTGAGATAATATATCTTCTGTTTTTATAGTATTAGGCGGTAAAACAGCTGCAGGGGATTTCGCTCTTCCCCTAGGGATATATCCAAGTGTAAATGAAAAAACTCGTGTTAAACTAAAACGTTTTTCGTAGACAGTTGGATCAGAATTCTGTAGTATATTATGAATTCTGTTTACTACCTTAAGCGTATGATCCAGATGCCATGCAACTGGCACTTTAGAGACATTGGTATTTACGCTGTCTCTAAATTGAATCAAATATGCGATATCATATAATTGACTATCCATAAATCCTTTCTTAACATCATTATTATCTCCTTGTCCATACCCCCAGAAAGCCAAGTTACAAATAACAGAAAACGTGAATAATAGTGTTCTCATTGTGTTCATGGTGAATTTTTTATGTTAAAATTCAAAACGATATCCAAAATCGGGAAAAAACCCTATTTGATTTACCTCATCTATATTATTAGTCAATCTATTATATCGTCTTGCAAATAGATTTTCATTAGCAGTTACATTCTGTAGATCAACATAAAATTGATGAGAAGTTTTCTTTTTACTGCTATTAATTTTATAACCAAACTTAACGTCCCACCTAAAATATCCGTCATTTTGTTCACTAAAAGCAATATCCTCTTGCAAAACCTCAAAACCAGCCGCTTGTGAAGCAGGCAGATCAACAGGTGTATAATATCTTCCACCAGAAAATGTTACTCTAGTATCAAAAAATAAAACATCTTTTTTGTTTTTACCCATAGCAAATTCTTTACCGGCAAGCATATTAATAACATACCCATTATTAAAAGGAGTATTTCTTTCCACACCATCACTTCCTTCATATTTGCTTTCGAATATTGATGTCGTTAATAATCCGTAATATCCTTTATTAAAAAACTTTTCTAACGTAAGCTCTATTCCTTGATTAAAACCAGTTCCTTCATTTAGGAGAGAAGTTCTATCATTATCAAAACCAAAATCCGCTCCTTCTGTTAAAGAAGAGTAACTAGATGGAAATGATTCTACAGCTGCATTATCAATATCTTGATAATATATTTCTGCTTTACCTCTCCAACTATTGCCCAGTTTCACATCGTATCCTAATACAAAATGATTACTTCTCACAAAATCCAACTCCTTATTTGTTTGTAGAATTTCTCCATCCACTTCTTCGTTTAAAAACAAAAGAGGTAGCGGAACAGGCTGATGATGCAGACCATACCCAAAACTCAAACGATGATTTTGGGATATCTTATAATTTAATCCTGCTCTTGGCTCTATTACAAATTGTTCATTTAGTGTACTATATTGGCTATGAATACCACCATTTATAGTTAGCTTTTCTGTTAATCTAAATTGTCCCTGAATAAAAGGCTGTATAATTGTAAGGTTTTCATCTAAATCTCTAAAAGTAAATATATCTGGATCTCCATCATTATTAATATCAGGTTGTTCCGTTCTATCACGAAACAAAGATTCTACACCAATATTCTCTAATAATACTCCAGTTCTTAAGGTGCTTTTATTACTTAATTTTACGTTATAAAGGGTTGAGAAAGTAAATCGATTTTCTTTATTATCCGCTTCTGTATATCGAATAACTCTTTCCTGTGGAGTCTCTTTATCTATAAATCGATCCGCAACGAAATCATTTGCCGTAAATGATCCAGACAGAATTGTCTTAAGATATGATTTGTTGGTAATATTAATTTGATGCTTTAAACCTATCACACCAAATCTAGATTTTACAAAAGAATTCTCATCTTCTGCAGCAAACAGATCATCCTCATCAATATCATCTCCAAGAAAATCAATATCAGAAAAACCGATGATACCAAATAATGAAAAATTACCTAATTTACTTTTCCCAAAATCAAGATTAAAAGACACATCACTATAGTTAGGAGCAGCAGAAGTTCCTCCTGCTCCAACTCCTAATAAACCAACAAGCGAATATCTTCCTGCGACTAAAAAAGAACCATTATTCTTTCCTAACGGACCTTCTGCCATTGCTTCTATACCTGTAAAAATTCCTACCTGAGCAGTATATTCGTAATCGTCTTTATTTCCTTTTCTAAAGCCAAGATCAAAAACTCCTCCTATTGCATTTCCATACTCTGCCGGAAACGCGGAAGTAATAAAATCTGAATTCTTTAACAGATTAGGATTCAAAGCAGACACAGGACCTCCAGTTGTTCCCAATGTACTATAATGATTAGGACTAGGAATCGGAACTCCTTCTAATCTCCATAATAATCCTGTAGGAGAATTTCCTCGAATTACCACATCATTTCTACTATCATCAGGAGCTGATACTCCAGCAAAATTCGCTGCTAGCCTACCCACATCACTTCTTCCACCAGAAAAACGAGTTACTTCTTCTAAACTAAATTGCCTTGCTGATACTGATGTTAATTTATTAATAGATCTGGCTTTATTAGTATCAGATGTAATTATTACCTCGTCTAATCTATCAAAAGCTTCAATCAAAGCTACATTTACTACGGCATCTTTACCAGATGTAACCACTATATTCGGTAGAGTTATAGATTCAAAACCAATATAACTTACACGAATTACTTGTCTTCCTAATGGAACTCCTTCTAAAGTAAAAAAACCATCAAGATCTGTAATAACACCATTAGCTTCTTCGGTATTTAATAACTCTACAGTGGCGCCGATTAGAGGAGTTTCTGATTGTTTATCCAAAACAATTCCTTTTATAACACCAGTTTGTGAATAGCTTATCGTTGTACATAAAAGAGTAAACAAGAAAATATATTTTTTCATAACCTTTTTGATTTTACTCAAATCTGCTAACTTGATTCTAATCTTTCTAATTAAAATAGTAGAGTTGTTAAATTATCAATTGAGTTGTCTAAAACTCTTATTGGATCTTTTTTATTGACTTATCAATTGACATTTACAAACGAAATAACTTTTCATACAGTTCAACTCTTATTTTGACAGTTCGGTGTAAAGTGTTAGACAATTTGATTCGTAGTTATGTATCTTTAACAGTACTATTATAATTTCTATGGTAAAAAAAACTACATTAAAAAAAATAGGAATAAGGATCATTATAATTAATGTGGTTTATTTCTTAATCAAACTAACAATAGTTCATGAAGAAAAGGAATCAATTTTTGACGCTCCTGCCATTTTTTATTATTGTAGTGCATTTTTTTTATTTATGCTTGCCTGGGAAAGTAATGATTGGCTGGTAAAAAGACAGCAATCAAATAATGGTGAAGGTCTTGATTTAACAAAAGGATTACAAATATTAGTTATTAATTTAGCTATTTGTCTTCCCATTTCTGCATTAGTATATTATCTCGCTATTTTTCAATTTGATCAAATTTGTCAAATTGATGCAGATGACCCCTGGTTGCGATTTAGAATTGATTTTTTTAGAGCGGCTATTCTAGGGTTTGCTTTAATAATCTTCAATTTATTCTATCATTCTTTACAACAGAAAAAAGAAATGGAAAATAGAATGAATGATTTACAGAAGGAGATTATGACGTCTAAATATAAATCCCTAAAAAATCAAATCAGTCCACATTTTCTTTTTAATAGCCTAAATACTTTAACCTCTTTAATGTACGAGGATAGAGATTTAGCATCTGATTTCGTATCTAGATTGGCAACTTGTTATCGATACATTCTCGATAATCGTGAAGAGGATTTAGTGAGTTTAGAAAAAGAATTAAGTTTTTTAGATTCTTTTATTTTCATGATGAATGTTAGACATCAAGGAGCTTTAAGCATTACAACACATATTACAGTTAACCCAAAAGATTTTGTTATACCTACCCTTTCCTTACAAATGTTAGTAGAAAATGCTTTAAAACACAATTACTATTCTAAAGAAAAACCTTTAGAAGTCACCATAATTTCGACAGAAAAAGATGGTTTGATCGTTCAAAACAATCTACACGTAAGAACGCAGAAAGAAGAATCAACAAAACTTGGTCTAAAGAATATAAAAAAACGGTATTCATTTTATACCAATCAAAAAGTAAATATCGAAACCCAACATGGATACTTTAAAGTAACCATTCCTTTAATTCCTAAAAACATTAAAGAAGTTTCCATTATAAAAGTATCCTAAAATGACAGCAGTAATTGTTGAAGATGAAAATTTTGCCTCTAAACGACTTGCTTCTTTAATAGAAGAGTTGGCTCCTGAAATAAATATTATAGGGCAAATTACATCTGTAGAAAATGGCCGTAAATGGTTTGATAATAATCAAAAACCAGATTTAATATTCTTAGATATACAATTAAACGATGGATATGGATTTGATATTTTGGATATGCTAGAAGATCATCCTCCTGTTATTTTTACTACAGCATATAATGAATATGCTATTAGAGGTTTTAAATACAATGGATTAGATTATTTATTAAAACCGATAGATCGGAATGATCTTAATAATGCCCTAAATAAATATAGAAAATCACAATCCAATAGTGACCCCATTTTTGACGAACAAAAATTAGCAAACATCAAAAAGCTATTTAATAAAGAGTACAAAAAACGATTTATGATTAAGGTTGGAAATCAGTTCAATACTTTTAGTGTAGAAGATATTGCCTATTTCAAATCTAACGAAGGATTAATATTCCTTTATTCTCATAATGGTCAACAATATCCTATTGAATATTCTATTGATCAATTGGAAGAAATTCTAGATCCCGTTCATTTTTTTAGGATTAATAGAAAATTTATGATATCGGTAAAATCAGTCATAGAGATTCACAGTTATTTTAACAGTAGATTATTACTAAAACTAAAACCTCAAGAAGAAGAGCAAATTATTGTTTCTAGAGAAAGAACTTCTAATTTCAAAAAATGGCTGGATCTATAAATTCGAAAAAATCATATTAAGCATGAATAACAAAAAGGTATTATTAACAGGTATTACTGGTTTTTTAGGTTCACATACCGCTATACAATTATTAAATAAAGGATATGAGGTAATCGGTACTTTAAGAAGTATGGATAGAGCCAAAGAAATCAAAGAAGTTATAAAAAAGAAGACCCCAAATATTGATAAACTAAGTTTTGCAGAAGCGGATTTATTAGATAAAGATGTATGGTATGATTTGGTTAGCGAGGTTCAGGATGTTTTACATATTGCCTCTCCATTTCCAAGAGAATTACCCAAAAACGAAGATGATCTTATCATACCAGCTAAATCAGGAACTTTACATATTCTAAAAGCCGCTTCTATGCACGGATTAAGAAGAGTGGTTCTTACCTCATCATCTGGTGCAATTATTTATGGAAAAGACAAATCAAATCGAAAAGGTATTTTTGACGAAAACAATTGGACCGATGTTTCCAATATAAATGATTCTACTCCATATTTTAGAAGTAAAACTATTGCAGAACAGGCAGCTTGGGATTTTATTAGAAATGATACTAGCGGATTAGAGTTGACTACTGTATGTCCTGGAGCTATTTTAGGTCCTATACTTGAAAAAGATTTTGGAACTTCTGCCAATATTGTTATCAAAGCTATGGATGGCAGCTCACCTGCAATTCCAAAAATTGGTTTTGATATGGTTGATGTAAGATCAGTTGCGGATTTACACATAAGAGCTCTAGAAACTCCTGAAGCAGCAGGAGAACGGTTTGTTGGCTCTGCAGGTTATATGACTTTTCAGGAAGTTGCTAATATATTGAGAGAAAATTATCCAAATAAAAAAGTTCCTAAGTTTACTTTACCAGATTTTGCAGTACGGTTATTTTCTAATATCGACAAAACAATTAAACCAATCTTGATTGACTTGGGTACAGAAAGAAAGGTAAATAATAATAAAGCCGTAAAACTTTTAGATTGGAAACCAATACCTGTCAAAGATGCTATTATTGCTTGCGCAGAAAGCGCTATAAAATTAAGTTTAGTTTAATATTTTTTTGCTTGAGTAGTCTTTAAATTTAATCATTCATTATCTCGATTTTTATAATGAATTTTATAATTATTCAAGACATTATAACAAGACCGAACTAAACATCAATACCCTGTTTTAAAAACACTTAACCAGTGGATAAAAATTAACAGATGAGTAGTCAGGTTTAGAAGAATTAGAGTCAGAAATAGTAAAAAAATAAGATTTTTCCTTCAATATACAAGGGGAAAATCTCACAAAATTAAGACTCAAAATAGATCTAAGTTAACAATTAATTTCTTAAATTCGTGAACCACACAAACCATCCGAATTTCAATCGGATAATGATTCACACAATTTTATTAGGGCTTAAAAATAGTACATCAGATCATTTGTAGTATTCAATTAATATTATCAAATACGCCCCAAAAATGAAATTAATTTTATTATCAATATTTACTAGTGTTTTTGCTTTAGGCACCTTAAAAACTAGAACAGAGAATAATACCGATGGTATTTTTATAACTTCTACTGATCCAATATCAGGTAGAACATTAATGATAGAAGAAGATGAATACTCAATCTGGGTTTATGTTTTAAACCCTGACAAACAAGGTATTGATTTTGATGGGTTTCTTTGTTCTGTAGTAGATCCAGAATCTATTACTATGAGCCCTAAAGAAGCTACAAAAAATGGAAATGCACCTCCTCTAACGACAGATTATGCAAATAAATATAGCTACATTAAAAATCTTAAGTCCAATGATATTAAGGTTTATTGGAAGTACAACAGGATAGAAATCAAGCTAAAAAAAGAAACATATCTTATTATGGATTTAGAAAGTAAAACAAGCTATTCTAAAGCCCTTTCTAAAGATTGTTATTACGGTAATACATTATAACTTATTAAATGATTGTTTTCGAATCATCCCATTTTTGAAAACAATCATTTGTAAATTATGTTATTTCCTATTCCTTTTCAGAATCATCATCCTTTTTTTTGGGTTTAAGTCGCTTGGCATCTTTAAGGCTTTTAGAAATCATCCATTCTAACTGACCATTAACACTACGAAATTCATCATCTGCCCATTTTTCTATTAACTTAAAAGTTTCTGGGGATATCCTAAGAACAAATGATTTTTTCTTACTCATAAATTACGAATGTAGTGTTCCTGTATTAATAACAGGAGTCGCCTCCTTATCACCACACAAAACTACCATTAAATTACTAACCATAGAAGCTTTTTTATCTTCATCGAAATCAATTATTTCGTCCTGAGATAATTTAAGCAATGCATCTTCTACCATCCCCACAGCTCCTTCTACTATCTTTTTACGCGCTGCTACTATTGCTACAGCTTGTTGCCTTTTTAACATAGAACTTGCTATTTCTGGAGCATAAGCCAAATACCCTATTCTAGCTTCCATAACTTCTATCCCTGCAATAGCCAAGCGTTCCGTTATTTCACTTTCTAAAGCCTCATTTACCTCATCCATACCAGATAAGAGAGTTACCTCTATCTGTCCCTCTGCAAAATTATCATAAGGATATGAACCTGCTAATTTTCTTACTGCCGCATCTGTTTGTACCCTCACAAAATCTTCATAATGATCTACATCAAAAGCTGCTTTATAAGTATCACTAACTTTCCAAACCAAAATCACATTTATCAAAATAGGATTTCCAATTTTATCATTAACTTTTACTCGTTCGCTATAAAAATTTCTAGCTCTTAAAGAAATCCTTTGTTTCGAATAAAAAGGGTTAGCCCATAGAAAACCATTTTCCTTTACTGTTCCTTTATACGCTCCAAAAAGCACCATTACTTTAGAACTATTAGGGTTTACAATAAAAAAACCTTTGATTACCAACACAACAACTACTATTAAAGTCAGAAATAGAGGATTTTTTGTCACAACCATACCAGTAACAACTCCTACTATTAACAATAGTAGTACCATCAACATCATGTAACCATTACTTGTCTTTATATTTTTTTCTTTTTTCATAATAATATCATTTTGATATCACAATGATACAAAAAATTTTCGTGATTATAAAATTTGACAAAGACTAAGCAAAAAACTAATTGCTAACATTTGCCTTTAAAACATAAAAAACGCCCTTGATATAAGGGCGTTTTCGTAACATTAACTAACTAACTCAAATCTCAAAAAACAACTTATGAAATTTCTATTAAACGTTTAGGCTGTACCTTGGCTTCTTCTTTTTTAGGAAGTTTCACTAATAATACTCCATTATCATAAGAAGCTAAAATATCCGCGATATTTACTGTATCTGGCAAATTAAATGAACGTTTAAACGTTTGATAACTAAACTCTTTTCTTGTATAATTATCTTTTTCTTCTTTCGCCTCATTTTTAGTTTCCGAAGAGATTGTTAATACATCATTATCTAATTCGATATTAAAATCTTCTTTTACTAAACCTGGTGCAGCCAATTCAATGATAAAATCATTATCGCTCTCTTTTACATTCACTGCTGGAGTATTAAAACCTATTTTGTGCTCATTGGCGATACCACCAAACCAATCGGTATTAAAAATATCGTCGAAAATAAGTGGTAATCTGTCTGTTCTTTTAATTAAACTCATTGTATTTATTTTTTTAAAGTTATTCTAGATTTAAATTCAATGAGTATATAGCAATTAGAGTTCCATTACTATTTTTATGTCATTTTGACATATTTTCATATGAAAATAATGACAAAATGTCAAATCATTATGACAAAACCAAAAAAAAACCTTCAGAGGATATCTGAAGGCTATATTTATTATGAATAATTTTCTTCTTTAATTATAAAACCTAGTAAAAATCTCTATTAAGTCCTTTGGAGGTATTACTTTATTGGGATATTTATGCATTTCTTTTAAAACCGTATCAACAGCTTCTTGTCGTAATCCCATATGCAAGCCCATTTCTTTGATTTTATCTAGTTCCGAAAGAGCTGCTTCTTGATCCACATTCATTAACAACACTAATCTATGAAACTGAAGTATTCTTTGAGATTCTGGCTGTAGATTTCGTTTCTCAGCACTATTTCTCACTAAATAACCAATCTCTTCTTCTGATATCTCTAATTGAGAAGCCACAGCTAAAATAAAATTATATTCTTCATCTTTTATTTTTTTATCAGCCTTAGCAAAATCAATCATTTCTGATAACAAACTTAATTTCTCTTCCTTACTATACATATTTTACTATATAATTTAAAAATGCAAATATCCTATAAACATATTTGTTTTGGAACATAAAGGATATTTTTTTCTTGAAGTCAATTAAAAAGGTACCTTTGTTCTATGGGATTAACAAATAATGATATTTTCAAAAAATTACGAGTAGCTCACAAACTGCGAGATGATGAAATTGTAAAAATTTGTTCATTAGTAGATTTTAAAGTAACAAAGAGCGAACTTGGTGCAATTTTCAGAAATGAAAATCATCCTAAATATATGGAATGCGGGGATCAAATTCTTCGTAATTTTCTTAATGGACTTGTTATTCATTTAAGAGGACCGATGCCTGAAAAAAAAGACAAAAAGCAAACAGCTAACAAAAAACCCTAAAAAAACTTCGGAAATAAATGCTTAATTTGGTAAATCATTGAACTAAAACAATCGACAACCAATTTAATTAAGTATCTATGCTAACAAAAGAGGAGAAGCAAATATTCCGAGAAGAATTATTCAGACATTTAGATGGTATAACCGTTGCTCCTGTTGCCTATTCACTCTTAAAAAAAGGAATAACTGATTATATCGTTACTAAAAAAAGTGTATCCATTTCTGAAATCATAGAAGAATTTGGAGGAAATGCAGGATATATAAACGTAGCACTCAGAATGCTTTCTTCCCAAAGTTGGTTGATCTATGAAGTTAAGCAAAATACGATCAAAGTATCCCTAAATGAGTATACAAAAATAGCATTTGATTATTTCTATTTATATGAAGGTGTTGTTGATCTTTTAGAATACTCCGGTAAATTTCATCCCAGAAAATTCGAATTAGAGCCATTTCACAAATTAGAAAAATTAATTACTCAGTATAAAAACTCATTTAATCTTTCTTTTTCCGAAGATGCCACTACAAATAGAATACAGCATCAAATCTTAAAACATATCGAAGGGATTTTAGTAGGCCCTACTATTGTACATCTTGGAATGGGCGGAATGTTTCATAAATATTTTATGGAAGCTTCTTTTAGCGCAGATGAATATCACAAGTTTCCTACAAGTTTTGATACGATCCTTTCTTTTTTAAGCAATCTAGGATGGTTTAGCAAAAATAATGACAACTACACTTTTACTAACAAAGGTTTGTTTTTTGCTAAAAGAGCAACAGCATATGGCGTAACAGTTTCTTACATCCCAATGTTTAGACAGATGGATCAATTATTATTTGGTGATCCAAACGTTTTATGGAACACTGAGAAAAGTTCTGACGAATCCCATGTAGACCGCGAAATGAATGTATGGGGCAGCGGAGGAGCTCACACCACCTATTTTAAAAAAATTGATGAAATTATTATTAGTCTATTCAATAAACCTTTAGAAGAACAACCCAAAGGGATTCTTGATATGGGTTGCGGAAATGGAGCATTTCTTATTCATCTTTTCGAAATCATTGAATCAAAAACATTAAGAGGTAAACACCTAGATAACCATCCTTTATTTTTAGTTGGTGCAGATTATAATAAAGCAGCACTAAAAGTTACAAGAGCAAATTTAATTCAAGCAGATATCTGGGCAAAAGTTATTTGGGGTGATATTAGCGATCCTGATCTTCTCGAAAAAGATTTAAAAGAAAATTACAAAATTGAGCTAAAAGATCTTTTATCTGTTAGAACTTTTCTAGATCATAACAGAATATGGAGTGAACCAATTTCTACATTAAATACGTCAAGTGAATCTACAGGGGCTTTTGCATATAGAGGAAAGTTACTACAAAATGATGATGTAGAACGTAATCTAAAGGATCATTTTAAAAAATGGGAACCACATATTGCTAAATTTGGTTTAATCGTTATAGAATTACATACTGTACCTCCACACATAGTCTCTAATAATATCGGAAGCACAGCGGCTACAGCTTATGATGCCACCCATGGATTTTCTGATCAATATATTTTAGAAATCAATTCCTTCCTTAAAGTTATCGAAGAAGTAGGATTACAAAGCGATCCAAACCATTTTTCTAAATTCCCGAATTCTGAATTGGCAACCGTAAGTATACACTATATTACAGGAAAGTAAACGCATAAAAAAAATCCTGGTTGATGAATCCAGGATTTTCTTTTTCTTTACTCTTATACCTTAAGAGGCAACTACCCTCACTGGCATCGTATAAAATTTAACTCCAGTGCGTGGTTTAGCTTCTATTTTTTGATAATTTAGTCTGTTTTTAATGTAACCTTTAATGACATCACTATCAGAGTTAACAGAAAGGACTACAATTTCACCTTCATCGTTTAAAGTAAAAGTAACACTAGCCTCAATTTCATCTTCTATTTTAAAAGAAGGCTTTTTTAATAATTCTTTAATTTCCTGCGTGAAATTAGTTTCTGACTCTGTTGGTTTTGTACTTGCAGTTGCAACACTACTGATTGCAAAAGCTGCTGCTAACAGCATAACATTTAATTTTTTCATTCTATTCGTTTTTATTGATTTATGCTTATAAGACTACTAGGCATCAAAGATTGTTACATCCCAAAAACATCTTTAACAACAGATTAACAAACTAACAAACAATAGTTTGCGGAATTTATAATCAAACAAAAAAACTTAATTCTATTTAGGCTAAACAACTACTATATTGGTTTTCAACATTAATCTTAATACATCCATCCATACCAATTATAAGATTGAAAACTATATATTTTAAAATATGATTAACAGAATCCAATTCGTAAAAACTTAATTTCATTTATTAAATAAAAACACCAAGTGCCTCTATTCAAGGACCTAAAGTAATGATCATTGATGAAACTGCTGGATCTGGTGGAGATATGTTACCATGGATGTTTAGAAAATTTAAAGTAGGACAAATGGTAGGTAAACGAACTTGGGGAGGTTTAGTTGGAGTTTTAGGATTTCCAGAATTTATTGATGGTGCAAGCGTTACCGCTCCTAATGTAGCAATTTGGACAGAAGATGGTTTCATTGTAGAAAATGTTGGTGTAGCGCCAGACATAGAAGTAGATCAATTACCGTCTGAAGTAATTAAAGGAAGGGATCCCCAATTAGAAAAAGCAATAGAAATAGCCTTGAAAGAACTAAAAAATAATCCATCTAAAGAACATAAAAGACCTCCATATCCTAAAAGAGCAAGTAATTAGTTTTAACCCGAATTAGGTATTTCATAATAAAGGTCAGTCAACATTCATAACGTTAACTGACCTTATTTTTTATTATATAAAATTATTTTTCTAAGCTAAAACGATAGATAAGTATTTACAACAATAAATGTGAAAATTGATTTTTAAACTAAGCCGCTTGTTCAAAAGCTATATAATTAACTAATTTTCCTTTTTTGTCTCTTACAGGAAAACCTTTAATATGACATAAATATGTAGATCTATCCTTTTTATAATTAACAATAGAAACTTCGAACGGTTCTTGATTATCAATTGCGGCTCTAATAATCTTAGATGTTTTTAGATCCGTTTGTTCACCTTGAAACATTTTTGGAGAATTACCCACAACCTCTTGCGGTGTGTATCCACTCATTTTTTCAATATTACGAGTAGCATATACTATTTTAAGATCCGCATTAGTAATAACTATAACAGATTTTTTATGAACAAGCTCATTATGATATACGTTCTCGAAATCCCATTTTTTTGTTATTTTATTTAAAGAATCAAGATCGTTCTTAAAATTATTCAAAAACCAATTATGTTCTCCATAGAATTCCCAACTAGATAACGGAAGAACTAATGCCGGAATCGAATTGTAATATTCTGCCATCATTGTATCATAACCCTCAAACTCTTTCATAACCTGTGTTTTAAGCAAATTTATAGATTAAAACCAAAACCATAGATTGAACAAAAGTTAATTATACAAGTAAACAAAAGTTAAATTTTATCCTTATTACCACTTAAATTGCAATGTTGCATACCAAGTTAAAGGATCAGATGGTATAATTCCAGGACCTGGATATCCCGTAGCTCTTTGCGTAAAATAACTCTCATCTAGAAGATTATTAACTCCTGTTTCTAATTTAAACTTCTTATATGTGTAAGAAAAAGAAACATCTAAAATTGAATAAGATGGAATCTCACCAATAATACCATTTCTATTATCTCCATCTAAAGCTACAGAAGCATTAGAAACATCAGTAAATTGCTCAGAAAGGTATGTATATTGAAGGTTTGCTAGAAAATTCTTATAACCAAACTTAAGTCCCGTTTTTAGGTTAATCTCTGGTATAAACTCTACTTTGTTTCCTTCTACCCCCGAAAGATCAGACGATGTATATTCTGAACTGGTAAAAGAAGTGTTAGCAAAAAGATTTAATCTATAATTTTCATTATCTCCAGAAAATGTATTCCAAATATTCCAATCTACAAAACTCTCTACTCCATAAATAAACGCATCTCCGATGTTTCCTCTTACGCGTTCAGCCCTATCATTAAAAACAATGCCTATTCTATCATCATACACCAGCCCAAAAACACTCACATCATATGACAACATATTATTTAATCTACCTCGTACTCCAATATCCGCGGTAAAGCCTTCTTCATCTCCTATGTTTGGATCCACTCTAAATGTTGGACTTACTACTCTTATATCACTAAAAGTAATAGATCTATAATTTTGTGAAACATTCACATAAGTTTCTAGAGAATTATTAAGTTTATAACTAGACCCTATTCCGAAAAGAAAAAAAGATCGATCCAATTCTCTATTATCCGTCTCTGTGTTATTAGCAATAGGGTTACCAGCATTATCAAACACTACATTATTAAAAGTTCCTTCACTCTCTGTTTTAATATATTCAAATCTAAATCCTGGAGTAATAGAAAACTTCTCTGATAATTTGAAAATATTTTCTCCAAAAATAGCGAGGTTAACATTGGGAAAATCAAAAGAAGATTGATTAGGGTAATCAGGAAAAGTCTCATCCTGAAAGTTAAAATCAGGCCCTGACCCAAGACCTCCTGATCCTTGTCTAGAATCATTGGATGCTTTATAAAACTTCGAACCAATAAGAAAAACAGATTCCTTATCTAGCAAATCATATCTAGTAAGTAATCTTGCCTCTGCTCCCCAATTTCTAAAATTATCAACAATAAGATCTCTAGAATTCACAAAATTGCCAGACCCATCTACTTCATCAACATCTGTAATAGGGTTTGTATTAAGACTACCAGGAATTCCTCTAAAACCTACTGCAGATCTAGAAGCATCCAAACCAAATAGATGAAGACTAAAATCTGTCCTATCAGAAAATTCATGTTCTAGTTTTAAAGAAAATAATTTCCAATTTACATCAAACCAATTCCTAGTTCTATTACTAAATGTAGGATCTATGTTAAATTGAGTATCTGTTAAACCACCCGGTTGTTTAGCCAAATAGTCTAAATAGGTAAACTCCCCGATCAACTTCGTTCTACCCGATAATTGATAACCCAAATGAACATAGGCATTCTTAGAATCAAACTCGGAGTTAGCTCTAAACCCATCACCTTGCTTATAATTGAAATAGGTATAATAACTAAACTTACCAACAGTACCTCCTAAACTATTGAAACTGGTGAAAAGGTTATAGGAACCTAAAGTTTGACGAGATACTAATTCTATTTTCTTGTTTGGATTTGGCTTTTTCATTTTAAAATTCAACAAACCTCCAAACTGTGTTCCATATTGTAATGAAGCAGCCCCTCGCACAACTTGTATTTCTTCAATAGCTTCTGCAGGTGGTGTATAGTAACTTTCTGGATACCCTAATACATCAGCACTAATATCATATCCGTTCTGACGGGTGTTAAAATTTGCTGTACGATTAGGGTCTAAACCTCTACCTCCTATATTAAGTTGTAATCCCCCCGTACTATTCTCATAAATATTTAATCCAGCGACCTGCGCATAAATTTGCCTTGCATTATTAGAAGCTAAATTACCTTGAACATTACTTAGTAAAACTACCTCACTTTTTTTACCTGCATATATTGCAGTTCCTTCTACAGGTTTTAAACGTTTAAGTCCAAATACTTTTTCTCTTCGTTGTGTTACTACTACCTCAGACAACTCTTCTCCTAATGTTTTTAGAACAAAATTAACTTCTAGGTCATTATCCACCTTTACTTGTCGCTCCAAAATTTCATAATCAAAGCTAAAAACAGATAAATAGTAATCCCCTTGCTCCACATCCACAAATTCGAAACTACCATCTCCTCTTGTAATTGTTTGTTCTCCAGTAGATCTATTATACACCTCCGCACCTTGAATTGGTCCATTATTTTCATTTAAAACAACCCCCTTAATCTTGTATTGCGCCGATACAACTGTAGTTAACAGTAAAAAAAACACAACTACTTTACAATCCCTTAATCTCATCCTTGAATGGAATAATCCACGTTTTATGTTCAAATGACTCTTTTTGTTTTCCAAGATCCACTGTGGGATCAATATATTGACTACTTAATCTACCATTAAGCGCCACATAACTTTCTACAAATACCTGCACATTCTGATGCCCCTGTTTTTCAAAATGTTTTTTTAAGTAGTTTGCATACTCTAATATAAAATCTGGCTGTGTTGCCATTTGTTTTTGCTGAAAAGGAGTTAAAAAATCATCATTATCAACATAAAATCGTTTTCCAGTTTTTTGATCTACGATTTTAAAATTAGCGTAACCTGCCTTTTCCATTAACATCACACGCCAAGAGAAACGATACCCCTCTTCTGTCCAAAACAATTCTCCGGGATATAGCATATACCGAAACGGCAAAAGTAATTGAATCACAAAAAATATTCCTACTATCGACACAATAATTTTTGTTCTTACAGATCTTATAATTAAAGCTCTATTAGTATCAAAACCTATTTTCTTAATATTGAATATTCTTGAAATGAATTGTAATATCTTGTGATGTATATTCCCACCAAAAAATATCAATGCACTTACAATCATCACATACGGAAACATTCCTATTGGAAAAAGGACTCTAGTCAAAATATGAAACACAACTACCATTATAAAGCCGAAAACTCTAGTCTTTCTAGATAGTAATAAAAATGGAATTGTTAAATCATAAATAGCACCAGTATAACTAAATGTATAATGTACCCATTCTTGTTGCATTAAATCACCAATTAAAGGAATATCATATTTAGAAGGCAACCATATTTTAAGCGGCATAGCAGTTAATAACCAATCTGAATTAAGCTTTGCAAGGCCAGCGTAGAAATACACTATTCCAATAAGTAACTTAAGCGTATCAATTGTCCAAACTGGTATTTTCTGAAAAGACATCCCTCTTATTTTAGCATCCAATGAATAATAAGCGTTAGCTGGTAAAAAGATTAACAAAAAACTTAGAATACTAATAAAGTAGTAATGGTTAAGATACGTAGTCTTATCCATCAATTCTATATATGTAAAACTTAAAAAAAATACTATGATTGCAATTCTATATTTATACCCAATCATGACAAGTAGAGCAGAAACAGCACATAAAACAAAAATCAGATATGTATAACTGCCAATGGGTTTAATAAAATCAAACCCATAATACGAGAAGAAAAAAGTTGGTTGAACATATAATTTATCTATCCAACCGTAACTCCAAAAACGAATAATACTAATAAACATCATTAAACCAAAAAAAATACGAAAGACTGCAAGTGGTGCAGCCTCTGTATTTTTTTTAAGATATTCGTTTAATTGAAAATTCATAAGAGAACGAGATTACATTTAATCTCCATCGGCATCTACAAAATCAATATTTACAGCTATAGCCTGAAGCATATCTACTTTTAGAAAAACAACATTCTTTTGCAATTCATCATACGTATTAAGCATTAAACTATTATTTGTTCTCACTTGCTCAGAAAAATCTTCGTTTAGGTTCGTCGCTATTGTTCTAGCTGAATTAAATTGATTATTAATCAGACTACTTAAATCCTCACCGTCTTTAATAGTATTAAGAAAATCTAGGTATGTCTTTAAACTCTGACCTGTAGCATTACTACTAAAATCCTTTCCGTTAAAGAAATCTTGTAATGCGTCAAGATTCGCATTAAAAAGTGTTTTTGATAAATCGCCTTTATAAATCGCTTCTACTCTATCATCTAATGGATTCCCAGAAAATACACCTGCCGGAATACCTATTTTACCTGCACGCAAATGTTTTTCATAATGAAATATGAAATCATTTACTAACTTATCTAATGAACTTGTAGCAGATGAACCATTATTATTTACAAAAGAACCTCTAAAAGTACCTGTCCAATCGTTTAACACCTCAGATGTCATATCATCCATTCTGGTAACAAGATCAGTAAGGTAATTTTTATAATTTGTACCTGTAGTGGCGTCGGTATAGAAACCAACAATAGCGGCATCAGAATCAGAAAGACCATTAATTAAATAATCCAATGAACCAAAACCTTGTTCATCTTGCTGAGAAACAGAAGTAAGATCATAAGTTCCTGAAGATATATTTGCTTCTATATTTGTAGCACTAACAGGATATACATTCATAAAGTTTCTAAAAGAAATCTCTTCTGCTTTCCCAATTTCAAACATACTAACAGATTGCCAAGAGATAAATGCAGTTGACCAAGCCTGTCTTAAAGCTACCAAATTAGATTCATCCGTCGTACCTACAAAATCCGATGTAGCTACTTTTAATGCAGCCATATTTGTAGAAAAATTTTGATATGCTGGAATTACAATATTATCCGCCACATTTTCTAACATAGCCTTTCTATCAAAGTTATCTGTCGTTTCTCCACTATCATCACTTGATGAGCAGGCAGCCAGAATAAGAACCAAAACAACCACTGTCAAAAACCCAAACTTCTTCATCTTATTTTTATTTATTCTTAATAAATTTTTGCAAATGTAAAAAAAGAGGAGGGATTATTACAAAGTCCTTCCTCTTTTTTATCATTTTTATATTTTGTTTAATTTTTAGCTCCCAGCCTGTGCTACGGTAAAATCAAACTTAGATGCTATTGTTTCTGACATTGTATCTAAGGTTTCTGGTGTTACATCCCATAAACCATTTGTTCCTCCCATAAGATCGTCTATCAAGCTTTGTACCTCTGTTCTAGTGAAATAAGGAGTATTACTATCTGAATTTCTTGTAAACTGTAAACTATAAACAAATCCGAATCCTTCGGAAAGGTCGTGAAATGCACTTGCATAATCCACTGTACCAGCTTCTAATGCTGCTTTTCCTTGTTGTAAATAATAAACCGCTCTTACTGCAATAACTTCAGAAATTTTTTCTCTAAGAATTGCCGCTTGTTCATCACGTACGGTATAGTTTTTAGCAACAATAGCAGCTCTACCTAGTTTAAATGCATTATAAATATCATCAGCTATTCCTGTAAAATCAGCATCATCTTCTACTCTACCAACATACTTATTAAGAAAACTATCATCATCTCCAATAGTTGCATTAGGATTCGCTGGATCTATAGAAGCACCGTAAACATATCCATAAGCTTCATCCCATTTATGCTCCATAGTAGTATACGTACTACCATCTGCTACTATTCCATTATCATTATTTGTTACATTATCAGCTTCGTCAAGAACAGCCGTACCTAAGTAGTTATTTAATGCTTGATCTGTCATTAACGCACCGATCAAACTCTTAGCAAATGCTTGATTATACTCTAATCCTTTAGCATTTACATATCTATTAGATCCACCTCCAGCTTCTTGAAGAACTCCTGGATTACCAGCTGTAGCAGTTATCGCCCAGTTAGGAAAAACCTCATCAACCTGACCATTAATCCAAGCATCAAAATCAGCTTTTATCGCTGCAGCTTCTGTAGCGTTAGAAGAAAAATAATCTCTTGATGCTGCTGTTTTACTTCTTACACTTTTATCAGAAGCATTTAAATCCGCATCTTCAAAATCATCTGCATTTTCTTGATGATCAAACATTGCATCTATAATAGCTTCGGTATTTGTATTATCAACAAATTGGCTGATAATTACCTCTGCCATTGCTATTCTAGTAGTTTGACCACTAAAGCTTACGGTACTTTCTCCTTCTCGTAGGAATTCATATGTAGCAGGCACTTCTACTTGCGTGATTGGAGTTGCGTCATCATCAGAAGAACAAGAACCTAAAACGATAGTTCCCGATATGCATACAATTTTGAATACACTTTTAATTTTCATTGCTTTTTATTTAGACTTATTACAAATAATTAATAAAGTGCAAATATATTCAACCAAATATATCTGGCAAATTTTATTTATACTAAATCTAAATAAATTTAAATTTTTAACAATTAGATAAAAAAAACTAGTAATCCTAAATGATTATCTAACTGTTCTATTCATAAACCAGTTTCCAAAATTGTTTAACTACTGTAGTTAATTTGTAGCGTATTTTTTTCTAAGTTCTGTTGTCCAATTAATTAGAACTTCCATTTCTTCTTTTTCTAAATCACCGTGGATCCAAGTATAGGATGAAAGTGGCATTTCTCCTTCTTCTACCTCTTCAATCAACTCATCCAGTTTATGGTCTTTTTTCTTATCAGAATACCCTTCCCAATCAGAAACATTAAAATGTTCTTTTCCTTCTTCCACATGATCTGCTAACCAATAAGAAACTGGTGCTATTTCTGCATACCAAGGATATATGGTTTGATTGCTATGACAATCGTAGCAATTACTTTTTAATATTTCCTTTACCTTCTCTGTTGGCTTTGTATCATTTTCAAAATAAGCTACCGATTCATATCCTGACTCGTTCTTATCTGGTCTAACAAATTGCATAATTACTAATACTACTAACAATAACAGCCCTACTTTTTTTAATACATTTTTCATTTTATTACTCTATCTATTTAATGGTATTTCGTAAATATCTTAGTTGCTTCATTATGAGAAGACTCAAAACTCATAGTTCTTACATTAGTATCAGCCTGTACAGTGGTAAAGTAAGAAAGCATTCTCTCCGTAGGCATGTTACCTGTTAATTCATCTTTTGCCATTGGACATCCTCCAAATCCTTGTATTGCTCCATCGAACCTTCTGCAACCGGCTTTGTAGGCCGAATCTACTTTTTCATGCCAGGTTGTAGGCGTTGTATGTAAATGTGCGCCAAATTCTATATCGGGATATTTTGGGATCAAGTTAGCGTATAAATACTCTATAATTTCTGGATTAGAAGTACCTACAGTATCAGAAAGTGATAAAATTTTCACTCCCATATTACTTAACTTCTCTGTCCAATCACCCACAATCTCTACATTCCAAGGATCTCCATAAGGGTTCCCAAAACCCATGGATAAATAAGCTACTACTTGTTTATTAGCTTTATCAGCAATATTTAAAATTTCCTGTAAAGTTTCTACAGATTCTGCAATGGTCTTATGCGTATTACGCATCTGGAAATTTTCCGAAATCGAAAAGGGGTATCCTAAATAATCAATTTCTTTATGCCGCACTGCATCATTAGCTCCGCGAACATTAGCTATTATCGCTAATAATTTACTTTCTGTTGCCGAAAGATCTAATTTTGATAAAACTTCTGCTGTATCTACCATCTGCGGAATCGCTTTTGGAGAAACAAAACTACCAAAATCTATAGTATCAAAACCACAACGCAACAACGATTGGATATACTGTACTTTTTTTTCTGTAGGGATAAAATCCTTGATGCCTTGCATAGCATCTCTTGGACATTCAATGATTTTTACTTTTTCGGCCATTTATTAGCTTCTATCTAAAAGAAATTCAATTAAGAGTATAAAAATATGATTATTTTTCAGAAAACAGGATAAAAATTCCTATTCCAATAAAGACAATTATCTGCATCCATTTTAAGAACTCTCCAACCCTTGAATTACTTTTAACAAAATCCGAAATATAACCAGCCATAATTGCTATCCCTCCAAAAACAAAAAAAGACACTACGATAAACAAAAAACCTAAAACATAAAACTGCGTTACATTACTTAACTCTTGACTAAATAAAAACCCAGGAAAAAAGGCTAAAAAGAATATAGACACTTTAGGATTCAGTACATTCATTATAAAACCTTGCTTAAACAATTGCCCAACACTCTTTTTCTCAACCGAATCCTCAGAAAGCTGAATAGATCCTTTACTTCTCCATACTTTATAAGCTAAAAAGAATAAATACAAAGCCCCCATTAGTTTAATCCCAAAAAACAATATCTCACTTTGTTTAATTATAACAGAAACACCAAAGGCAACCAATGTTGTGTGAACCAAACATCCGGACATCAAACCTGCGACAGTAGCAAGACCGTATTTTTTTCCATTAACAATACTTTGCATCAACACATAAATATTATCAGGTCCTGGAGAGATTGATAAGGCCAATGTGGCAATTATAAACGTATACAAGATGTCAAAATTCATTCTTAATTTTTATGAGATTACATTTCATTGACAAATGCTTCAAAAATATGCATATCGTTTTAAATTAGTTCCTAATAAATCATAATTAAAAATTAGGGTTATTTAGTAATCAACTGTTTAGAATATATAACACAAATCAAAATAACCAACAAACTCACAAATGAAGAAACGTATACTAAACTCTATTATATTACTCTTAGTATTTACAACATATAGCCAAACTACTGCCACATATGATATTGTTTTTACAAGTAATTGGGCATCTCACGGAACTTTACCCGGTAACGCACATTTTACAGAATTAGTAGGTGCTACACATAATAACAACATTGTTTTCTTAGAAATGGGTGGTTTAGCCACTCCCGGAATTGAAGACGTTGCAGAATTAGGTCTTTTCGGTGACTTCTCTAACGAAGTGAACACCGCAATTGCCGCAAATAATGCAGACCAATTTATAGAAGGCCCGAATTTATTCCCTACTTCTTCTAATCAAACAATTAAAATTAATGATCTTACTGTTAGTTCTGATTATCCGCTAGTTAGTCTTGCCTCTATGATTGCTCCTAGTCCTGACTGGATGATTGCTGTAAACAGCATATCTCTGATAGATAATGGAGGGCAATGGATTCCAGAGATTTCTATAGATCTTTTCCCATATGATGCCGGAACTGAAGAAGGAACTGGATATAGCCTTAACAATAATGCTACTAACCCGCACGAAGCTATTTCTATGCTTTCTCCATCAAATTCACCGTTTAATTCCGATAAGATAGGCACTATAGTTTTTACCCAAAAACAACTTAACGTACAAGATTTTAACACACAAAAAGATGACATCACTATTTCGCCAAATCCTAGTGATGGTAATATCTCTATTCAGACTAACCATGCATCAACCTTAAAAGAAATTGAAATTTATAATGTTTTAGGTAAACAAGTTAGACGTTACAATTTTAAACAGAGTAATAGTAATATTAATCTAAACTTAAGTAATCTAAACGCTGGAATTTATCTAGTGCGACTTCATACTAATTCAGGAACAACAGAAACTCAAAAAATAATTCTGAGATAGTTTACAATCCTTTTTGAACAACCATTTTATTGATATTTTTTATCAATTTTGGCCCTTCATAGATAAAACCAGTATAAATCTGAACTAGGCTTGCTCCTGCTTCTAATTTTTCAATTGCATCCGCAGCTGTATGAATACCTCCTACTCCAATTATAGGAAAAGCTTGGTTACTTTTTTCTGATAAATATTTTATCACTTTTGTACTTCTGCTCTTGATTGGTAGCCCACTTAATCCTCCATTACCAATATCTTCTAATCTTTTCTTAGAAGTCTGTAATCCTTCTCTATTAACAGAAGTATTACTAGCAATTACACCATCCAATTTTGTTATCTTAACTAGTTCTATTATTTCATCTAATTGAGTGTTGTTTAAATCGGGAGCTATTTTTAGTACAATTGGTTTTTGTGCCGAAAATGTAAGATTTGCTTTTTGAACAGTTCTAATTAACTCTTCTAAATATTCTTTGTCATTAAGTTTTGCATGACTCCCAACATTAGGACAACTAACATTTAGTACAAAATAATCAACATATGGGTGTAATGCATTAAAACAAGCTAAGTAATCTCTCGTATAATCCTCGGGAGCTGTATCTGTGTTCTTTCCAATATTACCACCTATTATGAGTTTACCTTTATTCTTTTTTAATTGAGTAATCGCTGATTCTAATCCTTCATTATTAAATCCCATTCTATTAATGATCCCAGAATCTTCTTTTAATCGAAATAACCGTTTTTTAGGATTACCTTCCTGAGCTTTCGGAGTAACCGTTCCGATTTCAATAAAACCAAACCCAAAATTAGCTAACTCGTTATACAATACTGCGTTTTTATCAAATCCAGCTGCTAATCCAACAGGGTTTTTAAATTTCAATCCAAAAACTTCTCTTTCTAATTTGGAGTTTTTGACTTGATATAAACTTCTAAAAATACCTGATACAAAAGGAAACTTTGATAGCGTTCTAATCATTTTGAAGGTAAAGTGATGTACACCTTCTGGATCATATTTAAATAATATTGGTCGAACTAGGGATTTATACATGTAACAGCTTCTTTTGGTTTGCAAAAATACGTGTTACAAAAATTTTACCATACAAATATTTAATTTTTATAATATTCATTAGATTCAATAACAATCCATTCTGATCTGTTTATTTTTTTGAAAGGTACTTAATGGAGTGTTTAATTTATTTTCAGTTATACTTTCCAAAACTTCAAGAACTTCATCTTGCATATTAACAGACCCGCATATCATGATCAAACCATCTTTCTGAAGAACATCCACTATCACACTGTACTCTCTCTGTATAACATTTTGAACATATTCATTATTATCTTCTCTAGAATAAACCCCTTGAAAAGCGTACAATTGCTTTGTTAATTTACCTCGTTTTAGATAATCTTCATATATCTCTTTAGATTCTCGAGTTCTTCCACCCCAAAACAAATGAGTTTTAGCATATTTATTCTCACCCGCAATCATTCCTAAAAAAGGAGCTATACCTGTACCATTTGCTATTAAAACTGCATTCTTTGTATTCGTAGGTAAATAAAATTTTTCATTACGTTTAATTCTACCTTTTAAGATATCTCCCTTATTTAATTGGCTTAAATATGAGGAACAAAGACCTAAATCATGCTTTTTAACACTTAATACAATACCTCCATCTACTTTTCCTATTGAATAAAGTCGTTCTACTGTATTTTGATCTGAGCGAATAGCTAATAAATCTCCGGATCTAAAATCAATAGAAGAATCTTTTGATTGTAACCGAAGTAAAAATGTATCATCAATATTCAATGGTGTTCTATCGATGACTTCAAAAGCATCATATTCTTTATCAACAAAATCTTTAAAAACTTCAATCTCTAATGCAAGCCCTTCAGATACACTCCATTTTTGAATCCAATACTGAAAATTATCTGTTGATTTGTTATTTATTTTTTCTATCGGTAAGCTAGCAGTAAATTTAGAATGCTCTCTAAACAATTCATCTACATCTTCTGCAAATTTGCAAAATTCAGGATATGCTAAAGATCCAAAACCTACTACAGAAAATCGAAGCTCATTAATAGGTTCTATACTATTGAACAACTGATTAAATTTTTTAGCATTTGTAGGAGCTTCTCCTTCGCCATAAGTAGCAGTAATAACAATTATGTGTTGCGCTCTTTGATATGTTGTATATGAATTAAGTTCTTCTACAAAAACTGTTTTACCTACTGAAAATAGTGCTTTTCTTAGATAATTAGCAAACGTATACGTAGAGCCATTTTCTGATCCTACTAAAATTATATAATCGCTTGTATCCTTATTCCCTTTATTACATATCAGTTTACTCCCGTTACGACGTTTAATAGTCATATAAAAACCTGAATACATAAAAAACAAAATGACTACACAAGTAATCAATAAGACAAAAGACCATAAAACATTACCTTTACCTGTATGTAAGATAAGTGCGTAATATGTTGTTAATTTCACAAACGGGTATTCTTGCTCACTAAGCACATTGCCATTAAATTGATTTACAATAAGTTCTTTATTAATCAATTCTAATCTAAAGTAATCCTCTATATCATCAGAAAATGGAAATTCTATGTTCTTAACTTCGGCAAGAGATATTTTTTTAAAAACTGGAAAATCTGTAATAGCAATTACATCAGTTTTCTGATCTCCTTGAAAATTAATTTGGTGGGTGGATGTATATTTCGGGAGTAGAGAAAACTTTTCAATAGATAAATATACACCAGTCAATGCTACAATAAGAATTGGCACAAAAAACCACCGACCTAAAACAACATGATAAAATTGATTTGCATATTCTTTATTAACCTTTGAAAAAAGTTGTAAAACGCCTCCTTGTCTCTTAGCAATAAGAACAATACCCGTAATCACAATCACAACTAACAATAAAGAAATAAAACCAACAAAAAAACGCCCGAAACTTTTGAGGAATAAAGATCGATGGAGATTAGTAGCAAACTTAAAAACTCCGGATTTACGTTTTGGTACACCTAACTTCTCTCCTGTTCTTGGGTTTATATAAATTCTTTCGTCATTTCCCTCTTTCGTTACTACAGAAGCAATTACAAAATTTGTTTCATCTACGGTAATTGCAATAATATCATCATACTCTTCCCGTAATGCCTTAATAGTTTCAGAAATCGTTACCTCTTTAATGTTATCTACTACATATGGTTTTGCAATATCAGATATTGGTTCTAAGGCAAGAATTACTCCCGTTACTGAAGCAATAAATAAAAAAATAGCAGAAGATATAGCCAAAAGAAGATGGCTATATCTCCACAACGAAATAGTCATTATATTCTATATATTATTGAGGAAGCATTCTTATATATCTAATAAAACCCTTCCCTGCCACTTTAGACTTAATCGTTTCAGTAGTTAATTCAAACTCAACATCATCCTTATAATATTCTTGATCTTCTACCGCAGTTTCAAAACGAATTTTATATCCAGCATCAATTTTATCCTTAGGTATTTTAATAATACTTATAGTTCTTTCTCCTCCAGCTATGGTAGCACCAGAAATCGCATCTATATCTGGCCTCCTTTTTCCATAGAATTTCCACCACTCTGTAATATCACTATACCACTCACTATCTTTTCCTTGCACATATAAAGTCTGATCATACTCCCCATCTGGTTTCATAAGTGAAATTACCACATAGGCAGCTTCTCCTGTATAATTAACCATCTGAATCATACACTTAAGATTCTGAGTCTTCGTTTCATTAGTAAAAGAGACCAAAGTAAAAACAGCTAATGCTGTTAAGAATACTATTTTTAAAAGTGTTTTCATTTATTCAAATATTTTATTTCCAACAATCTACTCTTGCAGAAAATCTAACTCAATGTTTTGTTTTTGTAATAATTCGTTTTCAGATGCTAAATCAAAAACGGTTTCATTAAAACTCGTTTGCATGTTTTTATCAGCTCCTTTCTCTAAAAGAAATTTTAACACATCAATACTCTTTGCCTTCATTGCAGCCAAATGTAGTGCTGTGTTACCTTCATCGTTTTTACTATTTAATGGAATATTTAATTTCTCAATTTTTTCTAAAAGAGCTACATCATTTTCTTTTACTGCCAAATGCCATAATGTTTCTCCTTCTGCTTGATGTTCTGTAAAATCAACTCCTTTTTCTAATAGTAAAGTAATTTTTTGATCGAACTCTTCTGAAGTTTTTTTATCGTATGACTCCAAAGCATAATATGCTAGTGAATTCCCTTCTGTATCCTTTAGCAATGGATTTGCTCCATTATTTAGTAATAAATTAACGACGTCAATATTATTTCTTCCAACGGCTTTCATCAATGGCGTTACACCAATTTTATTAGACTGATCAATATCTTTTACGTATTTAATCAAATATTTAATCGCCTTTAAATCATTTCTAGAAACGGCATTTGAAAAAGGAGTATCACCTTTACCATTTGCTTGATTAATATCTACCCCTTTTTTTATAAAATAATTGAATATATCTTGTTCCTTATTCTTAAAAGCTAATGCATGCAACGAATTTACTCCATCAGTTGTTACTACACCTGGGCGAATACCTACATTTTCTAAGTATTGATAAAGCTCTAAATTATTGGCACTATTCCGAGTACCTTGACTGGCAAATATAAAAGCATTTCCTCCTTTAGTATTCAAAGTTTTATAAGCCACACCCTTTTTAATAAGCAACTCTAAAATCTTCGTATTACCCTTTTTTGCAGCATAATTGAAAATACCATTACCATTATCATCCTGACTGTGTATATCAATGCCTTTATCAACGAAATATGTGATCAAAGTTTCATCTTCCAGAAATGGTGCTACAAGTAATAATGGATTGGCACCATCGTTATTTTTTTCTGTCATCGGATTAGCACCATTTTTTATACAAAAATCATATAGTTTTGTGTTTTTTTGACCGGTAACCGCTGCAAAATTTAATAATGAGTATCCGTGACTATCAATAATATCTGTTCTCGCTCCTTTTTCGAGTAGGAACTGCATCATTTCAAGATTATCCCGATAAATTGCCCAAAAAATATAGGTTCTACCATCGTGAGTTTTCTTATTAACATCATTCCCTTTCTTGGTCAATAGATATTCTATAGTAGAATTCCTCACTTTTTCTAAAAGTGCGTATGAAATAGCATCAAAAGCAAACCTATTTAATGCTGTTGGATCATTGCCTGCAGCTATATCCTTATCTATTTGTTCGATACCAGGATTAGACTTCCAGTATGTTCTGTCTAAAAAAACATTTTCTTGTGCTTGTATTTTCGAACAGATCAGCACAAAAATAGTAACCAACCATATATTATGTATGTTTTTCATATTATGGTTTTTTTACAAATGATTCTATGATAGAATTAATGTCTGCTTCGACTGTATAATCTTCTGTAAAAAGATGTTTATATAGTGCTTTATTTTCTACTTTCTGCTCTAATGACAGGTCTTTATTTCTAGCAAAAATTTCATCCCATTTACCACGCACCATCTCCCACTTATCACCATGCTCTTTCCACCAATTAGCAGCAACTTCACAACGTTTATTATCCACACGCTTATATACATTATACCCTTTTTCTTTTGCAATAATCACATCTTCTTTACCCTTTTCTCTTATGATTTTATCATTGTCCTGATCATGGACCCATCCTGTTTTTGTGATTTCATGGCGGTTTCCTCTAATGGTAACATTATAATCACTTCTAGTAGTATACTCTCTCCTTGGTAATGGTGCGGGTGTTGTGTTTTCCCAAAAGCTTTTTCCATCAACATGAACCCAACTAGCTGAACCTTCATAACGAGGGCTATCATCTACTTGAAAAACCTTTTGTGACCATTGTCCAGATACTTCGCTTTTTGGTTTTTGCACATATTTCCAATTATTATCCCCATCATAGAGATAAAAATTTAGATTTTCGTATTCCCAATCTTGTCTCCAATGTTTTACAATATGTGGATCAGCAGGATTACCAACTTGTAAAATATGCTGAATCGATATTTTATCATCTTCATCAACAATTAATTGTGCCCATTCTAATCCTTTTGATATTTTATTTTTAGAAGGCTTGTATAAAGAATCATTCGTGTAATTAAATGTCTCTGCAAAGTTAAAAGTGACTTCATAGCAACCGCACATTGACTTTATAGCGGTAAGATCATTTTCTTTTTTGTCTGTTTGCCCCATAACTAAACTTGACATAAATAGTGACGAAACAATTGCTAATTGACTGATTTTCATTTTAATAATTATTAAAAAATTTAAGATATAAAAATTTAACTACTCTTATTTAGACTGAATTAAAATAAGATTATATATTTGCCAAAATTAATCATTATTTTTAATTAATCTAAATTAATGAACAAATTCATTGTTTTTATATTATTATTAAGTAGTACTATCTATAGTCAAACAAATATTCCTCATAGGGAAAGTGATTCTTTAAAAACTGAAAAATTAGAAGAAGTCATTCTTACTGCAACAAGAACAGAAAGACAATTATCCTCTATTCCGCTTCCGGTTACTTTAATCTCCGGAAATACTATAAAACAATCAGGAAGTGTTAGAATTGATGACATTTTAGCAGAACAAACAGGGCTTATTCTTGCTACCGATGAAAGCGGTTTTGAAGGTATCCAGATACAAGGAATAGATTCCGATTACACTTTAATTTTAATGGATGGTGTTCCTTTAGTAGGAAGAAGTTCAGGAAACTTTGATCTTAGTCGACTTACAGTAGGTAATATCAAACAAATTGAAGTTGTAAAGGGGCCTACAAGCAGTCTTTATGGATCCGAAGCGTTAGCAGGTGTTATTAACATCATCACAGAAAAACCAAAAAACGAAAAACTTAAAGGACAGGCTTCTTATCGTATTGGATCATTTACCGCCCAAGATATGAACTTATCATTTCAGCAAAAGAAAGGAAAAGTAAGATATGCTTTATTCGGAAATCGTTTTTCTAGAGATCAATATACCTTAAATCCAGATAACAGTGAGCGTTCGATAACAGTTAACCCTATTGAAAACTATACGGTTAATGGTAGGTTTTATTATGATGTGAACGAAAAATTAAAACTAAGTGCTTCTGGGAGATACTTTAATCAATTACAAGATTCTGGCTTTACTTTTACGGATACTAATGAAGATGGACAAGAAATCACAGTAAATGCGCAAGGAGAAGCAGTAGAAAGAGATTTAAATGCTCTATTAAAATTAGATCAAAAATGGTCAGAAAAATTTAATACTACTTATGAATTTTACTACACAAATTACATTGCAGAAGATATCAGTAGAAATACTGAAACTAATGATATCGTATTCAATAATTTGTTTGATCAAAAATTATTTAGAGGCGAAATACGTGCTAACAACATTATTAAAAATACTGGAACCATAACCACCGGTGCTGGTTATCAATATGATTTTCTAGATCGTACTTTATTTGAAAACGAAGTTAGTTTTAACTCACAGTATATATATGGGCAATTCGACATGAATCCTTTAGAAAATCTTAATATTATCATTGGAGCTAGATTCGACAACCATTCTGAATACAATAACCAAGTAAGCCCAAAGTTTGCATTTAACTATAAAATCACTGATCAACTCTCGATTAAAGGATCTACTGGCTATGGATTTAAAGCTCCAGATTTTAGGCAGTTATATCTAAACTTCACAAACCCTTCTGTAGGTTATTCTGTTTTAGGTTATCAAACAGTACCAAGAGAATTACAACTTTTATTTGATCAAGGTCAGTTAGCATTGGGAGAAAATTTAAATCCAGCTCAAGGACAAGCCAGAGTAGATGAACTTATCCAAGCATTTGATAAAGATCTTAAAGCAGAAAGTTCTATTGGATACAACATTGGAATTAACTATAGACAATCCAAAAAACTCATTCTGGATATTAATTTCTTCAGAAACGATTTTAGAAACCTTATAGACACCTTCGTACTGGCAAGAAAAACTAATGGCCAAAATGTATTCAGCTACCAAAATTTTGATGAAATATACACAGAAGGAATAGAGTTTAGCGCAACCTACAACATTTTTGACAACTTAGAAATTAGTGGTGGTTACCAGCTTCTATATGCCTTTAATAAAGACATTAAAGAACAAGTAGAAAATGGAGAACTATTCGTACGAGACGAAAACTTAACATCCATCGTACTTGCAGAAGAAGATCATTACGGTTTTTTTAATAGATCAAGACATAATGGAAATCTAAAAGTGTTTTGGGATATCCCACAATGGAAATTAAACGTAAATGCTCGTGCCATCTACCGAAGTAAATATGGGTTAGGTGATACCAATGGAAATGGAACATTCGATGCATTTGATGATGATGCTGTAGTAGTTGATGGATTTGCAACTTTAAACATAGCCGCGAGTAAGAAATTGTTCAAAAGTTTTGAAATACAAGCAGGCGCAGACAACGTACTTAATTATCAAAATATCAATATCCCCGGTAATCCTGGAACCAGAGGATACATAAGAGTTAATTACCAATTTTAATATTTATAAAAATGAAAAGAGGATTTTATTTATTACTAACGTTTAGTCTTACCATAGCTTCATGTAGCAGCGATGATGATTCATGTGCAGAAACTGTCTTTTTTGAAGATGCGGATGGAGACGGATTAGGTAACGCAGCAACATCACAACTTGCATGTACAGCTCCAGAAGGGTTTGTTTCAAACTCAGATGATAATGATGACACGCAAGCCCTTGCTGATCTTATATCAGAAACAACTAGCAATTTACCAGCACCTCAAGAAGGTGGACAAGGACAACCAATTTCTGGTGATTTTACGCTATTTGATTTAGACACAGGAGCGATCACCACAGATGAAAATAATTGGGATATTGCTTTTAGAGCAACGACAATTATTGTTAACGGAGGCGTCTCGCAAGGAACTACGGATGAACCTAGCAGAACCGGAAATGCAGCAGCTTACATAGCTACTGGTACAATGTCGGATATCGCTTCTGTAGATTCTAGTCTATTTGTTCAAGATGCAACAGATGCACTTGCTATACCATCTGGAAGTGACGAAGGTTGGTACAACTATTCTGGATCTCCATTATTCTTAATTACTCCTTTACCAGGGAAAATCTTAGTAATACGTACTTCAGAAGGAAAGTATGCTAAAATAGAAATTCTTAGTTATTATAAAGATGCTCCGACTAGTCCTGATGCATTTGTTAACGAAAGTAGATTTTTTACATTCAATTATGTATACCAACCTAATAACAACATCACGACATTTTAAAAATTCTGAATTAATATTTACAACTAATTACCCCTAGAAGCAATAATCCTATCGCTTCTTTTGTAGAAAACCTTGCTTGGCAAGGTTTTCTTATTTTTTAAAAACAACATATTATAATAATACCGTATTTTTGAAATCTTCTGACAAAAAAATGTTGCTATGATTCCGAAAAAACATATTATTGATCGATTTATTAGTTATGTAACTATTGACACAGAAAGTGACCCTAATAGTGATACAACTCCCAGTTCTGAGAAACAATGGGATCTAGCAAATAAATTGGTAGAAGAATTAAAATCAATAGGATTACAAGAAGTAACTATTGATGAAAATGCATATATCATGGCAACCTTACCTTCTAATGTAGACCATGAAGTACCTACCATAGGTTTTATTTCGCATTTCGATACTACTCCGGATTTTACAGGAGCAAATGTAAATCCTCAAATTATAGAAACCTATGACGGAAAAGATATCGTTCTTAACGAAGAAGAAAATATCGTATTATCTCCTGATTATTTCGAGGATCTAAAACTATACAAAGGTCAAACATTAATTACCACAGACGGAACTACACTATTAGGAGCTGATGATAAGGCAGGTATCGCTGAAATCATCTCTGCTATGGAATATCTGGTACAACATCCAGAAATCAAACACGGTACAATACGTGTTGGCTTTACTCCTGATGAAGAAATAGGTAGAGGAGCGCATAAATTTGATGTCTCAACATTTGGAGCTGAATGGGCATACACTATGGATGGTAGCCAAATCGGCGAATTAGAATATGAAAATTTTAATGCAGCAGGTGCAGTGGTAACTATTAAAGGTAAAATCGTACATCCAGGATATGCTAAAGGTAAGATGATCAATAGCATGTATATCGCACAAGATTTTATCAATTCTTTGCCAAGATTAGAGACTCCAGAGCATACCAGTGATCGAGAAGGCTTCTTCCATTTATATTCTATGAATGGAGAAGTTGAAGAAACTAAACTTCAATACATCATCAGAGATCACGACAAAGAACATTTTGAAGCTCGAAAAGAGATGATGGCAAAATTGGGAGATGAACTAAATAAACAATATGGAAAAGATGTAGTTGATGTAACGATCAATGATCAGTATTATAACATGAAAGAAAAAGTGGAACCTGTAATGCATATCGTAGATATTGCAGAAGAAGCTATGAAAGAATTAGGCATTACTCCTCTTATTAAACCAATACGTGGAGGAACAGATGGATCGCAATTAAGTTATATGGGATTACCATGCCCTAATATATTTGCTGGTGGACATAATTTTCATGGAAGATATGAATATGTTCCTGTAGAAAGTATGATTAAAGCTGTAGAAGTGATTGTAAAGATCGCCGAACTTACAGCAAAAAGGTAAAATAAACCCTGTTTAAAAAAAACAGGGTATAATTAATTTTAGAGACTATTGATACTCATTATCTGAACCGCACACCCAAGCATAACAACCATCATAACCTGTCATGAATTTTCTACAGTCAGCTCGATTTGGTCGATCAGGATAACAATCAATACCGCCACTTACTGGCCCAAACCCTCCTTGAACATTTTTTTGTGAATTTTTATTCAATTCTTTTACACCGCTTAAACTTAAAATGTTTTTTAACATAACTTCTGATTTTATATAATAATGAATTAAAAAATTATATTCCAAAATTATCGTACAAAGAGCTTTATTGAAGCTACAAAAATTTAAGTGCAGTGAATTTCAATGTAAGGGACAAACTATCCTATTTAATTGTAATTTTCCAGTAATGCCATCAAACTAGATCTATTTCTAGTGGATACATTTATTTTTTCTTTATTTGTTAAAACTATAGTTTCCTTACGAACAATCTTATGAATATAAGTTATGTTTATTAGCACGTATCTACTAGCTCTAAAAAAGCCTTTATTTCTCAATAACTCCTCATAGTACTTTAAAGAATTATTTACCAAATAAACATTTTTATCCTTCATATGAAATCTTGAATGATTTCCATCCGCCTTACAGGTGACAATATCAGTTAACAAGACGGATACCTGTTCATTCCCTAGATTTAGAAACAATTTTGATTCAAAAAGGAAATTTTTCAACAAATCATACCTATGCTTAGAATAAATTCTATTTTCTAAATTCAAAAATCTAGAAACCACCTTGTGCAATTTCATAACATCAACCGGTTTAGTTACATAACTAAAAGTATGATAATCTATAGCTTTTTCCATATATTCTTTATGACCGGTGATAAAAATAATTTCAAAATCCTGAAAACTAACAGCATCCAATATATCAAATGCACTACCATCTTTTAATGTAATATCTAAAAACACCAACTCCGGTTTTATTATGTTTATCTTGTTAATTGAGTCCTTTATATTATCAGATAAACCCTTAATTTTAATAGTACTATAATGCTCTTCTAAAAAGGAAGAAATAAATTGTTGCATTTCTCGATTATCTTCTATTATCAAGACATTAATAAAAAGATCATTCATTAAAATTAAATTGTTTTAGGAGATTTAAAAAGCTATAAAAATGCGAAATTTGACAGAAATAAAAAAAATGGATTATAAGATAATTTTCATATTATTAATTTTAATTATCTCCACAGCTCATGCTCAAGATAAAGTTTATTCTCAAGAGGATATCATAAATTTTGAAATTCTACCCAACACAATCGGTAAGCAAGAGGAATATAAAAAAATGCTCCAAACCGACACTTCTTTAATTGGCTGGGTTTACTACTACACCAAAAAAAGTTATTACCATTTAGCAGAACAACAGGATGACTCTGTTTTACACTATTCTGCATTAGGAATCCAAAAATATAATGAAATGCAAGAGGTTCCGGATTATGAAGCAAAGCACCTAAAAAACATACTTATATACCGCTCCTATGCCTTAAATCATCAAAAGAAATACAAAGAATCTTTAAGCGTTCTTCTACGCGCACTGGACGAATCCAAAAAACTTCCTAAATATCAACCAAAGTCAAATGCATACATACTTGCTATGTTAGCAAGTAATCATATTAAAATGGGAAACAAAAAAAGAGCTCTTAAATACAGATTAGAAATCGCAAAAGATTCTCTTTTTATGTCAACTCCAACAAACGCTGCTTCTTGTTATAACAGAATAGCCTTATTACTAAAAGAGACACAACAAAAAGATTCCGTTCTCTACTATTACAAAAGATCTCTTCAAAAAAGATTATTAACAAATGATTCTTTGATAATAGCAGGAACCTATGGAAATATTGGTGATTATTTTAGAAAAGAACAACTTGAGGACTCCGCTATATATTACTTCGAAAAAGCAAAAAGTATATATGACATCAATTTAAAAAAAGATGCACGTTTCCATACACATTTATTTATTACATCTTATAACGGATACCTATTACTTAAAAAAAATGAAACAAAAGAGGCTATAAAAACCTTTACAAAGGTATTAGATAGCACTGCAACTTTCTCTAAAATAGATATCGAAATCAAAAGATTAAATACGATGACTTCAGAATTCCTAAGAGAAGCGTATATAAAAAATGACAAATACGAGAAAGCCTTAGACATAACTGTAAAAGAAATTAAAACTTTAGAAGAATATCATGAGCAAATTTTAGAAGAAAAGCTAAACGAACTATCAATTGCTTATGAATCTAAAGAAAAAGATAAATCAATAAAGAGTCTTACCGAAATAAGTAAAGAAAAAGACATAGTTATTCAAGAGCGCACTTTATTTATTATTATAGCTATCATACTTATTATATTAATCGTCGGATTTGGCTTACTCTTCTTTATCAATAGAAAACTAAAAAATAAATATAGAATCATCAACCTAGAACAACGTCTATTGAGACTTCAATTAAATCCTCATTTCATTTTTAATTCTCTGAGCACGGTAAGTAATCTTGCAGAAAATAAATCCAAAAAAACTACAACATATATTACCAAATTGGGTGATTTAATAGCATTGACACTTAAAAACTCAAGAGAAGAGTTCATTTCCTTAAATGATGAAATCAAATTCATAACTAATTATCTAGAACTACAATCTGATTTTTCAAAAAAATTTAACCACGAGATAAACATTGATGAAGGTTCAGAAAACATAAATGAAATCTACATTCCACCAATGTTTATACAACCTTTTATCGAAAATTCAATTGAACACGGATTAACCTCCATTGAAAATGGTCTAATTAATATCGCATTCAAAATTAATAAGATCAATAATATTCTTGAGATTAAGGTTAAAGACAATGGAATAGGAATAAAAAAACATGACGAGTTAAAAAAATCTTTAAATAATAATTACGATTCTTTATCTAGTAAAATAATTAAAGAAAGACTTGATATATATTCCAAACTGCTAAATAAAGAAGCAAGGTTTACAATCAAAACAGGAGATTATGGAACTGAAGTTTTGCTATGCATTCCATTTATTTTAGATCACTAAAGGTAGCTATAAAAGTAGGGAGGTATCAATAAGACATTTCAACAATTCCTATCAAATCACGAATTTGGGGTTCTCAATTAAGTTATATGGGATTACCATGCCCTAATATATTTGCTGGTGGACATAATTTTCATGGAAGATATGAATATGTTCCTGTAGAAAGTATGATTAAAGCTGTAGAAGTGATTGTAAAGATCGCCGAACTTACAGCAAAAAGGTAATTCGCAATTCATCGAGATTTAATAACTTTTAACGATTTTACATTTTTTTCTTATCTAAGAATAAAAACAATGTACCCACTATAGTAGTAGATTTATGTGATAACTATTTAATCACTTTAAAACATAAATCATGCAAACTACAGACAAGGTCGTAGATACTGCCGTATCTGCGACTACAGAAACAGGAGGTGCAATAATGAGCTCTCTAGGCGGTTTTTTCAATTCTATACAAGAAGGAGTTGGTCAATATGGACTCAAAATTGTTGGAGGAATTGTTGCATTAATTATCGGACTTTGGATTGTAAAAATGATCATGAAAGCTATAAAAAAAGCTTTCGATAAAAGCAAAGTAGACAGTACCCTAAAACCATTCTTAGTTACCTTAGTAAATTTCTTATTAAAAGTATTATTATTTATTTCTATAGCAGGTATTGTAGGTATACCAACAGCTACATTTGCAGCATTACTAGCAGCAGTAGGTTTAGCCATCGGAGGTGCTTTTAATGGATCTTTAGGTCATATGGCAGCTGGAGTAATGCTACTTGTCTTTAGACCGTTTAAAGTAGGGGATCTTATCGAAACGGGAGGTAAACTTGGTTTTGTAAAAGAAATCTCGGTCTTCGTTACGATTTTAGAAACTTTTCAAAATAAAACGGAAATTATCCCGAATGGGGCTATCACTGCCGGTACAATTACAAATTTAACAACCATAGGTAATCTAAGGGTGGATATGCCTTTTGGAATCCAATATGGTACAGACATCGAAAAAGCAAAACAAATTGTGATGGATGTAATGAAAGGCGATAATAATGTAATGGAAAATCCAGCTCCTAGAGTAGCAGTAAATAATTTAGGTGCAAATGGCGTAGAATTATTAGCATTACCTTATTCTACCTGTGATGACTATTGGGATGTATACTGGGATACTAGACAAAGAATTGTAGAAGCTTTAGGTACCGCTGGATATGCAGCTCCACTACCACAACGAATCGTCACTATGAAATCTTAATCAACCTATACTTATATATATTACACAAAAAAGCGCCGTATTTAAATACGGCGCTTTTTTTAATAAGAGCATTTGTTATTTTTTCTTTTCAGCCGGTGGTGCATTTAATTTCTGGCTCATTTCTAAAGAAATAGCAGATTTATCAAATGTTAATTTACCAGCTCCAGTTTCTATAACAACTGCATTATTTTTTTCGCTGAAGTCAAAGACTTTTCCGTGAAGACCACTTTTGGTAACTACACGATCTCCTTTTTTAAGCTCTTCAGCAAATTTCTTCTCCTTTTTCGCTTTTTGCATTTGTGGGCGTATCATAAAAAAGTACATCACTACAAATATTAAAAGTATAAAAGGTAATTGTCCTCCAAATCCTTCCATAAATATTACTCGCTAACTGGAGTTCCGCTTACTGGTTTAGCTTTTGGAGTTACCATTGCCTTAATCTTAAGGATTTCTTTTCCTGCTTCAGTATTAGCAGTAATAGTAACTTGCTTGTTTTGAGCGTTTGGCTTACCGTTAGAGTTAAACTTTACTAACATTGATCCTGTAGCTCCAGGAGCAACTGGTTCTTTTGTCCACTCAGGAACAGTACAACCACAACTTCCTTTTGCGTTTACAATTACTAAAGGCGCTTTACCTGTATTAGTAAAAGTAAATGTATGCTCTACTACATCACCTTCATTGATTGTTCCAAAATCGTGCTCAGTTTCAGAAAAGCTCATTACAGGAAAATCTGTGTTTTTTGCATCACGATCTGCAGCATCAGCTACATTTTCTTCTTTAACTTTTTCTGCTGCATTATCTTTACAAGACATAAATGTCAAAGCAAAAACACCAGCTAAAATTAAGATTCCTTTTTTCATTACTTGGGTTTTTAATTAATTGAGGGTTAAAAATACTATTTTTTTTGAACTACATAAGTCCACGGCCAACTTTATTTAATTTACCGTTCTCTTGATATTCTTTAGATATTTTATCCAGAATTCCATTGATAAAGATACTACTCTTTGGGGTACTATATTCCTTAGCAATCTCTAAATATTCGTTAATTGTTACTTTTACAGGGATTGACGGAAATTTTTGGAACTCACAAATTGCCATTTTAATGACCGCTTTATCCAACTCTGCGATTCGGTCTTTATCCCAATTTGGAGTCTTTCCTTCTATTTCTTTTGCAAATTCTACTCCGTTAAGCGCTGTTTTCCTAAAGATATCTTTTGCAAATTTTTTATCATCAGCATCTTTATAGAGTCTAGGTAAAGACATATGCTCATCATGAGTTTGCTTTACCTTTCTAAGCATCTTGATAATCCCTGTATTAATTAATGGCAAATCATCTATCCAAGTAAGCTTCTTATCTTCGATATATTCATATAACTTATCATTAGGAGCTATAATTTCTTTAAAAACATCTAAAATAAAATCCTTATCTTCTTTAAAAGAACTCATTTTAGTATCCATATAATCCGAATACAACTCACTTGTACTAATCTCTTTCCAAAGAATTTTAACGTACTCATCATCTAGATCCCAACAATTCATTTTCTTGTGATCCATAGCTTCCTTAAGCTCTGTATTCTTTTCTAATAACAAAAGAACTTCGTTATTAATAAATTTCTGATTTGGATTCTTTTCTTCTGAAGTTGCTAAATATTTTTTTTGACTCTTTTCTAAAAAATCAACAGCATGCTTTCTTATTTCTACCAAAAGTTGAAGATTTATAAGAAACAAATCGTACATCTGATCAATACTAAACAGCAGGAATTTTTCTTCTTTATCTAGATTATCACTTTTCGTCTGCTCTAGTGCGTAGAGGGACTGCATTACTTTAACTCGAATATGTCTTCTGGTTAACATAAGAAATTACAAAGAACATTAATAAAATGGGCGAAAGTGAGTCTCACTTTCGCCCTGCAAAAATACTATTATTTTTAATCTACCAATTCTAAAATTCACTTTTTATACAGTAAATTTTAGATTCTCTCGGCTATTGATTTTTTTTGGCTGCAATTCTTTCATCTGCTATACTAACAGCAGCAGCATTTGTTGTCATACCTGTTGCCTTTGCCTTATTCAAAATATCCAAGGTAGTATTATAAATATTTTCAGTTTTTTTCATGATTTGGTCTCTACCATATCCTTCTATTTCTGCATATACATTTATTATACCTCCGGCATTAATCAAAAAATCTGGAGCATAGACAATTCCCTTTTCTTGTAATAAAGGACCGTGTATATCTTCTGAAGCCAATTGATTATTTGCTGCTCCAGCAATTACTTTTACCTTTAATTTATTAATAGTCTCATCATTAATTGTTGCTCCTAATGCGCAAGGTGCATAAATATCAGCAGTTTCAGAATATAAATCTTCTCCTTTATATATTTCTACTCCATATTTACCACTTACTTCTTCAAGTCTTTCTTGATTGATATCCGTGATAATTACATTAGCTCCTTCTTCTGCTGTTAAACGTACAAGCTCTTCTCCTACATGACCAATACCCTGAACTAGTATTTTCTTACCTTCTAAATTATCAGTCCCGTAAGAAAACTTAGCCGAAGCTTTCATTCCCATATAAACTCCATAAGCAGTAACAGGAGATGGATTTCCTGCTCCTCCTTTTGATTCAGAAATTCCAGTTACATATGGTGTTACCTCTCGCACAGTATCCATATCTGATGTTTCCATACCAACATCTTCTGCCGTATAGTATTTACCACCTAGTGTATGAACAAACTCTCCAAATCGTCTCATAAGAGCTGGAGTCTTCATTACTTTTGGATCTCCTATAATCACAGCCTTTCCTCCTCCAAGATTTAATCCTGTAATAGCCGCCTTGTAGGTCATACCTCTTGACAATCTCAATACATCATTAAGAGCATCCCATTCTGTTTGATAATTATACATTCTAGTTCCTCCAAGAGCTGGTCCTAAAATTGTGTTATGCACCCCAATTATTGCCTTTAATCCTGTATCTTTGTCTTGACAAAAAACAACTTGTTCGTGATCGTTAAAAGACAATTGTCCAAATACAGGAGCTTGTTTTTTTAATTGATTCGCAGTAAGCACTTCGGTTATCATTTTTCAGAAATTTTAAAATGTTATAATTATATTATAGTCAAAATAGAAGCGCTAAAATACGGTATTTTTACGAATTTAAAATTTTTTGTTGTTAAACTTTAAGAATTTGTTAATAATTGAGTTTCTAAAAATCAATACTTTATGCGTGCATTACGCCATCTAAACAAGTACTTCCTAAAATATAAATATCGCCTCCTTATTGGATTAGTAATTACCATAATTGCTAGAATTTTTGCAGTTGCAGTTCCTAAATTCGTTGGTGATTCGGTAGATATAGTAGAACAATACATCAATAATAGCATCACCAATGTAGAGGATGTAAAAACGGGATTAATCACCAATATACTCTTGATTCTTGGATCTGTTTTGATCGCTGCTTTTTTTACTTTTTTAATGCGACAAACTTTTATTGTAGTATCTAGATTTATTGAGTTTGATCTAAAAAATGAAGTCTTCCAACATTACCAAATATTATCACTTAACTTTTATAAAAAAAACAGAACAGGTGATTTAATGAGTCGTATTAGCGAGGATGTATCCAAAGTAAGGATGTATGTGGGTCCCGCAATCATGTATAGTGTTAACACCATTACTTTATTTGTCGTAGTTATTGGTTACATGATTAGTATTGCTCCCCAACTAACTTTATACACAGTTGCACCACTTCCTATTTTATCAATTTCTATATACAAATTAAGTGTTGCCATACATAAAAGAAGTACAATTGTTCAACAATTTTTAGCTAAACTAACCACATTCACACAAGAATCTTTTAGTGGTATTTCGGTCATCAAAGCCTATGGAATAGAATCTCAGACATTATCGAACTTTACAGATTTATCAAACACCAATAAAGAAAAAAATATAGATCTTGTAAAAGTGCAAGCTCTATTTTTTCCGCTAATGGTTTTACTTATTGGTGTTAGTAATATCATGGTAATCTATATTGGAGGAAAACAATATATTGATGGAACCATTCAAGATCTTGGTGTAATAGTAGAGTTTATTATTTTTGTTAACATGCTAACCTGGCCGGTAGCGACCGTGGGTTGGGTAACCTCTATTATACAACAAGCAGAAGCTTCACAAGTAAGGATTAATGAATTCCTAAGTCAAGAACCAGAAATCACAAACAGTGTCACTGAGCAAACACCCATAACAGGAAATATAGCATTTAACAATGTTTCTTTTACCTATGACGACACCAATATTACTGCCTTAAAAAAGGTGAATTTTGAAATTAATTCTGGACAAACCATTGCAATAATTGGAAAAACAGGATCAGGAAAATCAACAATTCTTGATTTACTAGGGAGATTGTATGATGTTTCTGACGGAGAAATTAAAGTTGATGGAAGATCTATTAGAAAACTAAATTTAGTAAATCTTAGAGAATCCATTGGGTACGTGCCGCAAGATGCTTTCTTATTTAGTGACTCTATAAGAAATAATATAAAATTTGGTAAAACTGATGCCACTGAAATTGAGGTAATTCAGGCTGCCAAAAATTCTGCTGTCCACAAAAACATTGAAGGATTTAGTAAAGGATATGATACCGTGTTAGGAGAACGAGGAATTACTTTATCAGGTGGACAAAAACAACGTGTTTCGATTGCCAGAGCAATTATCAAGGATCCGTCCATCCTTCTTTTTGATGATTGTTTATCTGCAGTTGATACCGAAACAGAAGAAGAAATACTCAATAATCTCAATAGAATTTCCAAAAATAAGACCACTTTTATAGTAAGTCACCGAGTTTCTACTGCTAGGAACGCGGATAAAATCATTGTTTTAGACGAAGGCGAAATCATCCAACAAGGCACTCATAATCAACTATTAGACGTTGATGGATATTACAAAGAGCTATATTTAAAACAGCTAAGCGAAAAAGAAATTTGATATTTTGTTGTACGATTAACAATTTTTTTAGATTTTTGATTCCATCGTAACAGACTAATTAATTAAGAAATAAGGATTATGAGCGATAATGAAATGTTGGAGAAAGAGGAAATTTTCTCAAAAGTTTTAAGAGCAGGAAGAAGAACATATTTCTTTGATGTAAGATCAACAAAAGCTGGAGATTACTATCTTACTATTACAGAAAGTAAAAAATTCACTAATGATGATGGATCTTTTCACTACAAAAAGCATAAAATCTACTTATACAAAGAAGACTTTGTTGGTTTCAGTGAAATACTAAGTGAAATGACTGATTTCATAGTTAATGAAAAAGGTGAAGAAGTGATCAGTGAAAGACATCAAAAAGATTATCAAAAATCTTACGAACAAAATACAGAAGTATCTGCAACAGCAAATGAAGAAGTTACAGCTTCTACAGAAAGTTTTACAGATGTAAGCTTCGACGACATATAAGGCATAATAACTTATGTTAAACTTATGCAAACCGCTTCAGTCTCTGAAGCGGTTTTTTTTATTTTCGAAAACTATTAAACGCTACAATCGCTCAAACAAACTAAAATGAAGCACTTCTTTACTATCATCTTATCACTATTATTCTTTTCTTCTTTTGCTCAAGAAAACCTTTCGTTAGAATATTATTTACCAAAAGGAGTTTCCTATAATCCTGAAATACCAACACCGCAAAGTGTTTTAGGTTTCGTTCCAGGAAAATGGCACGTTACTCACGATAAATTAGTAGAATACATGAAAGTTTTGGCGAAAGCTTCTCCGCGTATTACCATAGAAGATAGAGGAAAAACATATGAAGATCGGCCTATCATCTTACTAACTATTACTTCAGAAAAAAATCATCAGAATTTAGAACAAATACGAAATCAACATATTCAATTAACCCAAAATAGCAAAACCGCTAACGACATTGCATCCATGCCAGCAGTGGTATACCAAGGTTTTTCTATACATGGTAATGAGCCAAGTGGCTCAAACGCAAGTTTAATTGCTGCTTATTATTTAGCCGCTGGACAAGGAAATCAAGTTGATGAGTTATTAGAGAATGTTGTAATTTTATTTGACCCATCGCTTAACCCTGATGGTTTACAGCGTTTTGCTTATTGGGCAAATACTAATAAAAGTAAAAACATAAGCACAGATCCACAAGACAGAGAATACAGTGAAGTATGGCCTGGAGGTAGAACAAATCATTACTGGTTTGATATGAACCGTGATTGGTTACCAGTACAATTACCAGAATCAAGAGCTAGAATTGAGACTTTTCATAAATGGTATCCCAACGTTCTCACAGATCATCACGAAATGGGCTCTAATAGTAGTTTTTTCTTTCAACCTGGAATACAATCTAGAACACACCCATTAACACCTAAATTAAATCAGGAGCTTACCAAAAAAATTGCTAACTATCACGCAGAAGCTTTTAATAAAATAGGGTCATTATATTTTACAGAAGAAAATTTTGATGATTTTTATTATGGAAAAGGATCTACATTCCCTGATATTAATGGAGGAATTGGTATTTTATTTGAACAAGGAAGCTCTCGAGGACATGCGCAGGAAACAGACAACGGAATATTGACATTCCCTTTCACGGTAAGAAATCAATTTACTGCTACACTCTCTACATTAGAAGCAGCAAAATCCATGCGCACAGAATTACTTAGATATCAAAACAACTTTTATAATAATGCTAGAAAAGAAGCGCAAACAGGATCTTACATTTTTGGAAATGAAAAAGATGCGGCTTCTACCTATCACCTTGCAGAAATCTTAAAACGTCATAAGGTTCAGTTTTATGATTTAAAAAATGATATCACTGCAAACGGTAAAAAATTTAAAAAAGGATATAGCTATGTAGTTCCTAAAAATCAAAAACAAAGCCGTTTAATCAAGGCTATGTTTGAAAAAAGAACAAAATTTCAAGACAGTTTATTTTATGATGTATCTGCTTGGACATTCCCATTAGCCTTTAATTTAGATTATACTGAAAAAACAACTACCTCTGACCTAGGAGCAGAAATTACTAAGTTGGACTATAAAAAACCTAAAAGCATTAATAAAAGCAACTATGCATACCTTATGGAATGGCACGAGTATTATACGCCTGCCGTATTATATAAAATTTTAAATAGCGGATTGAGGGCTAAAGTAGGCATGAAACCTTTTTCTATTGAAAATAAAAACTATGACTACGGAACAATTATGATTCCTATTCAGAATCAAAGATTAAACTCACAGGAAATTCATGCATTTTTACAAAATCTTGCTTCAGAAAATCATGTAAATATTACAGGTGTATCTACTGGTTTAACAACAGGAATTGATCTAGGAAGTAATCAATTTAGAGCATTATCATTGCCAAAAATCGCATTGTTAACAGGAAGCGGAATCACACCATATGATGCTGGAGAAATCTGGCATTTAATGGATCAACGTTACAACATTCCTATCACCAAACTAAATACTGAATACCTAGAAAGAAGAAACTTATCTAGATACACTCATATTATTTTACCAAACAGCTGGAATCAAACAATGGGTAAAAATGTTATTGACAAGATTAAATCTTGGATCAGAAACGGAGGAACACTAATCGGATATAGAAACGCAGCTCAATTCTTTAAAAACAATGAGCTTATGAAAATCGAATTTTCTAAACCAGAAAACGATGCTAAAAACATTTCGTTTGAGCAAAGAAGAGATTTCTTTGGAGCTCAGGTAATTGGAGGGGCGATTTTCCAAGCTAAAACCGATAGGTCCCATCCAATAAATTTTGGTTATAAAAATGATAAAATATCTCTTTTTAGAAACACAACCTTATTTATCAAAGCTAATAAACAGAGTTACGACAACCCTATTCAATATACAAAATCACCACTGCTAAGCGGATATATCAGCAAAAAGAATTTGGACTCATTGGCTAACACGGTGCCATTTAGACATCAAAGTTTAGGAAGAGGAAACACTATTTTATTTACTGACAATACTAATTTTAGAGCTTTTTGGTATGGTACTAATAAATTATTAATGAATGCTATTTTCTTTAGCGATGAGATGTAATTAAAGGGCTATTCATCTTAAGTAACTGTTAGGAAAAAGAATATCAATAAAATATTTTTATAGAAATGTAATCTAGTAAACCCATGAATACTTATCTAGCACGTATGGTTATTTTTTTATGGGTATTGTCCTTATCCTCTTGTAAAAGTAGGAGTAACCAAAATGACCGATACATTTTCTTTATCCACAATAGATTTCTAGAAACCCATGAATTACATGAAGTTCACCCAGAATTTGGAAGAACAGAATATCAAGAAATCATTTCGGAATTTAAGAAAAGTGGCTTCAGGGTTATTAGCGAAAAAAGGAATAGCAATGTCAATGCTAATACGTATGCAAATAAGATTGTAAATCAAATAGATAGTTTATTAGCAAACAATATTAACCCTGAAAAAATAACTATTGTAGGCACTTCTAAAGGTGGCTACATCGCTCAATATGTATCCACTATAGCGAATAATCCTGACCTCAATTTTGTGTTCATAGCAAGTTTTAGGGATCGTGATATTATAGAAATTCCTGAAATTAATTATTGTGGAAATATTTTGAATATTTATGAAAAAACAGATCCATTTGGAGTCTCTGCCATAGCTAGACAAAAAGAATCTACCTGTAGTATTATCCATTTTAAAGAAATAGAACTTACTACCGGAATGGGCCATGGATTTCTTTTCAAACCATTAAAAGAATGGATAGAACCTACCATACAATGGGCTTCGGGGAAATATGAATAAATTACAATCCGTATTTATTCGAAGATATTTTCATAAACGAAGAATTAAGAAATAATGATTTTTCTAAACTCTTCATAATGATGTAATACTTCATTTGGAGCTTCTGTTTGTGGATAATGACCAATAGCATCTAATAACACAACATCAGCATTTGGCACTATTTCTTTATAGAATTCTGCCATATGCTTACCCGAAATAGGATCAACAGCGCCATCAATTAATCGTTTAGGCATATCGGTATATTGTATCGCTTCTCTCCAGCGAATTTTATAAGTATCTCTTTCTTTTAGGTATTTTATCAACTTAGGTATTACATTCTTACCAGAATTATAAGCTATTGTTTCCCAAAAATCATCTATCTCTTGTTCACTAGGTTGTGTATCGCTTCCAAATATTTTTTTGAAGTTTTTAGCCAATGTATTTCTACCCATAAAATGTTTAAGAATAGCACCAAAAGGAGTGAGTAACATTTTTTGAGTTAATGTAGGAAAATTAGTTTCTGGAAACATTCCTCCATTAAGAAAACAAACGGATTTAATATCAAATTCATATGCTGGGTTCTCTTTTAATCTAGCTAACATTTCCTGAACCACAGTATCTCCATAATCATGCGCCAGTATATGAAAAGAAACAATTCCTTTTTGTTTTAAAAAGGCTTCCCATATATCAACCTGGGACGCAATTGTATACTTAAAATCACTTGGTTTATCCGAAAAACCATACCCCAACATATCAATTGCATATACGCTATACTTTTCTGCAAGTGTGCCCCATATTTTACTCCAATCCCAAGAAGATGTTGGAAATCCATGCACAAGAATCAAAGGCTCCCCTACCCCTTCTTCTTTATAAAATATTTGATAGTTTTTATATGTGTAATACGATCCTGAATCTTTCCAATTCTGTAATTGCATATTATTTTTTCCCAAACATTTTTTGGATTACCCAAGCAGGTCCAATCAACAAAAATTGTAAATCTTGCGCAGCAGAAGGTTTTTTACCTTCTAAATGATGACCATAAAATTGTCCGATCCAAGCAACGACAAAAATAATAAGAGACACCATCCATAATGGTGCATATTGACTGATGTAGTAATTAGCAATTATACAAAAAGCAACAAAAACTAATATTTGTAACGCCATTTTTACGGATAACCTAACGTAAAAAAGCAAAATAAGTAAAGCAACGACAAACGCCCAATTTTCTATAAATGGGTTTTCTCCAGGTATTATAGAAGCTAAAAAACCACTAGGAATACTCATAATTAAACCTACAACAGAAAAAAATATAGCTGGTACACATATAAAATGAATTGCAATATTTGTTTTGTTTTGATGGCTCACGGCATATTCCTGAAACCAAGTCTCTAAAGTTTTCATAATTTTATTTTTTGGAATGTAACTAAGATAACAATTTTTATACTTATAAAGTATAATATTGTAATTTCGAAAATATAAAAATTAAACATTATGGCTCGTACTCCATCAAACATGCTACCATTAGGTACTGTTGCTCCAGATTTCACTTTAGTAGATGCTGTTACTAATAATAAAGTTTCCCTGAATGACATAAAAGGAGAAAAAGGTACTATAGTTATGTTTATATGCAATCATTGCCCTTTTGTTATTCACGTAAATGAAGAAATTTCTAGAGTAGCTAATGACTACAGGGCACAAGGATTTGGTTTTGTCGCTATTAGCAGTAACGATATCGAAAATTATCCCCAAGATGCTCCAAAACACATGTGGAAAACCGCTCAGAAAAACAATTATACATTTCCTTATTTGTTTGATGAAACACAGGAAGTAGCTAAAGCCTATGATGCAGCGTGTACTCCGGATTTTTATCTTTTTGATGGAGAATTAAAACTTATTTACAGAGGGCAGTTAGATGATTCGAGACCTGGAAACGGGATTCCTGTAAATGGTAGAGACCTTCGTCAAGCATTGGATGCGGTACTTAGAAACGCTACAGTTTCCGAAATCCAAAAACCAAGTATAGGGTGCAATATTAAATGGAAACAATAATAAGATAAAAGAGATTACTTAAAAGTACCCGCTACAATCTGTAAATGTGCTAAATGATGGTTTCCGTGCCAAGCGTATATTCCAATATCTTCTGCTAAAGAAATTGCAACATCACCTTCGGGATGAATAAATACTTTTTCTAAATCTTCATCAGATAAACCTTTTAAGAAATACACCCATTTAGCATGCAACGCTTTTATTAAGTCTAAAGAGAGGTGAATTGGTGCTGATTTAGTATCAAACAATTCTGCCCATCTATCTTCATAATATGCTTTAATTACCGGTTGTTCTTCGGTGAGCGCCCATTTAAAACGAATATAACCATTATGATGACTATCATGGATATGATGAATAACCTGTCTTGCAGTCCACCCATCAGGTCGGTATGCAGTTTCTAACTGGGCTTCAGAAAAACCAGAAACTAATTTTTCTATTTTTTTGGGTAGCTCCTCTATATCTTTTATCCAAGTAGTAATTTGTTCTTTAGTAATAGTATTAGGGCTTTTAAACTTTCCTATTGGATATTGAAGATTCATAATATAATTTATTCTATTTTTTTATAAAGGATTAAACTCGAAGATGCATCCTGCAGATCTTTAACTACAAGTTCAAATTCATTTAAAGATTCTATTTTATATTTATAAATATATTTATCTTTCGGAGAAGAACAATGCATCACGTCATCTTTAATCTTTACTTTCAATCTTTTTAGAAATTTCCCATCTCGAAAATTGAATCGTATGGTTTCTTCAAAAATCATATGCTCATCAGGAAATTGAACATTTACCCATTTTCCCTGTAGCGCTTCATAAGTCCCTCTATTTTTAAACTTATTATCTAACAAAGATTTCATTCTTAAACTATAAGAAACAAAAGTTTCTTCAGGTTCTATGTTAGTTACCGCTTGACCAGAAACTATTTTATAAATTTCATTCCCTTTATCAAAATAATGTTTTGATTCAAATTTTGTAAATGCGTTGGAGTAATCCATTACAACAAAGCCATCGCTATTTTTTGTTTCCATATACTGGCGTTGCTTATAATTCACATGAATCAATTGATCATTCCAAAAATAAAATACCGTAATTACCATTGCATTAGGCATCCCAATATTTCTTATAATTTTCTTTAGACGTTCGTGCTCATAATATCCATTGAGCTCTGCTCCATGATCCGCAATCTGATCTAAGAACTCCTCAGGATCCAAAGAAAACACATCGGATTCGATATAACTATCAATGATTTCTATTTGATCTTTAATAGCAGTCATTGTAGCTTCATTATCTTGAGTAAAGGAAAAATTTACACAAAAAAATGTTAAAAACACTATTAGCTTCCACTTCATAACCATCAAAAATGGGGTTTTTGTATTGGTTTATTATCTTATAACTAGGGGTGTAAATATCTGCATTATAGACGTAAAAGTTTACTTTTTTCTATAAAACTTCTCTATTTTAATAGATAAATTAACATTTAAAGAGGGAGGACAAGTGTTAATTATGCGTTAAAGTGGTTTTTTTATGTAGGGTTGAGCATTAAAAAAAACAAAAAACCTCTGAAAATATATTCCAGAGGTTTTAAAATTATTTTAAAAAGAGTTTTACTTTACTCCTACCAATTCTACATCAAAAACTAGTGTAGCATTTGGGGGAATTACTCCTCCAGCTCCGTGCGCTCCATATCCTAAAGATGGCGGAATTACAAAACGTGCCTTATCACCTATTTGTAATAAAGCGATACCTTCATCCCATCCAGGAATAACCTGCCCCATTCCTAATGGGAAATCAATTGGTTGGTTACGCTTGTATGAAGAATCAAACACAGTACCGTCTGTTAAACTTCCTTTATAATGTACAGAAACAGTTTTTCCTTTTTCTGCTTGAGCACCATCACCTTTTTGGATGATTTTATATCGTAATCCACTATCCGTTTTATCAAAACCAGCAGCTAATTCTTCTAATAATTGTTCAGAAGCTTTTTTTGCAGCAGCTTCTCTTTCTGCTTTAGCTCCATTAAACTGTCTAAAAGTCTCTACAGCATTAAAGTTCTCAGCATCAGCTCCTACCCTTACTATCTCTAAAGAATCAATTGTATCACCTTGCGCAACAGCATTTACGATATCCTGTCCTTCTACTACTTTACCAAAAACAGTATGCTTACCATCTAACCAAGCAGTCTCTACGTGAGTGATAAAAAACTGACTTCCATTAGTTCCAGGTCCGGCATTAGCCATAGATAATACTCCTGGTCCATCATGTTTTAAATCTGGATGAATTTCATCATCAAATTGATATCCTGGTCCACCTGCTCCTGAACCTTGTGGATCTCCACCCTGAATCATAAAATCAGGAATTACTCTGTGAAATTTTAATCCATTGTAGTAAGGTTTTCCTTGAGGAACTGCTTTGTTCTCCATATTACCTTCTGCTAAACCTACAAAATTCCCAACTGTACCTGGAGTCTTTTGATACTCTAGATTTACTAAAATGCTTCCCTTCGAGGTATTAAATTTTGCGTATAATCCGTCTTGCATAACTGCGTATTTTAAGCTTGTTAAATTTTAAGCTGCAAAGATAGGTAATTGCTTAATGTTTAACACATAAAACGAATGATTGTTTGTCTCTTTACAATCATCGAATCTACAAAACAATACTGACGAAAACTTCTAAGCGAGTCGTATATTTAATCAATCTCTGTTAAAAGCTCCTTAGCTTCTTGATACTTATATGCATTACTATCAGAAACAATGGTTTGTAAAACCACTATCAATTCTTTTTTATCCTTCTGTTTTAAATAAACCAAAGCTTTATACCAATTGGCTTTTTTAGCCTGTAGTGTGTTAGAATCTCCCAAAAGTTGAAACTGTGATAAAGCTTCATCAAACTTATTAAGCTCTACATATGAGATCCCATTGTAAATATAACTTAAAGGATCAATAGATTTCTCTTTTTGATGATAGGTGGTAAATAACTCTGTAGCTTTTTGATATTTTTGTTCTTCGAATAATAACTGGGCGTCTTCAAGCATCTTATTTGTATCCCCTCCCCTAGTTACCAATGATGGTATTTCATCTAAATGTATATACGAAGCATATAACTCGTCATAATTGGTTTCTTTAAAAACAAATAATGAAACGGTGATCAAAACGGCAATAGATGCAGCTATTCCAATAAACCAAAAAGTCTTTGATTGAGAATTTGATCGATTTTCTGAAATCACCTCGTTAATCGTTGATTTTAATGTTGCTGCTTCATCACTTTGATAAAAAGCTTTTAATTGGGTAGCTTCTGTTGTTTTTAATGCATCTTTATTTCCTTCTACCCATTTTTGATCTTCATAAATGGTCTGCATATCTTGCTGCAACTTCAATTCTTCAGAGAGTTCTGTATCGGTAAGCAATCTTGCCTCAAACGCTTGTTTTTCTGATGTTGACATATTACCGCTTAGATAATCATCAATTTCTATCGGGTAATCTTTCATAATTCTTTGATTTGGTTATATCTCGAATCTTTTTTAATCAATTTAGTCAATTGCGACTTACAATTAAAAATACGTTGCCTCACTACATTATCTGTATTATATCCTAGTTTTTCTACAATATCTTTATACGGTACTTTCTGAAAAAACAACTGTAATAATTGTTTACAGTTATCTGATAGTTCCGCTAGTTTTTCCTGAAACAGCTCCCACTTTTCTTGTTCTAAAGTTAACATCGTCATATCTTCTGCTTCTTTAACACGTTCCATAACCTCATCATTTGTTACTATACGTTTTTGTTTATTTAACTCTCTACGCCACAAATTTCTACAAACTGTATAAAAATAAGCATTAAAATTACTCTCAATTACAAATGCTTTTACCTTATATCTAGCAATTAATTGCATCAAAGCTTTCTGAAAAACATCTTCTGCATCCGTAGCATTGCCATTATTATTAAGTACAAAACTTCTTACTTTGGGAAACTCTTTTGTATACAAATCTTGTATGATCTGTTTTTCTCCAGAAACAAGTAGTTTTAGCTGATCCATTTCAGTTATCTTCATTAAGATATCTTTAACTATTTAATTTTTTTTTACTTTCGCGTGGTAACATTTGTTAGGTTAGGGAAACATACTAATAAATAATGAAAACAAAAAACGATTTAAAAATGAAAAAAATCACGTTACTATTGGTAGCTGCAGTTTTTGCGATTGGAATACAAAGCTGCTCAACAGAAGAAGTTAATGATACATCAGAAGATTTACTGTTAGAAAACGTAGAACTACAATCTAAAAATGAGGAATCAAATAAAAATCAACAACAAAAGCAAATTAGCTACGAATCTAAATCTTGTGATAACTGTGTAAATGTTATCTTTCCAATTGGAACAACTCAATCACAAAAAAATTATTTTAGGAATTTAATGAAAGAAATTATTTTTGAAACTATTACCATAGATTATTCAAATAGTTGTGGAATTAAAGAAACCTGGATCGTTAGCGTAAGGGATGGGCAGACATTAAATGATTTAACCTCAGGAAGGAACCATAAATTTTCCGGTGATGAAACACTTGTTATATCTGCTAAAAAAGAAGATGCTGATGACCCTGGAAATCCTAACAATGCTAAATATACTGCCCGTTGGACTTCTAAAGTAATAAATTGCAATCACTTTATTTTCAATTAAAAAGTAAATGTTTAAAAAATATTTTAAAATATCTACAAAAAAAGTAAAGGCATTTTCATGCCTTTACTTTTTTTGTATAATCACCTATACTTACCAAATTAAGGCACAACAAATATCCCCAACATTAGATTCTATTCATCAACTAGAAATTATTGATAAAGAAAAAACAGTCTTATACAATGAACTATTAGATATACATAAAAAAGAAAAAAACTATACACAATTAGGATCTGATGCTCACCAAATTGCCAAATGGCTACATAAAAGAAAAGATAAAAAAAAAGAAGCCATAGCTATGGTGCAAAAAGCTGTAAACGCTAGAATAAAAGCTATACCTTTTAACGCAGAACTCCTAAGAAGAAGTTACTACAACCTTGCCAATTATAACAAACGAGAGAAAAATTACTATACTGCTATTCCTTTATTTAAAAAAATGCTTGCGGTAAAAGGGTCTAGTTTTCTAAATGACAGAGCCTATATGCGAATTGGGGAATCATATCAAAGCATTGGCGATCCATATAAAGCAATAGAATATCAACTTAAAGCATTTTCCTATTTAGAAGATAAGATAAATTATAAAATAATGAATCATATCAATATAGCAGTTACTTATAAATCATTCAGAAATGAACACGCATCGAGAAAAGCAATTAAACATTTAGAAGATGCGGATTCCTTAGCCCATTCTTTAAAGGTAATTGACCCTGATGACCTATATCTTATTTACAACAATCTTGGAGGTGTTTATTTTGAAAGTTTAAAAGACACAACACAAGGGGAATTATATCTAAAAAAAGCACTTAAGATAGCCCAAGAGATGAATGCTTCAGATTACATTTCTAAAACTGCCTATAATCTTGGATTATTAAAAATAGAAAAAGACAAGAAAGCTGCGAAAACATATTTTAACTTATCATTTGAATATGCCAATAACAATATCGATATTTCCAAATCGATATACATTGGTTTAGGGCTTATAGAAAACAAAAACAAAAATCACACAGAAGCCACCTCACTTTATTACAAATCCTTATCTGATTTTTTTAATATTAACATTACACCAGAAAACATTATAAAAACTCTAAACAAAAGAGAGTTACATAATGCTAATGAAAAAATGCTCCTATTAAATATTCTTAAAAAAATAATTGATAATTATATTGATCAAGGCATCGAAGAAAATGACAAAAAACATCACAAAGAAGCCATAGAAATTGTAGAACTAGCTGACCAATTGATAGACCTAATATTATATGAAAACATTTCTTATAATTCTAAATTATTATGGAGAGATTTAGCTTCAGAAATTTATATTTCGGGAATGAATGCCTGCAATCTATCTAATAATATTGATTATGCATTTTATTTGTCTGAAAAAAACAAAGCTTTATTACTACTTAAAGAAATAATAAAAAGCAAAAATAATATTCCTCACAAAATACTAGAAAGAGAATTAAGTTTAAAAGAAAACATAAGGCAATTACAAGAAGCGTATAAGAATAGAACTTTGGATAACGATTCTATAGTGAATGCAATATCTAAAGCAAGAAATAAGTTATTAATTTTCAAAGACTCTGTATCCATAAAACACCCTACTTATACTTCAAATAAAAAACTTAAAACAATTGCTCTTTCTGATGTTAATTTAGAAAATGATGAAATCATCATTCAATATTTAATCGCAGAACAAGTAGCAGGATTAACGCCGAATACATATGGATTATTTATATCTAACAAAGATAAAAAGGTATTTAAAATACCGAACACAAAAGAATTATTCGACAATATCGCTACTTTAAGAAAGTATCTTGATAGTCCTTTTAAGACAACTAATGATATCCAATCTTATAGAAAAATTGCATATCAACTTTATATAGCTCTCATTCCGAAAGATATTAGAATAAAATTACATAATAAAAAAGTTACTATAATAGCAGATCACAAATTAAGCTTAATACCATTTGAAGCTCTAGTAACTGACCAAAACTCCGGAAAGTATTTTATCGAGGATTCCGAAATTAATTATGTCTATTCTTTATCATTTCAAAAAGAAAATAATTCTATTATAAGAAACTCTACTCAAGATTTCTTGGGTATTGCTCCTTTAAATTATGAACAAGGACTTACTTCACTAAGTAAAAGTAAAGATGAATTAAAAGCTGCAAGTAGTTACTATAGTGGCTCTATATTATTAGGAGAAAAAGCAACAGTAGAAAATTTTAATAAACAAATACATGACTTTAAAATAATACATCTTGCTACTCATGCGGATGCTTCTGATTCTATTAATCCTTGGATTGCATTTCGTAATAGAAATTTAACTCATGTAGAACTTGACACGTTAAAAAGTAATGCTGAATTAATTATACTTAGTGCTTGTAATACATCCGTGGGTAAAATTAATCAGGGAGAAGGAGTTATGAGCCTTGCCAGAGGGTTTTTTAAATCTGGAGCCAATACTGTCATTCCATCCCTATGGAGTACCAATGATAAAGCGACTGCTACCATTACTTCTGATTTTTACAAAAACCTGAGCGAAGGACACACCAAATCAGCAGCATTACGTACCGCAAAACTTAATTATCTTAAAAACAATACCGATGCAGAAGCCTCTCCTCATTATTGGGCTTCTTTGGTTTTGATTGGTGATAGCGGAACGTTGTTGCCCACTATTAATTACACCAATTATATTATCTTAGGTATCGTGACATTACTTTTAGTTGTATTAGGAGTTTTTATTTACAAAAGAAAGAGTAAGCAACGTAAAAGTCACAT
>NZ_JAGJEB010000019.1:0-56937 GCF_018100855.1 Aquimarina sp. MMG015
TTCTCCCCACTATTGGGCCTCTTTAGTATTGATTGGAGATAGCGGAACGTTATTGCCTGCTAGTAATAATATGATGTTTTTATGGATTGGATTAGCCCTGATTATAATATTTTTTACCGTATACTACTTCTATATTAAGAAAAAGAAATTTTTATAATTTCAATTGACATAATTTACCAATAAAAATTGCTGAAATTTACATCCTAATTTATCCAATACTTATTTTTTTTTAAGAAAAGTAAGTTTTTATAGTAACATTTTACCTTTTAAAGAACATTATACTATAAGAACTAATTAATAGATCTTATTATGAAACAAGTATTAATCTTTTAATTAAAAATTATGTTAAAAAACATTTTAAAAGTAAACGGAGTATCATCAATTAACAAAAACGAACAGCAATCTATTAAAGGAGGAGCTGGAATTAACAGATGTGGTAACTGTTATGAGGTTTTATGGGAAGATCCAATTACTGGAAATCAATTCTGCGGATTTCCTACTGGTGCCTGCTAAGTCTTAAACAAACTTCATTTCTCCTATTGGTAGGAGAAATGAAGTCTGCAAATAAAAATACTATTCCCTTTTAAAATATTAACTAAAAATCTAACAACAACTCTTCTCTTAAACAACCACTATCAACACTCTCATCTTCAAAAAACTTATTTTACACATCAAACCATCTGATTTTTAACAAAAAAGCTATATTTGCTGCTTCACACACTCAGATCGTCATATACATGAAATCTTTACTTTATTTTGCAGTAGGCCTATTTTGCATAGCTACTTGCAGCGCGCAAAGCCTTTATGAAGCTGGTTATTTTATCGATAACGATGGAAACCGAAAAGAATGCTTAATCAAAAAATTGTCATGGAGAAGTAACCCAACAGAATTCGAATGGAAACGAACCATCTCTTCTAGCCCTAAAACTGAAACTATTGAAAACGTTAAGGAGTTTGCTGTAGGAGAAGATTATAGGTTTAAAAGGTATATCCTACAATTTGATCTTAATGGAGATACAGTTGGCAAATCTACTAAATCAAAAGATCCTAATCTTAGGTACCAAAAGATATTTTTAAGAACTATATTACAAAGTAAAACTACCTTATACCAATATTCTGAAAATGGTGTAAATCGTTTTTTCTATACGGATCCTAATACCGTATATCCAGAATTACTTTTATACAAGGTATTTTATACGCCAGACGAAAGTAAAAAACCGGGAAAGAAGATTATCCCTCAGCAAAACAACACCTATCAACAGCAATTACAGGATAAAATAAATTGTGAGAATCAAGATGTTTCTAAACTTACCTACACACAACGGGATTTAAAAAGATACTTCAAAAAATATAACGAATGTAAAGGCAATGAAATAGAATATAGCATTCGTAAAAAAATCAATCAAACCAGAATAGGTATCGTTGCCGCAGCAGATGTAAGTGGTTTTACACACAATTCAATTATAGGCAGCGCTGGTAATGTAAGTTATGATGACGTTTTTGTGCCACGATATGGTATATTTATAGAGACTTTTATACCTTTTTCTAAGGTAGATTTAAGTTTCTTTCTAGAATCTACGTATAAGGCTTTTACCATGGACGGTAGGGATTTCGAAATTTCTAATAGTGAGTTTGAACTAGATTATAAAAGTATCAATGTAGCCGTAGGACCGCGATTTCATATTTACTTAAGTTCTAAGTTTGAGTTATTTCTAGAAGGAGGTCTTACTGTCGATTTTAATATTGGTACAGAATCTAATGTTTTTGCAGAGAATGAAATAGAAAATACTACCACCGATTACTTTTATGGTGGGGGTCTTGGATCAGGTCGATTTAAAATTGGTTTTAGACAATATACAGCTAAGAACATATCAAAAAGCACTTCTATACCAGACTCAGAGTTAACTACTTCTAGCTTATATCTTTCTATGAATCTATTTTAAACCTTAAAAAATTATAATAGCTCAAATAAAAAACTGAATTTTCCCTGTTTATTTAACATCTCTTTAAGCAACAATTATATTATTAATCGTTCTTAATATATTAAATAGACATATACCTTGAGTGTCTATAAATGTTCAGGGCATTATAAATTATTCTTAAAACTAACAATATGTTAAAGAACATTTTAAAAGAAAACGGAGTTCAGGAAATTAAAAAAAATCAACAAAAATCCATTAATGGAGGTAATGGAAATCCTGCTTGTGCTCAAGCAATCTCTATCGATGGAACTCTATGCCTATGTTTAGGTTGGTATCCTCAAAATGGGGTATGCGTAAACGGAAATCAATAAAATACTTCTAAAAAAAGAGAGGATGTAAAAACATCCTCTCTTTTTTATTTCTATAATATCTACTTTAATTAGCTACATCACTAATAAATTTGATACGATACAATCTTAATTCTTCATCATCATAATCTCCATCAAACTCTTCAATCGCCGTATCTATTTTATCATTTTCTGCCTCTATAAAATATTCATGAATTTCTTCTTGTTGATCTTCATCTAATATTTCATCTATCCAGTATGTAATATTAAGTTTAGTACCACTATATACAATAGCTTCCATTTCTTTAATAAACTCTGGCATATCCATTCCTTTAGCTGCAGCGATATCATCCAACGGAAGTTTTCTATCTACATTCTGGATAATATATAACTTAAGTCCACTATTAGCTCCTGTACTTTTTACGACAAAATCATCAGGACGCATAATATCATTCTCATCTACATATTTAGAGATTAATGCTACAAACTCTTTTCCGTATTTTTTGGCTTTTCCTTCTCCTACTCCATGAACATTTCCTAATTCCTCGATACTTATCGGGTATTTAAGGGCCATATCTTCTAGCGATGGATCCTGAAATACCACGAACGGAGGAACTCCTAATTTCTTGGCAACAGTTTTTCTTAAATCTTTTAGCATACCTACTAATCGATCATCAGTGCCACCTGCTTTTCCTACACCTTTAGCAGCGGTTATAATAGAATCGTCCTTAGTCTGATCATATACATGATCTTCTGTCATCATAAAACTCACAGGCGATTCGATAAATTTTCTTCCTTCTGGAGTAATTCTTATCACACCATAAGTCTCTATATCTTTTTTCAAATACCCAGAAACGAGCACTTGTCGGATCAATGCCATCCAATATTTATCTTCTCTAAACTTACCTGTTCCGAAAAAAGGTTGTTCATGAGTTTTATGAGATATAATAAGCGCATTACTTTTTCCGATCAACGTATTTACTAAGTCTTTCGATTTATAAATTTCTCCTGTTCTATTTACAACTTTTAATAAGAGTTGCACTTCTTCTTGAGCTTCATGTTTCTTTTTTGGATTACGAACATTATCGTCCATGTCCGCTCCTTCTCCTGTAACCTCATCAAACTCCTCACCAAAATAATGCAATATAAATTTACGTCTGGATATAGAAGTTTCGGCAAAAGCCACTACTTCCTGTAACAAGGCATGTCCTATCTCCTGCTCTGCAACAGGTTTACCACTCATAAATTTTTCTAACTTCTCAATATCCTTATAAGCATAATACGCCAAACAGTGTCCTTCTCCACCATCTCTACCTGCACGACCTGTTTCTTGGTAATAACTTTCTATACTTTTAGGAATATCATGATGGATTACAAAACGTACATCGGGTTTATCGATCCCCATTCCAAAAGCAATTGTAGCAACTACTACATCAGCATCTTCCATTAAGAACATATCTTGATGCTTTGCTCTGGTCTTAGCATCCAAACCTGCATGGTAAGGAACAGCTTTTACGCCATTTACCTCTAGTGTTTGAGCAAGCTCTTCTACGCGTTTTCTGCTTAAGCAATAAACAATTCCGCTTTTGCCACTATTTTGTTTTACAAAACGAATAATATCAGCATCTACATTTTTTGTTTTCGGGCGTATTTCATAAAACAAATTAGGACGATTAAAGGACGCTTTAAATGTTTTAGCATTACTCATCGCTAAATTCTTAAGAATATCTTCTTGAACTTTTGGCGTTGCCGTTGCTGTTAATCCTATAATCGGAATATCTTCTCCTATTCGTTTAATAATATTTCTTAGATTCCTATACTCTGGTCTAAAATCATGTCCCCATTCACTTATACAATGGGCTTCATCCACAGCCAGAAAAGAAATCTTTTGCTCTTTTAGGAAATCTACGTACTCTTCTTTTGTCAAAGATTCTGGTGCCACATATAACAGTTTTGTTACACCACTAACTATGTCTCCTTTTACTCTTTTGACCTCGGATTTGTTGAGGGAAGAATTTAACACATGTGCTATTCCTTCTTCAGAAGAAATACTTCGAATAGCATCTACTTGATTTTTCATTAGTGCGATTAGCGGAGAAACTACAATAGCTGTTCCTTCACACATTAAGGCAGGAAGCTGGTAGCAAAGGGATTTTCCACCACCTGTAGGCATAATAACAAAAGTATTTTGTTTTCCTAAAATACTTTCTATAACCTTCTCCTGCAATCCTCTAAATTGACTAAAACCAAAGTACTTTTTTAAAGCTCCTTGTAAGTCGGTTTCGTTCAAACTCATTAAATCGTTTAACTTTTATATACCAATTAAATTAAAATCGCTATCACTAAAACCTTTTTCCCCAGTAAAGATTTAGTGGATTGTTCTTTTTTTAAAAGTTACCAAAGATAAGGAAAACTAAAAATAGTAAGCTTTTTTCTGGCACTATTTAAAATTCATAAGGTATTACATACCTTTGCATAATTAAAGATAATAAAATCTTTATTTATAACACGCAAATTTTATAAATTTTGAACACCCTCGATACGATTATTTCTTTTGCCCAAAAAACAATTAGTGAAGAAGCTAAAGCAATTGCAAATCTGGAACAGCTTATAGATCAAGAATTTGCAGAAGCGGTGAATACGATTCATAATTCTAACGGTCGTGTAATTATTACAGGAATCGGTAAAAGTGCTATTATAGCTTCAAAAATAGTAGCAACTATGAATTCCACTGGTACTCCAGCAGTATTTATGCACGCAGCAGATGCAATTCATGGTGATTTGGGTAATATTCTTAAAGATGATGTAGTAATTTGTATTTCAAAAAGCGGAAACACCCCTGAAATTAAAGTGCTGGTACCTCTGATTAAAAACTTTAACAATACTTTAATTGGTATTACCTCTAATAAAGAATCATTTTTAGGGCAAGAAGCTGACTTTGTTTTAAATGCTTTTGTAGAAAAAGAAGCATGTCCTAATAATCTAGCTCCTACAACAAGCACCACTGCACAATTAGTTATTGGTGATGCAGTCGCTGTAAGTTTATTAAATCTAAAAGGATTTTCTAGTACAGATTTTGCTAAATATCATCCAGGAGGAGCTTTAGGAAAAAAATTATACCTGCGGGTAAATGATATTGTATCTAAAAATGAAAAACCTGAAGTAAGTCCAGATTCTGATATCAACGCTGTTATTGTAGAAATGACAGAAAAAAGATTAGGGGCAACCGCAGTAACCGAAGACAATAAAATTATCGGAATAATTACCGATGGTGATTTACGAAGAATGCTCACCACGAACACTTCTTTTGCAGGTTTAACCGCTAAGGATATTATGTCCCCAAACCCTAAACGTATCGATGCAGATGCAATGGCGATAGATGCTCTAGACAGACTGGAGGAGTACGGAATATCGCAGTTATTAGCTGAAGAAAAAGGTAACTATGCAGGTCTTTTGCATATTCATGATCTAATGAGAGAAGGTATTTTATAATGGCAAATAAAACAACAAAAGATCCGCAATCCATGTCGTTTCTTGATCACCTAGAAGAGTTACGATGGCATTTAATAAGAGCAACTTTAGCAATAGTTTTGGTCGCTATTTTTGCCTTTATTTTCATAAAAACTATTTTTACGGATATCATCTTTGCATTAAGAGATCCGAATTTTATCTCTTACAGAGTTTTATGCGGTATTTCTGAAACCTTTGGAATGGAAAAAGGCTGTCTAGAAGAAATGCCTTTTAATTTTATTAGTACAGAAATGGCTGGGCAATTTAGCGCTGCCATATGGACATCTATTACCACAGGATTTGTAGTAGCATTCCCTTATATATTGCATGAATTTTGGAAATTCATTTCACCAGCACTTTATGAAAAAGAGCGAAAACATTCTAGAGGATTTATTATAGTATCTTCTATATTATTTTTTATTGGTGTCCTTTTTGGGTATTATATTATCGCACCGCTTTCGGTAAATTTCTTAGCTACTTTTTCTGTTGCCGAAGTTGTAGAAAACCAGATAAAAATAGGATCTTATATATCATTAGTTAGGGCTTCTGTAATTGCATCTGGATTTATTTTTGAATTGCCTATAATCATATACTTTTTAAGTAAAGTAGGATTAGTAACACCAGAATTTATGAGACGTAATCGAAAATATGCTTTGGTTATTGTTCTTATTCTAGCTGCTGTAATCACACCTCCAGACATCTCTACTCAGATAATTGTTGCAATACCAATACTTATATTATATGAGATAAGTATTTTTATTTCCAAAATGGTTGTCAGAAGAGAAAATAAAAAGAATAAAAAATTAACAACACAAACTAGATGAGTACTATAGTTGAAGAATTTAACGAATATAGAGAGAGAATGAACTCTCGTATTCTAGAAGATAATAATAAAATTATTAAAAGAATTTTTAATCTAGATACGAATGCTTTTATGAAAGGAGCATTGGATGTAAAAACGAAAGAACTATTAGGCTTGGTTGCTTCTGCCGTATTAAGATGTGATGACTGTGTCCGCTATCATTTAGAGACTTGTCATAAAGAAGGTTTAACCAAAGAAGAAGTGGCAGAAACCCTAAGCATTGCAACTTTAATTGGTGGAACAATTGTAATTCCTCATCTTCGTAGAGCATATGAGTACTGGGATGCATTAGAAGCAAATACATCTAAAAATTAAGGTTTAAAAGAAATACTATAAATTTACCTGCTCATTATAGCAACACTTACCATCTAAAGAAGTCATTCTGATTATGAAGTTAAAAGCGGACAACTTAATTAAGTCATACAAAGGTCGAAAAGTAGTAAAAGGGATTTCTCTGGAAGTAAATCAAGGAGAAATTGTAGGTTTATTAGGGCCCAATGGAGCTGGTAAAACTACTTCTTTTTATATGATTGTAGGTTTAGTTAAACCTAACGGTGGAAAAATCACTTTGGACAATACCGATATCACCAAATTTCCTATGTACAAACGTGCGCAGAATGGTATTGGTTATTTGGCTCAGGAAGCTTCCGTTTTTAGAAAATTAAGTATAGAAGACAATATTCTAAGTGTTCTTCAGCTAACAAAACTTTCTAAAAAAGAACAACTTCATAAAATGGAATCTCTAATAGAAGAGTTTGGATTAGGGCATATTAGAAAAAACCGTGGTGATCTTCTTAGTGGTGGCGAGAGAAGACGTACAGAAATTGCCAGAGCACTAGCTACTGATCCAAATTTCATTCTACTTGATGAACCATTCGCAGGAGTAGATCCAGTTGCTGTAGAAGATATTCAACGGATTGTAGCACAACTAAAAAATAAAAATATTGGAATCCTGATTACAGATCATAATGTACAAGAAACGCTTGCTATTACCGACAGAACCTACTTGATGTTCGAAGGAAGTATTCTTAAAGCAGGTATTCCTGAGGAATTAGCAGAAGATGAAATGGTTCGTAAAGTATATCTTGGTCAGAATTTTGAACTTAGAAAGAAGAAATTAGATTTTTAGATATAGTTTTTCTTAGTCGTTTAAAATTTTTGGTGTACATTTTTCTATGCTAAATTCTGAATGATTAAAAACAACATCTTTTTCGCGAACTTGTAACTGCACTAATAACCCTTTAGAGTTAATAGGTTTATTTTGGTCAAAAATAAAATTCCCAATACTATAATAAATTGGTTTTTGTTTATACGACTCTACCGTCTGAATTGTATGAGGATGGTGCCCAATAATACCGTCAGCACCAGCATCTATTAACAAATATGCTTGTTGCTTTTGATACGTTAGTGGAACAACAGTATGTTCTGCTCCCCAATGGAGCTGCACTATAATTACCGAATTAGGTTCTTTACTTTTTAACCCCTTAATCTTACCAGAAATAGCATCAAAAGAATCTTCGCAAACACAAGGTTTGTTTTCTAAAAAAGTCCAATTTTCTGATGGAACTTGAAGAGAAGAAAACACATAAACATTCCTAGGAGTGGTAGCAACTAATTTGGGTCGACAGGCTTTTTCCGTATTCTCTCCATACCCCAAGGCAATCAAACCATTGTTTATTATATTTTTATTAGTATCCACGAGACCGTTTCTACCTTGATCCATCGCATGATTATTAGCCATATTAAGATGTGTTATTCCATGATCTTTTAATGACTTTAACCAAGATGGTTCTGCTCTAAAAATAAATTTTTTATTAATCGGTTCCTCTATCTCGGTAGCCGGGCATTCTAAATTTGCTATAACAATATCATTTTTTTGAAAAACTGAATCTATGGATGAGTGAAATAGGCTATTCATCCCCAAATGTTCAATACGATTCCGCACACCTCTATCCAACAATAAATCCCCAACAAAAACAATACTAATTTCATCAGTTTTTCCTCTACCTGTATTACAAGAAGAGGTTACTATTAAAAAGGTTATTAAATAAAAAACAAACGCACCTAATCGATATTGAGACATCAAGTAATATCTAAATTCTGTTAACATCCGGAACTGTAGAATATTTTTTCATTCGTTTTAGGAACTGGTATTGGTACAATAATATCTTTCATCCAAATTGGTATTCCGGTTGCTTCATTATTTTCTAGCATTTCTTGCCATTCTTCGTCTGTTAAACGATTACCCATTGGTAAATGAAATTCATGATATCCAAACACCGCACCTTTAGTTATGTATAAATACCCTTCAATTTCTACTACTGCATATATATCATTTACATTACCTGTTGCGACGTGTAAGATTCCTTTATCTGGATTGTTCTCGCCATTAGCGGTATAAATATCCGCTACAATAGCAACAGATTTATCTGCACCTTTTACATTATGCCAACCATCAAGATATTGATCTTTTTGCTTGACTAAATCCAACGTTAACCATTCGAATGTACTCCCAATTATTTCTATCTGACCATATTCTTGCACAGATAACTTTTTACCAGCAAGTTCTTTTGTACTAGCTGATAACAAAAACTCTGCATTTTCTCTTAAACCTGTTGTAATTCTAGAAATGTTAGAATTCAATAGTTTATTTCTTTCTAAAACAGATTTGGTAAGATCTATTAATTCGATTACCGTATTCCAATACCCAATATTAGGCTCTACATACCCAACCGTATATGGACTAGGTACCTCTTCTCCAGATCCGCACTCAGCTGCCATAGGTTGTTCTGCATAAAGAATAGAATCATGTTTAAGTTCTGCCCAAGACGCTAATGATGCATTTAAGTTTTTCTTATCCCATTCGGTTGTCTGCATAAAATACGGATAACTATCATTCGGTTTCTGCAACTCCAATAAACTTTGTATCCATTTGGTATACAGAGTTTCATTCCAGTCTAAGTCTTTCATTTCTTTTTGCATATCAGAAAGTAATTCCGGATACTTACTCCATTTCTCACCTTCTTTCAATTCATTCAGTAATAAATTTTCGGCAGATTCACTCCCAAAAGCAGCCATGACATCTAAACCTTGAGGATAAGGGCGTTTAGAAACTTTACTTTTTAAATCTACTAAATTCTGAAGAACATCATTATCTGATAAATATCTTTGTGGAATAAAGTTGATTTTAATTTTACAACTTCCGCCACCTGATCTTATTTTATCTTTGATTTCTGCCATTTTTTTCACTTCCTCCTTCATGCTTTCAATAACAGTAGTATTATGTAAAATCTCTTCTACAGGGAGCTCTTCCTTTTCAATTAAATCTACTAAATCCAAAAAAGACACATTATCTGGTTGGCCTATTATAAAATTAATAGGTTCCATTATTGCTTTATATTTCCGTAATGTTTCTTTTTCAAAATTTGGACTATTCCCTAAAACAGAAGCATTAACCAAAGCTCTTTTAAATTGTAAATCATTATTGAGGCAAAAAGGTGCAGATTGCAGCCACATCATAGCACTAAAATATCGTTTTAACGTTTCTGTACGAGTGTAATGTCCTCTCGGTTTAAATAAGCTATAAGGAAAATTAACTTCTTCAAATTCTAAAAATTTAGAAGTACTATCCTCTGCTCCTTTAATTGAAACTAATTCATTTTCATAGTGTTGTTCATACCCCAAAGGCACTTCTATTTTTTTGTTAGTTAAAACAGTATAGGCTATAGCATAATAGGTATGATTAAATTTTGCTATTTCCTTTATTGATTCATTAGGTGTAGTTTTTGCAATCTCTTGCATATCCTTTATCATAGACTCACAAATCTGTGATAGTATAGCAATAAATTGTTCTTCTTCTATTTGTCTAAGTATGTAACCAAAATACATATGAAACAATTGCATATACATATCGGTAGTTACAAAATTTGGGAACTCAGCATAATCATTTTGTTCATACAAATGAAATAACTGAATATTATTATTAAGAACTATAGCAAACCCATTCTGACTTAACATACTCATCAATTCGGGTGCTGGATCATTTAATTGAAAAAGGTTTACAACATTGTTCACGTTCGCCAATTGTCTATTACCTTTTTTTACTAAATTCTTTAATTTTAATTCTTCTTCTCTCTTCTTTAATTTCTCAATAAAGACTGTTTCTTGGTCCGAATACGAAATAGGTGCTATATCCTTTCCTCCTTCTTCTGCCCAATACCGATTTTCCATTCTTTCATTATACCAACTAGTAGCACCAAAAGTATACCTAAGATCCCCTTTCATAAAGCAATACCCTTGTTTAGCAGCAAAACTGTTTCGTAAAATCCTAATTTCATAAAGACTAAACGAAGAAATGTCCATTTCTAAATTAATATCCTCTCCCAGCTGTTCTATATCCAGTTTTCCATCAATCAGAACAGGATTCTCTACATTCTCGATAATCTGATCATCCTTTTCAGTTACTTCTACAATATCCGGAGAAACTTCAAATTGTTTTTTTTCTTCGGATTTTTTATCACCTCCGCAAGCTATTAGAAACAAAAAGAAACTAGCAAATAGTATTTGTCTGTTCATAATTCTTTTAATTTATATGTTTTCGTTTTTAAGTATGCGTATTGCCCTTAGACTATCAATTTCTCGATGGATATATCTTTTGAATTCCAACCCAAATCTACGCCATTTATATTCTGCTATTAATACCTTTCCACTCTTTTCTTTTTCAACACTTCTAATAAAACTACCTTCTTTATTTTTTATAAAATTAAAGTCTACCAAAGGTTTACCCAACCTGGAACCTAACCATAGTGGACGGACATAACCTTCATAATTTTTAAAAATAAAAAGTCGTTTTCTTTTTATGGAATCAAATCGAGTTGTTTTAATAACTCCTACTAATATATCATTAGATCCATTTTCATCTACATCTCCAATCATATATTGATACACTGGATATTTTAACTCCCAAGTATCTATTAAAGAATCTGATTTGATTTGTATATAAAATAAAGAATCATGTTTTTTGATTAAAGTAATACCACTATCGTATTCTATGGATTCATTTCTAACTTTACTAGAACAGCAAAACATAAAAGATATTCCAACTATAGAAAACAGTACTCTGTAAATATTTTTCATTTACTTAATTAATTGTTCTGCGCAACATCTTTCTCCCTAAAAATTAGGGACATCAAAACATACAACAAGATAACACAAGGTATTGCCATAAACTGAAGTAATACAAACAAAACAATTGTAAGCAATAAGAAAATATATCTGACTTTATTTTCAGCAAAACCCCAAGTTTTAAACTTAAGAGCAAACAGTCCAATTTCGGCATTTAATAAATAACAACTTATCAAAGTTAAACCGATCAAAAACCATTGATTTAAAATAACATCTGACATCCATGGATGCGTCTGATATCTGATGATTAATGGTAAACTTAAAATCAATAGCGCATTTGCAGGAGTCGGTAAACCTATAAACGAGGTAGTCTGACGTGTATCGATATTAAATTTAGCCAATCTATATGCAGAAGCTAGTGTTATAAGCAAACCTACTAGTGGCAAATAATTCAACCCAAAATCACTAAGTATAAAGTCATAAGAAATTACTTGACCAGAACCTTCAGAAACGCCCCGATAGGGGTATCCAAAAATCTTAGCAAGCATCTGGAACATCACTATTCCCGGAACTAAACCACTAGTAACCATATCCGCTAGAGAATCCAGCTGCAACCCTAATTCGCTTTGTACTTTCAAAATTCTAGCAGCAAAGCCATCAAAAAAATCAAAACCAATACCAAGCGCCACAAAAAGTGCTGCTAATTCTAAAGCTCCCTGAACTGCAAAGATGGTTGCAATACATCCACAAAGTAGATTAAGTAATGTAATAATATTAGGGATTTGCTTTTTAAGCCACATATGATTTGATTTTTGTGTAAAAATAGCAAACTATTTTCGTCTATTAACATAGGCTACACAATATGAAATCACAAATAAAGTTTATCATGTTGAAAAATAGTGAGATATTTGTCAAAAATTGCTTGGATTGAAAAGAATTATAATTGCATTACTACTTTTAGTTGTATCGTTTTCTTCGGCACAAACTAGAAAATATTCTAATGAATTTCTAAATATTGGTGTAGATGCTGGTGCTTTAGGGATGGCGAATGCCGTAGTTGCAACATCTGGTGATGTAAACTCGGGCTATTGGAATCCTGCAGGATTAATCCATTTAGAAGACAACCAAGTATCATTTATGCACGCGGCTTATTTTGCAAATATTGCGAATTATGACTACTTAGCTTTTGCGATGCCTTTAGATGAAAAAAGCGCTATTGCTCTTTCCTTAATTCGTTTTGGAGTAGATGATATTTTAGACACAACCAGTCTTGTAGATGCTGATGGTAATATTGATTACACTAGGATCAATTTATTCTCTGCAGCAGATTATGCTTTTACATTTTCTTATTCTAGAAAATTACCTATAGAAGGGTTGAGTTATGGAGCGAATGCTAAGGTAATACGAAGGGTTATTGGAGATTTTGCCTCTTCTTGGGGATTTGGTTTTGACGCAGCATTACAATATCAAAGGAACAAATGGCAATTTGGAATTATGGTACGTGATATCACTACAACTTTTAATGCTTGGAATGTAGAAGATTTTGCTATTGGTGATCTAAACGGAGATGGTATTCCTGATGAAGATCAAATACCTCAAATTAGAGATCAAGAATTACCGGAAACAACAGAAATTACTATTCCCAAATTGCAATTTGGAGCTGCAAGAAAATTTGACATAGGCAAAAAATTCGGTTTAAACACTGAATTGGATATGAATGTACGTTTTGCAGAGACTAACGATATCATTTCCTCATCTGCAATTAGTATTACCCCGGCTTTTGGTTTTGAATTAGATTATTCTAAAATAGTATACCTGAGAGGAGGCGTTGGTAATTTTCAAAATATTGAACAATTTGATGGTTCTGACAACGTAGGATTCCAACCAAATTTTGGTATTGGTTTTCAATATAAAGGAATACAAGTAGATTATGCATTAACAGACATAGGAGATCAAAGTGCCGCTATTTATTCTAATGTATTTTCTATAAAAGTAGACTGGAGTATTTTTAGATAACAATATCACATATTCAATCATAACATTTTTTTAGCTTTGACTTAAAGTTTTGTAACGAAATAAGATTAATTTCGTTACTAAGACAGAACACTCCGTATGAAAAACATTTTACTTGCTATTTTATCTGGTTTATTACTTTCTATTGGATGGCCTACCTATGGTTTTCCTTTATTTCTATTTTTTGGCTTTGTCCCTTTATTAATTATAGAATACAAAACACGTAACAATAAACGTCATAAAACTCAAGTATTAGGCTTTGCTTTTCTAGCATTCTTTATATGGAATATGATTACCACTTGGTGGATATACAACTCTACTCCTTTTGGAATGTGGTTTGCAGAAATCGTCAATACATTATTAATGGCATTAGTATTTCTTATCTATCACATTATTGCCAGAAGATCATCATTTACTATTGGTGCAGTCTTCTTAGTATGCATTTGGATGAGTTTTGAATACCTACACCTGCAATGGCAGTTTTCTTGGCCTTGGCTTAATTTGGGTAACGGATTTGCCAATTTCACTTCTTGGATACAATGGTATGAATACACAGGTACTTTCGGAGGGACACTATGGATTTGGGTAGTAAATATTGGGTTATATAAAAGTGTTTTACTTTATATTGAACACAAAGAAAAGTCTATTTTGTATCGATCCGCGATAAAGAATGGACTTCTTATAATTGTTCCAATTGTAATTTCATTTATAATTCTAAAAACTTATACGGAAGAAGGTAAAGATGTAGAAGTTATTATACTACAACCCAACATAAACCCTTATACCGAAAAATACAACACTTCTGATGATCGTGTAGGCACATTATTAAGCTCTCTTACCGCTAAAGAAATTTCCCAAAAGACAGATTTTATTATAGCTCCAGAAACTGTTTTTGCTGATAATAATAGACTAAAGAATTTTAATAACTCTATTGCAAGAAAAACAGCTAGTAGTATTATTAATGAGTATCCCAATGCTAATTTTCTTTCAGGAATTTCTCTATTAGAAGTATTCAGAAATCCTGCTAAAGTTCGTCCACAAACAAATGAGCATAAAAGTGGTGTATTCTATGATGATTACAACTCTGCCTTCTTAGTAAGACAAGATGGAACAACAGAAATTTATAACAAAAGTAAACTGGTCGTTGGAGTAGAAAATTTTCCTTATCAAAGTGTTTTTAAACCATTAGTTGGCGACGCCATGATAGATTTAGGAGGTACCGTTGCCAAAAAAACAACACAAGATGATCGAGAAGTTTTCTTTACTAAAGAAGGTCTTGGCGCAGGTCCAATCATTTGTTATGAAAGCGTTTATGGTGAGTTTGTTACTGGTTATATAAGGAATGATGCTGATTTTCTTGCCATCATTACTAATGATGCTTGGTGGGGAGTAACACAAGGACATAAACAACATTTGGCCTATGCAAAATTGAGAGCAATCGAAACCAGAAGAAGTATCGCTAGAAGTGCTAATACTGGAATCTCCGCCATTATCGATCAGACTGGTAATATTGTATCTTCTTTAGCGTACAATGAACAAGGAGTTCTAAAAGGAAGTCTTAAAACTAATAAAAAAATTACTTTTTATGTAAAAGCTGGTGATTATCTAGCAAGAGTTGCTATTTTTCTGATGATTTTTATATTCCTATTTTCTATGACCAGACGAAGAAAAAAAATAACTTTTTAGGAAGTAAAGATGTCAAAAAAGAAATCATACTGTTTCCAATCTAATAATTAACCCTATATGTTTTATTTCGGTTAGTAATAACCGTACAACTTATTCTCAATCTCGTTACTCCTGATATTTGAAGTACTGGATCACCAGGTAAGCCTCCATATTCCACAATATATCCTTGAGCAACATAAGCACCTCCTCCTCCAGTGATTGGTAGATCATTCCAAGAATTCTGAATACCAATTGTATCATCCGTTATATGTGCATAATTTTCTTGACCTGGTATTGCATCGTCAGGATAATCGTTAGGTTCATTATTATTCCAAAAAGCAAATTCGCCAGGTACCACGGTTCCTGTTTCATCACCATTCCAGAATATAGTTCCAGCTTCTGGACCTGTTTCCCATCTCCACTCACCTTCTCCAGAGCCAAAATTATCACTAGCTCCAATCCAACCTGTTCCTGTAATTTGATCTCCGGCAAAAGTGGCCTCAATAGTACTGGTAAGTGTAGCCATATATCCTTGAAGTCCAAAAAAGGTTCTTAACTCTGCCTCATCTCTCGCATCATCCCATCGTATTCCTAGAGAAGAAATAAACTCATAATAATGACCTGTTTCTGGCAAATATAAAGGAGATCCTAAAACGATCGAAAATTCCCTTAGAACTCCTAAAACTGGAGGTGTAGATGAAAAAACTGTAGCCAAAACAGCAGCTTCAAAATCAGCAAAAGTAGCTGGTCCAGTTAATGTTAGTCTTCCTTCGGTAACATCCCAGCTGTCTGTAATATTAGGATGTACACCTGTTAATACTAATAAATCGGATCCATTTTGATACCCTGTAGAAACTTGAATCGTAAGTTGTTCTAAATTAACATCATCAGGATCTGTAATAGAAACTGTTTCTACTACTGGAGCAGAATTCGCTCCATTAGGACAAAAATGTTGATCTCCAGTCACCACTATAACAGGAGGTTCATCCGGAAAGATCGCTTCAATTTGTATATTATCAATCTCAGCAATATCTCCTGTACTGGTCCAAACAGTAGTATCTGGATCTAGAAACCTTATTGTTGTATTTGCAGAAATATATGCCGTAATGTCTTCGGTGAAAGTACCTGTAGTAGTACCTGTAAAACTGCCTAAAGTATCAAAACTAATACCATCATCCGATACCTGAATCAATAATTCTTCGTTGGATTCTATATTATCAGTTTCCCAATCAAAAGATAATGTAGCAACTGTTGCTCCGGTTAAATCAGCACTTCTAGAAATAATTTCATCTCCAATTCTAAAGAATCGTAATGTATTACCTGTAATACGTATAAAGCCAGCTGCAGGATCATCATCATCATTTTCCTCATCCCAATCACCGGACCAATTAGAACTCCCATTATTGTTATTATAAGAAACTGTATTAAACTCGTCTCTATATGTATCCTGAGCAGATAAAATATGCGTACATAAGAGCACAATTATTATAAGTAGTTTTCTCTTCATAGGCTAATTATAGTTGACTTGGGAAAATAAAAATACTCAAAAAAAAAGAAAAAAGAATATTTAATTATATTGAAAAGAAATATTATACCACCAGTAAAACCTTTCATAGAATCTATTTCTATTTATCTTTGCGTCAATTTTAAAATTAATAAGTGAATTACGTATCAGTAGAAAATATTGCTAAATCATTTGGAGAACGCATACTGTTTCAGAATATCTCTTTTGGAATTAATGAAGGTCAGAAAATAGGTTTTATTGCAAAAAATGGAACAGGAAAAACATCTCTACTCAACATTGTTGCTGGTGATGAAGAGCCTGATAATGGTCAAGTCGTATATAGAAAAAATCTAAAAGTAGCTTTTTTACCTCAGGAGCCTAATCTAGACCCCAATCTTACTATTGAGCAAACTATTTTTGCTGCTGATAATGATACGTTACGAGTAATAAATACTTATGAAAAAGCGCTGCAAAATCCTGATGATACTGAAGCTTACCAAAAAGCTTTTGAGCAAATGGATGCTTTGAATGCATGGGATTTTGAAACACAATACAAACAAATTCTTTTTAAACTAAAGTTAGAAAACCTAAATCAAAAAGTAAGTTTACTTTCTGGAGGGCAAAAAAAAAGGTTAGCACTTGCTAATATTCTACTCAGTAAACCTGAACTATTATATCTAGATGAGCCAACCAATCATTTAGATTTGGAAATGATTGAATGGCTTGAAGAGTATTTTGCCAAAGAAAACTTCACTCTTTTTATGGTTACTCACGATCGTTATTTTCTAGAAAACGTTTGTAATGAAATTGTAGAACTTGAAAACGGGAAATTATACAGTTACAAAGGAAATTACGCCTATTATCTTCAGAATAAAGAAGCTAGAGTCGCTAATGAAGAAATTGAAACCAACAAAGCTAAACAACTTTATAAAAAGGAGTTGGATTGGATGCGAAGACAGCCTAAAGCTCGAACAACAAAATCAAAATCAAGAATTGATGATTTTTATGAAATAAAAGAACGAGCGCATAAAAGAAGAAATGATCACGAAATACAATTAGAGATAAATATGGAACGACTAGGAAGTAAAATCCTAGAAATCCATAAGGTTTCTAAAAGTTATGAAAACCTTGTTTTGTTAGACAAGTACGAATATGTTTTTCGAAAAGGAGAACGAGTTGGAATTATTGGTAAAAACGGAACCGGAAAGTCAACGTTTCTAAATATGATTACCGGAGCTACCCAACCTGATCAAGGTAAAATAGTAATTGGAGACACTGTAAAATTTGGTTACTACACCCAAAAAGGTATCACTATCAAAGAAGGGCAAAAAGTGATAGAAGTGATCAGAGAATTTGGTGATTATATCCCTTTAAAAAAAGGAAGGCAAATTTCTGCACAACAACTATTAGAACGTTTTTTATTTGACCGCAAAAAACAATATGATTTTGTAGAAAAACTGAGTGGTGGTGAGCGAAAACGATTATACCTATGTACTGTTCTTATACAGAACCCTAATTTCTTAATACTTGATGAACCTACGAATGATTTAGATATTGTTACTCTAAATGTTTTGGAAAACTTCTTATTAGATTTTCCTGGCTGTCTAATTGTAGTATCACACGATCGATATTTTATGGACAAAATAGTAGATCATCTATTTGTATTTAGAGGAAATGGAGTAATAGAAGATTTCCCTGGTAATTATTCCGATTACCGTATTTACGAAAATAGTCGACCACCAGAAAAAACTAAATCGATTGACACGGAACCAAAAACAAAGACATCTTGGAAAAAAGATAATAAGATTGCTTTGTCTTATAATGAACAAAAAGAATATAACCGTATCGAACGTGATCTAAAGAAATTAGAAATTCAGAAAAAAGATATAGAGAAACTTTTCGCTAATGGTTCTTTGGAAGGAGATAAAATTAATGAAGAGTCTGCGAAGCTAAAAGAGATTATAGATAGTATTGAAGAAAAAGAAATGCGATGGTTAGAGCTTTCTGAAAAAATGGAATAGATACTTATACTTATTACTTCATTCATGTTTTTTAAAATCAAGTCATATTTTCGGTTTTTGATTAAATCTACTAACCAACACGGTGTACATTCCCCTTTTATTTATAATTTGGTTACTAAGTGTTTTTATGATTCAAAAAAAAAAGACGCATATCCCAGAATAAAATTAATTCTTAAAAATAATACTGTTGATATAAATTTTAAAAATGCTAAACTTATAAACCGATTAATACCGTATCTAGATTACAAATCAGGTTTAATCCCTGAAAAACCCTCTAATAATATTGCAGAGATTTTAACCCTTAATAATTCCATTTCAATTTCTAATTCTGAAACCAACAACAAAAAATACGATTTCATATATCTAAACATCAACAAACTGCAAGAAAATCCAGAATATTTAGAAACATTATTCTCTAGAGTTCATAATGATTCCCTACTTCTTTTACAGGCCATACATTCATCGAAAGAACATCAACTAGTTTGGGAAAAATTACAAGATCATTACAAGGTTAAAGTTACTATAGACACTTTTGATTTAGGCTTTATTTTTTTTAGAAAAGAACAAGAAAAAGAACATTTTACAATTAGAGTGTAACAACTTCTTCATTGATGCGTCATATAAGCTAAAATCGTATCTTACGGCTATAATTAATTCATCGCATGGAAAACGTTATCGATATTAAAGGTATCATTAGAAACTTTCAATTAGGTCAAGAAACAGTGTATGTACTTAAAGGCATTGATCTAGAAATAAAACGAGGAGATTATATCGCTATCATGGGACCTTCTGGATCTGGAAAATCTACACTTATGAATCTTTTAGGTTGTTTAGACACCCCAACTGATGGCACCTATAACCTTAATGGAAATGATGTTAGCAAAATGACCGATGACGAATTAGCGGATATTAGAAATAAAGAAATTGGTTTTGTATTTCAGACTTTTAATCTTTTACCAAGAACTACAGCCTTAGATAACGTAGCACTGCCGATGGTTTATGCTGGGACCTCTAAAAAAGATCGAAATGCAAGAGCCGAAGAAGTATTAACAGATGTAGGACTAGCAGATCGTATGGATCACAAACCAAATCAACTTTCTGGTGGACAGAGACAACGAGTTGCTGTAGGCCGCGCCTTAGTTAATAAACCTTCTATCATATTGGCAGATGAACCTACAGGGAATTTGGATTCTAAAACCTCTTTAGAAATCATGCAGTTATTTGATGATATTCACGGAGCTGGTAACACTGTAATTTTGGTAACTCATGAAGAAGAAGTAGCTGCTCATGCGCATCGTGTAATACGATTACGTGATGGTGTCATTGAGAGTGATACCAGAAACAGATAACTTATAATTTCAGGTTAGTATCGTAAAAATATTAATTCGTATTTTGGTGTTTTACTAATTCGAATTTTTATATGCAACCCATACATATTCTACTTTTAATCGCCGCTTACTTTGGTGTATTACTTTTAATTTCATATTTCACAGGAAAAAGTTCGGGAAACGAAGCCTTTTTTAAAGCGAATAAACAATCTCCTTGGTACGTAGTTGCTTTTGGTATGATCGGTGCTTCATTAAGTGGAGTTACATTTATTTCTGTTCCTGGATGGGTTGAAGGGGCACAGTTTAGCTATATGCAGATAGTTTTTGGATATCTGGTTGGTAATTTTGTTATTGCATATATCTTAATGCCAATTTACTATAAGTTAAACGTCACCTCTATTTATCAATATCTAGAAGAAAGATTTGGAGTAGTAAGTTATAAAACAGGAGCTTTCTTTTTCTTTATATCTAGAGTTTTAGGTGCTTCTTTCAGACTCTATCTTGTGGCAATTGTATTACAACAATATATTTTTGACGAATGGAATGTACCTTTCGAAATTACCGTTATACTTTCTATACTATTAATCTGGATATATACCTTTAGAGGAGGGATAAAAACAATCGTTTGGACTGATACGTTACAGACATTATTTATGTTAATCGCCTTAGGAACCGCAATCTATTATATTAATAATCAAATAGGATGGTCTTTTTCAGAATTTCTCTCTTCAGAGGAATTAAAAAATTATGATAAAATATTTTTCTTCGATAGCTTTTTAGAAAAGAATCATTTTTTCAAGTCATTTATTGGTGGTATGTTTATTGCCATCTGTATGACTGGATTAGACCAAGATATGATGCAAAAAAATCTAACCTGTCGTAACTTAAAAGAAGCACAGAAAAACATGGTTTCTTTTAGTTTTGTATTGATTGTGGTCAACTTTATTTTTCTTTTACTAGGTGCTTTATTATTCATATATGCTGATCAATTTAATATTGCCACCCCAGTTGTAGATGGAAATGTAAAAACAGATTTGTTGTTTCCAGAAATCGCAATTAATGGCGGATTAGGCATCGTATTAGCTATTGCATTTATACTTGGATTAGTTGCTGCTGCATACAGTAGCGCAGATAGTGCTCTAACATCACTAACAACTTCTTTCTGTGTAGACTTTTTAGGTATCGAGAAAAAAGAAAAGCAAAATCAAGTAGCGATTCGAAAAAAAACTCATATTGCCATGAGTGCCTTGTTAATCATCGTGATTATAGTTTTTAAACATGTATTAACGGAAAATGTAATCAGTAATTTACTAACCGTAGCTACTTTTACTTATGGTCCACTTCTAGGTTTATTCGCATTCGGAATTTTTACTAATTATAAAATCAAAGATAAATACACGTGGATTGTAGCTTTAATATCTGTTCTAATTATTATTGGAGTATGGAAAATACCTTCTGAATTCATTGGTGGTTATAAAATCGGTTATGAATTACTTCCGCTCAATGGATTACTTACATTTCTAGGACTAATACTGATTCGTAGAAAGTAACACCAAAGTACAAGCTACTTCTATATCTATATTCGCTTGTCTTAAAATCTTATAAAACTCTGGGTTTTCAGTTCCTGGATTAAAAATGACTCTTTTTGGATTAAGGCCCACTATATATTTATAGTATTGTTCCTGACGGGTAGGATTTAAATATAAAGTAACTGTATCAACATTTTCGAAATCTACTAAATCTGTTTCAATTTGAACTTCTGATACTTCCCCTTCACGCAATCCAATTGCTATAACATCATGATTAAAACGCACCAGCTTATTTATTGCCAAATTGGAATATCGATTGGATTTTAAAGAAGCACCTAATACTAAAGTTTTTTTGGATGTCATATGTATTAATTTGATTGCAAAATAAAGTTAATCTATCCATTAAAAGTTAAAAATAAAGGCTAAAATGTTAAAAACAAAAAACAGGTGTAACATAAGTCTTACCACTCACGTCTTATAGGTAAAGAAATATGATTTTTCATAAATTTAGTTAGTTAGTTAGTTACTTAATAATCAAATTTTATTCATAGTTGATGGTTAGTGTTACTATTTGATTATTATAAGAAGACCGCCCCTAATAAAGGGGCGGTTTTTGGTTATATAATTTATTGTTAAAAAAAAATATTAGTGTAACAGAATTTAGAATGAATCGTCATATATCAAACACACGATTAATCAACGTGTTTAAAACAGGGAAAACAAATGCTTTTGTATTATGCAATACAAAGTACAATGCTTAGCATAATTATCAATCAAATAAACGTTCGAAATGAAAACAATCAATCCACCTAGCCAACAGGCAGGCCAAAAAGCAATTTTATTATTTTTATTATTTTGCTTTTCTCTTGTCATAGCGCAACCCAGTAATAATGTAATACTAGGAACAATCTCAGGAAAAGTAATTGACAAAAATCTTAACCAACCTATACCGTACGCGACTATTATAATTAATGACGGCGCTGACAAATTAATCAGCGGAGGTATCACTACAGAAGATGGCACATTTTCAATTACAGATATCCCCAACGGAAATTACATTTTAAAAATACAGTTCATAGGATATAAAAGTCATAGTCAACCTATCGAAATTTCTAAGAAAAGTAAAAACATTAATGTTGGCACTGTTTCATTAGAAGAAGAGGCACAAGCTTTAGATGACGTAACTATTATAGCTGAACGTACAACCATTGAACAAAAAATAGATCGAAAAGTAATTAACATCGGAAAAGATCTAACTACTACTGGTGGTACCGCAGCAGAAATAATGCAAAACATCCCATCTGTAAACGTAGATCAAGATGGTAATATAGCACTACGTGGTAACCCAAATGTTCAAGTTTTAATTGATGGCAAGCCAACAAATATCTCGCCAACTCAATTATTGAAACAAATACCATCAACCTCTATTAAATCAGTTGAACTTATAACGAATCCGTCTGCTAAATATAACCCAGAAGGTATGAGTGGAATCATCAACATTGTATTGCGTAAAAACGCTAATATTGGATTTAATGGAAACATAAATCTTGGAGTAAACTGGGATAAAAATGCTAGATTTAACAGTTCTATAGACCTAAATTACCGAAGTGGAAAAATAAATGTCTATGGAAATTATGGTGCAAATATTACAAAAAATCTAAATCAAGGGTTTGTATTTAGAGGTGACCAAAATTATAGAACCGATTTCCGTTTTCAGGATAATAACAAATCACATTTATTCAAAGTAGGTTTTGATTATTATATAAATGAAAAAAACACCATATCATTATACACCAATCAAAACATATTTGATGGGAAAACTATTGGAACCACCGACATTTTGTTTTTTGACAACCCAGAAAATAACATTTTTCAGGATCTAATTAATAAAAGTGACAATTTAGGATCTACTTATAATTTTGATTATAAGCATGATTTTAAAAAAGAAGGGCATAATATAGAATTAGAAGTTGATTATAATGTTTTTGAAGGTGACAGCAATGATGACTTTAATTTTGCAGGAGGATTAACTCCCAATTATGATGACATATTAGACAATGAAAGAACAAATACAACAATCAATCTTGATTATGTAAATCCCTTATCAGAAAAAGCTAAATTAGAACTAGGATATGAGGGGCGATTAAGACGTACAGACAATGAATATCGCTCTACACTTTTTGATGATTCTAAATATCGTTATGATAGAGATATTCACGCTATATATGCTACTTATGGCAAAAATTATGAAAAGTGGTCATATCAATTGGGAGCTAGGTTAGAAAACTATCAAGTAGAAGCAATTTTTAATAATGAAAAAGTATTTGAAGATGATATTTTCACAATATATCCTTCTGCATATTTAACGTATACACCTGGAGAAAAAAACAGTTACCAATTAAGTTATAGTAGACGAGTGGATCGTCCTGGTCTTAATCAAGTAAATCCTATAAGGGAATGGAGTACACCAAGGATTACTTCTAGAGGAAACCCTGAATTAGATCCACAATTTACAAATTCAATCGAATTAAATTATACACGTAAATTGACTGGAGGCTCAATTACAGCAGGTACATTTTATCGTCTAATTAATGATGAAATTAATCAAACCTTACTAGCTGATCCAACTGTAGAAGAAGGTCAGATACTTACTTTTGAAAATTTTGACAATAACTCTGCGTATGGAATAGAAATTTCAAGTAATTATCGTCCTACTAAATGGTGGAATTTTAATGCTAGTTTTGATTTATACGCACAAACACAAAAAGGAATTGTGGAAGATATTGTAGAAGTAAATGGAATGGATGAGATTGTACAAGTCGCTAGTGAAGTTGATGCTGTTGTCTATAATTTTAGAATGAATAATAATTTTAAAGCTACCAAAAACCTTACTTTTCAAATATTCGGATTTTATCGCGGAGAACAGGAAGGTATCCAATTTAAGACAAAACCTTTCTATTTTATTAATACTGGTGCTAGATACAATTTCTTACAAGGGAAAGGAACGGCAAGTATAAACTTCAATGATATTTTTAACACTATGCGTTTTAGATTCTCAGGTGATTTTCCTTTCGAACAAAATGGACAATTCCAAGGAGAGACACAAACAATATTTCTTGGATTATCTTATCGTTTTGGTAGTGGAAAAAACAGAAAAGTCTCAAGGAAGAGAAGAGACAAAAATGAAAAAAGTGGCGGTGGAATCCTCTAAATCAATCAATTAATATGTTAAATTCATAAAATATATCTATAATATTTGTTAAATTTAAGTATTAATTAAAAAAAACGTTGGTTAGTTAAATATTCGTAAAAAACATACTGTTTTTGTAACACTATCCAATTTGTTACGTCTATTATAGTAGTACCATTTGGTTATAAATTATTTGAATTAGCCTTTAAAAAAAAATAACCCAAGTACATATAAAAAATCGCGAAACGATGTTTCGCGATTTTTACTTTATATATTTCCTTATAATACTACCATTTAATAATAGCACTCCCCCAAGTAAATCCACTTCCAAAAGCTGCTAACACTACAAGATCACCTTCTTTAATTTTACCTTCTTCCCAAGCTTCGGTTAACGCAATTGGAATTGAAGCGGCAGTAGTATTTCCATATCTTTGAATATTATTATAAACCTTGTCATCAGATAATTTAAACTGTTTTTGAACAAACTGAGATATTCTGAGATTTGCCTGATGTGGAATTAACATATTAATATCCAAAGGAGTAAGATTATTTTCCTGTAAGCCTTCATTGATAACTTCAGAAAAACGAACTACTGCATTTTTAAACACGAATTGCCCATTCATATATGGATAATAAGGAATGTTCTCTTGATCATTCTCTGCGATGATTTCTGGTACCCAATGATCAGTACTAGGACCTTCTAACGAAAGTTCTTTAGCATGAGCTCCTTCACTATGTAAGTGGGTAGATAATACACCACTTCCATCATCTTTTTCATTTCTAGATAAAACCATTGCTCCTGCTCCATCACCAAATATAACAGAAACTCCTCTACCTCTAGTAGTCATATCCAATCCCCCACTATGATTCTCACTTCCTATAATCAAAACATTTTTATACATTCCTGTTTTGATAAATTGATCAGCCACAGATAATGCATACACAAATCCGCTACACTGATTACGAACATCTAAGGCCGGTACAGTTCCCATATCCATCATATCCTGAACTCTTACTCCACCTCCAGGAAAGTACATATCAGGACTAAGTGTCGCAAAAATAATTAGATCAATATCATCTTTTGACAACTTTGCTCTTTCTAAAGCTATTTTAGCTGCTTTTACTCCCATTACAGAAGTACTATTTCCATCCCCTTTTTTGATATGTCGTCTTTCTTTTATTCCAGTTCGTTCCTGAATCCAAGCATCATTGGTATCCATTACTTTAGAAAGATCGTCATTAGTTACAACATTCTCAGGAACATAGCTCCCTAATCCTGTTACTTTTGAAGTATACATATATTTTTAATATTGAGTGTGTATTGTGTGCAATAATAGCTAAATACTATAGTTGCTAAAAAACTGCAGAGCAAGATATGTATTCTTATGTTTTTGATAAAAGAAACTGCAGTCTTATTGTATGCACGCATAATAAAATCACCATATTCTCCATTTATATATCAAAAGTAGCCTCAAGAAATAATATGTTTATTGACAAAACCTAACACAAAAAAGAATAGTCAAAACTTTAATATTTCTTTCGATATTTTATTCACATTATCAGTAACCTCAACCCTATACATTCCTGAAGGAAAAGGACTTAAAGACAATTTATATCTCCTAGACAAATTATTTTTTGATTTTATAATTTGCCCTTCTTTATTATATAAAACATAAGAAACATTAGCATCCTCTTCATCTAAATCTATATAAATAGCATTGGAAGATTGAACTAAATATACCGAAAATGCATACTCCAAAGTTTCCTTTAAATCATTTTGAAATATAGAATGTGTATTCATATTAAACTATTTTCTTGTTTTAAAACAATAACTATTAGTATTTTAAACAGAACTAATATTAAGAATCATCATGATTAAAACTACTGATTTAAAATATCTGAGAAGAGCGAAAACTTTTTAGAAAAGTCACTTTTTTCGACTAATGACTAATAAAATCTACAAACGTATATCAATAACAACCTTCAATTATCTTTTTCTAAAAAAACAGAAAAACAAATTAAATAATTTTTAGCTTCTAATAGGATAATTAATAAAACACTTCATATCATAATACTAACATTGGAAAAATCCCTCATTAAAAATTTGAAATAAAGTTCACACCTCTTGTGAAACACAAAACTACTTTCTTTCAAATAGTGCGATATATCGACAAAAGAGTTTATAAAATGTTAAAATCCCCGTTTGAACCCATAATACTATTTGTTAAATTAAATATAAAATATCGTTAATTTTACACATTAAATAACTTAATTAAAGGTGATTAAAATATTTAAAAAACATAACAGTACGCTAAAACCATATTTTAATTAAAGTAAAACCATATTTATTATCGAAGTGTAATTCCTACATTTGACCCGAGGCTGTTATCATAGTAAAAATTCAAAAAGAGCAACCAACTCTAAATCATAAACTATGAAAACTATATTAAAGTTTTACCATCTTTATTTAGGCAAATCCAATTCCATTTTAATCAGGAATCACTGGATTCAATCCTATGGAATGTATCATGAATAGATTTGATAAATTCCATCGTGTATTAACCAAAACCTCTTTATTCTTAATTGCCTTAATAATCGTCTTACTTATTGTCTACATCATTCTTCAAGTTTTTTAAGAATAAACTAAGAGAAGATTAAAAACACATATAATGATTCATTAATATATAACACACAGAAAAACCAATCTAGTAAACCCTGAAAATCTGTTAGTTAAGATAGCAGCCTCAATTTTCAATATTTCACAGAATTGGTTCCGGGAACTAGATAATAGTTCCCGGTTTTAAAAAATCACAAACGCAATACTTTATTTTGGTGTTTTAAAGTGCACAGCGGGTTATTTAGTATTGTCGTTTTACCGGAGGTTTTCTATTATTAAATAATAAGCCTCCGGATTTAATTTGTCCCCAACCAAAAAAATATCTTTGAATTAAACTTAACACACAATCATCAAATTTAATTTTAAAAGGTGTTTTCCGGGAGCTAACCCCATAGCTTCCGGTTTTTTTTATAAAAATATCAGAATCATTCTTGATCTTATACCAAAAAAAACGAAAGGCACGCCAACCACAGCATGCCTTTCTAACAACCTAACCAATAAATAAACAAACCAAAGTCAGTCGATTGACCGACTAAAGGTAATTTTCAAAATTTTTAACACGAATCGTCGACTTGAGATCGTGCAATAAATTGTATAAACCGAAAAATGTTCTATTGATATACAAAAAATGCTTACTTCCTCTATTACCATTCATCTTTCTTAACTCTGTATCTTTAGAATATTTTTCACTTAAATCTGTTATTTTATTCCAAAAATCTTCATCCGCAAAATCAAAAACCTCTTCATTAAAAGGTTTAGTGAATAGACTAAGCATTTCATAGAACAACTCCGAGAAAAATGCTTTCTCTTCTGCCGAATCATCTTCTCGGAGTATTTCCAGTTCGAACATCTTTAGAGCAAAAAAATCGGGGTTTTCGATATTTTCTTTATCAGCTAACTCAAAATATGGAGTATAAAACTCTAAAGGAACTTTTTTAACACAACCGAAATCGATTGCTATTAAATTATCGTCTTTATCTACAAGAAAATTCCCTGGATGAGGATCGGCGTGCACGGCTTTCAGTACATGCATTTGATACATATAAAAATCCCAAAGTGCTTGTCCAATTTTGTCAGCTTTTTCTTGATCATTATTTTCTTTTGCAAATTCGCTTAAGTGAACACCATCCATCCAATCCATAGTGATGATCCGCTTACTGGATAAATTTTCATAATAATTCGGGAACCTTAAATTAGGAATCCGCGAACAAGAACCAGTAATATCCTTGCTTTGCTGTACTTCTAAAACGTAATCGGTTTCTTCTAGTAGCTTACCTTCTAATTCCTGAAAATATTTATCAGAATCTTTCCCTTTTAAATTAAACATTCTGATGGCGATGGGCTTTACCATCGCCAGATCAGAACTTATACTGTCTGCAACTCCAGGATATTGAATTTTCACAGCAAGTTTTTTCCCGTCTTTAGATGCCTTATGTACCTGTCCGATACTGGCAGCATTAACAGATTGAGTTGCAAACGTATCATATAATTCTTCCGGATATTTTCCGTGATATTTCTTAAATGTTTTTCTTACCAGTGGCGCAGATAATGGAGGAACGCTAAACTGTGCTAACGAAAATTTCTCCACATACGCACTTGGTAAAATATTTTTTTCCATTGAAAGCATTTGCGCAACTTTCAACGCGCTACCTTTTAAATTTTTTAACCCATCATAGATATCAGCGGCATTACTCTCATTTAATTGATCTCTTGTAATATTAGGGTTTACCGCTTTTTTACTATAATATTTTAGATAATTACCACCTACTTTAACTCCTGTCTTTACAAGTTCGGTAGTTCGTCCAATTTTTGATGTAGGTATTTTATCAATTGTCTTCATATTCCTCTTCTATTCTTTAATTTACTCTAAAACATCTAGTTCCACATCGTTTTTTCTTTCCATAGAAACTTTCCAAAATCCAACACACTACTCAAAGGTGTATTATCGAATAAATCGAAAATTGTATGTACCGATTTTTCTATAGCAACATCCGTTTTTTCGAATCCTGGAGATTCATCTTGCATCCAGAATTTTAATAGAAATAAAAATTGTAACCAAGCTCCCTCTGAATATATAGACACCGGATTTTTGGCTATCCTAAACATTTTATCATCATTATCAACCTCAATTAATTCCTTTGCAAAACTTTTAATATGATTTCGCAAACTTTTTAATTGCCCTAAATTTTTAAGCGGCATTTCATGATATTTCAAAACTAAAAGAACGTAGCTTCTATTTAGCGTTAGTAATTCAAAAAAAGTAAAGAAAAATGTTAGCATTTTATCCTTACTCGATAAAGAATCATATTCTTCATTTCCATTCATAGCATCTATAGTAGTACTAAAAAAAGTATTCCAAATTCCTTTATTTACACTATCTAAACTACCAAAAAACTCATAAAACTCTTCTTCCTTAATTTTTGACTCTTTACAAAATTTATATACCGATTTAGGGTACATATCATGTTCGAGTACATAGTTCATATACTTTGTTATAACATACTGACTATCTACAGTTTGTTTCTTATTAGATGCTGCCATAATTCTCATTTTACAGAGTAAAGATAATCATTGTTTAACTTTTTTAGAAAAAACTTGAACAAAAAAATTGTTAAAGTTGTTTCATAAAAAATGAAACTTAATTCCCTTTCTTTTTAATAGACGAAATTGTATTAATATACTTACGTTTTTGTATTCACAATTTTATTTCAATGTCAGTTTGTCAGCAAAATATAATTGGTATTTTTTTTGACTATAGAGAATCACAATAGTGATAATTAAAACTAAAACATAAAAAAATGGCAACAGGAAGTATTAATGTATCGGTAGAAAACATTTTTCCTTTGATTAAAAAATTCTTGTATTCGGATCATGAGATCTTTTTAAGAGAATTAATATCTAACGCAACAGATGCTACGCTAAAATTAAAGCACTTAACTAATATAGGAGAAGCCAAAGTAGAATATGGTAATCCTAGGATTGAAGTTAAAGTAGATAAAGAAAATAAACGATTACATATTATTGATCAAGGAATCGGTATGACAGCCGAAGAAGTTGAAAAATATATCAATCAAGTTGCTTTTTCTGGCGCTGAAGAGTTTTTAGAAAAGTATAAAGACAGTGCCAAAGATTCTGGTATAATAGGACATTTTGGACTTGGTTTCTACTCTGCGTTTATGGTTGCGGAAAAAGTAGAAATCATTACTAAGTCTTTTAAGGATGAACCAGCTGCTCATTGGACTTGCGATGGTTCTCCTACCTATACTATAGAAGCTCACGACAAAACCGAAAGAGGTACTGAAATTATACTTCATATTGGAGAGGAAGATACAGAGTTTCTTGAAGAGAATAGAATCAGTGAATTATTGGTGAAATATAATAAGTTTATGCCTGTTCCGATTAAGTTTGGAACTAAAACAGAGACTTTACCAAAACCAGAAGGAGCAAAAGAAGAAGATCCTGCACCTACAGAAGAAGTTGACAACATTATTAACAATCCAAGTCCAGCCTGGACAAAACAACCTTCTGAATTAAAAGATGAAGATTATAAAGGATTCTACAGAGAGTTGTATCCAATGCAGTTCGAGGAACCTTTATTTAATATTCACCTTAACGTCGATTATCCATTTAACCTTACTGGGATTTTATATTTCCCTAAGCTTGGTCAGGATATGAATATGCAGAAGGATAGAATTCAATTATACCAAAATCAGGTATTTGTGACGGATAACGTAGAAGGTATCGTTCCTGAATTCCTTACGATGCTTCGTGGTGTTATTGATTCTCCTGATATTCCTCTAAACGTTTCTAGATCATATCTACAAGCTGATGGCGCTGTAAAAAAGATTTCTAGTTACATTACTCGTAAGGTAGCAGACAAATTAAATTCTTTATTCAAAAATGATAGAGAAGATTTTGAAAAGAAATGGAATGACATCAAAGTAGTTATAGAATACGGAATGCTTTCTGAAGACAAATTCTTTGAAAAAGCAGACAAATTTGCATTATATCCTACTGTTGATGATACTTTTTTCACTTTTGATGAATTACAAGAGAAAATTAAAGATAGTCAAACAGACAAGGATAATAAGTTAGTAGTCTTATATGCATCTGACAAAGATGAGCAACATGCGTACATATCGGCTGCAAAAGATAAAGGATATGAGGTATTATTACTAGACTCTCCTATCGTTTCTCATTTGATCCAAAAATTAGAAACTAGCAAAGAGAATATTTCTTTTGTTCGTGTAGATGGTGATCATATTGATAATTTGATCAAAAAAGATGAAGAAACTATCTCTAAATTATCTGATGAAGAAAAAGATAGCCTGAAGGCTGATTTGGAAAAGGTTATTCCTGCTGAAAAGTATACAGTACAGTTAGAAGCTATGGATAGTAATGCTTCGCCGTTTATGATTACACAACCAGAATTTATGCGTCGTATGAAAGAGATGCAACAAACTGGAGGTGGTGGAATGAACATGTTTGGTAATATGCCGGAGATGTACAACCTTATAGTAAATACTAATCATGATTTAATTAGTGAAATAAAGGACACTAAAACTGATAAAAAGAAAGAACGCCTAATCAAGCAATCTCTTGACTTAGCAAGACTTTCTCAAAATTTACTAAAAGGTGAAGAATTAACTGAATTCATCAAACGTAGTTTTGATATGATAAAGTAGTTGTAGAAACACTAACGTTTTTAGAATATAGATTATAACACCGCTTCACTGTCTAATCAGTAGAAGCGGTTTTTATTTCTGATCTATATATGTATTACATATTTTATTATTTTTACAACATCACTCTTTTCTATTAAGATAATAAGACAAAATGAGAACTAAAATTTATCTTTTCATATTAATACTCTGCATTGGTTTTAATACGAATGGACAAGAAATCGTGTCAGGCTATTTACATATAGAAAACCCAAAAGATTGGGAACAAGAAGTACATCTAAGTAAGGTAGAATTAAATGAAAGTAATAACAGCTATACATATACTCCAATAGCGTCATCAGATATTTCTGAAAAAGGATACTTCGCTTTTGATCAAAAATGGTTTAATACTACTGATCATATATACAAAATCCACCTCAACCCTATATCAGAATCAAAAAATAAAGAATTAGTTAAAAATTCAAAGTTATTTATTTTATCAAAAAATGATTCTATTCATTTCGAAAAAGGAGAAACATTATTTTCAAGTTATTCTACCAATAACCAAGCTGATAAAGAATGGCAACAGTTAAAGAAATTTGAATCTAAATTTGAAAGTTTACACGATAACTTTGATACTGAAGAATACTTACTGAGGACAAAAGGATATATAAAAGACTCTTTACAAATACTATTGGTAAAATTAATCAGTATTAAAAAACTTGATGATAAAAAATTACTAGAAAGAGACATCAAAGAAAATACTGCATATTATAACAGCTTATTAAAAGAATTAAAATCTAGCGAAATTGATCCTTCTTTATTTATATATCTTGAGAACAAGCTTTCTTTAGTTGATAAAAGAATTACCGAAAAAAAATATTCTTTAAGTATGTTCTTAAATGGGATTGCTGGGTTAATTATACTAACACTTATCTTTTTAATTATAAGAAAACGAAAAAAAGGAAATAGTACTCCTATAACAGTATTAAGCAATCAAGAAAACACTATCAAGGAGTTAATTATATCTGGAAAGAGTAATAAGGAAATTGCTAATGAATTATTTATTAGTATTAATACAGTAAAAACTCATATCTCTAATATTTACAGCAAGTTAAATATAAGTAGTAGAAAAGAATTATTAGTTAAAAAGTAAAATCATACCCGTACTAGTACTTTATTACGACTTCTAAAATCACACTTTTTTTAATATATACACTTCTTTTGATTACCAAAACAAAGGCAATCAAAACGAATGAATATTTCTCTTTTTAAAAAATGGAATTTAGTACTTGGCTGGACCGTATTTACTATTTCTTTGGTAGTATATATAATAACTGCAGAACCTACAAATAGTTTTTGGGATGTAGGAGAATACATTTCTGCTTCTTCTAAATTGCAAATTGGACATCCTCCAGGTGCTCCTTTATTTCAGATGATCGGTGCATTTGCTTCTCTTTTCGCTACTGCTCCAGAGCAAATAGCATACACCTTAAATATTACCTCTGGAATTGCAAGTGCATTTACTATATTATTTATGTTTTGGTCGATTACCTTGCTTCTTAAAAATCTAGCAATTTCTAGATCAAGTTTTACAACTAGCTCAGCCATAACAATACTAGGTAGCGCCTTTACTGGCTCCTTAGCATTTGCTTTTACTGATAGTTTTTGGTTCAATGCAGTAGAAGCCGAAGTATACGCAATGGCTACTCTTATACTATCAGTTATGTTCTATTTAGGGCTTTTATGGCAGCGGGATATGAATACACCTAAAGGAAACAAATGGATCATTGTAATTTCATTTATTATTGGGCTATCTTTTGGTGTTCATTTTATGGGATTGCTTTCTATTCCTGCAATAGGTTTGTTATATTATTTCAAAAACTATAAAACCGTAACGTTCAAAAATTTTATTGTTGCTAATATTATTGTAATAGCTACATTACTTTTCATTTTTAAAATGTTACTACCTTACACATTAGCATTTTTTGGAACTTCGGAAATATTCTTTGTAAATTCTATTGGATTGCCTTTTCACTCAGGAACTATAATAGCAGGTATAAGCTTGATCATTTGTTTTTATATGGGCCTTCGATTTACCAGAAAAAAAGGGTATCCTTTGATGAACACTTCTCTACTCTGCATTCTTTTTATTCTAATAGGATTTTCTAGTTGGTTAATGATTCCTGTTAGAGCAAATGCAGGTACCGTTATAAATGAAAATAATCCAAATAACGCTCGAGAATTATTAGCTTATTACAATCTAGAACAATACCCAAAAACTCATCTGTTTTACGGACCTCAATTCTCTGAAATATACGGAAACTTAGATGAACAAGAACCCTATTTAGACGACAAACCTAAATATGAAAAAGACATAAATACAAAAAAATATGTGATTGTTAATGATTGGAAAAATGCACGACAAAACTTAGATAATACTCATAAAACTTTATTACCAAGAATGTGGAGCACAGAACATATTAGTAATTATATGTTATTCAGTGGACCTTTAGAGTTCTCTGTTAAAAATGAATATCAAGATCAACAAGAACTGATTGACACAGTCATTGATTTTAGAAAAAAGTATGCGTCTGGCGAATTAGATTATGATGATTATCACAAGTTCTTAGAGTCATTCGGTCAGTTTTTAGATATAAAACCACCCTCTTTCTTTGATAATGTATCCTATTTATTTCAATACCAAATCAACTATATGTATTGGAGGTATTTTATGTGGAACTTCGTTGGAAGACAAGATGATGTCCAAGGCAAACTATCTTCTTTGCATGGAAACTGGCTCAGTGGAATTCCTATTATCGATGAATCTCGTTTAGGTTCTCAAAACAATTTACCAACGGATACATTAAAAAATAAAGCAAGAAACACCTACTACTTTCTTCCTTTAATTTTAGGGTTAGTAGGATTCGTTTTTCACTTCCAAATGGATAGAAAAAATTTCTGGGTATTATTGGTATTCTTTTTATTTACGGGGTTGTCATTAAAAATATATCTTAATGAAAGACCTTTTGAACCAAGAGAAAGAGATTACGCCTTGGTGGGTTCTTTTTATGTATTTGCAATTTGGATTGCATTTGGAGTCTATGCTCTTTTTGATATCTTAAAAAATCAGATTAGTACTAAAAAGGCTGCATATTTAGCTATTGCAATTTCATTACTTGCAGTACCTTCATTATTAATTTCTCAAAACTGGGATGATCATGATCGATCCAATCGATACACTGCTCAATCTTCTGCAAAAACGTATCTATCTTCTTGTCAGAAAGATGCTATTTTATTTTCTATTGGAGATAATGATAGCTTTCCATTATGGTATACACAAGAGATAGAAGGTTATCGGACAGATATACGAATTTTAATTACGAATTTATTGGCTACAGATTGGTATGTTGATCAAATGAAAAAGGCAGCCTATGATGGCAAACCTGTACCATCACAATTAGAACACAATTTTTATGCATATGGAAACAACGATGCTGTTTTCTTTAAAGAGGTAACAAAGGATACCATGCATATTAAAAACTGGATGAGATGGATAACTTCTAATGATCCAAGAACGAAGGGTGAACTTATGAATGGAAAAACAGTATCCACCTTTCCTACTAAAAACATTAGGATTCCGGTTGATAAAGAAAAAATCCTTAAAAATGGTATCGTTTCTGAAAAAGATGCCGATAAGATTGTACCTTATATAGATATTCATTTAAAAGGAAATTACATCCCAAAACATAGATTAGTCATGTTAGATATCATTGCGAATAACAACTGGGAACGTCCTATTTATTTTACAGGAGGTAGTTTTGGCGATGACGATTACATCTGGATGAAAGATTATTTACAGCTAGATGGAATGACCTATAAACTTGTCCCTATTAAAACAAAAGTAAATCCAAACAATCCCTATCAATTAGGAAGAGTGAATACGGATATTATGTATCAAAACGTAAAAGCTTGGGACTGGGGAAATGGAGATAGTACAGAGATTTATCACGATCCCGAAACTAGAAGAAATGGGATATCATACAGGACCAATTTAGGTAGACTCGCAAATCAATTAATAAAAGAAAATAAGTTAATTAAAGCAGAAGAAGTTCTAGATTTAGGAATAGAAAAAATGCCTTTGGAATTCTATGAATATTATACTCCTTTACACGATTTTATAAATAGTTATTATCAGATAAATAAACAAGAAAAAGCAAGGTCTCTTTGGAAACAAGTAGCTAAGAAATATCAGGAACAATTACAATACTTTGCAAATCTATCCTATGAAAATCAACAAGAACATTTCGAAAGTATTATGGACAATGTAACATATTATAGAGATCTTATAGACACACTTGTTGAAAATGAAGATACTGACTTAATCGATACAGAAATAGATTTATTTAACAAGTATATAGGCTTATTTCCAAGATTTTTTACTAGAAGAGAAAAACCTTCATTAGAAGATGAAGAAAACTTATTAAAGGAATTAAAATCAGAACAGGAAATTAGGTGATTTATAAATAAACTAAAACTAATAACAAAATATGCTTTTATAACATCGATACGTTATTTATCATGGATACGACTAAAGTTATTTTGATGTTAAAATTTATAAAAAATATTATTTAATTAGGATTCCTTACTATATTTGTTTCAGAATTTTTTAAACCTTAAAAATTATCAAAATGAGTAAATCAATTTTTTATCATGCAGGATGTCCCGTTTGTGTAAGTGCAGAACAAGACCTTATACATCTAATCGGAGCTTCAAATGTAGAAGTTGTTCATCTAGGAGAGGATCAATCACTAATTAGTAACGCAGAAAAAGCAGGTGTCCAATCGGTTCCAGCGCTAGTGACAGCTAACGGCAACGTATTACATATTAATTTTGGCGCATCTTTATCTGATGTAAAAAAATAAAAAAATTTAAACTAAATAGTTAGGATTCCTAATCAAAAGAATCCTAACTATTCTAAAACTAATAGAAATTATGAGACATATGTTTTTTTTAATACTGATACTATTAAGTAATGTATTATTTGCTTGTGACGAGTGCAAAAAATACGATAATGATAATTTAAAGATCATTGAAGTTAGTGTTACTCATCTAGAGGAACTATCCAGTACCATTTGGGAAATTAAAGTAAAAGGAAAGGCAGGAGAAACCACTCCTGAACCAGTAGGGCAGCTTCATGGGGCTCCAGTTTTGGGATATGTTTTTCCAACTACATTAAAACCTACCGATGTGGGTTTTAATAGTACTGAAGGAATTATTGCCCTGGCATTAACATCACATCCCGATTTTGATGACACTCCTTTATGGGATGAAAACTCTGACAAGAGATATGATAACGATGGTATCGTATGGCATCCACATTGGGTAGTTCTGCATTCGGACAAAAGAGTCAAAGGTGGATTATCAGTAAAGCAATTTAAAAAAGATGATAAAACTATTAAACTTCCTCCTACTAATCCGGGAATGCCAATGTATATGGATTCTCCAGGTTTTCAAGTGATTACTAAAGGAAACTCAATCAAAGTAGTTATCCCCGATTACCGAATAAGCAATCAAACTAATTTCAAATTTGATGCAGTTTCCGCTTATATGCAGGTAAATACTGAAAAAAAAGAGTTTCCTATGCTCGGTGTTTATAAAGTATATAGTGTTTTAAGTACCGATCTCTCACTTCCGTATAATGTTGAATTCAAATAAAAAGAAAATGAAAATAGCTGTTTGGGATACTTATGTAAATCGAAAAGATGGATTGCTAATGCATTTTGACATCCTTGTTTCAAATGAAAGCATGGATGAAGATCAGGTTTTAGCATATGGAAAAAAGTACTTAAGTACTAAAACTTTTAAAACTCTTAGTTTGACTGCTAAAGAATGTAGGTTTTGTCATATTGAAACCGCTTCTCCAGAAATTGTAAATCTTATAGAAACTAAGGGTTATGCTATAATCGAAATGGAAAATTGTAATTAGTAATGAATTAACTAATTAGGATAACTAACTTTGCAAATAAGAAAGCAAAACTTTCTTATTAGTTTTATATGGATAAGAGTATTTTCAATATACCGTTTCAACATGAAGATATCAATGCTAAAATTGTTATTGGTTTAGAACGTATTTCTGAAATTTTCCGTGTTTTGTTATGGGAATATTCTAAAGAACTTAAAATAAGCCCTATACAGATTCAAATCTTGATTTTTGTAGCGTATCACAAGGAAAGTCAATGCACAGTTAGTCATTTAGCTAAAGAATTTAATCTTACCAAACCTACTATTAGTGATGCTGTTAAGGTCTTGGAGCAAAAAAAACTGATCTCCAAAAACAAAACATCCACTGATAGCAGAAGTTATCATATTAGTTTAACATTAAATGGAAAAAAGAGTGTTTCTGAAACAGAGAACTTTGCCAATCCAATTAGGAAACAAATTGATACCCTTAATTTTGAAGAGCAACAATCGCTATTTTCAACGCTTAGTTCTTTAATCTATAAATTAAATAAATCTGGTGTTTTATCTGTTCAGAGAACCTGTTTCGCGTGTAAATTTTATGAAAAGAAATCTGAAACCAATGATTTCTGTAATCTTATTCAAAAGGATTTAAGTTCTAACGATATCCGATTGGATTGTCCTGAATTCGAAAAAAAATAAAAAACCTCCTGACCCAAGTTTTCAGGAGGTTTTTGCTACATAATACATTACTCTACAAGCATATATATATATTAGTAATCGATAAATGATTTTTGTTACTATATTTCTAGTATTTAACAAATATGACTTTACTATTCTAGCCTTATAAGGTTATCTATCTGTTACAATTTTCATAAAGATTACATCACTAGTTATGCTTTTAGTATTTTAGTTTACTGACACAAATAACCTCATTATGAAAAGAATCTTGATAATATTATTAACTATCTCTATATTAAGTTGTAATCAAAACAAAAAAGAAAAACAACCTGCTCCAGAAGTTACTGAGACTAAAGACCCTATTCCTGTGGAACCTAATGGCGGAATAGGTGACGGAGCTTTATCAATCTCAGATCATTTTATTAGCAGTATAGAAAAGGCGCATAAAAAAGAAAAGTTTTTAAATCACAAGGCAGTTAGTTTTTATATTAAAATTCTTTTCAACGGAAAAGAGCATTTAGAGGGTAAAGTTACGATGCTCACAAATTCATCGAAAATAAGAATTGATAAAAAAGATGATAGTAAGCTTATTTATGATGGGGAGAATGTATATCTCTGTCCTGCGGATGCAAATGATAAAGGAGCGCGTTTCGATATGTTTACTTGGACTTATTTCTTTGGGTTACCGTACAAATTAAGTGATCCAGGTACGAAATGGGAAATGCAAGATGATAGAACTCTTAATAATACCATACACAGCACTGCTAAACTTACTTTTGAAGCCGGAACAGGAGATGCACCTGATGATTGGTATGTAATTTATGCTGATCCAGTTGCTAAATCACTACAAGCTGCTGCTTATATTGTTACTTTCGGAAGTGATGGTGATATTTCTAACGCTGAGGCAGATCCGCATGCCATTCATTATAAAGACTTTATTACTATTGATTCTATCCCCTTTGCAACAAGATGGGAGTTTTATGGGTGGACTTCAGAAAAAGGAATGACCGATAAGTTAGGCGAAGCTACTATTAGTGATATTACATTTTTGGAAAACGAGGGCGAACTATTTGATGACCCTGAAAACTCTAAAATCATTGACTAAAAATATTAATTAAACAAAAAACACCGCTTTTAAAGCGGTGTTTTCTTTATTCACAACTTCAGTAAAGTTTACAATCCCGAAATTACGAATTCCTCCCAGTTCCCTATTGATATTCTATTACAAGTCATTGGTTGACCGCCATCTTCTGAACTAATGTACTTACCATTATTACCTTTTAATGCATACGTATTTCCTCCTCTATTCACTAATGTAAATTGTTCCCAAGATCCTATTTGTGATCTATTACAAGTAATAGGTTTAGCACCGTTCTCACTGCTTACATATTTTCCGTTATTTCCTTTAATGGCTATTTTTCCACCACTCAGTGTTACTATTTCAAATTTTTCCCACACTTGTGGATTCGTTCTATTACAATTCATTGGTTTACTCCCATTTTCGCTGCTCACATATTTACCATTACTCCCTTTTAATTCAATCATATTATTAGAAACCTGCGCTGGATACATTTTATTAATACCAATAACATCACTATCAGACAAACCATTACGTTGAGCGTTATACGTATCTCCATTAATCCGAGTTATAGTAGGTTGACCATTTTTAGAAAAAGCATATGATCCATACATCATAATACTCCCAAGATCCAGATTAGAAGTGTATTCATTACCATCCTGACCTTGTTCTATATAAGTTTTAAAATTAAATTCTCTACCGCTTTGAATATTTTCGAAAACTACTCTTATGTATTGATCTCGATCCTTTCTACTTTGTTCATGCCATAATCCAATAGCATGACCAATTTCATGAATTGTATTACCAGTGGAACATCCATTTGCCAACGTAATATCTTGGCGCCCTCCAATACGTCCAACATAAGAAGAACACCCCGATCCATTTTTAAAATACACATAATTGGATTGGTTTGTACGTGGTACAAATCTTAACGCTGTTTTGGATTCCCAATGAGCTATTGCATTTGTTATTCGAGCTTGATTAGGCATTCCACTCTGGATAGTATAATACACGATGTTATTAGGCCATCTCCCACCAGTTCTTCCTACTCCTTTATTTGTATCAGATAATTCTATTTTTATATCACCTTCTAAAATGTAATATTTATTAATACTCTCAACATTTATTTCTTCTCCATTTAAAATGATTTGCAATAATTCTCCTGTTTCATTAGGATATGCCTGCTCTAAGCTAAAATCATCATATACAGTTTGTTGATCATCGGACTGTAATTCTTGCGATTCGCATGACATTAGCAATATGCTTATCATCAATCCTATCCATAAGGGTTTGAAAATTTTAAAATAATCATTCATAATGTGAGTTTGTGTGGCTTTAAAAACAATACTATATTAACCATAACTTTTCTTTTAATTTTATGGAAAATACTAAGTGCCTTAAAACTTTTAAAAAACGACGTATATAAAAAAGTATTCGTTTACCCAGCGCAAAAGGACTTGATAATTGTATTATACTTTCTCTATTTTTTGTATCTTGTAGTAAACACAGGATAACCAAACTTAAATTCAAACTCATGACTCCATTATTCAAAAAATTACAACTACCTCCATCACTTGATGAGATATTAATATTGAATGAACCGGAAGGATTTTGCAAAGAACTAGATTGCCTAAAGGATGTTATAGTAAAAGAATCTTTGATACAAGTATCTGAAGTTGATTTTGCATTAGTCTTTGTTAAGGAACAAAAACAAATCGAAAACCGAATCGAAACTATTTTTCCTAAATTAGTTGGTGATGCTATTCTTTGGTTTGCTTACCCTAAGAAAAGTTCTAAAAAATATAAGTCTGAGATCACAAGAGATCATGGATGGGGAGTTTTGGGTGATTATAACTTAGAGCCTGTAAGACAAGTAGCTATTGATGAAGATTGGAGTGCATTACGTTTTAGAAAAGTAAGTTTCATAAAACATATGAAAAGAAGTAAAGATTTTGCACTCAGCAGTGCTGGTAAGGTAAAAACAACTGGGATTTAATGAGTTGGCATTTGTATATTTTATCCGGTGTTTTTATAATCGCCGGTATTTTTCACCTTATTAAACCAAAGGCATTTATGAGAATTATGCCGCTATATATTCCATATCACAGGCAACTGGTCTACCTAAGTGGTATCGCGGAAATTATTGCAGGTATTGGTCTTTTATTTACTCAGACACGTTTTTTTTCGGTTTGGTCTATTATATGCATGTTAATTTTATTTTTTCCAGTTCATATACACATGCTTATAAATAAAAAAGCAGGTTTAAATTTGCCAAAATCAATTCTAGTATTTAGGTTATTACTTCAATTTGGCTTAGTTTATTGGGCACAATCATATCTTTAAAAAACAAAATCATTGGATCTATTTAGTTCTAAAAACGAACATATTCAGCTAAAAATGCCAGATGGAGATGTACATTATTATCCATTTCTTTTTGAAAAAGTTGAAGCTGATCAATTATTTAACCAATTAAAAGAGTCTATTCAATGGCAACAAGATGACATAAAGGTCTTTGGTAAAACCTATAAGCAGCCACGCCTTACTGCCTTATATGCTAATAATGAAAATACCTATTCGTACTCTAATATCACCATGCAACCTCATTTATTTACAGATAATTTATTAAAGATTAAAAAAAAGGTAGAAGATGTAAGTTCGGAGATTTTTACAACTTGTTTACTAAATCTATATCGCAATGGTCAAGATAGTAATGGTTGGCATTCTGATAATGAAAAAGAACTTGGTCCAGAACCAATAATCGCATCTGTAAGTTTTGGCGAAGAAAGATGGTTTCATTTTAAGCATAAAACTAAAGAACTAAAGCAAAAACTTTTATTACAACACGGTAGTCTACTTCTAATGCGTGGAAAAACACAAGAAAATTGGTTACATCAATTACCAAAATCTAAGAGAATTACAAATCCGCGAATTAATCTTACCTTCAGGATTATTAATTAAAAGGCTTTTAATCCCTATGAATAAAACATAAAATCTATATCATTAGATACATATCTCGAGAATAATCCATAGATTTTAAATTGTAATTATCTTTTTTCCATAATATTAGGGTCAGGATAAATAATCCTATATGTAATATCGACAGTCCTATTGAATTTACGTCTAATAAAAAAAGTGCCAAAAACAAAAACAAAATCGATGCACATATCAGGACTTTTCTTGTAAAATAACCAAGAATTAGAAATAACCCCAAAACAAACTCTTCAAAAGGAACCAGCGGAGCTAATGCTTCAACCAAGTCGTATTTAAATACCGTTGTTTTTGTAAAGTAGGTGTCAACTTCATTCAGAAATTCTGAATAAATAATTACGTTATAGGCACTATGTAGTGCCAAAAAACCTCCAAACAGTATCCGAACCACTGCATATAAATAAACTCTAAACTTCATTGCCGATTTGTGTGAAAAATTTGCAGGGCAAAAGTATAAAGTGTTCCTTACTGTCTACTTGTAGAATTATAGTAACCACTTGTACTTTTAAAACATAATTAGTTAATTATCAGTTAAATAAAGTAAAAATATTCAAAAACACTTGTACAAAACAGTTATTAGGTTTGATTTTATTTTTGTAACTTTAAAACAAAAGAAAAATTGATTATGAATCGTTATACCTTACACGAGACCTTTGTTGTACATCAATATTCATTCGATAAATGGGAAGCGGAACCTCATAATCACAATTATTTTGAGATCATTTTTGTTGAAAAAGGAAGTGGTTATCACACAATTAATGGTATTCGATTTCGGTATAAAAAAAATGACATTTTTCTACTTGCTCCAGAAGACACGCATCATTTTGAAATAGAAAAACATTCTGGTTTTACACACTTTAAATTTACCGAACTTTTATTTTCTAGTAAAGTCAACTTACCCGATAGGAAATATTGGTTACAACGAATTGAACAACTACTACATCATCCTAATATTATCCCTGGAGATGTAATTTCACATGAAGAAGATAGAAGTATTATCTGGGATATCCATAATGTAGTTATGGAAGAATTTAAAAACGAAAAGATATATTATCAAGAGATTATTTCGAATGCAATCAGTACTATATTAAGTATTATAGTCCGTAATATTTCTGACAAATACAGTTCTCATAATAGAAATGTTTCAATAAATGATTCGAGGATAGATCAGATATTAGGTCACATCAGACAGCATGTATACGATAATGACCTTACCAAGATTAGTTATATGGCTAATAAGTTCAATATGTCGCAGAGTTCGATTAGCACTTATTTTAAGAAAGCAACGGGAGAATCTATACATCAATATGTAACCAAATACAAAATGAAACTCGTAGAATATAGGTTACAGAATACCGAATTTACAATTGCAGAAATTGCCTATCAATTAGGATATACTGATGAGAGTCATCTTACTAAGACCTTCAAAAAGTATTTCTCTATGTCTCCTAAGCAGTATCGAAAGGATCTTGCAGTTAGTAAATAAAATCTTGTTTTATTTTAACCAAAAATATCATTCAATACTTTAGCCAAACGTATTCCTCCCTTTTGTAATTGAGTTCTTACAATTGGAAAATTATTATACATATACTTGTACCCCAACTTCTCTCCTACATTTGCAGAGGCGTATACTTTTTTCGCAAGGCTTTGCGACTCATAAATCCAATCTAATACTTCACCTTTTTTTATAGCTTCTATTTCTGATAATGATAATTCGTCTGTATTATTGGCTAATTCTGTATAGCTCATTCCATAATAATCAAGCATTTCACTATCCCAAACTCTATGTAAATTAGACCCATCTCTAAACCAACGTACCTGGATATCATTCCCTCCTTTATCCTCTCCTCTTCCTACATGTAAAGGCTGATGTAAATCACCAATAAAATGAACTAACATTTTAAGATAAAATTCTTTATCTTCTTCAGAAGAATCCTCACTTTTCAAAACCTCTACACATTTTTGAATTCCTTGAACTAAATCTCCATGTTTACTAGGAGTTTCTTCTCCGTATTTTTTATCAAAAGAAAAGTTTACATAATGCCAAGGACTATAGCCTCTATAACGATCATCACTTTTTATTTCATCAGCATAAATTGAAACAAAAGCTAACCCTTTTCCTTTTAATATGTTAGCAATATTTCTTTTTGCCTTTTCTGTAAGGTGGCTATCTGCTATCTCTCCTGTAACCCTATGACCTGTTTTACCCCAATCATCATTAAATGAGAATGCATTAAAGGAAATAGTAAACAGTAATAAAAAGGCAATGTATCGAGTAATCATTAGTATATATTTTGAAGCAAAGATAAAAAAGGGTATGTTAGTGAATCGTTAAATGTTATTTTTAACAAAGATATTTTACCAAAAGAATTTTAGATCAAAAATATGGTAGCATATTTATCGTTTCATAAAGACATATCTTATAAACCCCAATATATATGAAAATAAGATTTTCATTATTTCTGATTGCTTTTACAACATTTTGTTTGGCTCAAGAGAAAGAAGAAAAAGAATACAATTCTGCGACCGTTAGAGTTAACCGTCTTATCGAAGGTACATTAACAACTCCATACTCCGATGATAATGTTCCTCTCGTTATTTTTATTATGGATGCTGGAGCTATCAATAGAGAGGGTAATGACAGAATGTCTAAAAATGATGCTTTTAAATTATTGGCAATAGCATTAGCAAAAAAAGGTGTAGCATCGTATCGTTATGACAAAAGGCTATTTAAAATTGATGCTTATGGAATTAGAGAGCACGAAATTTTATTAGAACATTTTATTCAAGATGCGCAAGCAATAGTTAAATACTTCAAGGAAAATGGTAATTACACAAAGGTTATTTTGGCGGGTCATGGACAAGGTTCTTTAATCGGGATTGTAGCTGGCCAGGAAAACGTTGATGGTTTTATATCAATTGCTGGAAATGCACAATCGGTAGACCAAATTGTAATACAACAATTAGAAAAACAAGCACCTGGGTTGGATAAAAGTGCTGCGGTAGCTTTTACTGAATTAAAAGAAAAAGGAAGAGCTACAGATTACGATCCAGCTTTAGAATCTATATTTGGTTATCAATTACAGCCTTTTATGAAATCTTGGATTAAGTATACTCCTTCTGAAGAGATACAGAACCTAGAAATACCAATTCTAATATTACAAGGTGATAAAGATCTACAAGTAGAAGTCTCTGAAGCAGAAAAATTGAAAGAGGCTGTTCCTAATGCGGAGTATGTGATCATAGAAAATATGAATCATATACTTAGAGAAATAAAAGGTAGTAGACTAGAAAATCATAAATCTTATAACGAATACTGGCTTAAAATTATGCCAGAAGTTACCACTAGTATTGTTAACTTCGTAAAAGACTAACCAATTAGAAGAATCATTAACCCTAAGCTAATTTAATTGAATTCACATCGTATTGTATTTTCTGATATTGACGGAACACTTCTTAACCCGGAAAGAGAACTTTCTGAATTTACTATTTCAGAAATAAAGCGAATAAAAGATACTATCCCTGTCATATTAATTTCTTCTCGTATGCCAAGTGCTATGACACATTTACAAGAAGAATTGGATATTACCCATCTTCCACTAATTTGTTATAATGGGGGGTTAGTTTTAGTAGACAAAAAACCTATTCATTCTACTTTTATACATCCGGATATAATACAGGAGTTGAACAACTTTAATAACAAGAACTCATTTCATATAAGCTTATATCATAATGATGATTGGTTTGTTCCTGAAATGGATTTTTGGGCAAATAGAGAATCACAAAATACTAAAGTAACTCCAGTTGTAAAATCAACAAAAAAAGTTATCGAAGAATGGAAAGTCGAAAATAAAGGAGCTCATAAGATCATGTGTATGGGGGATGAAAAATATATTGAAGAAGCATTTATTTTTTTAAAAACACATTTTAGCGAAACATTACACTTATATAGATCAAAGCCTACATATATTGAAATTGCTCATAAAAGTATTTCAAAATTAACTGCGATTGAATTACTTCTTACTAAGCATTATAAAATTTCTCTATCTGAAGCAGTAGCTTTTGGCGATAATTATAACGATATTGCTATGATAAAAGCCGTTGGTACCGGAGTAGCTGTTGCCAATGCGAAACCTGAAACATTAAAAATTGCTGATGTAATAACACTACCCGGAAAAGAAGATGGTGTTGCTACATATATAAAAAACAATATCTAATACTTGTGCTAAAAAAAATTACTCTGATTAGAATTCTAATATTTCACATTTTTATTATCTACTCTTTTACAGGTTGCAAACCAACAAAATCTGCAATAAAAGTAGATACTACACCAATTATTGCATCCTTAGATTTAGTAAATATAATAGATGATAAAGTAAAGGTAGAATTAAAAATCAATAGCATAAACTCAGATACAATCAGTTATTACCTGCCCAAAATTGTTCCCGGAACATACCAAAACAATAATTATGGAAAATACATCGAAGATTTTAAAGCTTTCGATAATGAGGGTAATGAATTGTCTGTAAAAAAACACGGAGATAATCGCTGGAAAATAAACAGTGCAAAACAATTAAGTTCCATAACTTATTTAGTGAACGATACTTTTGACACAGAAAATGACCATCAAATATTCTCTCCTACAGGAACAAATATTCTACAAAACAAAAATTTCGTTCTTAACCTATATGCTTTTGTAGGATATTTTGACAACAAAAAAGAAAATAAGTACAACCTTTTTATCAAACATCCTATAGATATGGAAGCTTCAACTTCTTTATCTGAATATCTACCAAAAGAGCCTCAAGCAGGAGCTTTATATGATACAGATGTTTTTATTTTTAAGAGATATGCTGATTTAGCTGATTCTCCCATAATGTATTCCATTCCGGATAAAATAACTTTTAATATTAATGAAATTGAGGTTTTATTAAGTGTTTACTCTCCTACCAAACTTCATCGTGCTGCGCAATTAATGCCACAAATGGAACGCATGATCAGAGCGCAAAAGAATTTTTTAGGATATATCAATACGACAAAAAAATACAGTGTTATACTTTACCTTTCTTCTTCTAAAAGTGATGATGCCAAAGGTTTTGGAGCCTTAGAACATAATACTTCTACAGTTGTTGTACTTCCTGAATCGATACCATTACAAAAACTGAATGAATCGCTGACAGATGTTGTTTCGCACGAGTTTTTTCATATCATAACTCCATTAAGTATACACTCCGAAGAGATTCATAATTTTGACTACAATAACCCAAAAATGTCAAAGCATTTATGGTTGTATGAGGGTACAGTTGAATATTTTTCTTTATTATTTCAGATTAATCAAGCACTCATTGAAAAAGAAGAATTTTTTGAAAGAATTTTAGAAAAAGTAAATAATTCTAAAAATTTTGACCAAAGATTTTCTTTTGCAGAAATGAGTAAAAACATATTGCAAGATCCATACTTAGAAAATTATGGCAACGTCTATGAAAAGGGTGCTCTAATTTCCATGTGTATTGATATTATAATGCGAGAAAAAAGTAGCGGAGTTTATGGTATTGTTGATCTTATAAAAGGATTATCAGGAAGATTTGGAAGTGAAACCCCTTTTAAAGACGAAGAGTTGATTGATGTAATAAAAGAAGTTTCTTATCCAGAAGTAGCAGATTTTCTAAAATCTCATGTTATTAATAATACCCCTATCGATTATGGATATTACTTAAAAAAAGCTGGATTGATCTACAATACTGTAGAAATTCCTTCTGAATATTTCATTCATGAACAAGAACCCTTTATCAAAGGTTCTGAAACTACTAAAAAGGTAGTTTTTACTGCTGGGGCAGAACGTAATAACTTTCTTAAAAAAGTAGGAATAAAAAGAGGAGATATTCTATTGGGTATCGATAGTAAAACATATACTATAAAAAACATTTATGATCTTTTTAGTGATTCTAATAAATGGAATATTGGTGATGATGTTGTTTTTACAATCGAACGAGATCAAAATATTTTAAAACTTACTTCTAAAGTAATTCCTCCTGCAGTAGAAAAAATAATTCTTAAACAGAATCCTAACGCTACTGAAGGACAGATAGCAATTTTAAAGAGCTGGATTAATGATTAACTCACATTAGGAAGTTAATTTAATTTTAATCCAAAAATTGTATTTTGCAACGCATCTCACAATATAATGAACTCACACTATGGAAAATGTTCCTTTTTTTACCAATGACACTATTGTTTTTGGAATTCTAATGCTATGCTTAGGGCTTGTTTTTTACACTTCATCGATTAAAACAAGTTTTTGGCAAGGGTTTTATAAATTTGTTCCAGCACTATTACTTTGTTATTTACTCCCAGCTATATTTAACTCCTTAGGAATTATATCTCCTGAATGGAAAGAACTAGGTACTGACGGAGAGATTATCGAAAAATCATCCAATGTATATTATATAGCCAGTAGATACTTATTACCAGCTTCTCTAGTATTAATGACACTTAGTATAGATTTAAAAGCAATCTTTAATTTAGGACCAAAAGCCTTAATTATGTTCGCTACAGGAACTATAGGAATTATAATAGGAGGACCTATCGCTATTTTATTAATCTCTTTGATTTCTCCAGAAACTGTTGGAGGTGCTGGTTTTGATGCGGTCTGGAGAGGCTTATCTACACTTGCTGGTAGTTGGATTGGTGGAGGAGCTAATCAAGCCGCTATGTTAGAAATTTACGAATATAATCCTGATAAATATGGAGGTATGGTACTAGTAGATATCGTAGTAGCAAACCTTTGGATGGCTATTTTACTAATTGGTATTGGAAAAAGTAAAAAAATTGACAAATGGCTAAAAGCTGATAGTAGTGCCATTGAATCACTAAAAGAAAAGGTATCCTCTTATGCAGAAAGCGTTAATAGAAACCCTACGTTAACGGATTATATAATTATGTTATCTATCGCTTTTACAACCGTAGGCTTAGCACATTGGGGAGCAAATGGAATGTCTGGATTTTTATCGAACAATTTCGAAGTATTTAATGACAAAAGCTCTGCCCTATCATCCTTTACATCTCAATTCTTTTGGATGATTACTATAGCAACCGCTATTGGAATTCTATTATCATACACTAAAGCGAAAAAATATGAAGGAGCAGGAGCTAGTAAAATCGGTAGTATTTTTATTTACATTCTAGTTGCAACGATTGGAATGAAAATGGATTTGAAAATGATATTAGAAAATCCTGGATTAATTGGAATTGGGTTGGTTTGGATGACCATACATGCGCTTCTTTTAATTGGAGTTGCTAAATTAATAAAGGCACCCTACTTTTTCCTTGCTGTAGGTAGCCAAGCCAATGTAGGAGGAGCAGCATCAGCTCCAGTCGTGGCAGCAGCATTTCATCCATCACTAGCAACAGTTGGCGTACTCTTAGCTGTGTTTGGTTATGTGGTAGGAACCTATGGTGCTATTCTATGTACAATATTAATGCAAATTGCTTCTGGAAGTTAGTTTTTCAATCTAATTTATAGCATCTTTGTATTCGATTTTTTCAAAATTAAAAACCCATCAATGCGACAATTTTTTACCATATTATTGTTATCTACTCTCATCCTAAGTTGTAGTTCTCCTAAAAAAGAAGGAAATGTTTCTATAAACGGAACAGTAAAAGGACTTAAAAAAGGAACATTATATCTTCAAAAAATTAAAGATACTATCTTAATAAATTTAGATTCTTTAGTTATTGATGGAGATCCTCAGTTTACATTTCAAACTACTGTTCAAGAACCTGAAATTCATTATTTATTTTTAGATAAACATGATGGAACTCAATTTAATGATCGTATTGATTTTTTTGCAGAGCCTGGAGTAATTACGATCAACACTTCTCTGAATGGTTTTGAAAAAGAGGCAATTATTGCCGGAGGCAAAAATCAAACTAAATTGATTGAGTACAACAAAATGAATAAAAGATTCAAAGAAAGAAATCTAAGAATCATAAAAGAAGATTATGAGGCAAAGAAACAGAATGATGATGAAAAATTAGCTAAAAACGATATCGCTTACAAAAATCTACTTCGACAAAAATATTTGTACACTATCAATTTTGCCATCAATAATAGAAAACTAGAAGTAGCTCCATACATAACTCTTCACGAAGTTTTTGACGCCAATATTAAATATCTAGATACTGTAGCAAAATCATTATCTCCAAAAGTTAAAAAATCAATATATGGCAAACAACTAACTGATTACTTAAAAGAGAGAAAAACAAAAGAAGCTGAAAGAGTAGAAAAAGATCAGTAAATATATTTTTCTAAAAACAATAACATCGGAATTTAACCATAAAATATTGACAGAAATACCGCAAGGTACTTAAAACAATTTTTATTAACTTAATTGACTCACAATTAACTCTTTAAACTACAATTATGTTAAAAAAAATTTTAAACTTAAAAGGGGCTCAACAATTAAATAGAAAAGAACAAAAAGGTATTTCTGGAGGAGGACGTCCTGGTTCTGGAGGCGGTGGATGCTGTAATCCTTCATTGTCTTGTTGTACAACTACTGATTTAGTTAATAATCCAGCATGCGGAGCGACTTACATTCCTGGATGTTACTTTCATCCCGCTAATCCAAATACACCAAGTTATCCTTACTATAACTGCTGTATCTAAAAAGTTATCTCACATTTTTTTTGGTGAAAACGTTATTAAAAAATAGTAAGTGATATCACTTAATACATTAATAGCCCTAAACTTCTAAAGAAGATTAGGGTTGTTTATTTAATAGAACGTATTAAGAAAGATATTTAACTCGAACTAAATTTCTATTCTAATTGGAAATTTATCCAATAAAAAAAATCCCAACTCCTTCAGGAATTGGGACTTACACTACTAAGAGCCGATGGAGGGACTCGAACCCACGACCTGCTGATTACAAATCAGCTGCTCTAGCCAGCTGAGCTACATCGGCAAAGCGGTTGCAAATATAATTTCTGAAATCATATTTGCAAATACTTTTTTAAAAAAATTATAATGAATTTACTTTTTCAGCTAAAGACTTCGCTGTTTTTTCTAAATCTTCTTTGATAGATTTAAAGTGCTTTGCCGCATTTTCTACATTACGATCACTAACTCTTGCCATAAAAGCATCAAAAGAATTGATTGCCTCATCTATAATAACTTCTCCTGCCTTTTTATCTTTATCTGGATTATTCTCTTCCCAGATGTATACTTCTTCTATGATATCCCCTAATACGTAGTTAATATCTTTCTTAAGATTTCTTTTATTTGCCATTTTCTAAAATATTTTATGCAAAATTAGTCTTTTAAACCATTTATCAAACGGTTTTACTTTTAAATATAGACTTGTAGTAGTTTTGCCCCTTCAGAAATCAAGTTAATTTCTTTTATCGAAGCGGGAACTAAAATTGTCTCTCCAACAACAATAGTAACTTTTTGAGACCCATTTATTAACTGAGCTTTACCTTTTACACACATATATATTACAAAAGAATCTAGTTTAGTATGTGACATAGAAATTTCTTTATCCACTTCTACAAGGTTCGTAATAAAGTGTGGGCATTGAACTAAATCAGTTATTTGATTTTTTTTTGAAGTATACTCAACTTTATAATCAGAATTATTACTAAAATCAATTGCCTCTAAAGCATCTTGTTGATGTAATTCTCTGTAGTTACCATCAGAATCTTTACGATCCCAATCATAAACTCGATAAGTAATATCAGATGTTTGCTGTATTTCTGCTAACAGCACTCCTTTTCCTATTGCGTGTATCACCCCTGAATACACAAAAAAGGTGTCTCCTTCGGTAACCGACTCATAATGTAAAATATCCTTGATGGTCTTATCGGCAACATGTTTTTGATATAATTCAGAATTTACTTTTTGATTAAAGCCTATTATAATGTTTGCTTCTTTATCAGCTTGCGTAATATACCACATCTCAGTTTTACCTAAAGAATTATGCTTCGCTTTAGCGATTTCGTCACCAGGATGTAACTGTACGGAAAGATCCTGTTTAGCATCTATAAATTTTATTAGTAAAGGAAATTTTGCTCCAAATCTATCAAAGTTCTTTTGTCCTATCAATTCTTCTTGATAATTAGCCAAAAGTTCTTTTAGTGTTTTTCCTTCAAATTCACCATTAATAACAACCGAACAATCTCCTTCTACATCACTTATTTCCCAACTTTCTCCAACAAAAGAGCTCTCAGACTTCTTTCCTAAAAGATTATTTAATTTGGAGCCTCCCCATATTTTTTCCTTTAAAATGGGCTGAAACTTAAGCATGTAAAGTGAATCGTTACTCATTCATTATTTTTTTGACAGTTTTAATAGCTTCTTTTAAATGTTTCGAAGCGTTAATGCTATTAAATTTTAACCTAACTACTCCTTCTTTATCTATAACATATGTTTCTCTTCCTGGTAATACTCCAAACAAACCTGACTTAACACCAAAAAGCTTTCTTAAACTACCGTCGGTATCTGATAAAAAAATAAAAGGCAAACTATATTTAGTCTTAAATCTTTCGTGAGATTTGACATTATCTGCACTTATCCCTATTACTTCTACTCCTTCTTTCTTAAAATCTTCGTAACTATCTCTAAAATCACAAGCTTCTTTTATACAACCAGGAGTGAAGTTTTTGGGATAAAAATAAATTACCAATGGAATTTTACCAATATAATCAACGCTATGAAAATCGTCCCCATCATCTTTGATTGCTGAAAATTGGGGAATTTTGCTTCCTAATTCTAAGGCCATAAATGATTTTATTTACCGTCGTATATTACATAATTCCGTGGAGTTTCGAATAATGTAACCTCGATATCATACCTTAAATCTAGCTTTTTACGAAGTCTATTCCAAATTACAAAGGCGATATTTTCCGCAGTTGGATTTAATTTTTCAAATTCTTTTACCTCTTCATTAAGGTTTTTATGATCCATATAATCCTCAACTTCAGACTTAATATAATCTTTTAAAATTTTCAAATCTATTAAGAAACCTGTTTCTGGATCTACATCTCCTATAACCGCTACTACTAATTCATAGTTATGCCCATGATATCTAGGATTGCTGCATTTTCCGAAAACTTGAGTGTTCTTTTCATCACTCCAATCTTTCCTATACAATCTATGTGCGGCATTAAAATGCGCTTTTCTACAAGCCTTTATTCTCATATTACTATATGTTCATAAAATTTATCAAAAATGATCTTAAACCAAGCCGTATAGCTATTAGGATTCTCAATAATATCCTTTTTAACATCTTCTATATGCATCCATTTCCAATCCGAGACTTCATCTGGATTAATAATAGGATCCTCTTCATACTGACCAACTAACACATGATCCAACTCATGTTCTGTAAGTCCATTATCAAAAGGTGCTTTATATATAAATGATATTGTTTCTTTAAGAGGTGTAGTAAATCCCATTTCTTCCTCTAATCTTCTTGTTCCAGCCTGAATATTACTTTCTCCTTCTCGTTGATGACTGCAACAAGTATTTGTCCATAAACCTGGCGAATGGTACTTGTGATGAGCTCTTTGCTGCAACATTAGTTCTTTTTTTTCATTAAGAATAAATACTGAAAATGCTCTATGTAATATAGCTTTCTCGTGTGCTTCAAGTTTAGGCATCAACCCAATTTGCTCATCATTTTCGTTAACTAAAATGACTTTTTCTTCTTTCATTGCTTTGTATTGGCTCAAAGCTACGAAATCGTAATAGCAATTCATAATCTATGCATTTTTTGACATAAATTAAAGAATTGTTTACCTGTATAATAAAAAAACACCTTACTCTCGTAAAGGTGTTTTTTTAATTTAATTAAGTTTTATTAGTAATCTATGTAAGTATACTATTATTTAACGATTATAAATTCACTTCGTCTATTTAGCTGATATTCTGATTTTTTACAATTAGATTCATTTCCACAATCATTAACAGGTTGTGTTTCTCCATATCCTTTACTGGTTAATCTATTCGCTGCAATTCCTTTAGATACCATATATTTTACGGTAGATTTTGCTCTTTCGTCAGATAACCAAAGGTTGTAATCATCATTTCCATGACTATCGGTATGAGATCTTACATCGATTTTCATATCTGGATATTGATTCATTACTTCGATAACTTTTGCTAATTCTATAGCAGCATCAGGACGAATATAATATTGATCAAAATCAAAGTAAATAGGGTTTAACGATAATACTTTAGCAAGATCATCTCCAACATCAGCAGTTTTGATCTTTTTCTCTAACAATAATGGCACATCTAAAGTTTCTGTTTTTCCTGGAGTACTCACTAGCTTTTCTAATGTTAAATACTCTTCTTTTTCTGCACGTACGAAGTACTTAGAGCTACATTTAACTATATGACTATATGATGCATCATCTCCGACAATAAAGCTTTCTAATAGATTATTACTACTATCATAGATTGAAACCTTCGCTCCAGAAAGTAATTCTTGAGTATCTTTATCCTTAACAACACCTGTAATAGTAATCTCACAGAAACTTTTAAGATCTTCTAACTGCAGAAAACTATAAATATCATCTTTCCCTCTTCCTCCTTCTCTATTCGAAGAAAAATATCCTCTTTTAGACTCATCATCTACAATAAAAGCAAAATCGTCATCAGGACTGTTCACAGGTTTACCTATGTTAACAATTAACTTTTCTTCATCTGTTTGAGGGTTTAATCGAGTTACATAAACATCTAAACCACCAAGTCCAATGTGACCATCCGAAGCAAAGTATAAATCATTGTTAATACTAACGAAGGGAAAAGTTTCTTTTCCTTCTGTATTAATTCTATTTCCTAAGTTTTTAGGTTCTCCAAAACTCCCATCAGAATTAATCGCTATTTCGTAAATGTCTGATTGACCTTCTCCTCCAGGCATATCTGAAGAAAAATACAATGTTTTCTCGTCTAGACTTAATGTTGGATGTGCTGTGGAGTATTGATCACTATTAAATGGTAAATTTTGTGGAGTCGTCCAACTACCTTGAGTATTCTTATAAGAACGATAAATTTTTAATCGATTCGTTCCTTTCTTATCACTACCGTATTTTCTACCATCATAGTTATTTCTAGTAAAATAAACAGTATTACCATCTTTAGAAAAAATAGGTGTAGACTCGTGAAATTTACTATTTATCTTACTATCAAACTTTTCAATTTCAGAAAGTTCTCCATTAGTGGGGTTATATTCTGCTCTATAAAGGTCCAAAAATGGTTCTTCATTCCATTGATGAAGCGTTTTCTTAAATAAAAGAGTATCTCTCGAGGAACTAAAAACTATAAATCTTCCGAAAAAAGCCGAACCAAAATCAGTATATGAAGAATTAATAGAAGAATTCTCAATTTCGAACCTTCCTGATTGGAAATCTATTCTTTTAAGATAGTTAGGTTCTTCTTCAAACAATTGCGCTCTTTGATCATCTGAACTCGCTTCTACAAACTTATTCATAAATACATCTGCATCATCATATCTTCCAACAGATTTTAACGTTTGAGCATATCTGAAATAATATTCAGGTTCTACTTCGCTTGGATAGGAATTTACCAATTCTTCATACCACTTAGAAGCTTCTTCGAATTGACTATTAAAGTAGTAGCTATTTCCTAGATTCTTATAAAGATCTGCACTTTTATATCCTTTCTTAACTACTTTAAGATATGTCTCTTGCGCATTAATATATTCATATTTATCATATTGGCTTTGAGCGGTCCTCAATTTTCTTTCTTGAGAAAATGTAGCACCCACAAAGAAAAACACAACAAAAACAAACACTAACTTGTGTAATAATCCCTTCATTTTATTATGGCTATATATTGTATACTTTAAAAATAACTAATCTAAACTCTATGCTTAATCAGAAAAACTATTAATTCTAATTAAAAGAAACG
>NZ_JAGJEB010000002.1:0-764646 GCF_018100855.1 Aquimarina sp. MMG015
CGCGGGAGATAGTATGGAAATCCTAAAAGGAGTTGCTGATCCTAGCGGATTACAAAACTGGGGATGGGCAATGCTAGTTGTAAAACCAAACTTCCTAAAATGGAGTCCAAAACCAAAACAATAGCATATAATAACAATACCATAATTCAAAACCTGTGAAATCAGTTTCGCAGGTTTTTTTATATATTATTTTGAAATTCTTAATTTACAATACTGATAATTACGTAATTCTCATTGCTTAAATACGTGTTAATACTTAATTTCGATAATTATTAGTGGAATATTCCCTAAATTTAAGCTCCTTAAAATAAATTTAATGATGAAAAAAGTAATCTATTTTAGTCTGTTTTTCTGTTTCCATATTGGTGTTTCCCAGACAGATGTTGATTATGAAAGTACAATGAAGACTATAATTAGTTCGTATAACGCTAATGATGCTCAGAAAATCTTTGATCAATTTTCTGCGGACTTACAGACTACATTTACTTTAGATAAAGTAAAGGAGTTTGTCGCCAAAAATATGGATAGTCAAGGTAAATTTTCAGAATTTGATTTAATGGATCAAGATGAAGGTTATAGGTATCTAGTACAATCAGATAGTGATTCTGTAATACTAGTTATCACGCTTTCTCCTGATTTGAAACTCACTAAATTTCTTATGGAATAAATAATTATATAGTGTTATTTATTTCACGAATGTAAACCATTCTTGAAAATAGGGTCCTACAATTGGAACAGTTTTTTGTTCTTCTCTAATGGCGGTTATTAAACCAAAAACCCAAAGTACGAAGATAAAAATGTAAAAGGAAGAGGAAATTATCCAAGAATCGAACATACTTACTAATGCTCCTAACAGATAAAAACCTATATTAATTCCTAAAGCTTGTCTGATATGAAAAGTAGCAAATTTGTTTTTGTTATCTTGATTCATAAAGAGCGCTATAATAGTACCTATAATAGTTATATATGCTATTATAGCTGCAGTTTTACCTTGTTTTTCGTAATCTGATTGCATGAGAATAGGTGTTTATTTTAGTACTATTTGTCCGTTAGAAATAATTCCATACGTATTACCTTTCGTAGCTTTTTCTAAAAATGCACTATTTTTAGAAGTAGATCCTATGTGTTCTTCTTTAAATATGGAACTTCCTTTTGAGGTAAATAATGATAAGTTAGCTTTATTTCCCTTATCTATGGAATCCGTTTCAATTCCAAATATGGATTTTCCTTTGGTAAGTAGTGATATAGTATGATTAATATCTAGTATATTATTTAGGATTCCGAAAGCACTTTCTAAACCTATTGTTCCATACATAGCGTTATCAAATTCTACTTTTTTATTTTCGACATCTATTGGTTGATGATCACTTGTAACCATATCTATTGTTCCGTCTTTAACTCCTTCAATTAAAGCGTTTACATCTTTTCTTGTTCGTAACGGCGGTAGTATCTTGTAATTTGTGTCAAAACTTGTTAATTCTTCATCAGTAAGAGATAGATGATGAACAGAAACACTACAAGTTACATTTAATTTATTTGATTTTGCTTCTCTAATTAATTGAACTGATTTTGCAGTCGAAATTGTCGGAATATGTAACTTTCCTCCGGTATATTCTAAAAGGAAAAGGTCTCTGCATATCTGTAATTCTTCTGCCAATGCAGGAATACCTTTAAGTCCAAGTAATGTACTTTGTTTTTCTTCGTGTACCATACCTTTTCCAGCAATACTCGTATCCTGAGGAAAAGAAAGTACTAATCCATCAAAATTCTGAGCATATAGAAGAGCAATCTTTAGTAGGTTTGGATTTTTGATAGGTTTTTTATAATCTCCAAAAGCAATGGCTCCAGCTTGTTTCATATCATAAAGCTCTGCCAAGTCAATACCTTCGGATTTTGTTGTAAGAGAACCGATAGGATATAGATCTACGGCGTTTTGTAGAGATTTTCCTTTCAGAAAACCTACAGAAGCACTGGTGTCAATTATGGGAAGCGTGTTTGGGTTTAATCCAATACTAGTAAAACCGCTTTTTGCAGCTACCTCCAGTCCATTAGTTATTGTTTCTCGTTCTTCATACCCAGGTTCGCCAAAACTTACGCTACTATCAAACCATCCTTGAGAAACGTGTAATGTATCTAATTTAATTTCCTCTACATTTTCTGTTATTTCGATTAACGAATCGATATCTTTAATGATTCCATTTTCGATAAGAATATCTACTGTTTGATTATGAAAGGGCGATGATGGATCAAAAATAGTAGCTGCCTTTAATAAGAAATTCATTTGAGATATTTTAATAATAAGATTTCAATTAATAAGAAAATCAAAGCAAAAATAATAAACCATTTCCAAAGTTCGTTAATACTAGTTTCTTCTTTTATTTGCTCGAACAGAGTGGTTACAGAATCGCTTACCTCATATTCTTTGTTTGTAGAGAGGTTATAGTATTGTAAATCACTTTCTAAAGTATTGTAATTATAACCCACATGCTGAATCAATTTTTCTTTGTCCTTAAGAGCATAAATACCGGCTTTAGAAGGTACCTCGTCTGTTGTAATTCGAACTTTGGTAGCAAAACTCTGTTGTAATGGAATACTACTTTCTTCATTTGATTCTAATGATAAAATTCCATCTTGTCCTAACGAAATGGGAACATCATAAGTGTTTACTTGTCCTATGTTATAAGAAATATCAGAAAGTTTTAGACTTTGTTTTCCAATGTTGTATAAAGTGGGAACAATTAATGGAGAGTTCTTAAAATTAGAGTTCTCATTATTAATAGGCGCAGTAAATACGTACATGGATTTTGTTACATATAAAAAGGGACTACTATCCTCAAAAGATAAGATTGTATTATTTGCAGTAGTCTGATAGTAAGAATTTACCTTTGGGTACTGAAAATTGGTTATTCTTTTATCAAAAACCCCTTTGTATAAGGGATGAGAAAAATTGATTCCTGTAATTTTCTTTTCTTGAATACTTTTTGCTATTAAACTTTCCGAAGAAAAACTATTTATAAACTGTTGGTATGATGCAAGGTTTCCATCAGCTGCTGGAATAAAACAAATAGTACCTCCCTGATCTTTAAAAGACTTAAGAGCATTAATTAGTGAAACTGGAATTTGCTTAATCTCGTTGATTAATACAAGATTGGCATTACCAATATCATTATAGTTTAACTCATCTATTTTGGCGCTAATTAATAAAAACTCATCGGATGTATAAATGTTTTTTATAAAATTATCACTAGTTTCATTAATAGCTACCACTTTTATTTTTTCGGGAGTATTAATGGTAAAATATCGATAATTGTCAAAGTTTAATGAAGGATCTTCTATAACAATACGGCCGTTAATTTTAGTATTCTCATCAACTCTAAATTCTGTAGAGGTTTTACTGTTTTTAGGAATAGAAGCTGTTGTTTTCGCAACTAGTTTTTCTCCATTATAAAAAGCAACAGAAATATTATCAGCACGTGCATCAGTATTACTTAATAAAACATTTAGAACCATTTCATTATTTTCATCTCTACTTAGAGAAAGACTATCAATAGCGATATTCTGGCGAGTTACAGGTGTTAATTTTATAAGATTTGTTTTGGTTTCTACGTCAGTAGGTATGTCAAAAACTTCCTCTTTTTGTTGAAAATCTGAAACCATAATGATACGCTTTATAGTTTCAGGAGAATTACCTAAAAGCTGTTTTCCCTTTAAGTATGCAGCACTATATGCTATTTGATTCGAAGTATATTCTAGTTGTAGTAAGTCATTTCGGATATCCTTTTTGGTAACCTCTTTAAAAGTTTCTGTATTTGTAAATATGGAAACAACTTCATCTTCTGGTAAAGAGCTAAGCAATTCCTGAATCGCTCTCTGCAGCAATGGGCCTTTAGAACCTTTGGCTTGCATACTAAAAGAATTGTCTAGATAAATAACAGTTTCACTTTTTTTTCCAACGATTTCTTCTGAAGCTAAAAATGGTTGAGCAAAAGCAATAATAAGTGCTGCAAATGCCAATAACCTAGCTAATAGGGTTAACCATTTTTTAATTTGTGAACTCTTACGAGTCTGAATGGTAACCGCTTTTAGAAATTGTACATTAGTAAAAGGTACTTTTTGAAAACGTCTTAATTGAAATAAATGAACAATAATAGGAATAAGAAGGGCAAATAAAGCATAAAGAAATTCTGGGTGTTTAAATTGCATTCTTGATTATTGTTTGTCAAATATACTATAAGATTTGTTACGGATGGTTTATGATTAACTAATTTTTAGCGCAAGATTTCACTAATTTGGATACTGTTTTTGGAAATATACTGCATTTTAGGGATTTACAAAATATGAAAACCCGAAGTGAAATAATATACTAAAATTAAACGTACCTTTGCGGCTATATTCAGAAATGGCATTATGTAGTAGATTGTTGTTTCTTAAACAATTTATATGTCATTTGAATCATTAGGATTATCCGATGCTTTATTAAAAGCAATCGAGAAAAAAGGGTATACAATACCTTCACCAATTCAAGAAAAAGCAATACCACCAATTTTAGAAGGAAAAGATGTTTTAGCATCTGCTCAGACTGGGACAGGAAAAACGGCTGGTTTTACATTACCAATCCTTCAATTATTAGCTCAGGATAAACCATTTAGAAAAAGACCAATTCGTACACTTATATTAACTCCCACAAGGGAATTAGCGGCACAAATATTAGATAATGTAAGAGCCTATAGTACGTATATGGATCTTAGATCTATGGTAGTCTTTGGAGGTGTAAATGCTAATCCTCAGATAAAGGCGTTAAGAAACGGAGTGGATGTTTTGGTTGCTACTCCAGGTCGTTTATTGGACCTACATGAACGAAGAGCTTTATCTCTTTCTAAAGTTGAGATTTTAGTTTTGGACGAAGCAGATCGAATGCTGGATATGGGGTTTCAGAGAGATATCAATAAAATACTAGCATTATTACCCAAGAAAAGACAAAACTTATTGTTTTCTGCAACATTTTCCAAAGAAATAAAAAAACTAGCTAATGGGATTTTACATCACCCTGTTTCTGTAGAAGCTGCACCAGAAAATTCTACCGCCGAGATGGTAGATCAAAAAATATATAAGGTAGACAAAGCAAAAAAGAGTACCGTAGTTATTAAATTGATTTCTGATGGTAATTGGAAACAAGTACTCATCTTTACAAGAACAAAACACGGAGCGAATCGATTGAGTGAGAAGTTGTCTAAAAATGGAATTACATCTGCAGCAATTCACGGAAATAAGAGTCAGGGAGCAAGAACTAAAGCATTAAGTGGGTTTAAACAAAATAAAATTAGAGTATTGGTGGCTACTGATATTGCTGCTCGTGGGTTAGATATTCCTCTTTTGCCACATGTGATTAATTATGAATTACCGAATATAGCTGAGGATTATGTGCATAGAATTGGTCGTACGGGTAGAGCAGGAGCAAGTGGAGAAGCAATTTCTCTAGTATCGCAAGAAGAAGTAAGTTATGTAAAGGGAATAGAAAAATTACTGGGGTTAACACTAAATAAAGAAGTGATAGAAGGTTTTGAACCTAGTTTTGTTTTTGATTATAATGCTGCGCCACCAAAGAAAAATCAAAATTCTTTTAAACCTAAACGGAATAATAGAAACTATAATAGACGCAGAAAAAATAGATCATAAAAAAAGGCGGAAGTTAAACTTCCGCCTTTTTTAGGTTTATAGTTGTTTTTATTAAAAAATATAATATCCTACAGAAAGTTGAAAAGTTCTATTTTGACTACTAACAGCATCATCAACGTCTGTAAGACCATGGTTATATCTTGCCTGTGCAAAGAATTTCCCAAAGGTTACGCCAGCTCCAGCGGCAATACTTACATCAAAGCTTTCAGGTTCTCCCACTTCATAATCATCATTTACAACAACACCAAACTGAGGTCCCGCCTCAAAACTAACAAACTTTAAGAATTTGTACTTTACTAAAATTGGTACATTGATATAATCAACTTTTAAATCATCAGTACCTTGAGCAGAATATAAAACTTCTGGCTGAATAGCAAAATTACCAGGTAAACCGATAGTTGCTACCGCTCCTAAATGAAAACCAGTTCTGGCATCAGTGTCAAATCGAGAATCTATATTTGCGAAATTCACACCTCCTTTAATACCAAATTTTAAGCTTTGGGCATTTGAAACTGTGGTAAAACCGATAAGCGCAATGGCTAAAAAAAATAGTTTTTTCATGGGTATATTGATTGTTTGTTTAAATCAAATATAGAAACTTAAATATTAATAAAAGTTAAAGTTTTTTTAATGAGACTAGCGGTGTAGAGCTGTTTTTTCTTATCATATTCCTCTTACCTCAATAATATATAGTATCGACGAAGTATTTATTTTTCTGGGCAAAATACATTTTTTAGATAATTTTATGGATAATTGACTTTTTTCTTTTTATTCATTCCCCAAGCGATTACTCGAACACCTTTAGAATAACTTGTCTTATGAGGGGTTCCTTTTAATAAATCATCGAAGCGGGGATAATTCACTTCTAAATTGTTGATTTCAATATCTTGGATAGACCATTCTGGATGATGTATTTCATATTCGTTGATTGAATTTTTAGTATCCTGGAAAAGAGCATACCTTTCTGTTAACCAAATATCAAGTTCAGATTTATTGTTTAGTTCTTTACCTACTGTAAATTTAATTTTTAGAGAATCTTTATACTTTTTATTTTTAGATGTATAGTTATTGGAGTCTCTTTTGATTTTTGAATATCGATAAGGAAGTTCCGAGATGGCTTTAGCAATACTGCAAGAAATTATTTTCCCTCCTTCAATGCTTAAGAAATAAACTCCGGTCTTTTTTCCAGATTTTATGTAAGTGCGAATGTTGATTTCATCAAAATTAGAAATAGGAGCAAAATAGGGAAGAAATTTAGGTCTGATTTTTTCCATAGAAAATGCAACTAATGATACCCATGGTTCTCCATTGTATAAATCTATCTCCAATTCTTTAGGAACAAGTTTTCTTAATTCGTCATAGTCAACTTTCCAATGTAAGAATATTGCTCTATTCCATTCTTGATAAAATCTCCAATTATCAGACGGCAGTTCCCAAGGTCTATGTTGTGTGTTTTTTAGTATTTCGTTAATGCACATTAGATTACTATTGAATTCTTTTTTTAGCTATTGTATTTGTGTACCTTTAAAACCATGATGAAAGATACAAAATTGGCGGTCCTAATCGATGGGGATAATATACCTGCCAAGTATATAAAAGAAATGATGGAGGAGATTACCAAGTATGGAACTCCTACAATCAAACGTATTTATGGAGATTGGACAAAACCATACCTAGCAAAATGGAAAAATATTTTGTTAGAAAATGCAATAAATCCGATACAGCAATATAGTTATACAACAGGAAAGAATGCCACAGATTCTGCCATGATTATAGATGCAATGGATATTTTATATTCAGAAAAAGTGAATGGTTTTTGTTTGGTGTCTTCGGATAGTGATTTTACTAAATTAGCAATGAGACTGCGAGAAGCCGGTGTTGTTGTGTATGGAATTGGAGAAAAGAAAACTCCGGATCCTTTTATAGTAGCTTGTGATAAGTTTATTTATTTAGAAATTTTGAAAAAAGATACTGAGAAAAAAGATGGTAAAGAAAAGTCTGATAAATCTAATCTAGATAAAATCACTTCAAAAACTATTAGATTATTGAGGAATTCAGTAGAAGACGCTGCAAGTGAAGATGGATGGGCATTTTTGGGAGACGTAGGTTCATTAATTCTAAAGAAACAGCCTAATTTTGATTCTAGAAATTTTGGGTTTGCAAAACTGACTCCTTTGTTTAATTCGCTTAAGCAATTTGAAATAGATGAACGCGAGCATACTAGCGGAAAGTTTAAACTGATTTATGTTCGTAACAAATAGAGTTGTTTATAGGTAACATTGTATCTTCGCGAAAATTTTAGAATATATATCCTTTGCAATACGAATTTAGCATACAAGTATCACCAGAAATAGCTGCAGATCCAGACCGTTTAAAGATCATGGTGTCTAGAAAGAATGGAATTTCTATTGATGAGATTAGACACATACAAGTTTTAAAACGTTCTATTGATGCGCGTCAAAAGGCGATCAAAGTAAATTTGAAAATAAAAGTATTTGTACAAGAGGATTTTGAGGAAATACCAATTGAACTACCCGATTATCCGGATGTCTCTAACGCTAGTGAGGTAGTAATTATTGGTGCAGGTCCTGCAGGTTTATTTGCGGCATTACGATGTGTTGAACTTGGTTATAAGCCGATTGTATTAGAAAGAGGAAAAGATGTTCGCGAAAGAAGAAGAGATCTCAAAGCTATAAATAGAGATCATATTGTTAATCAAGATTCTAATTACTGTTTCGGAGAAGGAGGAGCAGGAACTTATAGTGATGGTAAATTATATACACGTTCTAAAAAAAGGGGAGATGTAAATCGAATTCTTCAGTTATTAGTAGGTTTTGGAGCTACAGATCAAATTTTGGTAGAAGCACACCCTCATATTGGAACTAATAAATTACCTGCAATTATTGCGGCCATTAGACAAAAAATAAGAGAAAATGGGGGCGAAGTACATTTTGAGACTAGGGTAACCGATTTTGATATTAAAAATAATGAAATCGATTCTGTAATTCTACAAAATGGAGACCGCATAAAAACGAATAAAGTTATTTTAGCTACCGGACATTCTGCTAGAGATATTTTTGAATTATTGTACAAGAAAGAGATTGAAATAGAGGCAAAACCTTTTGCTCTAGGAGTTAGAGTAGAACATTCTCAGCAATTAATTGATCAGATACAATATAAATGTGAGGTTAGAGGACCTTATCTTCCTCCATCACCATACAGCATAGTAAAACAGGTTGATGGTAGAGGAATGTATTCTTTTTGTATGTGTCCAGGAGGAGTTATTGCTCCATGTGCAACAAGCCCAGGAGAAGTAGTTACCAATGGATGGTCACCTTCTAAAAGAGATCAACCAACTTCTAATAGTGGTATTGTAGTGGAGCTTCGTTTAGAAGATTTTAAAGATTTTTCGAAGTATGGACCGTTATCAGGGATGTATTTTCAGAAAAGTATTGAGCAACGCTCTTGGCATTTAGCTGGAGAGACTCAAAGAGTTCCTGCACAGAGGTTAGTGGATTTGACCAATAGAAAAGTATCTGTAGATTTACCAGAAACTTCCTATAAACCTGGTTTAAGTTCGATAGATATGGGAGAGGTTTTTCCAAAATTCATTCATAAAACACTACAAGAAGGATTTAAGGCATTTGATAAAAGCATGCGAGGGTACCTGACAAATGAAGCAGTTGTTCACGCTCCAGAATCAAGAACATCTTCGCCGGTACGAGTTCCTAGAGATAGAAAAACATTGGAACACACACAAATAAAAGGGTTGTACCCTTGTGGAGAAGGTGCTGGTTACGCTGGAGGAATTATTTCTGCAGCTATTGATGGAGAAAAATGTGCCGAAGCTTGTATAGCAACAATAAAATAAAATCTATTTATTTCTTTATAGAAAAGTCAAAAGAGGTACATACTCCAAGTGTAGATTTTACCTTAATACAACCACCAAGAGTTACTACTAGTTTTTTTACTGTTGATAAACCTATTCCATTTCCTTTGTTTCCGCTTCTATCGGTTCCATTTGCGGTAGTAAATAATTCGAAAATCGAGTCAATTTTATCCTCAGGAATTCCCATTCCATTGTCAGTAACTTTAAAATAATAGAAAACTTTATCTTCAGAATGTTCAATATCAATGATAATATGTTCTTTGTCATTATACTTGATACTATTTCCGATTAGATTAAAAAATATTTGCTTTAAAGCAGATTTGTTAGATTTTAATGAAGGATTAGGTTCTGGGAAATTAATAGTACAATCTGGTTTAATACTTAATAATTCTGCTATTTCTTTTAAGAGATGATTTAGCTTAAATGATTCAGGTTTGTTTTGAACGAGGCTATCACTTTCATAATGATCCAATACATCATTAATGTAATCACTCATAGAAAATGATGATTGTTTTATATATTCGAAATACTTTGAAGTTTCTTTATCCAGATCGTTTGCTAATTTTAATTTTAAAAGATCAGAGGTAGTAATTACATTAGCCAAGGGCATTTTTAAATCATGAGATATCACTCTGGCAAACTCTTTTAATGACTCGTTACGTTTTCTAAGTTTATCTTCTATTTTTTCTAAGTCTTTATTCTTTTTATTCAATTCAAAAAGAATAACTACTTGATGCGCTAATGATTTTAGAGCCTCTAGTTGTTTGTCACTAAGTTTCTTTGGTTGGCTATCGATAACACAAAGTGTTCCTAGTGCGAATCCATTCTTGTCAATAAGAGGAATACTAGCATAAAATATTACAGTACCATCTAGTGTAAGTGGGTTATCATGAAATCTGTCGTCTGTCCTAGCATCATGTATGATTAAAGGAGTATCTGGGTCTAAAATGGCATGTGCACAAAAAGACTGATTTCTGGGAATTTCTTTTGAAGAAAAGCCATAGGAAGATTTAAACCATTCTCTATCATCATCCACTAATGATATAAGAGCAGCTTCTGTATCGCAGAGATATGCAGCAAGCGCAGTTATTTCATCAAACTCATTTTCAGGCTCTGTATCTAATATGCCTAAAGATTTTAAAGCTTCAATTCTAAAATCTTCGTTAATGGGGAGTTCAGGAATAATCATCTTCATCAAGAATTGCCTGGTGTGAAACAATTCTTAATAAAATTAACAAAAAAATATTAAAAATTATGATTTCCTGCGCTGTATTCGATTAAATGTTAGTAAAGATTTAATATTTCTACAACATTTAATTTAGAATCTACATTTAATACGATGGATTTATAGAGAGTTTATTTATTAAATACAAAAACGAGGCCTAACTAAAGAGTATGAGCCTCGTTTTATTTATCTACTTTAATAAGAAAATGATTCGTTTATATAGAGTAATTAGAAAAACTATCTTTCTAAACCTTTTATTACATATAACATACTACCTTCTTTTCTACTATTAGCAACATCTGGGTTGGCAGCAGGGTCTGTAAATGGAACTCCATCAGCTCTTTCCCAACCATGGTTCTGAGTAATTAACAAGAAAGTATTGTTAACACCTATGGTTTCCGAAATATCTATCATACCAGTAATTTCCCATGTTCTGTCCATTGTTCCATATCCTTGGGCCGCAGCGGCAACTTGATCACATTCCAAAACAGTTTTTAGTGCACCAGTATTTAGATCATACTGATATAGTCTCGCAAAATGATCAGCAGCAGGTTTAAAGTCTTGAATACCATTAGGATCTTCCTGGATATAGGCATAATTTTCTGTTACTAAAATATTATCAGGACTATGAAAAGCTTCAGCAACACCGCCAATTTTATCTCCGTCTAAAACACATGTAATTTTACCAGCCCCAGCAGGATCTATATCATTTAGTTCTACCTTGTAAATTCTTCCAGAACGTGTTCCTTTTCCGATAAGATCAGGTCTGTCTCTTCCAGTTACAGTAAGATAAACTTCTCTGTTGTTATCTGGAGTACCACGTCTCCAATCGATATCTTCCAATCTAGAGAATCCTAATACTCCTTTAGATTTAGCTTCGGCATCTAATAAGTCAATATTTTTTTCAGTAAGCTCTACAAATTCCATATCATAAGCAACACCTTCTTCCATATCCATTTCATAAGTAACATCAGGAGAAGTTACTTTTAATCCATATAGTTTACCACTTTGTAAATCTCCTTTTCTACCAACGTACATTCCTAATTGGCCAGATGGTATTTCGTTATCACTATCATCATCTCCTATAAAAACAACAGTTTTGTTAGAATATGCTCTTTGTCCAATAGCAACTGCATTTTCTGTAGACCATTGCCCCATAGCTGTTAGCATATTAGGAACAGAAGCAGCATTTGGATCTCTAAAAGGATCTGTAGCAAATACACCTTTAGAATTTCCTCCCCATTCTCCTCCTGAAAGGTATAAAGGACCAAATCCGTGCTCTAACCTTGTAATCATAGACCCAGAGCATTGCGCAGTATTTGCAGTGGCAACTGCATTAAGAATATGTTCTCCTTTAACTGGTTTAAAAGTTGGATCAAGTGTTATTCTTGCAACAGAGTAATCTGCTTCAATATTATTGATAAGCGTAAATGTTTTATCGAAATTTCTTAATAAACCAGCTCCGTCAGCCATAGATCCGTAGGTAAAATCTGGAACGTATGTATCCTCAGAAGAAAGAATATTATATATTTCGACATCCTCAAACTCAGGAGTAGTTTTAAGAAGTACAGGTGAAATCGAATGATTTTCGAATTCAATTCTGTCTCCAACAGGATTTCCACTGAAATCATCTAAATTACAGGATGTTACTGATAATGATGCTATTGATACAATAGCTAAGCCTAAATGTTTTTTCATGATGGTGTGATTTTGTTTTTCATAAATTTATGACACAAAAAGATCAGACATTTTATAGGTATGTTTTATCATTATTAAAATATCATTACCCTAATGTTTAGAATGTAAATAGAGTGTTATTTTTTAGATTTATTCTAAACAACGTTTTCTAATACTCTGATTCCGAAATATTATCATTTAGGCTTTTCATGAATGCTATAATATCATCAATTTCCTGATTAGTAAGATTTAAGGGGTCTGGAGGTAATGTCTGGTATTCTTGCTCTATACCAATTCCTGCGCCACCACCACGATTATAAAAATCCATAACCTCTTCTAAAGTAGTATATACGCCATTATGCATATACGGTCCTGTTAAAGCTGCATTTCTGACTGTAGATGTTTTGAAAAAATGCTTTCTCTCTGGAGTTTTATAAATCGCATATCTACCTAAATCTTCACTTATCGTAGCATTAATCGTATCATTATGCTTAGGAACTCCTATAAGTTCCATCTCTGATTCTTTATAATCAGGCGGAACCGTTCCATTAAATAAAGGGGCAAAATGGCAAGTTGCACACTTGGCTTTACCATTAAAAAGGTTATACCCATTAATTTCACTTGTTGATAAGGTGTTTTCCAAACCATTGATATTTCTATCAAATTTAGAATTAAAAGGAATCAAAGTACGAATGTAATTGGCTATTGCATTCCTGATATCGTTATTATTAATTTCCCGATTAGGATATACCTTAGCAAATTGTTCTACATATTCTTTATTACTAATAACAGCTTTTTCTAACGTTTTTAAATCAGAATGAAATTCATTGGCATTTTCTACAACACTGATAATTTGTCCTTCTAATCCGCCAGCTCTTTTGTCATAGAAAAAATCTTGCTGTAATGCTGCATACAGTAGCGTAGGGCTATTACGAGTAACACCTTTTGATATCTTTAATCCATCTGTAAAAGCTTTTTCTGGTTGATGACAAGTAGCACAACTGACTTTTTTATCAGTAGAAAGGTTGGTGTCATAGAACAATTTTTTACCTAAAGATACCATATCTTGAGTTATCGCTTTTTGATTTCTATCTGCAAAATAGGTTACATTAAAAGTATCTGAAGAGAAAAGAGAGGTTGCATCATTTTTAATAGCTAGTTCAAAAGGAAACTCGACTTTCCAATCAGAAACTGTTTGATTCCAAAGAGTTAACTGTTTATGGGTTCTGTTTTTGATAAAATGATAGCGATCAAATTCATTAAAATCACCTTGTAGGGAATCCATAGTGACTTGTATTTCTTCTTTCCACGCCTTAAATAGATTAGGGTCTTTAAATTCATCTTTAAACATATATAAATAAGTGTGTAAGCTTTGATACACAATTGTAGAATCTTCTAATGAATTTTCTAAAACAGGAGAATCAAAACCAGTAATACCCGTAAGTGCTATTCGGGCAATTGCTTTTCTAAATAGCCATAGAAAGTGATACTGTTTTATGTGATCAAATCCTGTGTTTTTTTGAATAAGTTTTAATCTACTAACTATTAAATTTACATGTTTTATGATCGTTGTAGTATCTTTTTTATCTACAAAGATTTCTTCTTCCAATACTTGATACCCACTAGGAGACTTTATTTTAATATCTGTAAAATCTTCTTCTTCAACCTTTAAAATATTTGGTTGGTTGAGAAAACCATAGTTTTCAATATCTAATGTAGATAATACAGGTTCTAACTTTTTAAAGTATTTTCTAGATTCTTTAAAATTCTTTTCAATCTTATTAGGATCTTGTTTTATACTATCTAAATGAGCAATTGCTAAAGAAATATCTTTATCAAATTGCTTTTGCATTTTGGTATTGAATGAGATCGGTGCAGTTTCTTCTTTTTTTTCCTCTTTTGCGCAAGAAAAAAGAATAAAAAAAGCAAAGAGGCCCGTCATAAGACAAGCCCCTTTTTTGATTATATTTATTAGCAATAATTGCATAAGATTCATATGATTTATGAATTATCTTTTTAATCCTTTAATGATATATAGCATACTTCCTTCTTTTCTACTATCAGCAACATTAGGATTAGCATTAGGGTCTGTAAACGCAGTACCATCAGCTTTTTCCCAACCATGATTTTGAGTAATTAAAATAAAGGTTTCTTCAACTCCAATAACATCAGAGATATCTATCATTCCTGTAATTTCCCAACTTCTGTCTATAGCTCCATATCCTTGAGCTGCAGCAGCTACTTGATCACATTCTAAAACAGCTTGTAACGCACCAGAATTAAGATCGTATTGATATAATCTTGCATAATGAGCAGCTGCAGGTTTAAAATCTTGGATACCATTTGGATCTTCCTGAATGTAAGCATAGTTTTCTGTAACTAGTATGTTATCAGGACTGTGAAAAGCTTCTGCTTTACCACCTTCTTTATCACCGTCTAATACACAAGTTATTTTTCCAGCACCTGTTGGATCATTTTCGTTTAATACTACTTTGTATATTCTTCCAGAACGAGTTCCTTTTCCGATAAGATCTGGCTTATCTCTTCCAGTTACAGCAAGATAAACTTCTCTATTATTAGCCCCAGAACCTCTTCTCCAATCGATATCCTCTAATCTAGAGAATCCCATAACTCCTTTAGATTTAGCTTCTGCATCTAATAGATCAATATCTTTTTCTGTTAATTCTACGAACTCCATATCGTATGCTGTACCTTCTTCCATATCCATTTCATATGTAATTCCAGCAGAAGTTACTTTTAATCCATATAATTTTCCACCATTTAGATCACCAGCGTTTCCAACATACATACCTAATTGACCAGAAGGTACTTCGTCATTACTATTATCATCTCCGATAAATACTACAGTTTTATCTGGGTATGCATCTTTTCCAATAGCAACGGCATTTTCTGTAGACCATTGCCCCATAGAAGTTAACATTCTTGGAGTAGAAGCAATAGAAGGATCTCTGTAAGGATCTGTTGCAAAAACTCCCTTAGAGTTTCCTCCCCATTCTCCTCCTGATAAATACATAGGACCAAAACCATGTTCTTCTTGAGTAATCATAGATCCAGAACATTGAGCAGTTTCAGCAGTTGCAACTGCATTAAGTATATGTTCTCCTTTTATTGGTTTGAATGTTTCATCAAGCGTAATACGCGCTATTGCATAATCCGCTTCTATATTGTTTATTAGGGTATAAGTTCCGTCTGTATTACGAAGTAGACCGGCTCCATCCGCCATAGATCCATATGTAAAGTCTGGTATGTAAGTATCTTCAGAAGATAATAAATTGTAAATTTCAATATCTGTAAAACCAGACATTTTCTTTAAAAGAACAGGCGAAACAGATCTACTCTCTAATTCAATAAGATCTCCAATAGGAGGTGTGGATGTATCGTCGTCGTCGTTACAAGAAATTAATAATAAACCGCAAATTAGCGCAAAAAGCTGTAAATAATTTTTCATGACTATGTGAATTTTGTTGCAGCAAATTTACTTTGTCATTCAGTTTAATAGCTTTATGGAAAGGTTTTATGTTTATTAAAGAAACATCAATCTAATGTTTATAATGTAAAGACAGTGTTATTCTTTAGAACCATTCTAAGCTAGAATTTTTCAAAAACGCCTAATCCAAATAGAGCATAATCATATTTTACAGGGTCTAGAGGATCTAATAACCTTAGGTTAACATCCAGTTGGTTTAATGCTTTGGCATCATTTTGGTTTCTACTTAATAGATTTAATTTACGAGCAACATTTCCAGAATGTACATCCAAAGGACAGGATAATTGAGATGGCGACATGTTTTTCCAAATTCCTAGATCTACACCAGGACCAGCATCTCTTATCATCCATCTAAGGAACATATTGATCCTTTTAGCAGCAGAATTTTTATGAGGATCACTAATGTGTTTTTGAGTTCTTGGAAGGTGCGGTAGTGTAAAAAACTCTTTTTTAAAGTGATGTATTGCATTTTGTAAAAAGGCTTCTTCATTATATTGAGAAAAGAAACTTTCTAAGTCACCAAACTTATTGTAAATGTTTTGTAATGCTTTTATAAAATAGGAGAGGTCTTTGCTATTAAAAGTTCTGTGTACAAAACCTTCCAGGTTTTCCAGTGTTGTCTCCGAATGGTTCATAACATAATCATGCGGAGAATTACCTAAAAGAGACATTAATTTATGAGCATTTTTTAAAATACTTTTACGATTTCCCCAAGAAATGGTTGCCGTAAGAAAACCTGCTATTTCTATATCTTCTTTTTGTGTAAATAAATGAGGAATTTGAACTGGATCCGTTTCTATGAATTTCGGCTGCTCATAAAAAGCTGCTTTTTCATCAAGAAATTCTTTGAGTTCAGTTTTATTAAGTTTCTTCACTGGATTTAGTACTGTACGGAAATTCTAAAAAGTGTTCAATGATCTATGACTTGTCTACAATTTTACCATCTACCATAACTAGTTTACGATCTGCCATATTTGCTAACTCTTCATTATGGGTAACGATAACAAAAGTTTGTCCATACTCATCTCTAAGTTTGAAGAATAGTTTATGTAAATTTTCTGCAGATTCACTATCTAAATTACCAGAAGGTTCGTCAGCAAAAATTACTTTAGGATTATTTATTAGCGATCTCGCTACAGCCACTCTTTGCTGTTCTCCTCCGGAAAGCTCATTGGGCTTATGATCAGCTCGATGTTCTAATCCTAAAAAACCAAGTAATTCTTTAGCTCTTTTTTCTGCATCCGCTTTTGGTACTTTTTTAATAAAAGCTGGAATGCATACATTTTCTAAAGCGGTAAATTCGGGTAGCAGTTGATGAAACTGGAAAATAAATCCTAATTGTTCATTTCTAAATTTAGAAAGTTGCTTCTCCGAAAGGAAATTTATGATGTTATTGTTAATTGATAAATCACTTCCTTTTTCTTTTGATGCTCTATCTAAAGTTCCTAAAATTTGTAGCAATGTAGTTTTTCCTGCACCAGAAGCACCTACAATAGAAACAATTTCTCCTTCTTTTATATGTAAATCAACACCTTTTAAGACATGTAAATCGCCATAGTGTTTATGAATATTATTAGCTTTTATCATCAATTATATCTCTAGAGATTGTGAAAGTAACTAATATCCTAAAATTCGCCAAGATTATCCTTTAAAAGAACCTTTTAAATTATTTATATCTAGAAAATAAACGACTCTTAATGATAAGGTATGTTTTATGGGTTGACCAAAAAGATTATCTAAACTATCCGTATAATTAATCGTTGATAATTCATCTTGGTTAAATATTTGATTACGATAGAGCAGTGTAGCTTCACTTCCTGGAGCAAATCTCCAACTAAAACTTAAATCTAAATTCCAGATATTAAAATTTGTATTAGGATCATTTTCTGTAGTGTCATAGTCTGTTTGAGTTCGTGAACCATCATCATTAAGTGTGTAAAAAATATTTTCAGAATAATCAGCTGTACTCCAGAAATTTCTGAAACGAAGATTAATTGCTTTATATGGGTCGAAATTATAGCTAGCACTAAGAGAATTCTCTACTGTAGTAATATCTCGTTGTCCTAAGAAAACATCAGTATCATCATTATCGATATATCCAAAATTACGTTTTCTAACAGAGTAATCCGTAGTCCAAATAACTAAAAGTTTATCGGAGAACCGATATCTAGGAGAAAGGTTCATGCTGTAGGTTTGTTGATCATCTTCAAACCAATTACGATGAAATAGTCGAATATCATAAGCAAATTTTTTACGATAATCTGAAGATACCCATAGATTTACACCAAGGTTTTCACTGAATGTTACAAATCTGCCATCTACTCTAGGTTCGAAGTAATCATCAGTATCAGAATCATAAATAGTAAAACCTCCAAAAGCAAAACGTTCTCTAGTAACAAAAAACCAATCGACACCAAGGGAATTGGAAGTTTGAACACTAGGGTCATATAATCTACGATGTCTAGCAAAAAGATTAATTCTGTAGTTATTAAATAGTTTAGTAGGTTCGAAAATCTGGTAAGAAGTACTAACTCGGAAGCTATTGAAATTATTTCTAAAATTTACTCCTAAATCATTTATATCAAAAGTGGTATTAGCTAGATCGTGTCCAAATCCATATCTCCATTTCCCTTTAATACGATCAAAATCAAGTTCTGATCTAAAACCACCAATATTGTCACCAGGAAGATTTACTTGACTTACTATAGAGCGCCCAGTTAATCGATAAGAATTGGCTTTGTTAGCTAAGTTCCATACCAAACCAGTAACGTTGGCATCTCTAAAATCACTTCCGTTTCGGGTAACATTAGTATTAATTAATGAAATAGAAGAGTTGTTATTAAATTGTTGATCTAATACAAAAATATTATAGTTGGCTAAAGGTTCAACTATTTTTTTTCTTTGATTTCCCGTAATGGTATCGGTGATACGTATTTCGGTTTTTTCGGTAATTGCATTAAAAAAACCAATCCCTAAATTTCCTTTAGTTCTTCCCGATATTTTGAGTGCATTTAACAGGTTTACCTTAGTAGGAGCATCTTCTGCTATTTCATTTTCTAATAGATCTTCATCGGATACCGAACCTGTAGGACCATTACCTACACGTCTAGAAAAGAAAATACGCCCTTTATTAAAAAGTTCCGTTCCTTCCGTGAAAAATTGTCTATTTTCTCCAAAAGTTTGTTCAAAAGGTCCTAGGTTAAGTCTAACTTCATCAAATGCAGCTTGCCCAAAATCTGGAATTAGAGTGGCATCTAAAGTAAAGCTATCACTTAATCCATATTTAACATCTAGTCCTGCACTAAAATCTGTTTCTGTTTCTCCGTCGGATGTAGTTGCTAAACCTTGAACAAATGGAAAAAAAGTAAGTCTAACAGGTGGGTTTATATCTTTAACGCCTTTTACAAGCCCGTTATATTGTGTGCGTTGTCCTACTTCGTTATCTACAAAATTCCAAGAATGTGTTTCGTTCCTGTTCTGTAACCGTCTAAAAAAGTTAATACTCCAATCTTGAACTGGTATTTCGGGAAAACGTAAAGCATTATATGGAATTTTAAATTCAGCATACCATCCTTTCTCATCAAAAGATATTTTTGCGTCAAATACTACATTATAACTAAAATCTTCATTGAATTGATCAGCTCTGGCATCTCCTATTGTTCCAGCACTAGTAATAAAAAAACGTGTCTCGTTAATTCCATCATTGTATGTGTTCATGGATATATTAAAGAAATCTGCTTGAGCAAAAACATTATCCCTTTGACTAAATTGGCGTAGTATTTTATCCGGTTGATCATCATAAAGATAAGCAGCGAAATATACCGCTTTATCGTCATATGCCATTTTTACTTCTGTTCTAAGACTTTCTGGTATAGTCCCATCATTACCAGGTTGCCACATATTAAAATTACCAGATGGACTAATATCTAACCATACCTGATCATCTAGAATACCATCAATTTTAGGTGAGGTAGATATTCTGTGTGCCGTAATTTGTTTTTTTTCTTGACCAAATAAAAGAATAGTATGCAGTATAAATAGCACACTAAGGATAGGGCGTAATTTTCTATTCATGTTTTGTAAAAAAATCCTTACTTTTTCGACTCAACTGCAAAACTAGGATTTACATCTGAATGGCGTACTAATGAAAAGTTAAAAAGCATTAGGGCTGTTTACTATATATGTACATTCGTTAAACAATATTTATTTTTTAACAATATTATGGGAAATAATAACTTAGATAGCGCAGTTTTTGCTGGAGGATGTTTTTGGTGTACAGAAGCAGTTTTTCAAAGGTTACAAGGAGTATTTCAAGTGATTTCTGGATATACTGGAGGTTCTATAAAAAACCCTGCGTATAGAGAAATAACAACAGGAAGAACTGGGCATGCTGAAGCAATAAAGATAGTGTACGATGCAAATATTATTAATTATAGTGAGTTATTAGAAATCTTTTTTGCGACTCATGACCCTACTACTTTAAATAGGCAAGGAGCGGACAGAGGTACTCAATATAGAAGCGCTGTATTTTATGAAAATGAAAATCAAAAAAAAATGGCTCATTCAATGATTGATAAGCTACAAACGGAAGGTGTTTTTGATAGTCCAATTGTAACAGAAGTAACAGAATTAGGACCTTTTTATAATGCGGAGGATTATCATCAAGATTATTATAACCAAAATAGTAAACAAGGATACTGTCAGTTTGTGATTAACCCAAAACTAAGTAAATTGCAGCATACTTTTAAGAGTAAGTTGAAAAAGGAAATTTAGAATTAATATACGCATAATGCCATACAATAAATTTGAAGAATATAATATCAAGGTTACTGATGATGTAAAAGATAAGTTTAAGTCGATTATTACGGATTTAGGAGAAGATGTAAGTAGAGAAGGGATCGTTAAGACTCCAGAGAGAGCGGCGAAAGCCATGCAGTTTTTGACTCAAGGATATCATCAGGATCCCGAAGAGATATTAAAAAGTGCCATGTTTAAAGAAGATTATGACGATATGGTAATTGTAAAGGATATTGAGTTGTATTCTCTATGCGAGCATCATATGCTTCCATTTTTTGGGAAAGCCCATATAGCATATATTCCTAATGGGCATATAGTTGGGTTAAGTAAATTGCCTAGAATTGTAGATGTTTTTGCAAGACGGCTTCAAGTACAAGAGCGATTAACTCATGATATTTTAGAGTGCATCAATAAAACACTTAAACCGCAAGGTGTTGCTGTTGTAATAGAAGCTTCGCATATGTGTATGATGATGCGTGGTGTGCAAAAACAGAACTCTGTAACCACTACTTCTGGATTTAGAGGTCAATTTGAGAAAATAGAAACAAGAACCGAGTTTTTAAGATTGATAACTGCAGATTTGGCATAACAATTTTTTGGCATTTTTTTTGTTATATCTTTAGTAAATAGAAACTTATGAAAAAAAACAAATATAAATTACTAAAGAAAGGCATTGTTTATGATTTGATTGGTATGGCTTCGATGGTTATTCCAGTTGTCGGCCCTTTTTTAGATATCATTTGGGCTCCATATGCTGCAAAAAAAATGTTGGATATGTATCCTGGAAAAAAAGGAAAAATAGCATCTGTAATAACATTTATAGAAGAGATTATACCAGGTACTGATATTATTCCATCTTTTACCATTATGTGGTTATATACATTTGTAATTAATAAGGAAGAAGTTTTTGATAAAGACGGTAAAACAATTGAGGTAGAGATAGTTCAATAGTAAGCATTGCTACTTACTTTATCTAATAAATCTTTTAAAACATTTTTAATCAAGAAATTTAGCGAAGCCCATTCTGCGGAGCATTTTTTTCTCGAACCACCAGAAAAACTTAAATTGACCGAATAACCATCCTACAATTAATAGTATAACTTGGTATATAGGGAATATCAAAAATATTCTAAGAGGCCAATAGATCCAGCCACTCGTAGTTTCTTTGCTCAATCCAATTAGAGTTAGTAATGGGTCAGAAACTCTTGCAGCCGTAGATCCTGTAATTGCAAAAACAATAAATATAGCTATCATTTCCCATCGATAGTTGATTTCCCATTTTTTTTCTAATGCACTAAAGATTTTTAAGGTAAGTCCTAATAAGGGAATAAAAAGAAACAAAGAGATTAAGGATAAAGCAAGAATATACGCTTCGTGATCTTCTGATAATTTAAAAATTCCAGATATAAGTCTTTTGCTTAGTAAAAAAGAAGAAATCAATAAACCTGTAAGTCCTAATAAGGGAAAAATAAGTTGCCAATTAGCTTGGATTTCCCAACGATCTTTGAATTTTTGCATTGAACAAAAATACAATATAAACTTCCCTCGTCAAAATCTTTATCCTCTGCTTACGAAAAAACGCTGGTTGTATTGTTTTTCAAAAAATAAGAAATAATTATATAGTAGATAATTTACTTCGTATCCATAATCAGTGTGCTGATCATAGTTAATTTGTTGAATATATAAATTAGGATCAAAACGTTGTGGTTGAACTACTCTTTGATTGTATTCTATAACATATTGACGATTTCTTATTTCTAAAAACTGTTGATTGTAATATCCTCTGGGTCTTTGTGTTACTAACCAGTTATTAAATCCAGGTTCTATGATAATGATTTCGTACTCTAAATCATCATTAGCAATTCTTAATGTATCTGAAGTATTGGCCGTAGATGTTGTGTCTAGTTTTCGATCTTTAGTTGTTCCGCAACTGTAAATGATTAATACTAGAGTAAGTATAAAAAAAACCTGTTTCGTTACCATACGTTTAAAATACAAAAAGTCGATCAATATTTTTTGATTTTTAACGTTTTGTAATGTTTTGTAGAAATATAATCATGTGTATCGATATAGAAAAAGAGCCCTGACGTTTATATCAAGACTCTTTCAAAATTATTAAAACTTTTTTTGATTTTATTTTCCGAAAAGTCCACCAAGTAACCCTCCAATACCGCCTTTTTTCTGACCGCCTCCTAGAACCATACCTGCAACATCATCTAGAATACTTCCGTCACCATCAGCATCTAGAAATGATTCGATAAGAGATTGTTGTTTAGATCCTTGACCACCTCCAAGCATTCCACCTAACATACTAGATAATCCATTGGCATCAGATACGTTACTTTGAGAAGCTTGCTTACCTAAAACTCCCATTAGAATAGGTGCAGCTACTTTAAGTATTTGACTTACTGAGCCAGCATCCATTCCAGATTTTTGACTTAATGCATTTTCTACAGCTGGTTGTTTACCTCCTAAAATATGTCCAAGAATTCCAGCTCCATCATTAGTAACATTGTCTTCAACTCCACCTTCGAACAAACCACCAAGATTATCTAAGATTCCACCACCAGAATGTTTTCCGGATAACGCTCCTAATAATCCCGAAGCTCCTTCAGGAGTAGAAGCATTTTTTTGCATTGCTCCCATAAGCACTGGCATAGCCATACTTAGTAAATTTCCTGTTTTATCTGCGGATTGTCCTGTTTGACTACTTACTCCGCTAATGATTTGTTGCCCCATTGGGCTATTTAAAAGATCTAAAATTCCAGACATGATTTATATTTTTTTATTATGTGATCTAAATTTACATTTTTTATAGGTAAGATTATAGAATTTATTCCCCTTATTTTATAATAAAACCGGATGAAACGATAATTTTATCGATATAAGGTAAATAAAAAACACCTTTTACGAATTTTCGTAAAAGGTGTTTTATTTTTGATGATCTCTTAAGATTTTCTATTCTTATTTAAGTATAGATATAATTTGATCGGCAAGCTCTTGTCCAATTCTATCTTGCGCTTCTCCTGTTGCTGCACCAATGTGAGGTGTTAGCGAGATCTTGTTATTCATTAATACTTTTATAGCAGGATTTGGTTCGTTTTCGAAAACATCCAGACCAGCAAAGCTTAGTTTACCACTTTCTAGCGCTTCTACTAATGCTACTTCATCAATAACACCACCACGGGCTGCATTGATTAATCCAGCACCATTTTTCATTTGGTCTATTTCAGTTTTACCAATCACATATTCTTTCTGTGCTGGAACATGTAATGTAAAGAAATCTGCTTGTTTCAGAACTTCTTCTTTGGAAACAGTTTTTATTTTAAAATTTAAGGATTGTCCGTCAAAAAATTCAACCGGAATATCTACCTCTTCAATAAAAGGGTCAAATGCCACCACATTCATACCAACTCCAATTGCTATTTTTGCTGTAGCTTGTCCAATACGACCAATACCTATTACACCAAGTGTCTTTCCTCTTAATTCAGTACCACCAGCATATGCTTTTTTAAGGTTTTTAAATTTGCTATCTCCGTCTAACGGCATATTTCTATTCGCATCATGTAAGAAACGTACACTCCCATATAAATGAGCAAATACTAATTCGGCAACAGAACCAGAAGAAGCGGCAGGCGTATTAATTACATGCAGTCCTTTTTCTCTAGCATAAGTAACATCAATATTATCCATACCAACACCACCACGACCAATGATTTTTAAGGAGCTACAATTGTCAATGATATCAGTTCTTACTTTGGTAGCACTTCGTACCAGTAGTACATTGATTTCATTATCGTTTATATAATTTACTAATTGATCTTGTGCCACAGTGGTGGTTTGCACTTCGAATCCAGCTTTTTCTAGGGCATCTATACCACTTTGTGATACTCCATCGTTTGCTAATACTTTCATTTTAAAGGTTTGATTTTTATTTTTTTTTGTTCTTATTCCAGAATAGTAAGCTTCGGTTTGTTGTAAGTTGGTTATGCTTTTCTTTCTAAATCACTCATTACGTCTACAAGTGCAGCAACACTTTCTATATTCATAGCATTGTACATACTTGCTCTATATCCTCCAACACTTCTATGTCCATTAACACCATTGATACCCGCTTCTTTCCACATTGCATCAAAGGTTTCTTTTAGGTCTTCATCAACTAAAGAAAAGGTTGCATTCATTGTAGATCTATCTTCTTTTTCTGCAAATCCTTTAAAAAGAGGATTTAGCTCTATTTCAGAATAGATAAGTTTTGCTTTTTTCTCGTTTTCTTCTTCAATGGCAGCTATTCCACCAAGTTTTTTTAGCCATCTAAGGGTAAGCATAGATGTATATACAGGGAAAACAGGAGGTGTATTAAACATACTGCTTTTACTAATATGTACACTGTAGTCTAACATTGATGGGATTTGTCTTTCTATTTTGCCAAGAATATCTTCCTTAATAACAACCAACGTCGTTCCTGCAGGCCCCATGTTTTTTTGAGCTCCAGCATAAATTAGACTAAACTTAGAAAAATCCAATTGTCTTGAGAAAATATCACTACTCATATCGCATACAAGTGGTGCATCGGTAGTTGGAAAGTCTTTAATTTGTGTACCAAATATGGTATTGTTACTTGTGCAATGTAAATAATCCAAACCTTCTGGTACTTTGTACCCTTTAGGGATATAATTATAGTTAGCATCTTTAGAGGAAGCAACTTCAATAACTTCACCAAAAATTTTGGCTTCTTTAATGGCTTTATCGCTCCAGCTACCTGTATTGATATATCCTGCTTTAGTTTGTAATAAATTATAAGCAGCCATTAAGAATTGTGTACTCGCTCCACCTTGAAGAAAAAGTACTTTATAGCCTTTACCTTCTAATCCTAATAATTCTAAAGCCAAACTACGGGCTTCTTCCATTACATCTACAAAATCTTTGCTACGATGTGAAATCTCCAAAATGGATAACCCAGAATTGTTAAAGTCTAATACAGCCTGGGATGCTTCTTTGAATACTTCTTGCGGTAAAATACAAGGTCCTGCGCTAAAGTTGTGCTTTTTCATCAGTGATTTTATTGTTTTTATTATTTACTTTTCTTATTGTTTTCTGGCTCCTTAAACCAGTAAGAAAAAACACCACAAAGGTGCTAATAATCTAAAACAAAATCATTATCAATATGATAAAATATTTATTGAATTTTTGTTAAAAATTCAATAACATCAATGTTATCTGCATAATCTGACAGAGAAGGGTGTTGAGTAGTGCCAAAATCAATACTTTCTTCTGAAAAATCATCACTTACAATACATTGAATAGCTTCTTTATCCTTTTCAAACTTTTGGATTAGCTCTTCTTTATTATTATAAGTTTCGTAGAATAAAGTGGCAATAGGAGAACCATAACTGGTATCTTCCTTTAGCATTAGAAAACCATTTTCTAGTAGCTTAAAACTGCTCATTAAATACACCGCTTTATTATAATCATAATTATTGGCATACTTAGCACCATTAATGATATCATTATGAGCATAAATGGATTTAAAAAATAGATCGAAATCATAACCTTTAGGAACCATAAGTTTGGATACACTGCGACAACCTAATCCATAATATCTAAATATATCGTTTCCTAATGCTGCCAATTGTTCTTTGGATTCGTTACCGGTTAAAACAGCTACAGAATTTCTGTTTTTGCGAATTATATTGGGTTTATTTCCAAAATAATGTTCAAAATAACGAGCAGTGTTATTGCTTCCTGTAGCAATGATGGCGTCAAAACCAGTGAGTTTTTCGGTGGTAAAAGAAATTTTATTCTTAAACTTAGGTGCTATGGAGATTAGGTAAGAAGCTAAATATGGAAGTAATTGATTATCATTAGAAGATTGTTTAACTAATACGTTATGGCCGCTGATTAATACTGAAATAAAATCGTGAAATCCAACTAAAGGAATATTACCAGCCATAATTATTCCAATTGTTTTCGATTCTATTTGATCTAATGAATAAGAAGATAACCATTGTTCTAGGTTATGTTTTGTAAGTGTTTTACTCCATTGCGATAGTGAAAACACTATGTTTTCTTCTGTAAACCAGCCATTATGATGTTTGGCAGATTCTATTTTTTGCGTCATTCCATCAAAAAAATCTTCATTATTTTTGATGTTGTTAATCTTCTCATAACCAGTATTTTTGAATTGACTTAAGAACTTGCCTAATTCAGAAAATGCGGTGATTCGGTCATTTAATAACATTTCTAATTTGTTTATCACTAGTTTACGAGTTATTTTTGTGTTGCAAATTTAGAATAAAAAAGAGCTATGGCAATTATAATAACGGATGAATGTATAAACTGTGGTGCGTGTGAACCAGAATGTCCAAACACTGCAATTTATGAAGGAGCAGATGATTGGAGATATGCCGACGGTACAGATTTAGAAGGTGATGTCGTACTTCCTGGAGGAAAAGCAGTTAACTCAGAAGAGGCGCAAGAGCCTGTGAGCGATGAAATATATTATATAGTTCCAGATAAATGTACGGAGTGTAAAGGTTTTCATGAAGAACCTCAATGTGCGGCTGTGTGTCCGGTAGATTGTTGTGTTCCAGATGAAGATATAGTAGAAACCGAAGAGTTTTTATTGCAGAAACAGGCATTTATGCACAAAGAATAATAGATTAACGATCTTATATAGTTATAAACCTGTCGGTATCGACAGGTTTTTTTATGCTTGTTTTTTAAATTTTAGTATTTTCGTCAAGAATTTAACCTCAAATCTAAACATGAAATTATGAAAAAATTAATATTCTTTATTTTACTTGTTGCTATTTCGGCTACTTCATTTGGACAATATCGTTGGGAAGTTTCTGGTGGTTTAACAAGTTCTAGTATAAATATTGAAAATGCAGATAGTAATCGTGGTACAGGATTTTATTTTAATGCAGGATATGGCTATGTGATGGGAGTTCGAGCTAAAACTAGTATAGTTTTCTCAATTGATGTTCTGCAAAGAAATAGTGAAATCGTTTCAAATATCCCTACAGTTTTACCAGCTGATTTAAAGATTTTACAAGTAGGTTTTAATCCTAAATTTAGATATTTATTTGGTAGAGGAAAGGATCGCTTTAGACCTTTTATCAATGTAGGTCCTTCTTTTAGAATAAACACTAATGTAGAATTAGGAGATATTGATTTGGAATCCGATCAGTATGAGCAACTAGTAATTGGTGGAGTTTATGGAGTAGGTTTTTCGCAAATGATAGGAGAGATGTTTGATATCTTTTTTGAAGCAGGTGCAATGAATGATTTCACAGATAATTTAGTTGATATTGATAGTAAGTTTTTCGATATTTATGCAAGAGTAGGTGTTCGTTTTAGGATATATGATGCTCGACGATAAAAGATAAGTCAATTAAGAATAAAATATTAGGATCCTGCTTCGGCAGGATTTTTTTATGCAATTCATTTTAATTTTTTGTAAATTAGTTACTTACAAGCATTTTTTAAAGAATACTAATATGCCAAATTGGGGATACATAGCAATTATTATTCTTGCATTTTATATTATTGCTAGCGTTGCTTTATACTATTTGCAAGAATATTTTATTTTCAAACCAGAGAAATTAGATAAAGATTTTGAATTTTATTATAACAACCAAGTTGTAGAAGAGTATAATCTAGAAACTAGAGATGGCGCTATTATAAATGGACTTCATTTTAAGGTAGAAAACCCTAAGGGTGTGGTGCTCTATCTTAAAGGAAATTCTAAAAGTATAAAGGGTTGGGGTAAGTTTGCTGTTGATTTTACAAGACACGGATATGATGTATGTATGTTAGATTACCGTGGATTTGGTAAAAGTACAGGAAGGCGTTCTTTTAAAGCGATAAAACGTGACCTTCAGTTCGTTTATAATACATTAAAAGAAAAAGTAGACGAAAAGTATATAATACTCTATGGACGATCCATGGGATCTGGTTTTGCTACTAAATTAGCATCAATAAACAATCCTAAAATGTTAATACTGGATGCGCCATATTATAGTTTGAGTAAGGTAGCGGCTAAGTTTATTCCGTTTATGCCAGTTTCCTTAATAATGAGGTATCCAATACCCACTTATAAATGGTTAAAGTATGTGAATTGCCCTATTCATATAATTCACGGGACTCACGATAAATTAATTCCTTTTAAATCCAGTATAAAGTTATCAAAAGTAAAACCTAAATTAACTCGTCTTTATACCGTAATTGGAGGAGGTCATAAGAATCTCAATAATTTTGAATCCTATCATAAAATGCTAGGAGAAATTATCAATTCTAAAATGAGAAAAATTAATTTATCTAATACTAGCATCGGTGTAAAACACTCCTCAAAAAAAGTAAATGTCCAAGCTTAAAAAAGGAATGATTTGGATATTGATTGTATATTTTATGGGATTAGGACTATTATATTTACTTCAACATAAAATTATTTTTCAACCAGAAAAGCTTCCAATAGATTTTATATATCAATTTAATCATTCTTTTGAAGAGTTTTTTTTAGAAACTACGGATGGAGAAAAGTTAAATGCGCTTCATTTTAAATGTAAAGATCCCAAAGGAGTTATATTATACTTTCATGGTAATAAAGGGAACTTATCCAGATGGGGAAAAATAGCTTCCTTTTTCGTAAATAAACAATATGATGTTGTTGTAATGGATTATAGAAGTTATGGTAAAAGTACAGGGAATATAACAGAAGAAAGTTCGTTATATGACGATGCTCAATTATTTTATGAGTATGTTTTAAGTAAATACAAAGAGAGTCAAGTGATCGTATATGGGAGATCTTTAGGAACTGGTATTGCAACCAAAGTTTCTTCTTTAAATAATCCTTCTAAATTAATACTAGAGACTCCATTTAATTCCATGGAAGATGTTACATCACATTGGTTACCGATTTTTCCAGTAAAGAATATTTTGAAATATAAGTTCCCATCTAATACGTTTATAGAAAATGTAAAGTGTCCTATTACAATTTATCACGGTACCGATGATGGAGTAGTTCCCTATGCATCCGGTCAAAAATTATTCAGAAGTATTTTAACTTCAAAAAAGAAAATGATAACTATTGAAGGCGGTTCTCATAATGATTTAATTAAATTTGATAAGTATATTAACACTATAGGCGATGTGTTAAAAACAAATTCGCTTTACTCTAATTAATTAGAATAAAGCGAATTATAATTTTTAAACTAAAAATTTGTTCTAGAATTTATAATTTAAAGATAGATTTATCATAGTTCCCAATTGACTAAAGTGATAACCATCATATGACATTTGAGAGTATCTACCATTAAATGTTATTAGATTAAATGCAGTTTTTGTAGCATCGGCATCATTAAGAACGGCAGTACCAGTAGGAGTAAGCGCTTTAAACTCCCATTCTGGTAATATATCTAGAACATTGTTAATGTTTAACGCCAATGTTATTTTATCGGTTGCGTTGTAGTTTATTCCGAGGTCAGTAACGACTTTGGTCATAAATTCTACTCCAAGATCAGACCCTCCATCGCTATCAGCAGCATCTCCCCCTACCAGTCCTTCTAGATCTTGTAATCCTTGATTTCTAAATTTTGTAGGTCCAAATAATGTGTTGTTTAATGAGAACCCGAACTTACCAATATCGTAGTTGGCACCCAGAATAGCTTTAAACTCAGGCCTAGAAGTGAAAAATAATGCTTCTTGAGTATCATTTACTACTGATTGTCCTGCATCTGCAACTAACTGAGGGTTATTTACAGCTCCATCTCTTTCATTTTGAATTGTATAATTACCAGATAGACTAAAACCAAGTTTACCAGGCCCCAGCACGATGTTTCTGTAATTGGCTACCAAATCAATTCCTGATGTTCTTGTATCAATAGCATTGACAAAGAAACTTACGTCTGATAAATTATTAGCTGTTAGTACGTCATCTAAAGGTGTATCACCTGCTGCAGTAGCACCGATTTCTGTACTTAGCACAATTCTATCTTCTACTTTAATATTATAATAATCTAAGGTGAAATTAAAGTCTTTACTAATCTTAGCACCAACACCTATTGTAAAGTTTGTAGATTTTTCTGCATCTAATTGTGGAATTGATAGGAATTGTGCCTGAGGAGAAACGTTATTAATTAATCCTCCTACTTGTATACCTTGACCAGGAATAAATGAAAATTGAGCTCGTTGAGTATATATCTGATGTAAAGTTGGAGCTCTAAATCCTGTAGATAAAGAAGCTCTAACAGTCAGTTTATCTTCTAAAAATTTATAGCGACTGCTTATTTTCCATACAAAAGCTTCACCAAAATCACTATAATCTTCTAATCGAATAGTACCATTTACTAAAAAATCTTCTGTAATATCTGCAGAAATATCAAAATAACCTCCAAAGTTATAACGATTAAATTTTCCAGAGTTTTCTGGTCTATTACCAGCAAAAGAATCTGCACCACCTCCGTCATAAGAAGCAAGATCACCTTCTATAATTTCAAAAGTTTCTGTTCTAAATTCAGCTCCAAAACCAATACTTATTTCATCGGTAATGAGTTTTGCTATATCTATGTTTCCAACACTATGTGTAAATTTTGTACCTCCAGGATCAAAGGAAATAGGACTGTTTTCACGATATAATTCTGATCCTTCTGTTAGTTCTCCCGGGTCTACTACACCATTATCATTTGCGTCAATCCAAGTAGATGGCGATAATACGGAATTACGATTGTGAGAGTTATTTACGGTATAATCCTGAGAGTTTCCTCCAGTGGTGTAACTAAGGTCATAATTCCATCCATTTTTTTTGGTTTTAAAACCAATGGTAGCGTTATAATCATTTAAGTCTCCTTCAAAAGTAGGAACATATCCGATATATTCTCCGTTAGGACCATTTGGAAAAAAATCAGCTAAATAAGGAAAATCGGCTTCTGTACGCCAATATGGAGTTCTATAGTTAGCAAAACTATTTACTTTCTTGTATACGTAAGCAGCATTCATATATATATGAGTGTTTTCACTAATATCGTACCCTCCATTTACTAAAAATTTTGCAGCTGCCGTTTCAGGAGATCCATTAATGTTACCGGCATCTGGGAAAAGATCTAGAAATGCTTGTACATCTGCGATATCCGCTCCAAAATCTGTTGCCTCTCCTTGTGCATCTACTGTTCCTGGACGGTTTGCTAAACTAACTTTAGAAAAATCTACTGTATAATTAAAGAAACCTTTGTCTTCTCCTATAGTAGATCCATTATTAACACTTATGCCAATTGTTTCTCCATCACCTTCAGAAGTAATACCAGTTCGTAAGGTCGCCGAACCATCTTTGTAACTATCTTTTAAAATAATATTCATTACCCCAGCAATCGCATCAGATCCGTATTGAGCAGAGGCTCCATCTCTTAAGATTTCTACTCTTTTAATAGCATCCGTAGGAATAGCTGAAATATCAGAGCCTGTTTCACCTCTACCAGGAGAAGTTTGTGTATAAAGTAATGCACTGAGATTCTTACGTTTTCCGTTAATAAGAATTAATGTTCTACTAGGTCCCATATTTCGAATTTCATATGGATCCAATAGGGAAGTAGCATCATTTACAGGGGTTTGTACAGTGTTAAATGATGGTATTTTGTATTGCAGTGCTTTATCAAATGTAATTTGACCAGTAGAAGCTAATTCTTTTGCTGGCAATACGTCAACAGGTAACGAAGAAGTAGTATTACTTCTTGGTAAAGACCTAGTTCCTACTAAAATAACTTCATCAAGCTCAGAGCCGCTAGAAAGAGTAACGTTAATAATCGATTGAGCATTAATTGTAACTTGTTTACTTTCGAATCCTACAAAACTAAAAACTAGCGTTCCATTTGGATCTGCTTCGATACTATAGGCTCCTTCAAAATCGGTAATACTACCATTATTGGTTCCTTTTTCGAGAATATTGACACCAGGTAGTGGAGAACCTTGGCTATCTGTAACAGTTCCAGTGATTGTGTTTTGAGCATGGGTCATAGAAATAAATAAGCCCAACAAAATGAGTGTGAGTTTTTTCATGTAAATAATTATTAAATTGGTTTAAAAATAAAGATAGTAATAAATCAATATTAACAAAGGGTAGAGCGTATTATTAAACCTTTTTTTTAGAGGGAGATTTTCTCTTTCTACTTGTCTGGATTATGCTAAAATGATAAAACGTTGTTTTTTTAAGATTTGTTTAGAATAAATGACAGTTTTTGGGTGGTTTATTTTTTAATTTTGGTTTTTTTTATCTGTTAATAAAAACAGATAAAAATTAATGGTACGTAGATTATTCCTTTTCAAGAAATTTATGTATTGAATATTTTGATTACAATACTATGATTATAGAAGAAGAATATGTTTAAATATTTGGGGAAACGAAAAAGGAGTCAAAAAACAATGACGTTGATGTCACATAATTTTCGACTCCTTTTGTTGTGATCGAGAATAAACTTTAAACTGTTTAGAAGCTAAAATCTAATCTAGCATAATAATAAGCTCCACCAAATCCCATTTGTACGGAATCCCAATATCCACCAGCTTCGGTTTCTCCATCATTTTGTTGATCAGGATATTCGTTAGTGATATTGTTACCTCCAATGGTTAGTTTTAATTGGTCTGATAACTTATAACCTAAGGTAAGATCAGCGGTTATTTTTGCTCCATATTCATCTTCTGTGTCTACAAAATCTACGAGAGTGATATCACTAAAACGAGTCAAACCAAGACCAGCATTAAATTTTTCTGTATTGTAATTAAGGTTTAATGCAAATTTACTTCTTGGAGCAGAGGCCAGTAAAAATGCTTGTTCTCTTTTTCCAAAGAAAATATCAGTATCTAAATTAGTATTTACAGCTGTGATATACATATTGTTTACATTTCCAGCTAATAGTGCAGATAATGTTCCAAAATCATAATTCCCTTTCCAGGAGAGTACAAGATCCATACCTACAGTTTCTGTATCGACTCCATTAGCAAAAAATTGAGCTTCATTAACATTATCAATTTCTGTAGCTTCAAAAGTTCCAGTAAGAACAATACGATCTTTTATGTCTATGTAATACCCATCTACTGTAGCAGAAAAATCTCCTAGTGTAGCTGTTAAACCAAGGGAGGCGTTTAAAGAAGTTTCTTCTTTTAATCTGTCAATACCGAAAGAAGCGGTAACTTGGCTATTGTTAGGAGCTAACAATGTTTCTGTCGCAATACCACCTTGGAAATCAGTAAACCTAAGATTATAATAGATTTGTGCTAATGATGGAGCTCTAAACCCTGTACTTACAGAACCTCTAATATTAATATTATCAGAAGCTTTAATTCGTAATGCTAATTTTCCATTTATAGTGCTTCCAAAATCACTATAATTTTCGAATCTTGCTGCACCAGCTAAAAGAAACACATCCGTAATATCTAATTCTGCGTCTGCATATAAAGATAAATTAGATCTGGATCTGTCTACTTCGTTAGCAGGACTATATCCTGGAAACCCCTGTGAGCCTCCTGGTCTTAATTCTCCACTATCAGGATCTATAGGTTGTGTTTGCGTTGCCGGATCGGTAATTGCTAATCCATTTATGTCATAAGTAGCATATGAACCTTCTTCTCCTGCAAAGATGACGAAGTTTTCAGTTCTGTATTCTGCTCCAAATGCAAGGTTTAAACCTTGAGCCATTTTTGGATAATACTTAGAAAAGTCTAAGTTAATAGTGTTTTGACTTAAGCTGTGCCCTCCTGCATCAAATTCTGTAGGCGAATTTTCTTCTAATGAAGCATTTAATGTACCTTCTATGAAATAGTGAAAATTGTTTTTACCCCAAGTATTACTTAGATCAATTTTCCAACCGTTGTCTGTTACAGTTCGTACTCCAGCAGAAATTGAATTATCAATAATGTTAGAAGTTATTCTTGGAGTAAAACCATTAGGATAAATTTCAGTTACCACGCGTTCGCCTCCATTACGAGTAAACGCAAAAGCATCTGTATCTCGATAGTTTCTTCCTCCAAAAGCATATAGTTCTGTTTTTTCTGAAAGGGGAACATTAGCATTTACAAAAAGATTAAAACCATCAATGGCAGCTTCTCCAAATCCTCTTCTAAAATCAAATCCAGGTCTAAGCGTTTTATTTTTACTTAAATATTCTGTGGTAAAATTGACGTATCCTTTTTCTCCAATACCAACACCGTAATTAGCAGTTACTTTAACAGAACCACCATCAAAACTTTTATCATCGGCGATTCTATTCCCATCATTCTCAGTGTCCAAACGATTCCCGTCTGTATTTGGCGTACCATTAGGAAAATCTCCTTTAGCATTTGTGTTATAAGCTCCGTAACTAATACTACCACTTAGTTTATCAATATTATCCTTTAGTACAATGTTTATAACACCTGCAATTGCATCAGAACCATATTGCGCCGCGGCGCCATCACGTAAAATTTCAATTCGTTTTATTGAGGTAGCAGGAATTGTATTAAGGTCCGTTCCAGAATTTCCACGACCTCTAGTTCCAAAAATGTTGATTAAAGAAGAGCTATGTCTTCTTTTTCCATTGATTAAGACTAAAGTTTGATCTGGACCTAGACCTCTTAAACTAGCAGGATCAATGTGATCTGCACCGTCAGAACCAGATTGCTTATTCGCATTAAAAGAAGGAGCAGAGTATTGTAATAGTTCATTAATTTCTATTTTACCACTTTTAGTTACAATATCTTGCATATCAATAATATCAACAGCCACAGGAGTATCCGTTGCTGTGCGTTTCGGGCTTCTAGAACCTACAACGATAATAGTATTAAGGGCTTCACCCTCTAATAAGGTAATATCTATTTTATCGGTTGTGCCTACAGTAATTTCCTGAGTTTGAAAACCGACAAAACTAAATACTAAAATTGCATTTTCATTTACTGCTATGGTATATTTTCCATCGTCATCAGTTATAGTTCCTTTATCCGAACCTTTTTCAGTGATATTAACAAATGGAATAGGGGATCCTGATGTATCAGTTACTGTTCCTGTAATAATTTGTTGACTAAAAGTTAAGCTTGTAAATAAGCTGAATAAAATGAGTGCGAGTTTTTTCATGTGAATATATTTATTGGTTTAGCAATTAAAGATATTCAATTAATCTAGATTTTATGCCTAGCCATCGTATTTATTATAAGTTGAGTTTTGGTATCTAGTTTTATTGATAATATTCTATTTTAAAGATTTTTTTAAAGTGGTATCTACTGCAGAACATTATAGAATTAGAACAAAGTTGATTACCATAAGATGTAAACGAATACTATTTAATTGGCTACGAATTCTATTTTTTAGTACTCGTTTAGGTTGTACGGTTAAAACTTTAATTAAGTACTTGTTAAATTCACTCTGGAAAAATTTAATTGGATTTTAAATTTAAACACCTCATTTACAATTTATTAAAATAGCTTCTTGATCATTTTGTTAAATTTAACAAAGTATGTATGAGTTTGTTAATCTTTTAATAATTAGGTGTTTTTTCCCCGTTTAATTTATAAAAGCGTTTGTGCGTTTGGTGTAAATTATTATCATTGCACAAAAATTGGTCGACCAATTTTTTAATTGGTCTACCATTTTAAATTTAACCTATAACTTTTAACAAGCGTAAGCATTAAAAACAATCATTAACAATGAAAAAAACATTAATTATTAGAAAAGAAACTCCCCTTTTGTTTTCTATTTCAGCTTTTATTTTAATACTATTCATTTCAGTGACAAGCTGTACAAATGAAGAGATTAGTGATGAACTATTAGAAACTATAAAAGGAGATTCAGAAGTTAGGATTTCTATACCAATTCAAAACCCTGGATTTGAACTTGGAGAAGTTAATTGGGGAGATCCAGACTATTATGCGATCTCAAGCGATGAAAATTCGGGGTCTAAATCAGGTAAAGTATCTAATTCTTCTGGTAAAATAGAGCAAACGGTTGATGTTAGTAGAAATACGGATTATGTTCTGAAAGCTTGGGTAAAAGGAAATGGAGAACTTTCTGTAGCAGGACAGTCAAATGATTTTGATACAAATGATTTTGAAGAGATTACTATCACCTTTAATAGTGGTAATGCTTCTTTAGTAACTATACTAGGAACCAGAAATAGTGGAGATGTTAGATTTGATGACTTCAGTCTTAATAGTACTTTGATAGAAGGACCAACTGCTCCAGGTCAGATAATACCAATTAGTGTTTCTGCGAATGGAAATCAAACTGGATATGGGCCTGAAAATACAGTAGATGGTGAAATTGAAAACACAGAATCACGGTGGTCATCTAATGGCTATACAGGTAAGTATATTACATATGATCTAGGTACGGTAAAAACTGTGTCAAGTTTAAAAATTGCTTGGTTTAAAGGTGATGAAAGAGAAGCTTATTTTAAAATTAGAGTTGGTAACTCTACTTCTTCATTAAGCACAGTATTTGATGCAAAAACTAGTGGAAGTAGCGGAACGACAGAAGGATTAGAAATTTTTGATTTTGACGATGTGGAGGCAAGGTTTGTAAGAATATCTAGTTTTGGTAATTCTAAAAACAGTTGGAATAGTATTGTAGAAACCGAAATTTATGGTAACGAGGACGATAATAGTGATACAACACCTCCAGGACCAGTTTCAGGATTAAGTGCAATACCTGGAAATGGTTCTGTTGCTTTAAATTGGAATAATCCTGGAGATTCTGATTTTAATAATGTGCGAATTACATATGATGGAGGAGAGGTAACTTCTTTTGGAGAAAGTGTGACTATTAATGATTTGGTTAATGGTACTTCTTATTCATTTAATGCAGTGACAGTGGATAATTCGGGCAATGTTTCCGCTAGTAGAGTTGTTAATGCAACACCACAAGGTCCACCTCCGCCACCGGGAGGAAGTGCAGCAAATATTATAGGTCCTGGATGGAAGTTAAATGGATTTACAGGCTCTTTGAATATTGGTAGTAATGATAACGGATTAGATTATGCAGATAATGCAAGTAAAGATGAAAGTCATTTCTTTTTCGAAAAGGATGGATTTGCAGCATTTAAATGTTACCCAGGGAATCCTACATCTGGAGGATCAAGTAACTCTAGATCCGAATTGAGAGAGGTTATTAATGGAGGAGACGGGTATTGGAATGGTAATACCAATACAGAACACTCTATGAAATGGAGATTTAAAGTAGAAAATTTACCACCTTCTGGGAAGTTGGCTTTTGGTCAAATTCATGAGAGAGATGATTTTTATGATGATGTAATCAGAGTTCAGGTGCAAGGAGATGGTGGACAAAGCTCTGGAAAAGTAGATTTAAGAATATTAGGGTACGTAACTGAGAAGGTTGAAGATCGTGAGGGAAGAACAATTGATTTTGATATGCAATTAGATACAGAGTACTTTTTTGAACTAACCATGAGTAATGGTGTTGTTACTTTATATAATCTTGATAATAATGGTAATAGAATAGAGGAGCTGTTTCAATCTATAGATATAGGTAATGCTAATGAAAATTACTTTAAAGCTGGTTGTTATTTACAATCAACAAGTAGTAGTCATGAAAGCTCTGATGTTTATGGTCAGGTATTGATTAAAGATTTAGAGGTATCTCCAGATAATTAATTTGTTTTAAAATAAAGTGTATAGGACCGCTTAATAATTAGGCGGTCTTTTTTATATATATGATGCTGTTATAATCATATAGTTCATTCGTAATTTTCCATGGCTTATCGAATTGGTTTAAAAACATTTATGTTAATATTTGGTTTTAAAAGATGTGAATTCAATCTTATTTAGGTTAAAATATTAACAATATTGATAATAAATTATAAATATTTTACGAAAACGTTTGAGTTATGTAATTAAATTCTTACTATTGTGATAACTAAATTGGTTGACCAATTTTATTATTGGTACACCAAATATTTAACACAAATATTATGAATAATTCAAAACAAACAATTATGAAAACTTTTCGTAGAAAAAAAAGTGCATCTGGTTTGCATTTTTTTACTAAAATTTTCTTGGCCTTTACTTTAGTATTGGTTGGAATTTCTTGTGAAAATGAAGAATTTATTGATTCTGAGGATTCTATTATTAATGATCAAACTCTCGAAGCAAAGGCTACACCTGTTGTTGGAAAAATCTACACTATTAAAAACTTAAAAAGTGGCCGTACATTAGATATTGCAGCTGGAAGTAACAATAATGGTGCAAATCTTCAAGTATGGGGAACAGATGCTAACACCAGTGCTACCCATAGACAGTGGCAAATACTTTCTGTTGGTAATGGTTACGTACGTTTAAAAGGGGTAGATAGTGGTAAATCATTAGAGGTTTCTGGAGGCAATAATTCTAACGGAGCTAATGTTCAGCAATGGGCTTATCAAGGAACAACACATCAACAGTGGCAAATACTTTCTGTGGGGAATGGATATTTTAGATTAAAAAATAGAGATAGTGGAAAAAGTTTACGAGTAGGAGGGACATCTAATGGAAGTAATGCAGATCAATGGGCTTATAGCGGATGGGATAGTCAAAAATGGTTTTTTACCGAAGTAGGAGGTACTATTAATCCACCTCCACCACCAACAGGTGGAACTGCATCTAGTATTATTGGTAGTGGTTGGAAATTAAATGGTTTTAGTGGAAATCTAAGTGTTGGGAGTAATGATAATGGGTTAAACTATGCTGATAATGCAAGTAAAAATGAAAGTCATTTCTTTTTCGAAAAGGATGGGTTTGCTGCCTTTAGATGTTACCCAGGAAATCCTACATCAGGAGGATCTAGTAACCCTAGATCTGAGTTAAGAGAAATAATTAATGGTGGAGATGGGTATTGGAATGGTAATACTAATACGGAACACTCTATGAAATGGAGATTTAAGATTGAAGATTTACCACCTTCTGGTAAATTAGCATTTGGTCAAATCCATGAGAGAGATGATTCTTACGATGATGTTATTAGAGTTCAGGTGCAAGGAAGTAGTGGACAAAACTCAGGATCTGTTGATTTAAGAATATTAGGGTATGTTACTGAAGAGATAGAAGGAAGTGGAAGAACCATTAATTTTAATATGCAAATGGATACTGAATACTATTTTGAGTTAACTATGAGTAATGGAGTTGTGAGACTGTATAACTTAAATAATAGTGGTAATAGAATAGCAGAATTGTTTGAGTCTGTAGATATAGGTAATGCTAATGAGAACTACTTTAAAGCAGGTTGTTATTTACAATCAACTAGTAGTAGCCATGAGAATTCTAATGTATACGGTCAGGTATTGATTAGAGATTTACAGGTATCTCCTGACAATTAATATAAATTGATTTGATAGTTTTAAAGAGCCGCTTAATTTAGTTAAGCGGTTCTTTTATTTTAAATATAGTCAAGAGCATATATTAGTTTTCTGTTAGAATTTTAGCTTTTTTTTGAAATCGTATAAACAATTATCTTTTTAACCTAAATCAAGAAAAAAACAACACTATTTTAATTTATAGGTGAGGGTAATAACAGAATCCTTAACGGTATCATAGGTTTCTAGAACTAGATTTTTTGCCTCATCAAAATGTCCTAAACAATTATCTTTAATACCACTGTTTATTATATAATATCCATTAGAAAGTAGTTTCGCTTTGGATATTTTTTCTCCTTGCTCGTCAATAAGTGTTAATATATAACCAGTGCCATCAGGAACACTACTATATATTCTCTCATTAGAGGTAGTTCCAGCATTTTTCACAGAAACTTTTTGAGGTTTATAAACTGCCGTTCTATTAGTTTCGTCATCTTCTTCATCTGGATTAAGTGTAACCTCACTCTTTTTGGTAATCACTTGTTGTTGTTTAATTACTTTTTCTTCTCCATTAGCACCTTTAATCCTAATAATTTTTGTCACTACTTCTTCAGAAGAATTCTCTTTAGGTTTAGTTTCTGTCGATTTTTCTTCTTCATTATTATTTTCTTCTTCTTTAGATTGACCATATGTTATAAAGCCAGAAAGGAATAGAATTATTACAATAATGTTGTTAAATGTTTTCATAGGTTTATCTATTTGGTATTGTAAAATTACAAAAATGTAAGGAGAACATTTTGTATAGTTATATATTATGAAGGATTCAACGATATACATTGATTACTAATATTTATTTTAATTATAGAATCTCTTTAACTAGTATTTGTATACTATGCGTTAATACCGTTATCTTTGCACTCTCAAAAATTCAAGCAAATATCATATTTGCTATTATGTTATATTAATATGAAAGCAGGAATAGTTGGATTACCAAACGTAGGAAAATCAACACTTTTTAATTGTTTATCCAATGCGAAAGCGCAAAGTGCGAACTTTCCATTTTGTACAATAGAACCTAATATAGGTGTTGTTAATGTGCCTGATCCAAGATTGGAAAAACTCGAAGAACTGGTAAACCCTGAGCGTGTTATACCTGCTACTGTAGAAATTGTTGATATTGCTGGATTAGTAAAAGGAGCTAGTAAAGGAGAAGGTTTAGGAAATCAGTTTTTAGGAAATATAAGAGAAACTGATGCAATTATCCATGTACTACGTTGTTTTGATAATGACAATATTGTTCATGTTGATGGTTCAATAGACCCTATTCGTGATAAGGAAACTATAGATATAGAATTACAATTAAAAGATTTAGAAACTCTCGAAAAGAAATTAGATAAGATAAAGAGAGCCGCTAAAACTGGTAATAAAGAAGCACAGAAAGAAGAAGCAATATTATTAAAGTTAAAAGATGGTTTGGAGGCAGGATCTTCTGTTAGAGCTATTGAAGTTTCTGAAGATGACCACGCAGAGTTTGTAAAACCATTACAGTTTATAACTGATAAACCAGTATTATATGTATGTAATGTAGACGAAAGTGCTGCGGTTAATGGTAATGATCACGTAAAACGAGTAAAGGAAGCTGTATCAACAGAAAATGCTGAAGTAATTATTCTTGCTGTCGGAACAGAAGCGGATATCACGGAGCTTGACGATTATGAAGAAAGGCAAATGTTTCTTCAGGATATGGGGTTAGAAGAACCAGGGTCATCAGTATTAATAAGAGCTGCTTATAAATTATTAAATCAACAAACATACTTTACGGCTGGTGTAAAAGAAGTAAGAGCTTGGACAATTCCAATTGGTGCTACAGCTCCGCAAGCGGCTGGTGTTATTCATACAGATTTTGAGAAAGGATTTATTCGAGCAGAAGTTATTAAATATGATGATTATGTTTCTTTTGGAAGTGAATCTAAAGTAAAAGAAGCTGGAAAATTAGGAGTAGAAGGGAAAGGATATATTGTGAATGATGGAGATGTAATGCACTTCTTATTTAATGTATAAAATATTTAGATACTATTTTTATAGAAAAACCTCTTGAAAACTTTCAGGAGGTTTTTTGTTGGACATCGTAATTTTGCTAGATGTGTGTAATACCTGCAAGAGATATTGTGATTAATTTTACCGAATGCAAAAATCTAAACAAATCTCATTAGGTATAATACTAGCTATTATTGGTGTTGTGTTATTTTCTGCAAAAGCAGTCATGGTAAAAATGGCTTATAAATATCAGGTGACTTCGGAACATTTGTTGTTGTTTAGGATGTCATTCTCTCTTCCGGTTTATATAATTATAGCACAGTTTAATAAACCCTCTTCTCTAGAAAAGATCAAAAAGAAAGATTATTTGTGGATTGTGTTTTTTGGTTTTATTGGATATTATTTAGCTAGTTATTTTGATTTTCTTGGATTACAATATATTAAAGCAGGGTTAGAACGGATAATTTTATTTGTATATCCAACTTTAGTGCTAGTAATTTCTAGAATATTTCTAAAACATAAAATAACGAAACAACAATTAGTTGCTATACTAATTACATATATAGGAGTATTAATTACATTTTGGCAAGAACTTCAGTTAGATACTCCGAACCTTCTTTCGGGAGTATCTCTAATTTTTTTAAGTGCACTTACGTATGCTATTTATTTGGTGGGTAGTGGCTGGTTAATTCCAAAGTTTGGAGTAGTTGTTTTTACCTCTTATGCCATGATTATATCTTCTTTATGTATTATTTCTCAATATCTAATTTTTGATAGAAGTGATATTTTAAGCTATTCTTTGGAGGTATATGTGCTTAGTGTTTTAATGGCTTTTTTTTCTACAATAATTCCATCATATCTTATTTCTTGGGCAATCGCCCGTTTAGGAGCTTCTAATGTTGCAATTATAGGTAGTTTGGGGCCTGTATCAACAATATTATTAGCATTTTTTATTTTAGAAGAAAGTTTATCTGTACTTCAAATAATAGGAGCAGGGATTGTAATTTTTGGGATTTATATTACTACAAGAAAAAAGTGAAAACCATCGGTCATTTATTTGTTTATTTTAATATTGAAACAATAAATCAGTACATATTGTACTTTTTTTAGTAAATTAACATAGGATATTAATCACTTTTGTTGGTAAATTATAGCTTAATTTAGTATCTCTGCTAGTTAATCAAAACTGCATATTTTGAGGAAAAAATTATTATTTGTATATCTAATATTCTCTATTCCACTTCTGATTTATGGTCAGCAAGAATCCAGGTTCCCTGTTAATGATAGTTTACAATATTTAATTGAAACATCGAATAATTTAACATTCGAGTACAAGGTTAAAGAATCATTAGAATATGCTATTAAAGCCGTTAATTATGCTCATGAATTAGATGATGATCATTATAAAGCGGAAGCATATTATTTAATGGCATATAATTATCAAATATTAGTTGATTATAAGAATGCGGAACAATATTACAGAAAGTCACTAAAGTATGCTGAAAAAGCAAATGATTCATTATTGATTTTATGGAATAATAATGGTTTAGGAAATGTGTATTCTGATGGTTATAAAGAATTAGAAAACTCATTGATTTATTATAATAATGCTACAGAATTAGGGAAACTTCTCAATAATTCTGAAGAGTATATGACTCCTATAATTAATTTAGCTTGGACCTATGTGGATGCAAAAGAATATGATAAAGCAATTCCTTATTTAGAAGAAGCCCAAAAATTAGTTGTAGAAAATAAAGATGTAGAAGGATATTGCGAGGTGTATTATCTAAAAGGAAAATTAGCGCTAGGTCAAGATAATCTGGAAGAAGCTGAAGAGTTTTTCCAAGAATCCCTCCGAATAGCTGAAAGACATAATATGTTATTAGAGCTATCTTATATTTATGAAGCTAGAGCAGAAATGTATGAAAAGCAGAGTAAATTAGGAGAAGCTTATAAAGATATTAAACGTTATCAAGAGTATAAAGATAAGGTTTATAATAAGGAAACCTTGAAGCAAATAGAAGTCGCAAGAGTTAGTTTTAGTGTTGATGAGTATGAGCGTGAATTAGAAATAGCAAAAACGGAAAGAGAATACCAAGCCAAAATGGCTAAAAACAATAGAACTATTAATATCATTTCCGTTGCGGGATTGATATTTTTATTCGCAACTGCGTTCTTTCTGTATATAGGTTATAGATCAAAGAAAAAATTAAATGACGTATTAAAAGATAAAAATGTAGAGCTTGTAGAGGCAAAAGCCGAGGCGGAAAAGCTTACTCAGGTTAAATCTCAGTTTATATCTACAGTAAGTCATGAACTAAGAACACCACTTTATGGGGTAGTAGGAATTACCTCCTTATTGCTTGAAGATGAAGATGTATTGGAAAAACATCAACAACTATTAGGTTCATTAAAGTTTTCAGGAGACTATCTTTTAAACCTGATAAACAATGTGTTGCAAATTAGTAAAATAGAATCTAATAAGGTAAGATTAGCAAAAACTCCAACAAATTTATTTAAACTTTCTCAAAACTTGCTCAATTCATTTGAGTATCAAGCTAAAAGTAAAGATAACCAACTTATTTTAGAGGTGCCGAATGATTTGCCAAGTTCGCTTAATGTTGATTCGCTTAGGTTATCAGAAATTTTGATTAATCTTATAGGAAATGCATCAAAATTTACGGAGAATGGAAAAATATGGCTTAGAATTAAAATATTAAGTAAAGAAAATAACACAATACAGATTAGATACGAAGTAGAGGATAGTGGTGTTGGAATCCCAGAAGATAAAAAGGACTTTGTGTTTGAGAAATTTTCTCAAGTAGATAGAGAATCAAATAATTTAGAAGGAACTGGTTTAGGACTTTCTATTGTAAAAAACTTATTACAAATGATGGACAGTAATGTCTATCTAGAAAGTAATGAGGGTAGAGGTACAAAATTCCATTTTGATTTACAGCTAGAGATTTTAGAAGATGGAGAGGATCAATCTCCTAGTGATCGAAACAAAGGAGCTACTAATGTATACCGAAGAATTTTAGTAGCAGAGGATAATAAGATTAATCAAATAGTTACTAAGAACTTATTAAGTCTAATAGGATACGATTGTGTTATAGTAGAGAATGGATTTAATGCTATACAAATGGTTAAAAAGGAGGATTTTGACCTCATTTTAATGGATCTTAATATGCCATATCTTAATGGTAGTGAAGCAACCAAAAGAATTAGAGAGTTTGATCAAACAACACCTATAATTGCGCTAACAGCTGCAGAGTTGGGAGAAGTACAAGAAGAGTGTTTGGCAATAGGAATGAATGATATCATCAATAAGCCATTAAATAAAAATGATCTTAGAGATATCATTTCTAAAAATCTAATCCCTTAGTCTTTAAAGGTAAATGCTGCCAGAAAAAAGAAATTTCTCTGACAGCATTATAAATAATTAGTTGGTTCCTTCTGGAATTTCTATTTTTTTATTTTTTACATATTTTTCAAGCCATTGATCTTGTTCCCATAAAAGATGTAAGATGGATTCCTTCGCTCTGTATCCATGACTTTCTTTAGGTAACATTATAAGTCTTGCAGTAGCTCCTAATCCTTTTAGAGCATTAAAATAGCGCTCACTTTGTAATGGATACGTTCCAGAGTTATTATCCGCTTTTCCGTGTATAAGAAGAAGAGGAGTCTTCATCTTATCAGCGTGCATAAACGGCGACATTGTATTATAAACTTCGGGAGCTTCCCAATAACTTCTTTCTTCACTTTGAAATCCAAAAGGTGTTAGTGTTCTATTATACGCACCGCTTCTAGCAATACCAGCAGCAAAAAGGTTAGAATGTGATAATAGGTTAGCTGTCATAAAAGCTCCATATGAATGTCCACCTACAGCCACGCGATTTCGATCAATAAGCCCTAAGTTATCTACTGCATCAATTGCCGCTTTTGCATTAGCGACTAATTGTTTTCTAAAAGAATCATTAGGTTCTTCATCACCTTCTCCTACAATAGGGAACGAAGCGTCATCTAAAACAACATAACCTCTGGTAACCCAATACACCATAGAGCCCCACCAAGGATAAGTAAATTCGTTGGGGTTAGAAGTTGATTGTGAAGCACTTTTTTTGTCTTTAAATTCTTCAGGATATGCCCATAAAATCATTGGCATTTTTTCCTTTTTTGTTTTATCATATCCAATAGGTAAGTACAAGGTACCCGATAATTCTAATCCATCATCTCTTTTATATTTGATAACTTCTTTATGCACACCTTGTAGCGCCGCAAAAGGATTAGCAAAATTAGTAATTTGTTTTACTTGGTCCTTAGCGTTTATATTTCTTATATAATAGTTAGGATATTCACTTGGGGATTCAATTCCTACAAGAAATTCTCCTTTTTCTATATTAGTTGCAAAATAGATGTTTTCTACTTTGTCAGTATATGAGGAAGTATATACCCTCTTAGTAGTGTTACCTTTTATACTAAATTGATCAACAAAAGGAAATTGCCCTTCTTTAGTATAACCATCTCCCATTAAGTATACATTTCCTTTATTAATGTCTACTACAGAACGTCCAAATTCATTTCTAGCAGTTACGAAGTTTCCAGGATCATTATATCTGTCTTGGTAATTTCTATCGTGTATTATTTCTGGTTTTTCAGAAGACTTATTTGGATTAAAAACATAAGTTTTCGTATTTCTAGTATTCCACCAATAATCATAAGCAAAAGCTATGCTTTTGTCAGAACTCCACTGTATTCCACTATATCTATTGATCGTTTTTAGTATTGATTTAGGTGTGTTTTCGAAAGGAGCATCTTGTTCAAAAACTTCATCTCTATATTCAACTTCTACATTTGGGTCACCTTTATCTAAGGCTTCTGCCCAAATTAGAGTAGATGGTTTATCTGTTCTCCAACTAATAGATCTTTTTCCAGTTCTAGTTGCCATAAAACCTTTAGGGCGTACTTCATCAATAGGAACTTTATTAACAGTTTTAAAAACTTCACCAGTACTTTTATAAATAGTAGTTTCTTGAGGAAAACGGTAATAAGGAACTAAATACGAAAAAGGTTTCTTTATTTCAGTGACCATTACATAGTTTCCATCAGGAGAAAAAGAATAATTACGAATCATTCCTGTCTTAGACCAAGATTTTTTAGTACCATCAAGATTTACTTTAAATATTTCTGAAGTTGCTAATTGCTCAAAATTATACTCATCATTTGGATTTTTTAAAAGATCCTGATATGTTCTATTTTGTGCTTTTGTTCCTTCACTAATAGAAATGGTAGGTCCGGAAGGAATTGCTTCATCTACGTTAATTAGATCTTTCTTTTTATTAGGTAGAAACTTTACTAATAAAGAAGAATCGTCCTTAAACCATCTAAACGGAGAACCAATATTAGCATTTAATGTGGCATCTGTTATCTTATTAGCTTTATTATTTTTTATATCTAAAATCCATAATTCAACGCCATTGCCACTTGTATTTGTAAATGCGGCTTTGGTTTGATTAGGGGACCAAGATATATTAGATATTCTAGGCTTAGTTGGCAATCCAGTCACTTGTACAGGCTCTCCATCTATTTTCTTTATTTTAATATTATTATAGTAACTAGTACGGCTAGAAATATTTGTTTTTGGATTAATTCTTAATCCCGCCAAACGCATTTCTTTTTCTGATAATTCTGCGATAGTTTTATATCCATCTCGATATAGAAAAATCATATGTTCTCCTTTCTGATCAATACGTATAGATGGTGCGAGTGGGACATCTACCAAATCTAGGATTTCCTTTACGGGTTTTTGATATTCTAAATTTTCTTGGGCATTTAATACTGAGCCCAAAAACAGTATAATAAAAAATGATTTGATGAAGTTCATAATATATTTTTTGAGTTTTATAAGATATGACAACTCAAAAATAGAGATTTAATTACTGAAATATTAGATTTCAGGTGTTTTAGGAGTAGGGTATTGCCACGAATTTATAAATTTAGGACAAAGTTTGTCGTTTTGTCTATTACTACTTCAGAATTTTCTTTGTGCGGAGTGTGCCCAATATTAGGGATGATTAAGGACTTAGATTTTCCAGTAGTTTTTCGAACAATACTGTAGACTTGTTCTAAAGTTCCGTACTCATCATTTTCTCCTTGAATAATTAAAGATGGACACTGTATGTTTGAAAGATAGTTTTCAATATTCCAATCTAGAAAAGAGGGAGATAACCAAGTTTCCGTCCACATTCTAAATACATCCTCTGTATTATTCTGGTGATATTTAGTCAGCTTATCTTTTAGATTGGTTGTTTTATAGGCAATTTTGGCTTTGCGAATTCCTTGTAAAGTTTCTTTTTCTACAAATACATGTGCTCCTTCGGTAATTATACCAGTTACTTTTTCAGGATATAAAGAAGCCGTAAGTAATGCAATAGTGCCTCCATCACTATGACCAAAAAGGATAACTTTTTTTAACTCTAGGGTATCAATTAATCGTGCTAATATTTCAGCTTCCTTTTTAAGATAATCTTTGCTTCTTTTAGTTTCTGAAAACCTTTCTGATTTTCCATACCCCTGACGATCATAAGAAAGTACATTAAAGTTTGTAGACTTTTTTATTTTGTTTGGAAAATCTCTCCAAAGTTCTATACACCCTAAGGAATCGTGTAAAAATATTATGGTAGGTTTTGATAGGTTAAATGATCTAAGATCTTCAGAAAGTCGTATTCTGGTTGTATCAATATTAATATCCAAAGTGATAGGTATAAGTAAATAATGCCCAAAAATAGGTTAAAGTCTATACAATTTATATATTTTGCATGACCAAAGTTGTAACGCTCACTAATTTTTTGCGTCTAGCATTATAAACAATTGAATAAATGAAAAAAGTATTATTGTCATTGACCATTAGCGTCATGCTAATTGGATGTGGATCAGTTAATCAAAAAAATGGGATTGCTTCTAAAGTTCCAATAAGTACAGAGGTTGATTTAACTCAGGTTACAGATGATAAAGTTCCTGTGGTTATTAATCCCGGAAGGTTTATACAAGATACTGTTAAATATTATCTTCCAAAGGTTGTCCAAGGAACATATGCAGTTAGTGATTTCGGAAAGTTTGTAGATGGTTTTAGAGCATTAGATTATAATGGAGCTGAACTGAAAACGGAAAAGGTTGATACTAATACTTGGCTGATCGCAAATGCGAAACAATTGGATAAGATTGTGTATGAAGTTAATGATACTTATGATATCGAGAATACTGGAGTAGGGACACCTTTTTCTCCTTCTGGCACTAATATTGAAGAAGATAATTTTGTATTAAACTTACACGGATTTATAGGGTATTTTGATGTTTTAAAAAATAACCAATATGCATTAGAAGTAAGAGCTCCTACTACAATGCAACGAACTTCTGCTTTACAAAATGTTGGTTCTGAAAAAAGCGAGGATGGTACGGTTACAGTTGATAAATATTTTGCTGCAAGATATTTTGATATTACCGACAACCCTATGATGTACGGTAAATTAGATGTAGAAGAGTTTGAAGTAGGAGGAATTAAAATCGTTTTAAGCGTATATTCTCCAAACAAAACATACACTGCAGCTGGAATTAAAGAAACTGTTTTTAAAATGATGAAGGCCCAGAAAAAGTATTTGGGAGATATTGATAGTACTCCAAGATATGATATTTATTTATATCTGGCGCCTCAGTCGCAGACTGCTCCTACCGGTTTCGGAGCATTGGAGCATCACACATCTACTGTAGTCGTATTGCCAGAAGCTATACCAGAGGATGCATTGGCATCTGCAATGATAGATGTAGTATCTCATGAGTTTTTTCACATCGTAACACCTTTAAGTGTTCACTCAGAAGATGTACACTATTTCGATTATAACGATCCTACTTTTTCTAAACATTTATGGATGTATGAAGGAGTTACAGAGTATTTTGCTAGTGTTTTTCAGATAAACCAAGATTTAGTTGGAGAAGAAGAGTTTTATACTAAGATGATGGGTAAAATTGAATCGGCTAACTTATATGATGATGCGATGAGTTTTACTGTAATGAGTGAAAACATTTTAAACGAACCTTATGCTAAAAATTATGCAAATGTTTATGAAAAAGGAGCTTTGATAGGTATGTGTGTTGATATACTTATACGAGAAGAAAGTAAAGGAAATCGAGGTATTTTATCTCTAATGAAGGAACTATCCCTAAAATATGGTAAGAATAAACCTTTTGAAGATGATAAAATAATTGAAGAAATTGTTGAAATGACCTATCCATCTATTGGAGAGTTCTTAAACAAACATGTGGTTGGAGATACTCCTATTAATTATAACGATTTTTTCAAGAAAGTAGGTCTTTCAGTGGGTGAAAAAAATATTGAAACAGATTATGTAAGAAACGGTAGTTCTATAATAGTTGGAGGAGATCAGGATAAGAAAACTATATTTTTTACAGAAGAAGTTACTGAAAATAGTTTCTGGGCGGATAATGGAGTACAGCCATTTGATGTAATAAAGGAGATCAATGGAACAGAATTAACTTTGTTAAATGCAAATTCTGTCTTACAAGGAACGCTACAATGGAAAGTAGGTGATGAGGTAGAGGTAAAATTGGATAGAGAAGGAAAAGAAATTATAATAAAAACAAATCTTACTAAATCCTATACTAAAGGTAAAGCTTTAAGTGATACCGAAAATCCAACAAAAGCACAATTAGAATTACGAAATTCTTGGCTAAAAGGATAGTTCAAAAGTATAAAAGAATAAAAAAACGGATCAAATTGATCCGTTTTTTTATTAAAAGAATTTTATATTTAATTTGAAATATTTTTTTTTAAGATAAAGTTTCAGGAAACCCATCCACTCCAGCTGCTAGACGATCCCTTTTAACTTTAATCTTTTTCCTCATCCAATCAGGATATTCAGAATCATCTTCAGCCTCATAAATTTTAATTTCTTGCGAATCATCAGGCTGTATAAGGTCTTCTTGTCTGCATTTTAGAATTTTTGCGGCAGTTTCCACACCAGAATAGCCAGCTCCAGCAACACCATGAGATAAAACACTGGCTCCACATAAATAGAGATTCTCTATTTCGCTTTTTGCTTTATAAGCAAAAGGTCCTATCTGCCAAAAACTTTTTTCTGTTCCATAAACACAGCCATTGGTAGAATTAATATAATATTCATTGGTAATCGGTGTTCCCAATTCCTTTTGTACAATGTTACTTTTTATTCCAGGAATAACTGTCTCTAGAGTTTTAATCATCTTAGACATTAATTGATCTTTAAAATCTAAATAGGCTTCAGAACGTCTACTATCTTCATTCTTAAATTGATTAAAGGATTCGTGGTTAATATAAGTAATGGCTTCTATAGTATGGTACCTACCATCAAAACTTATAGGATCTTTAAGTGTAGTGCAACTAATAAACATTCCAGGAAACGTATCACCTTCTAAAATATTAATTTTTTGAGTTTCTTCAAATATAGTATCAAGATCCTCGTGAGCCATCATCCAAATATTCCCAGAGTCTAAACCTGCTTTGCGCATATCCATATCAACTGTTAGAAATAACATTAATGAAGTACAAGAGTATTTCGTTTTATTTAAACGTTTATTAAGCTTTTTACTAATATGCTCTCTCCCTATTAAATCAATAAATGTTTTTCCTGGATCGGCATTAGAAATAATTCTTTTTGCAAAAATTTGTTCTCCATTTTCTAATTGTACTCCAATCGCTTTCTTTTTCTTGTTACCCTCTAATAAGATTTGTTTTACTTTTTGACTAGTTCTGATTTCTCCTTGATGTTTTTTTAGTGCTTTTGTCATTGCTTTTACCAAAGCACCGCCACCACCAATTGGGTAATAACCACCACTAGAATAATGTCCCATAACCGCTGCATGTAATGGAAAACTTGCTTGTCCTGGTGGTAATCCGTGATCACCAATTTGTATGTTTAAGACAGCTCTAAGTAATGGGCTTTTAATATGTTTTTTAATCACTTTTCGTAAACTAAATACACTGTACTTCCCCATGTTTTTAGTTCGGAATGGTATGGTTAGATGCGCCCAGAAACCTTTTACTTTGGGAATTAATTGTAATTCATAACAAACATCACTAACTAGTTTTAAATAACTAGAGATTCCTTTTTCTTCTTCAGGAAATTTTTCACTTAGTGTTTTTTTGATATTCTCGTATCCTGCAGGCATATCAATTCGCTTATCACCAATCCAGCAATGTTCATAAGCATCAGGATTCATTCTAAAAAAAGAAATATCATTTGCAATTCCTAAGCCTTCATAAAGTGTACTGGTCGATTCTCCTTTATTTAGTAGACCTACATAATGAACTCCGGGAGTATAACGATATCCTTTAAGATAAAAGCTATGACACCATCCTCCAGGAACATCGTGTTGTTCTAGTACTAAAACTTTTTGACCAGAACGAGCTAGGCAAATTGCAGAAGAAAGTCCACCAGCACCAGATCCAATAATTATGGTGTCATATTTTTTATTGTCACTTGAAGATATTTCCGAATAGTTTTCTTTTTCCATACACTTTAATACCTGTTGTTATATCTTAGGTTTAGCAATTTTTGTTAAAGGTATAGTTTTTTAGAATACAGAAGAAATGGCTAATAAGGATATCTTACATTTAAATTACTACTGTAATATAAATAATAAAAACTGTTGGATAATTAATATTATATGGTTTCAACAAATTCTTTAAGTCTATCAAAGACAGATCCCCAACCGTTCATAAAGCCCATTTTTTCTTGTTGTAGACAATATTCTTCGGTAGGGTGGACTACATTAAAAGTAAAATTAGTTTTATCTCCATTCTTTTCAAATAGCGCTTGTATTTCTACTCCTTCTGTCATTGGTTTAAAATTAGCAGATGACGATATTTTTTTGTGCTCTATGATTTCGGTGTAGACACCTTCTGAGATAAATTCATTACCATCGGGCATTAACATTGAATATTTCCATGTTCCTCCAACACTAAAATCATGAGAGATAACTTTAGTTTTCATTCCTTTTGGTCCCCACCATTGAGCTATATGTTCAGGTTGTGTCCAAGCTTGCCAAACTAATTCTATTGGTGCATTAAAGGTTCTACTTAATGATAATGTGCGTTTGTTTAAATCATTCATTGTTTAGGTTTTAGATTGTAGTTTATTTAAATATTCTTCGAAAGAGTCTAATTTTTCTTCCCACAAATTTTTGTATTGATCTATCCATAGGAATGCAGGAACAAGGTTTTTAGGCTGAATCAGGCAGTATCTTTCTCTACCTTTTTTATTTATTGATATGATACCACATTCTTCGAGGATCTTTATATGTTTGGAGATAGCCGGTCGGCTAATATCAAATTTTTCTGCTATCGAATTAATAGATAGTGTTTGTTCTGCTAGTAAAGAGATGATATCTCTTCTAACGGGATCTGCAATAGCTTGAAAAACATCTCTTCTCATTATTAAAGTGTAACTGATTGGTTACAAATATAAATGTAATCATTTGGTTACACAAGTTTTGTTGTGGTTTATATATCATAGATTTTATTTATTGTGAATTCATTTAAATATATAATTAATCTATATGTAATAGAAATGCAATTCATTAAATTTGGTAACACATACTTTAAAACTCAATAGATATTATGGATAATTCACAAAACGGAGGAGACATCAGTAAATGCCCATTTATGGGTGGACCTCAAAAAGAAAGCGCGGGCGCGGGTACATCGAATAGAGATTGGTGGCCAAATGAATTAAAATTAAATATTCTTCGTCAAAATGGATCAAAGTCGAATCCTATGGGTGATGATTTTGATTACGCGAAGGCATTTAATAGTGTTAATTATGAAGAACTTAAAGCTGATATAGTAGCTTTGATGACAGATTCTCAAGATTGGTGGCCTGCAGATTATGGCCATTATGGAGGTTTAATGGTGCGAATGGCATGGCATAGTGCAGGTACTTATAGAGTTGGTGATGGTAGAGGAGGAGCGGGAACCGGTAATCAACGTTTTGCACCTTTAAATAGTTGGCCAGATAATGGAAACTTGGACAAAGCACGATTATTATTATGGCCAATTAAACAGAAATATGGTAAAAAGATTTCTTGGGCAGATTTAATGATTCTTGCAGGGAATTGCGCAATAGAATCTATGGGTTTAAAAACTTTTGGATTTGCTGGAGGAAGAGCAGATGTATGGGAACCAGAACAAGATGTTTATTGGGGTGATGAAACAGAATGGTTAGCTAATAAAGAACGTTTCGCAGATGGCGATCTCGAAGGATATCTTGGTGCGGCTCATATGGGGTTAATTTATGTGAATCCAGAAGGTCCCAATGGCTCGTCTGATCCATTGGGGACGGCTAAACTTATGAAAGAAACGTTTGGTAGAATGGCGATGAATGACGAAGAAACTGTTGCGCTTACAGCTGGAGGTCATACTTTTGGAAAGGCTCATGGTGCTGCAGACCCAGATAAATATGTAGGAGCCGAACCACATGGAGCTTCTATTCAAGAGATGAGTTTAGGTTGGAAAAATACGTATGGTACAGGAGTATTAGATGATGCTATTACTAGTGGTTTAGAAGGTGCTTGGACACCTAATCCGGATAAATGGGATTATGATTTTTTCAAAGTATTATTGGATTATGATTGGGAACAAACAAAAAGTCCAGCAGGAGCAAATCAATGGACTCCAACTGCGGATTCTGGAGCTCCTACAGCACCAACTGCAGGTGATGCTTCGAAGAGACAAGCTTTAATGATGACTGATGCCGATATGGCATTAAAAATGGATCCTGATTATTTAAAGATTTCTCAGCGTTTTCGTAATAACCCAGAAGAGTTTGAAGATGCTTTTATTAGAGCGTGGTATAAATTGACACATAGAGATATGGGGCCTGTTTCTCGTTATTTAGGTCCAGAAGTTCCTAGTGAAGAACTAATTTGGCAAGATCCAATTCCAACAGGCACGAGTCTTAAAGATTCGGATATTGCATCTTTAAAAAATATGATTTCGGTTTCTGGCCTTACGGTTTCGCAATTAGTTACTACGGCTTGGGCATCTGCCTCTACATTTAGAGGTTCTGATAATCGTGGTGGAGCTAATGGTGGACGTCTTCGTTTAGAACCACAAAGAAGCTGGGAAGTTAATAATCCTAAAGCTTTATCAGAAGTTTTAAGTGTTTATGAAGGGATTCAAAAAGATTTTTCAGGAGATGTTTCTATTGCTGATTTAATTGTATTAGGTGGTAATGTAGGTGTAGAATTAGCAGCTAAAAATGCTGGGATCAATATTTCTGTACCTTTTACAAGTGGTAGAGGAGATGCTTCTCAAGAACAAACAGATATAGAATCATTTGGACATCTAGAACCTTTAGCTGATGGATTTAGAAATTACTTAAGAGGTGATTTAAAATTAGCTGCAGAAGAATTATTGATTGATCGTGCTCAGTTACTAACATTATCTATTCCTGAAATGACAGTTCTTGTTGGAGGTTTAAGAGTGTTAGGGGCTAATTATGACGGTTCCAATAATGGTGTGTTTACGGATAGCGAAGATGCATTAACGAATGACTTCTTTAAGAATATTTTAGATTTTACTTATACTTGGAAACCTATATCTAAGGATGATACACTGTTTGAAGGTAGTGATCGTAGAACGGGAGTAACTAAATTCACAGGTACTAGAGCTGATCTTATTTTTGGTTCTAATACAGAATTAAGAGCAGTTGCTGAAGTATATGCTTCAGAAGATGCTAATGAAAAGTTTGTTAATGATTTTGTATCAGCTTGGTCTAAAGTTATGAATTTAGATCGTTTTGATTTAAAATAATATTGAAATTGAAAAATTGATTTTTTTAAAAGGTGATCTATACTGTAGGTCACCTTTTTTATTTGCACACAATATTTTGAAAATCAGATTTATTGATTTTGTAAAATATAGCGTTAGGGATTCCTTTGCAGTCACTTTTTTTCCAAAATATCATGCCTATTTTTTCCAAAACTTTAATGGAAGCTTTGTTTTCTGATGCCACTCTTGCAATAATTTCTTTAATACCTAATTGAGTAAATCCATATGCTAATACGGCTATTGAAGATTCTGTCGCATATCCTTTATTCCATTTATTTCTAAAAAAACGAAAACCGATATCAATATCTCCATCTTCGTTTCGTTTAAGACCACACCAGCCAATAAAATCATTTGTGTCTTTAAGTAATACAGCCCAGCGTCCATACCCATTCATATTATACTCTTGATAATTTTTTAAAAAGGATTTTGCATCTTCAATCGATAAAAAAGGATAATCACCTGTGTATTTTAAAACCTTAGGATCAGAATTTAATGAAAAGAACTTTTCTGCATCAGAAACTTGTAGTTCACGTAATATTAATCGTTTGGTTTCAGTAATCATAACTGCTTTATTTTTTTTTAGAGTAAGTTTTTTCGATGTAAAAATATTTAAGCTTGTATTTTTTTAATTTTTATCAAGATGCGTGTATTTAGAAATCTAATAACTTAGTTTAGTAGAAATACTATTTTTAATTTAGATGTATAAGATATTAAAGAATAAGTATTTTATAATATTAAATCATACTTTAGAAAAGTATGATAAGTGTTTTTGCTAATAATATCGATCAATTTTTTAATTAATCCATTGTAGTTCAAATAATCAACAAAAACTTATTTAGAATTGTTAATTACTTTGTAAGAGGACTATTTCAATTTAGTAAGTGAAATCTTATATTAGCAAGCATTCTACCTAAAATTTTATGAGTAAGGAAACTAAATATACCGAAGATAATATACGATCCCTCGATTGGAAAGAGCATATCCGTATGCGACCTGGAATGTATATTGGAAAATTAGGTGATGGATCTTCAGCTGATGATGGAATCTATATTTTATTAAAAGAAGTGCTTGACAATTCTATTGATGAATATGTTATGGGCGCTGGTAAAACGATCGAAATTTCAATACAAGGAGATAAAGTAATTGTTAGAGATTATGGACGTGGAATCCCTTTAGGTAAAGTTGTAGATGTAGTTTCTAAAATGAATACCGGTGGAAAATACGATTCAAGAGCATTTAAAAAGTCCGTAGGGTTAAATGGTGTTGGTACAAAAGCTGTTAATGCCTTATCCACGTATTTTAGAGTAGAATCTACTAGAGATGGAAAATCTGCATCTGCAGAATTTGAAAAAGGAAACCTTACGAATCAAGATACTCTAGACGAAACCTCTAGACGAAGAGGAACAAAAGTTTCTTTCGTTCCTGATAATACCATTTTTAAACATTATAAGTATCGAACGGAGTATGTGGCGAAGATGCTTAAAAACTATGTGTATCTAAATCCTGGGTTAACCATCATTTTTAATGGAGAAAAATATTTTTCAGAAAATGGACTAAAAGATCTGCTTTCAGATAATATTAATGAAGATGATAGGTTGTATCCTATTATTCATTTATTAGGTAATGATATAGAAATAGCAATTACGCACAGTAAAACTCAGTATAGTGAAGAGTATCATTCTTTTGTGAATGGACAGCATACTACCCAAGGTGGAACACATCAAGCTGCTTTTAGAGAAGCTGTGGTTAAGACTATTAGGGAGTTTTACGGTAAGAATTATGAGGCTAGTGATATTCGTAAATCAATTGTTTCTGCTATTAGTATAAAAGTAATGGAACCAGTTTTTGAAAGTCAAACAAAAACGAAGTTAGGTTCTACGGAGATGGGTGGAGATTTGCCAACTGTTAGAACTTATATTAATGATTTTGTAAAAACAAAATTAGATAATTTTCTACATAAGAACTCAGATGTAGCAGAGGCACTGCAAAGAAAAATACTACAAGCAGAACGAGAACGAAAAGATTTATCTGGTATCCGTAAACTGGCTCGTGAACGAGCAAAAAAAGCAAGTTTACATAATAAAAAACTAAGAGATTGCCGAGTTCATCTTACTGATAGCAAAAAAGACAGGAATTTAGAGAGTACTTTATTTATTACCGAGGGAGATTCTGCAAGTGGATCAATAACAAAATCTAGAGACGTAAATACACAAGCCGTATTTAGCTTACGTGGGAAACCGCTAAATAGCTACAATATGAGTAAAAAAATTGTGTATGAAAATGAAGAGTTTAATTTATTACAAGCAGCATTAAATATAGAAGAGTCCTTAGAAGATCTTAGATATAATAATATTGTAATTGCTACTGATGCCGATGTCGATGGAATGCACATAAGGTTATTATTAATTACATTTTTTCTTCAATTTTTTCCAGAAGTAATTAAAGAAGGTCATTTGTATATTCTTCAAACACCACTTTTTAGAGTACGAAATAAAAAAGAAACCATCTATTGTTATTCTGAGCAGGAAAGAAGAGATGCTATTGAAAAATTGTCTGGAAAGCCTGAAATCACTCGATTTAAGGGATTAGGAGAAATATCGCCAGATGAATTTGTTCATTTTATTGGAGATGATATTCGTTTAGATCCTGTAATGTTAGATAAAGATAAGTCTATAGAAGAGCTACTATCTTTTTATATGGGAAAAAATACACCTAGTAGACAAGAATTTATTATCGAAAATTTAAAGGTAGAATTAGACGCAGTAGAAGAGTAGTACTAAAGGAATACAAAAAAGTGCCCCAGAAAAAGGTATGGATATAGAAAACGAAAACGAAGAATTACATAATGAGTTAACCCCAGAGGATCATCAACCTCAGGAAGTGATTACCAAAGTTACTGGGATGTATAAAGACTGGTTTTTGGATTACGCATCTTATGTAATCTTAGAACGTGCAGTCCCAGCAATAGAAGATGGATTAAAACCTGTGCAACGAAGAATTCTTCATTCTATGAAAGATTTGGATGATGGGAGATATAATAAAGTTGCAAATATAGTGGGGCATACAATGCAATATCACCCGCATGGTGATGCAAGTATTGCTGATGCTATGGTGCAGATTGGACAACGAGATCTGTTGATCGATATGCAGGGTAACTGGGGTAATATTCTTACAGGTGATAGAGCTGCCGCATCTAGATATATTGAAGCGCGTTTATCAAAATTTGCTTTAGATGTTGTTTATAATCCAAAAGTTACCGATTGGCAATTATCTTATGATGGTAGGAAAAAGGAACCAATAAATCTTCCTGTAAAATTCCCATTACTTCTTGCTCAAGGGGCCGAAGGTATTGCAGTAGGATTAAGTACTAAAATTCTTCCTCATAATTTTATTGAACTGATAGAAGCTTCAATAAAACATTTACAAGGAAAACGTTTTACAATACTCCCAGATTTTCCAACTGCAGGAATTGCTGATTTTACTAACTATAATGATGGAAACCGCGGAGGAAAAGTTAGAGTGCGTGCAAAAATCTCACAATTAGACAAGAACACATTGGTTATAAATGAGATACCCTTCTCTACTACAACCTCTAGTTTAATAGATTCTATCCTTAAAGCTAATGATAAAGGTAAGATTAAAATAAAAAAAATAGAAGATAATACCGCTGCTGAAGTGGAGATATTAGTGCATTTGCCAGGAGGTATTTCTCCTGATAAAACTATAGATGCATTATATGCCTTTACTAATTGTGAATCATCTATTTCGCCGTTGGGATGTGTTATCGAAGAGAATAGTCGTCCTAATTTTATAGGAGTCTCCGAAATGTTAAAACGTTCTACGGATAATACCTTAGAGCTGCTTAAAAAAGAGTTGGAGATTCAATTAAATGAATTGCAAGAACAATGGCATTTTGCATCATTAGAACGAATTTTTATCGAAAACCGTATTTATCGTGAGATAGAAGAGGAAGAAACCTGGGAAGGAGTAATACAAGCAATTGATAAAGGGTTACAGCCTCATATAAAACACTTAAAACGTGCAGTTACTGAAGAGGATATTGTACGTTTGACAGAGATTAGAATTAAAAGAATCTCAAAATTTGATATTGATAAAGCGCAACAAAAAATTGAAGCGTTAGAAGATGATATAGCACAGGTAAAATATCATTTAGAACATCTTGTAGAATATGCTATCTCTTACTTTAAGAGGTTAAAAGATACTTATGGTAAAGGAAGAGAGCGTAAAACCGAAATCAGAATTTTTGATGATATTGAAGCTACGAAAGTTGTTATAAGAAATACAAAACTATATGTAAATAGAGAAGAAGGTTTTGTAGGTACATCATTGCGTAAAAATGAATATGTAACTGATTGTTCTGATATTGATGATATTATTTGTTTTATGGCAGATGGTAAAATGATGATAACAAAGGTGGATGCTAAGACTTTTGTTGGGAAAGACATTATTCATGTTGCGGTCTTTAAAAAGAAAGATAAACGTACTATTTATAATATGATTTATCAAGATGGTAGAGGAGGAGCCTCATATGTTAAGCGTTTTGCAGTTACTAGTGTTACCAGAGATAAAGAATATGATTTAACCCAAGGTAAGAAAGGTTCTAAAGCAACTTATTTTACTGCAAATCCTAATGGAGAAGCAGAAGTGATTACTATTTTTCTTCGCCAAGCGGGAAGTATTAAGAAGCTGAAATTTGATCTTGATTTTTCTGACTTATTGATAAAGGGTAGAGGAGTAAAAGGAAATATTGTTACTAAGTATAATATTAAAAAAATTGAGTTAAAGGAGTTAGGGGTTTCTACATTGAAACCTCGTAAGATTTGGTTTGATGATACAGTTAGAAGATTGAATGTTGATGGAAGAGGAGAGCTTTTAGGTGAGTTTAAAGGAGAAGATAGGTTGTTGATAATCAATCAAAAAGGCGTTTTGAAGACAATTGTTCCAGAGATTACAGTTCATTTTGGATCTGATATGATAGTTTTAGAGAAGTGGAAACCTATGAAACCAATTTCTGCTATTTACTGGGATGGAGATAAGGAAAGATATTATGTAAAACGATTCATAGTAGAAAATGCGGATCGAGAAGAGACTTTTATTTCCGATCATCAGAAATCGTTTTTAGAAATTGTCTCTACCGATTATAGACCAATTGCGGAGATAGTATATAATAAAATTAGAGGAAAAGATCAGCGACCAAATGATGAGATAAGTCTTGAGGATTTTATCTCAATAAAAGGTATAAAAGCACAAGGAAACCAATTAACTACAGAAAAAGTAAGACAGATTAATTTATTAGATCCTTTACCGTATGATGAGCCGGATGATATTCCAGCAGAAGAAATAGAAGTAGTTGAGGAAGAATCTGTAACTCCAGATTCAAAGATATCTGGAGATGTAGAATCTGGTAATGGTGTTTCATTAGACGGTGAAGATGATGATGGAGATGGAGAACAGACAAGTTTGTTCTAAAAAGAATATTCTAGTAAATTAAAACAATTGTATTAGTGATTCTTAGTAGACAATTAATTTATCTACTACCTTTTGATTATTGATGTTTAATGAAACAAAGTAAACTCCTTTTGTTAAATTAGAAATTTTTGCTATGTTCTCTGTGTTGTCATAGCTTTTTGATAACACCATTTTACCTGAAGTATCATAGATTTTAAGTTTTTTAGTTGTGTTAGTTTTTTTAAACTTTATATAAGCTTCATCAATCGCTGGATTAGGGTAAATCTCAAAATAAGAATTGGGGTTATTGATCTCGTTTATTCCTAGTGTCGTATTGTCTGCAACTATATTAAGTTCGTTAAACTCAAAACTACCACTACTTTGGTATCCTTCTACAACAAAAGAAACTTCGTGTAGTTTTCCTAAATTCATATCAATAGATTCCCATTGCTCAAAATGTTCAGAAATATCTATTGTACCACTATTTCTTGTGTCTCTTCTAATACTAAAATATTGCTGGAAAGTAGCGATTCCAACAATTGATGGTTGATTTACTCTTGTGTTTTCATAAATATCGTAAATACTTCCGTTTATTTCGAAAGACTTTTTTAATACTGCTCCATCAGCCATTGATGGAATCCAATTTCGCCAGTCTTCAATAATATAATATTCTACAAGGGGATCAATAGTCCATCCATAAATAGATAGATAGGAGTTTCCTGAAGAAGTAGAAGGGTTGTAGTTACAGTTATATGTAGCGAAAAAGTTCCCTATTTCTTGATGTTCTTGTGTTTGATTGTACCCTAATCCTCTTCTCGCTAAATAGTTCAATATACCATCCCATTCTCCACTAAATAATGCTTCATTTCCCAGTGTCATGCAAGCAGTTCCTTGAGAATTTTGATTCCATAACTCATATCTAAACCCATCTTCTTCTCCGGCAATTTGTTCTGATCCTGATTGTATACAATAGGTCTGTGCTTTAGTATTTCCAAGAGATAATATTAGAAATAAAAATGAAAGGATAATTCGAAATGTTGATTTGTAAAATAAGTTCATTATAATTATTTTTTATGTTTCAAAAAATTGATTTTAAGCAAGTTGTAACTATTTACTTAAAGTGATTAATTAGTTAGGTGAAATCAAGATAAAATTCTTTAATAACTATGAGAAACAAAAAATATTGAGGATATTGAATGTTTTTTTTACTTAAATTTTAAGTAAAAATTTTTCAGTTTTTTGATTATGAATATATTAATTAGGACTTTTTTACAAATTTGGTTAAAATGACAATATGCTGACCACTTACTTTTCCTTCTATATGTTCAGGATTGTCGTGGACTAAAGAAATATTGCGAACAGCAGTTCCTCTTTTTGCGGTAAAATTAGCTCCTTTAACATTTAGATCTTTTATTAAAACCACATTGTCACCTGCATTAAGTAAAGCTCCATTAGAGTCTAAATGCTTAATCTTAGTACTTTCATCATCACCTTCTCCTGTAGCTTTAGCCCATGCTAAAGTATCATCGTCCAGATATAGCATATCTATAAGATCTTGTGGCCACCCTTCAGATTTTAATCTATGAAGCATTCTATACGCCATGACTTGTACGCCAGGGACTTGACTCCACATACTATCATTAAGACAACGCCAATGATTAGGGTTCATTGTAAGAACATTTTCAATTTGATCTTTACAAATAGAGCAAATAAGAATACTAGAGTCTAACCCTACATTTGGAGATTCTGGGATATCATATGTTGATAGATTATCAGTAGCACCGCATAATTCGCATGTAGTATGACTACGATCTTGTAATTCTTTTAGTTTACTCATTCTTGATTTATAAGTTGTAAAACTAGCTCTCTTGGCTGCTTAATTTTCCTTTTTTACGTAGTTTAAAGTTGATAAACTCTACAAATAACGAAAATGCGATAGTAAAATATAAATATCCTTTTGGTATCGTACCTACTTCTGAATCAAATATCTGTAAATGCGCTAGATGTGCAGCTTCAGCTATCAACATAAATCCAATTAATATTAAGAAAGATAGTCCGAGAATCTGGATAGATGGGTGTTTGTTTACAAAACGACCAACAGGAGTAGCGAACAACATCATAATTAAAACAGAAATAACTACCGCAATAATCATGATAATCAAAGCATCTGTTGGATTATCACTCAATCCATTAGTCATACCAACTGCAGTAAGTATGGAATCAAAAGAGAAAACCACATTAATCAATGTAATCTGAATAATAGCTTTAGATAAAGAACTTGAACTCTTTTCTTTTATTTCTTTCTCTTCTTCTCCTTTTTCATCTACTTTTTCATGGATTTCATGGACACTTTTGTATAATAAGAATATTCCTCCTCCAAATAATATTAGGGATTGACCACTAATTCCTGCTTCTATCCAAGGAAGATTGATGTGCCAAAAAGGAGCCTCCATTGCTACAAGTAGGGAGATACCAAATAGTAAAACAATCCTCATTACCATAGCTAATAACAAACCAATGTTTGTAGCTTTTTTTTGTTCTTGATCAGGTAATTTACTAGAAGCTAATGAAATAAATATAATATTATCAATTCCTAGCACAATTTCTAGAAAGGTTAGTGTTAACAATGCTATCCAAGCATCTGCTGTTGCGAAAATCTCAAACATTACTTAATTTTTTTGGCAGTTCCTTTTTGTTTATTTTTTTTAACACCTACAAGCCCATATTCAAAGGTATAAGTATCTTTTTCTGTAGTTAATATTTTCATGTGTATAGCCTTTTCTTCAGCCATGTTTTTTGGGTGAAGTTTTTTTACAATATACTCACAATCATTAATCCAACGAATACTAGCGGTGTCACTTCTACCTTGAAAATAATCAATCTCTATAGAATCATTACGTATAAACGTTGTTTTAGCAAGTTCTCCGTTTAGATATGTCTCAAATTCAAACGTTCCTGTTTGAAATTCTGTACAGTCCCGTTTTTGTTGGTAACATCCTGTAAACAGAGCAGAGATAAATAATAAAAAAATAAATCGTTTCATAAAAGTATAATAACGAGAAACGAAAATAAATCTATTTCAACAGATTTTACAGTAACCAGTATAAAAGTTGTTAAGATATTTAATTCTTATAAACGTCGAAAGTACCATCCTTATAAAAAAATACTATCTGGCTAATATTTTTATTTGTCGAATTAGTTTTAATTATTGGTGCTATTGTTTCTTCTGGAGCATCCTTGGGTAAAGGTATATCATTATTAGAATGTGAAAATAGGTCTTGTTCTGATTCCGTTTCGGTAGGTGATATTATTGGAGTAGGAGTTATGGATTCTTTTTGTGCAGGTGTTTCTTGTTCTTGTTTAGGGATTTTTGACTTAGGAAATGATCCTTGTCCGTATAAAAGCCAATATAACTCTGCTTCAGGGTAGGCTTCAGTAATCTTCATAACAAAATCTAGGCTAGGTTTATTTCTACCAGATAAAATATGAGAGATAGAAGAACGACCAACACCCATAGCATCGGCAAACCCTGAGGCCGAGACGTGATAAAATTTCATGATTTCTTGGATTCTTTTTCCAAAAGCTGCAGTGTTTACCATTGTAAACCGTTTTATAATTAGCAATGTGTTACAAAGGTAAACAAACCCTACAAAAGAATAGTTTACAATTGTAACTTTAAGAATAATAAACAATTCTAATATTAAATAGAAACTATAAGTAAACATGTTTTAATAATTGAAAAACAGTAATTTATGATATAATCAATGAAATATTACTTAATTCCGTAGTATTATAAATCGATGATTTAACTTTCTGTTTAACATCTTAAACAAACATCATTTTTCAAATGTTTACATCTGTAAATAACACTTATTTACAATTGTAAATACAGCTTAGGTTTACATCTGTAAAAACTAAGCTATTTGTTATGAATCTTCGGTAAACAGTAGTAATTTTGGTTCTTTTATATGCTTATGGATATTAATGAATTATCTCGTTCATTTACTAAATACAAAGAATCAAGGTTATCAGGACGTTACATACATCTGGGTCATATTGGTCCGTTAATAGATAATCTTTCTAATAGAATGACTGTGGAGCTGTTAGGTGTCTCAGAAAATGAAGCACCTATACATCTTATTAAAGTTGGTAATGGTTCCAAGAAGTTGTTGTTCTGGTCACAGATGCATGGAAATGAAAGTACAACTACAAAATCGATGTTCGATTTTTTAAATATGCTATCCGATGACTCTAACGAAGTTTCAAAACAAATATTAGCTTCTTGTACTTTATATATAATACCTATATTAAGCCCTGATGGCGCAAAGGCTTATACTAGGCTTAATCATAATCAGATTGATCTTAATAGAGACGCTCAAGATAGGAGTCAAAAGGAAAGTGTAATATTGAGAAATGTAATTGATAAGATCAAACCAGATTTCGCATTTAATTTACACGGACAACGTACTATTTTTAGTGTAGGAACAACAAATATACCTGCTACTGTTTCTTTTTTATCACCTGCTGGTGATAATGAGCGCACAATTACCAAGTCTCGTAAAATAGCTATGGAGATTATTGCAGAAATGAATTCTGTATTACAAAAGTACATTCCTAATGGTATTGGTAGATATGATGATGGCTTTAATATAAATTGTGTTGGAGATACATTATCAGATTTAGGTGTTCCTACTATTTTATTTGAAGCTGGACATTATAAGAACGATTATACACGGGATACTACTAGAGTTTATATTTTTTATGCATTGGTAACATCTATTCAATATATTTCAATGAATGATGTGCTAGGGAATAAGCATCAGGCTTATTTTGATATTCCAGAAAATGGGAAATGTTTTTACGATATAGTCATTAGAGATGTTATTCTAGATAATAAGAATGTTGATATCGCCATCCAGTATACTGAAGAATTATCCCAAAATGATATTAAATTCATTCCAAAAGTTGTTAAAATTGATGATTTACGAAATGTTTATGGTCACAGAGAAATTATCGGTAACAAAAGAGTGATATTTAACGAAAACGTTACAGTAGAGGTACTTCCGGAAAATGAGTTGTTAAAATTCAAGTTAAATGATGAATTATTCTCAACAGAATTAAGAAAAAGTTGAAAAAAAATGTATGAATAGATAATTTTTCTGTTATTTTTGCAATGTAATTAATCGGGAAAATTTATTAGAATTACTATGGCAAAATTTAAATTAGACGAAGTAGATCACCAAATATTAGACATGTTGATCGAAAATACTCGTACCCCATTTACGGATATCGCAAAAAAATTACTTATTTCTGCAGGAACCGTACACGTGCGTGTTAAGAAAATGGAAGAAGCTGGAATTATTGAAGGTTCTTCATTAACATTAGATTATAAAAAATTAGGGTATTCTTTTATCGCTTATGTAGGGATATATCTTCAGAATACTTCGCAAACCAAATTTGTATTACAGAGAATTAAAGAAATTCCTTTTGTGACTGTAGCTCACATTACTACTGGAAAGTTTAATATCTTTTGTAAAGTAAGAGCAAAAGATACTAATCATGCGAAAGACATTATTTTCCAGTTAGATGATATTGATGGGGTATACCGTACGGAAACTATGATATCACTAGAGGAAAGTATTAATGATAAAAAACGCTTAATGCATTCTATTTTCCAAGATTTGTAAAGGGCAATCGTATTAAAACATATAAACCCTTTAGGAAATCATCTTAGAGGGTTTTTTAATGTAAAATAATTATTAATCAACCATATTCGTAACCACAATTATGGCAAGACAACCAAAAATAGATCGTTTTAACCACAACGTTCTTACTAAATATCAGATATACAATAGTATATTTATTACATTACCTTTTGATGAAATCACCAATACAGGTGTATTATTACCTCTTTTTAAAGAAGTTTGTGAAAAAGGGTATGATCAAAAGATGAACCCTTCAGAAATAGTAGAAAACTTCTTTACATCTTATCAAGATGATCCTTCAGACAAGGATAAGCATGATTTGCTGTTTAGATTTATTCAGTATATAGAACGTCAGGTAGTATTGTTTGATGCTATAGAAGATGCAGCTTTTCCGATCGTTAATAATATGGACGGAAGAGGTACGCTACGAAGCATTAAAGAAGAAGCACAAGCAAAAGGACAACTAGAAGAATTAAAGGAGTATTTAAGGAGGTTTAAGATTAGACCAACTTTAACAGCGCATCCTACACAATTTTATCCAGGTACCGTATTAGGTATTATTCATGATCTTGATACAGCAATAAGAGAGAATGATTCTCAAAAAATAAAAAGACTACTAGCACAATTAGGTAAGACTGCATTTTTTAAAAAAGAAAAGCCTACTCCATATGATGAAGCTGTTAGTTTAATATGGTATTTAGAAAATGTATTCTATCATTCTGTAGGGACTATTTATAACTATATTCAACAAAATATATTCAAAGGAGAAGATCTCGAAAACGATCTAATAAACCTAGGTTTTTGGCCTGGAGGAGATAGAGATGGAAATCCATTTGTGACAACAGAAACGACTCTCAAAGTTGCAAAAAGATTACGTAAAACTATATTGATTAATTATTATAGAGATATGCGTAAGTTAAAACGTAGAATTACCTTTGGAAATTTGCAGGATAAATTAGGAGTTCTAGAGTCTGCTTTATATGATAATTTCTATTATGCTAAAACGGCTGAACCTTTATCTATAGATACCTTAATGAATGGTCTTTTAGAAGTAAGAGAAGAATTAATAAGTAAACATCAATCCTTGTTTTTAGAAGAATTACAGGATTTAATTAATAAGGTAAAGATTTTTGGTTTCCATTTTGGAACTTTAGATATCAGGCAAGATTCTAGAGTACATCATGGTGTGCTTACTGAGATCGTAAAGAAAACTAATGATTTAGGATTAGGTTTTTTTCCAGAAAATTACGAAACATTATCAGAAGAAGAACAGATAAAGGTATTGTCTACTGTAACAGGAAAATTAGATCCTTCAGTATTAGATAATGATATGGCTAGAGCTACAATAGAATCTATTTATGCAATTAAAACCATACAGAATAATAATGGAGAGCGAGGATCAAATCGTTACATAATTAGTAACAATGGTAGTGTTCTTAATGTCATGGAAGCTTTTGCTATGATTAGATTGTGTGATTGGGAAAAACCTACTGTTGATGTAATACCACTGTTTGAAACTGTTCCTGATCTTCGTGTATCTCATCAAGTGATGGAGACATTGTATAGTAATCCAGTTTATATGGAGCATCTAAAGAGTCGAGGAATGAAACAAACTATTATGTTAGGTTTCTCTGACGGTACAAAAGATGGTGGATATCTGATGGCCAACTGGGGTATTTTTAAAGCTAAAGAAGCACTTACAGAGATTTCTAGAAAATATAATGTAAAAGTAATATTCTTTGATGGTCGAGGTGGCCCACCAGCTAGAGGAGGAGGAAATACTAATCAATTTTATGCGTCTCTTGGCCCGACGGTCGAGGATGAACAAATTCAAATAACGGTCCAAGGACAAACCATTAGTTCTAATTTCGGAACACTAGATTCTTGTCAATATAATTTAGAACAATTGTTAGGAGCTGGAGTAGAGAATCAACTAACAGCAAACGAAGCCAATCTTTTTTCTAAAGAGAATAAAGAGACAATGCAAGAATTGGCAGATATTAGTTATCAGACCTATGTGGATTTTAAAAACCATCCTAAGTTTTTACCATATTTAGAGCATATGAGTACGCTTAAATATTATGGAAAAGCGAATATAGGTAGTCGTCCTTCTAAACGTAGTAAAAGTAGTAGTTTAGATTTTGGAGACTTAAGAGCAATACCATTTGTTGGTAGTTGGAGTCAGTTAAAACAGAATGTTCCTGGGTTTTATGGGGTTGGAACAGCCTTAAAAACTTTTGAAGATAGAGACGAATTTGACAAAATAACAAGTCTGTATAAGGAATCAGCTTTTTTTAGAGCGTTGTTAGGGAATAGTATGATGAGTTTGACTAAATCGTTTTTTCAATTAACAGCTTATATGAAAGAAGATGAAGAATATGGCGCTTTTTGGAATATTATACATGATGAATATACACTTACTAAACGCCTATTGTTAAAACTAACAGGATATTCTGAGTTAATGGAAAATGAACCAGCAGGGAAGGCTTCTATCGATATTAGAGAAAATATTGTACTTCCATTGCTAACTATTCAGCAATATGCATTAAAGAAAATCCAAGATATTAATAGAACTGGAGAAGATGCAGAGGATTTAGAAATTTATGAAAAAATGGTGACGCGTTCATTATTTGGAAATATTAATGCAAGTCGTAATTCTGCTTAGGGAGATTATATGTAAAAGATAAACCACAATAACTTCGTTATTGTGGTTTTTTTGTTTAGGAGTATCTGATAATAGTATTTGTTATTTATATACTTGAAGCAACTATTGTATAAGTTATGTATCTAATAGATATAACTAAAAAATGAAATAATGAAAGTTAGTTTTTTTTCTCTTATTTTGATGATGGTTCTTTTATTCAGTAGTTGTAATAGTAGCGATTGTGAATTGGTAGTATGTGCTCCAGATGCTTTATTTAGATTTGAAATAGTAAATTCAGATGGAGAAAATGTTATATCAAACGGTACGCTTCAGGTTAATAATATTATGATTTTAGATATAAATAATCAAAATACGATTGATTTCGACGAAATAAATGAAAATAACACTACTATTTTGGTAATAAACTCGACAAGTATATCTGCGGGAGCAACTGCTTATTCAATAGAAATTTCTAATTCGGAGTTATTTGCTTTAGAATTAACTACAGAACGAATTAAAGGAGAATGTTGTGATGTGATCAATTTTAGTAATTTAGAAATACAAAATTCCGAATTTGTATTTGATCAGGATACAGGTGTGTATACATTTTCATTAGAGTAATATTCGCTACAATAGTTTAAAATGATTTTCGAAAAGAATGAGTTTTATTCATTCTTTTTTTTGTTCATACCATTTACTAACTAAAATAGTATAAATTAGTTGAGTATAAAATATATACTATTTTAGTTTATAAAACATTCACACAAATGGATAGAATATTTATCATCTTCTCTTTTTTCTTTTTTACAGTTTTTTCGTTTTCTCAGGATGTTTCTGGAGATTGGATTGGAGAAGTAAATGTTAATGGAAATAAGTTAGAAATAGCTTTTAATATAGAAAAAGTTGCTAATGATTATGTATCAACACTTAGCATTTTAAAACAAGGATTGAGCGGCGCTAAGGCTTCAGCCACAGTTTTTGCAGACTCAATAATTACTATTTCATTTCCCGATCTTAAACTAGAGTATAAGGGAAAACTTAATGATAAGATGGAGATTATTGGTAATTTTTCGCAAAGCGGTCATCCTATTCCTTTAGACCTTAAGAAAGGAACTATTACATTAAATAGACCTCAAGAACCCAAACCACCATTCAATTATCATTCTGAAAATGTAGTATTTGTTAATAAAGATGATAACGTGAAGTTAAGTGGAACACTAACAGTGCCGAAAGAGAAGGGTAATTACGCTTTGGCTATTATAGTTAGTGGTAGCGGTGCACAAAATAGAGATGGAGATATGTTTGGTCATAAACCATATTTTGTGTTGGCAAATGAATTAACAAAGAACGGGATAGCTGTATTTCGTTTTGATGAAAGAGGTGTGGGCGAATCGGAAGGAGATTTTAATACGGTTACTATAAATGTCTCAGCCGCTGATGTTAAGTATGCAATAGATTTTTTAAAAGAAAGAAAGGAATTTAGTAATTCTAAAATAGGACTAATAGGTCATAGTATTGGTGGTATTGTCGCTCCTAAAGTTGCCGTAGAAAAGGGTGATTTAGATTTTTTAGTTTTATTAGCTGCGCCAGGAATAAATGGAGATAAATTAATGCTTTTGCAAAAAGCTGCATTCGAAAGAAATCTTGGAATCAATGAATTACAAATTCAACAAGGTCAGAAAGTAGTAAAGGAAGCTTATGATATAGTAGTGAATTCCGACTTAGATAATATTTCATTAAAAGACAGTATTAATTCATATTACTCTAATAAATATGGGGCACTATTTCCAGAGAATCAAAGAAAAATGCTGGTAGAACAGATTACTGGTTCAGAAGTAGCTAGTTTTATTAGGTCGCAACCTGCAGTATATTTGGAAGAAATTGATATTCCTGTGTTAGCCCTAAATGGAGATAAAGATCTGCAGGTTTTAGTGAAAGAAAATTTAACCGGAATTAAAAATGCCTTAGCAAAAGGAGGTAACCAAGATGTAGAAATTATAACCTTAGAAAATCTAAATCATCTTTTTCAAGAATCAGAAAGTGGTTCATTAAGCGAATATGCCGAAATAGAACAGACTTTTTCTCCTAAGGCGTTAACTTTAATAATAAATTGGGTGAAAAGGAAAACAAAATAAAAAGATCCTCTTACTTATTTTGTACAATAGTAGGGATGAATAATCTATGAACAGAAAAACTTAGTGTGACTTACGATGAAATAATAGTATATCTTAATGAGCTAAAAGACCCTGAAAAAATATTTTTCAAAGAAAAGAAATTTGGAATTGTAGCTCACAATTCTTTAGGCATATATCATAAAGATCTAAAAGAATTAGCGAAAGATATTGGAAAGGGTAGAAATGATCTTGCTTTGCAGCTTTTTGATAGTAATATATATGAAGGTAGGTTGTTGTGTAGTAAATTATTTAATACTAATGATGTTACAGAAGAACTGATGGAGAAATGGGTAAAAACCTTTGAAAACTGGGAAATTTGTGACAGCTTTTGTATGGGACTGTTTGCTAAAAGTAAATTTGCACTGGCTAAAATAATTGATTGGACAAAGAGAAAACCCGAATTCGAAAAAAGAGCTGGTTTTGCTATTATGGCTGCTTATTGTATGGCTGATAAAAAATCAGATAATGAATTGTTTGAACAATTTTTTCCAATCATTAAAAAAGAAGCAAATGATGACAGATTGTATGTGAAAAAAGCGATAAATTGGGCTTTGAGAAATATTGGAAAGAGAAATATAGATTTAAATAAAAAAGCTATAAAAGTTGCTAATCAATTATTAGAATTAAAGAGCTCTTCTGCAATTTGGATAGCAAAAAATGCATTAAACGAATTGCAAAAAGAAAATGTACGAATCTCTGATTACCCAAGAAATATTTATAGAACAAAGAATTAAGTTTATTAAAACCATCCAAAGACTTATTTATTAATTGATCTTTTTACTAATAAAAACAACACCATAAATTACACAGTATTAAATATTATAGTCCTTTTTGGTGCAATACAGGGTTTTACACTATGTTTATATCTACTTTCTAAAAGAAGAGAGAATAAAAGAGCATTTAATTATTACATATTGTTTTTATTTTCTTTGTCCTTTTATAATTTGACATATGCATTCCTGTATATGAATGTCAATTCAATAGGTTTTCTTCCTTTGACTTCTTTTCCATTTCCATATAAGTATCTTATTGGTGTGGGATTTTATTTTTATATAAAAAGCCAAATAGAAAAAAAAGCTTACGTTATTTCCTTTGTTGAATATCTATTGTTTATTCCCGCAATTTTGTATGGAATCTTAAGAACTTATTGGTATGTGATGCTCCATAGTGGTATTGATGAACATATTTTTTATAGAGTCTATCAAACAGGTTTTTTTCTATATAATGATTTTGTTTATCTGACGTTTAACCTAATTCTCATGATATATGTCCTAGGATTTATAAATAAGAATAAAGACCAGATCAAAGGTTCTCTGTCTATTCGCAAAAATTGGGAATGGTTTTCCACATTTTCCTGGATGTTTATTGTATTTATTATTCTTAATTTACTTCATCAAATCATTGCAGTTCTTTTTAATCTCGAAGATAGCGGAGAGTTTTACTATGTAATATTGGTTTTAAATTCTATCTATATCTATTGGATAGGTTTTATTGGTTTTACAAAATCTAATCTGCTGTTTAAAACTTTTTGCCTAAAAGATCATAAAGAAGAAGAAACAGATATTGCGTTGAGGAATAGTATAGCGTATTATATGAAAACAGAGGAGATTTTTACAAATCAAAATCTCAAAGTTTCTGATCTAGCGTCTTTGTTATCTATATCAGAAAAAGAACTATCCCTATATATCCACGATACGTATCATATGTCTTTCAATGATTTTATAAATACTTATAGAATCGAAAAGGTAAAAACATTGTTGGTTTCTTCTGAAGAAAAAAAGTTTACATTATTAGCAATTGCAGAAAAATCTGGTTTTAGTTCAAAATCTTCATTTAATGCGGTATTCAAAAAGATAACGGGTCTAACTCCTACGCAGTATAAGAAGAATCATAAAAACGAATAAGTCCAATATTTTTTTTCTGGACATTCTTGTATTTTTTTAGAAGTGTTTTTCTTTTCATGGTCTATAATTTTGAAGAAGTGAAATTTAAAAACCATAGTTATGAAAAGATTTTTTTTAGTCGTAATCATTACCATTTCAGTATTTTATTCAAAGAGCTACAGTCAAGAAAAAGTTGAATCCGTTCAAGATAGTATTAATATATTCTATGATCGTTTTTTTGAACAGTTAGAAGCTAATTATCTGTATCGAAAAAATGTTAACTGGAGTAAAATAAAACCATATGTAAAAAAAGAAGCTTTGAAGAAAAGTACTTTCGAGGAATCATTAGAGGTTTGCTCGAAACTTTTTGATACTATTAAAGGAGATCATTTATTGCTTTTTTCAGAGAAAAAAATGTATCAAAGTAGTCTCAAAAGACAAATTACTAAAGAAGATTTACACAGTAGTTTATTGGCAAAATACAGTGAAGAACCAAAGTTTGATATAAAAGTAATTAATGATCATTATGGATATGTGTTTATTCCAGGAATGTTATTATTGAATGCGACAGAAAAGGAACTAAATGAAAGAAGTCAAGAAATATATGATGCCATCATAAAAGTGGATACTTCTAACAAAATAAAAGGATGGATCATTGATTTACGACTAAACATAGGAGGGAACTCCAATGTCATGCTTGCTGGATTATACCATTTAATCGGCGATAATACAGTGTCATTATATTTAGATGCGGATAGGAATGTAAAAAATCGTTCGGGACTTGATAATGGCATTTATTATGAGGATCAAAAAATACAAGCGCAAGTAAAGACAACTACTAGGCCTAAAACAGAAACCCCTGTTGCTTTAATAACTGGTGTAATGACGGCTAGTGCTGGAGAGTTTGTAGCCTTAGGTATTAGAAGAAGAAAAAACACGGTGATTATCGGAGAGGAAAGTTATGGTTTGACTACTGCTAATGATTTATTTGAATTGCCATTTAAAACAAAAGCTGCGATAACATTAAGTTATGCGACAGATAAATCTGCGACGTTTACAAAAACCATTAAACCGGAAATAGAGATTATTAAAGAGGCTAACTTTCAAGATTTAACTAAAGACAAGAATGTTATAGAGGCAACAAAGTTTATTGATGCTAAACAATAAATTTACTATTTAGTATAATCCGCTTATCTTATAAATAACTGTTAATGCAATCAATGAATGTTTCTAGAATTAGTAAATTTCAACAAAATTTATAAATAGTTATATATGCAATCATTACTTGCGCAAGAAGAATATAATCCATATTACGGAAGTTTTATAGATAAAGCAGAAAGTAATAATATCGTAGAAGGGCTACAGCTAGGAAAGAAGAAGTTTATTGATTTTGTAAACGCTATCCCTAAGGAAAAATTGACTTATGCCTATGAAGATGGTAAATGGACCATAGCAGAGGTGATACAGCATATAATTGATACGGAGCGTATATTTTCATATAGAGCACTTAGGTTCGCGAGAAAAGATGAAACTCCTTTGATTGGTTTTGATCAAGATGCTTATGTGCCGAATTCTAATGCAAATACATTTAGTATTGAAGATCTTATTGAAGACTTTGAATCCGTAAGGAATAGCTCAATTACTTTATATAAAAGATTTACATCAGAGATGTTAAGTCAAATAGGAGAGGCGAGTGGTAGCCCTATGAGTGCTAGAGCTGCGGGTTATATACTTTCTGGTCATCAAAACCATCACGTAGAAATCATTAAAGAAAGATATTTGTAAAATTTAAAGATGACAAAAGAAGAAGTAGCAAGGAAATATCTTTTTTTATTAGAAAAAGGTGACGTAGCCAAAGTAGTAGACCTATTCACCGATGATGGTATTGTGATATCTCCTTTATATGGTACGTTATCAGCAGCTAAATTCTATAAGGATTTATCGGCAGACACGAATTCTTCCAAACTTCATTTAGATGGAATATTTTTAGAGAAGGATACCAATCGACTTTCCTTACTTTTTGATTATGAATGGATACTTAAGAATAATGAAAAAGTGAATTTTAAAGTAGTTGATATTTTAGATCTTTCAGAAGATAATAAAATTCAAAAATTAACTATTATCTATGATACAGTGAATTCAAGAAGATTGATAGATACTTTATAAATAGGATATACTTTTTTCTTTGATTAATGTAATGCTATAGAACTTTTATGCTATTATTTTTTCTTAAAATTGAATCGAAATAATAAGAAAAGTTAAAGGTGTTTATATTGTTCTTTCCAATAGTTCTGCCAATAAAATTTTTAACTTCACCATTCTTTGTAACGCAGTGTATGTGAAGGGATTTAGAACCATTTTTAGAGTTTTTTGAATCAAAAATATCAAATGCGTTAAAAGCATCAACGGCAAAAATTGTAATCCCTAGTTCTCGGGCTACTTTTATATCAAATTCAGAAACAGTTCTAATATTTTTTTTGTTTTCTTGCAATTCTTTAGGATGTCCGTGTAATTGTCCTAGAAGCATTAACCCTTCTCCTACCCGTGGAGCACTATTACTACCAACGCCATATGTATTAATCATGATTTCTGAATTGGTCTTTAGCTCTGGTATCCAGTCTCTGACCGCAGAAACTTTTCCATTATTAACATTTAATACTATGAAAACCTGATTCTCTAACCCTTCTTCCATAGTGTCATCAGCAATTCTTTGTACTTCCATTTGTATCTGATCTTCATCAAATGTAATTACAGAACTATTTTTATGTAATTCTTGTATACCAGGAATAGATTTGACGCCTCCTTTTTCTTCAATTACGTAGTTCCATTCTCTAATATCAATAACTCTTAAATTATTTGTTTCGGAACCATCTAATCCTAGCTCTAGTCCTGTTACACGATCGATATAATAATCTTCATAAGGGTATACTATTTCTAAAGAAAATAGGCAGATGAGTATTATCAATAAGGAATATTTAGACATTATAATAGCTATTTAAATTAAAGCTTCTATAAGTATATGTCTTAATAACCGAAAATGTTACTGCTCAAAAAATGTTTTTAACAGTTCTTATGTCTAATTCATGACCGCCAGGATGTGATCTAAATTCTATTAGCGGTAATATCTCTTTTACACGTATTTTTTCGGCTTCTACTTTTTTGATTTCAAAATAAGGATCATTTTCACCTAAAATATGGGTCACTTTAGTGGTTTGGTTTAGAAAAGTGAAATCATCTTTTTTCAATTCCTTTGGAAATCCACCAGAAATCATTACAAACGCATTTGGTTGTATTTTTCTACTTGCGATCCATCTGCTAGCGATACTAACTCCTTGAGAATATCCTAAAACCACAAAATTCACAGAAGATGGTAGTTTCTCTAATTCCATAATCGCATCTACATAATTGAGCACATTTTTAGTTTCTGTCCCAGTATTTTCTTTAGTTAACCAACTAGATCCTACTCTCTTATAATCATTGTTTTTGTAATATTTAGAAGGAGCTTGCGGAGCAATAATATAATTATCTTTAGCATCAAGACTTTGAAACAAACGGATGAAATATCTACTTAAATAGCCGATTCCATGAAAAACAAGCCAAACTGTTTTGGTTTGATCGGTTAATTCATTCAATGTATCAAATGTGTTAGTAGATTGATAGACAACCTCTTTTTGCATAATTAGTTACTTTTATAGTTCAAACCATTGACCTATTATCGGCCACAAGATATCTTGATTTTTCTTTCTAAAAAAATCAAAATGTCCAATTGTTTTTAAATTGTAATCCGAAGGTTTTAAATGTTTTCTTGTAGTATGGGCGTTGCTGTATACTCTATCTGCAAGGATATCTACCGATTTTTTAGGAGCAAAAAGATCATCATCAATACTAATGAGTAACATAGATTCTTTTATCTTTTTATAATAAGTTTTGGAGCTACCTTTTGTAAAATGTAACATAGAATCAGGATGTAATAAAAAAACAGCCCAATCTTTTGCTGCTTTTGTGGTCAATGGTCTTCCTAGTCCAAACCAACCAGATGGATAATATCCTAAAACGGAAGTAGTGATTGGAACGAAGAATTTGAAATTTAAATATATTAAAAAACGCATTCTAGGAGTAAAATGTTTATAAAAACCAAATTGAGATCCTATGGTTATGTATTTATCATAGTATTGGAAAGCATCGCTAAAACCTACACTGTTTCCTCCATAACTATGCCCAACCATATATTGAGTGTTATTTGGAAATTTCGTTTTCACATAGTTAGAAACCGCATTAAAATCCATCGCCCAAGAGAAAAATCCGTGATTTTTTAAAGATTTAATGCTTTTAGAATTAGAAGAGCCAATACTGCGATAGTCAAATGTAAATACGTTGCATCCTTTTTCTGCAAGGTAATTGGCGATATTAAAATAAAACTTTTGGGGTACTGCAACTGCTGGTGCAAATACAATAGTTTTATTAGTAGGATTTTTTGGAACAAATTCATGAGCCGAAATAGGGTATCCATCGTTAGATTGAATAGTAAATGAGTTCATAATTAAGATTTTAGTATTATTTTTTCCATTCTAGAAACAGCGTTATTAACATATTTATGGTCATTATAAATACGCATTAATAAAATTCCACCTTCCAAATCTTGAACCATTTGTTCTGCCAGTGACAAGGTTTCTTCTTTAGGATAATTAGGAGCTAATAATAGTTGTAAACCAGCGATGAAGTCTTCAAAAAAATGTTTGATTTCATCTTTATAAATAGGATTTAAATGAGCAGTTTCTAAAGCTGTATTTGCCATAATACAGCCACTATGATCGTTTTTAAACATCTTATTAATGAGTCCGTGTATTTTTTGTAATTTTTGATCGATGGTTAAGGAGTTACTTTCAATTACTTTAAATAAAGTATGTTTGAAGTAACTGTTTACTGTAGCTAGGACCTCCTTTATTAATTGCTCTTTACTGTTAAAGTAGTAGTAAAAGTGAGATTTCTGAATTTCACAAGCTTTAGCTAATTCGCTCATACTGCTTTTGCAGATACCTTTTTCTCTAAGTATAGGGATTACTTTACTCAAGACTTCTGCTTTGGATGTTTTGGTTTTAGGCATTTTATTGAACGTTCGTTAAAATAATACATAAATATAGTTAGAATTATTTAATGCCATTGTTTATTTTTACTTAAAATTAAATTTATGAAGTTAACTGAAGAAGAGATATTGGAGCAATGTGCTAAAATGTGTAAGAATACGCTAATGGAAACATTGGATATTTCTTTTTGTGAAGTAGGTGAAGATTATTTGGTAGCAAAGATGCCTGTAACATCAAAAGTTCATCAGCCTGACGGTGTGTTACACGGCGGTGCTATGGTTGCGCTTGCAGAAAGTGTTGGTAGCGCAGCTTCGCATATTTTTTTAGATACGAAGGAGTATTATATTAGAGGATTAGAGATCTCAGCGAATCACGTAAAAAGTATAAGAGAAGGTTATGTATATGCTAGAGCAGAAATTGTACATAAAGGGAGAACAACTCAACTTTGGGATATAAAAATACGTAATGAAGAAAAGCAATTAATTTCGATTGTTAAGTTAACTACAATAGCATTAGCAAAATCTAGGTAATATGGATATTTTGGCATTATACCTGAAAATCCAATCCCATATGGATAGTCAACTGCCATTCGTAGTATATCGGAAGTCTCAAGAATTAACTATAAATTGTTTTCTGCAGAATGATAATAATTTATATGAAATCGATTCGTATAGTACCGCTGGTTTTGTTTTTGCTCCATTTGATAATAGGAAACAAGCGGTTTTAATCCCCAAAGAAAAAAGCACATATTACAGTTCCTTAGTTACATCAACTAACGAAATGTCAAAAGATATTCAAAAGGATATCTTGTTTACTAAACAGGATCTAAGTGCAAAAACAAAATATGTACAGCTTGTAAAAGATAGCGTACGTGCTATTAACGATGATCTTTTTAAAAAAGTAGTTGTTTCTAGAAGAGAAGAGGTTTCTTTTTCTAAAAAAAATCCTTTAGAAGTTTTTAAAAGATTGATTAATTGTTATCCAAATGCATTTGTGTATTTATGGTATCATCCTGCTGTCGGAACTTGGCTTGGTGCTACACCAGAAACTCTTATGACAATAAGAGGAAATGAATTTAACACGATGGCTTTAGCAGGAACTCAGCCTTATGTAGATTCTTTAAATGTGGAATGGGGAACAAAAGAAATTGAAGAACAAGCTATGGTTACGGATTTTGTTTTAAATAAACTCTTGCTAAAAATCAATAACATCAAAAAATCTAAAACCTATACGTATAGGGCCGGTTCCTTATTACATCTTAAAACAGATATTACTGGTGTTGTAAAAAATAAAGATTCTGATATTGATTCTATTATTGAAGGTATACATCCCACACCTGCTGTATGTGGTTTGCCTAAAGATTCAGCGAGATTATTTATTATAAATAATGAACCATATAACCGAAAATATTATACAGGTTTTTTAGGAGAATTGCTAATTAATCACGAAGGTAATGTTGTGTCCAACCTATATGTAAATCTTAGATGTATGGAAATAGACCAAGAGAAAGCTATTGTCTATATTGGAGGAGGAATTACTAAAGACTCTGTTCCAGAAAAAGAGTGGGAAGAAACTGTACGAAAAAGTGAAACAATGAAAAAGGTTTTGTATTAAAATACTTCAAAAGACTGGCTTTACTTGACACTATATTGTAATTTAGCCACTCGAATGAAGAAACGTTTATATTCCAAAATTCCTTTATCTCAAACCATAGTTGCTTTATGTGAAGCAAAAGGAATTTTACATGTGGTTATTTCTCCTGGATCTAGAAATGCTCCTTTGACAATTGGTTTTACGGAAAACCCTACTATGAAATGTTATAGTATTGTCGATGAACGATGCGCTGCTTTTTTTGCTTTAGGAATTGCACAACAGATAAAAAAACCTGTTGCATTGGTTTGTACTTCAGGGAGCGCATTATTGAATTATTACCCTGCAATTTCAGAAGCATTTTATAGTGATGTACCGTTAGTAGTATTAAGTGCAGATCGACCTATTGAACGCATTGATATTGGTGATGGGCAAACGATTCGACAAAAGAATGTATTTGAAAATCATATTTTATATTCAGCCAACTTATATTCAGAAATTGTTCCTGAGATTGAAATAGATGATATTAAGATAAAACAAAAACAGCATGAAGCCCAAAAACATAATGAGCGGGAGATTAATATAGCGCTTAATAAAGCTATAGAAAGAAATGGACCTGTTCATATTAATGTTCCTTTTTACGAGCCGTTATATGATACGATTACTCAACCAACAATAGTTCCTAAGAATATTCCTGTGGAGCACATAGAACAACGTATCTCTGATACGTTACGTTCTACCATGTTGAAGCAATGGAATATATCTAAACGTAAATTAGTATTGATAGGAGTAAACCCTCCTAATAGTATAGAAAAGGAGTTGATTGATTATTTAGCTAAAGATCCCTCGGTTTTAGTTTTGACAGAAACGACATCTAATATCCATCACGAAACACATGTAAATTGTATTGATCAATTAATTACCTCTCTAAGTGATAGTGAATTTAAAGCTTTACAACCGGATATATTATTGACGTTTGGAGGTATGGTAGTTTCTAAAAGAATAAAGGCTTTTTTACGAAATTACCAACCTAAAGTTCATTGGCATATTGATCAAAAGAAAGCCTATGATACATATTTTTGCTTAACGGAGCATATAAAAATGAACCCTAATATGTTTTTATCGGGTTTTTTACCGGATACAAAGATTATTGATAATGAGTATAAATCTTTTTGGATTGCAAAAAGAAATCAAAGAAGGGTAAGACACGAGAAGTATCTACAAGAAGTAGATTTTTCTGACCTCAAAGTGTTTGAAACGATGTTTGATCTTATTCCTAATGATCAGATGATTCAGTTAAGCAATAGTTCTACTGTTAGGTATGCGCAATTATTTTCATTGAACTCTTCATTTAAAGTATACTGTAATCGAGGAACAAGTGGAATAGATGGAAGTACTTCTACTGCAATAGGTGCAGCGGTAGCTTCAGAGGTTCCTACTACATTAATAACCGGTGATCTTAGTTTTTTTTATGATAGTAATGGACTGTGGAATGATTCTATTCCTTCTAATTTCAAGATTATTTTAATTAATAATAGTGGAGGAGGGATTTTTAGAATTTTACCTGGTAAATCTGAGAGCTACAATTTTAGTACTTATTTCGAAACAAAACATAGTTTAACAGCAGAGCAATTGTCTACTATGTTTAATTTTGAATATACCACTGTTCAAGGAAAAGATGAACTAAGACAAGCTATAAGAAATCTCTATAATAAGAACGACAAACCTCAATTATTAGAAGTTTTTACTCCTAGAAAAATGAATGATGGTGTTTTAATCGATTATTTTAAGCATTTTGTCTAAAAAAACAAGTTTATTATAATTTATAAATGAATAATTCATTTATAAATGAGTTATATTTGAGATAACATAATAAATTAACTAAAACCTAAAACATTATCACCTTATGAGTAAAAGAGACGAATTGATTACTAAGTACGCTGCGGATATTAAAGATAAAATTGGTCAAACTCCAGATATGGACTTTTTAACTAAAGTTACTATTGGTTGTGGACCTTCTATTTATAATAAAGATGCTGCTACAGTATCTGGGAGTGATCCTTCAGAATTAGAAACTGTAAAGAAAAATTTCTTAATTAAAAAGTTAGGTCTTTCCGATGGACCAAAGTTAGATGAGGCAATTGCTTCTGTTATGGATGCGTATGGGAAATCTAATAGAAATAAATATAGAGCAGTAGTTTATTATTTATTAGCAAAGCATTTTAAGAAAGAATCTGTGTACAAATAGAATAACAGATATTGAAAACAGAAAAGGTGTTCTTGATTGAGCACCTTTTTTTGTTTTAATATGATATATAGGAAGATTAAACAATTATCTTTGCGCAAAAATATAAAACGATGCTTAAGCTTGGTGAATATAACACATTGGAATTTGTAAGAGAGAGAGATCAAGGTGTCTATCTTAGTGATGATGATGGGAATGAAGTGTTATTGCCTAACAAATATGTTCCGAATCAGTTTATGATTAGAGACGAGATCAAAGTATTTCTTTACTTAGATCATGAAGAACGAATTGTCGCTACAACTTTAGAACCGTATGCTACGGTAAAATCATTTGCTTATTTAAAGTGTACCACTGTTTCAGATATTGGAGCATTTATGGACTGGGGGTTAGAAAAGGAGTTGTTTATACCTTTTAGAGAGCAAGCATCTAAGATGAGAATTGGAAGCTGGTATCTTGTTTATGTATATCTAGACGAGGAAACGAATAGATTAGTTGGGTCAAGTAAGACGAATGCATTTTTAGATAATTCTTTAGTTTTGTTATCTTCTTATGATGAGGTAGATTTAATTGCATCACATCCATCTCCTTATGGATGGAATATGATTGTCAATCAAAAGCATTTAGGTTTAGTGTATGAAGATGAAATTTTTCAAAAAATAACACCAGGAGATCAATTAAAAGGATTTGTGAAAAAAGTACGTCCCGATGGAAAGATTGATCTTACCTTGCAAAGACACGGATATCGTGCCATAGAACCTAATGCTCAACAAATACTTGATGAATTAAAGTCAAGTGGAGGATTTATTGATCTTAATGATAAGTCAGATCCTAAGGATATTAAAGATGTTTTTCAGCTGAGTAAAAAAAGTTTTAAGAAAGCTATTGGTTCTTTATATAAAGCGAAAAAAATAGTGATAGAAAAAGATGGTATTCGTTTAGTCGATTAGTTTCAATAATCCATTACTAAACATAGTTGTATTTTTAATACGTTAAAGGAATACCAGTCGCGGGGCAATATATTCCCGTATAAGTACTTGCATCCCTATAAGCATTGTTTTTAACACCTCCTTTTCCGCTATTATTAACGTTATATCCTCCATTACCTGTTATCGTAAATCTTAAATTATTTTGATTTTGATTTGTGTTATTAGGAAGAGAGAACGCATAATCGGATTGTATAAATTTATTTTCAGGAAGTAAAAGAATTGGTGTTTCGTTTTCAAGATGTTGTTTACGTAAATCAACGGATAAGTTGATCTCCATTAAAACGTAATTTCCAGTAGAAATTAACTCTCTTACATAAGATAAAGAAGGAGTTATTTCTTTATGTTCAAGCGTATATTGAGAGCTGTTATCCGCAATATGTGTATTCCAAGTTTCCCAATCAATTGTTAATGAGGGCTTTTCTTGTCCATAAGAGATAAGACCAATACAGCTTAAAAATAAGATAGGGAGAATCTTCATAGTAATTTCTAATTATCTGTTTTGTCTAAAATATCAAAAATCGTGCAAAACCTGTGTTAATTTATATGAAAGATGTAAAAATATTACTTTTTTAACTTGATTTAACTACTATAATGATGTAGCTGGATACAATATATTGTATTATTTTTGATAGCATAAAAAAAATATAATGAGTTCGATAAACTGGAAAACTGTAAAAGAATATCAAGATATAACCTATAAAAAATCAAAAGGTGTTGCCAGAATAGCATTTAATAGACCTAATGTTCGTAATGCTTTTAGACCAAATACAACTAGTGAGTTGTATGATGCTTTTTATGACGCTCAGGAAGATACGTCTATAGGAGTTGTGTTACTTTCTGCAGAAGGACCATCAACCAAGGATGGAGTGTATAGTTTTTGTAGCGGTGGTGATCAAAAAGCTAGAGGGCATCAAGGATATGTGGGTCAGGACGGAATGCATAGGTTGAATATTTTAGAAGTACAACGATTAATTAGATTTATGCCAAAAGTAGTAATTGCAGTTGTGCCTGGATGGGCAGTAGGAGGAGGGCATAGTCTTCATGTTGTTTGTGATTTAACATTAGCAAGTAAAGAACACGCTATTTTTAAACAAACAGATGCGGATGTTACGAGTTTTGACGGGGGATATGGATCTGCTTATTTGGCAAAGATGGTAGGGCAAAAAAAGGCTCGAGAAATTTTCTTTTTAGGAAGGAACTATTCAGCGCAAGAAGCATATGAAATGGGTATGGTTAATGCTGTTATACCTCACGAAGAATTAGAAGACACTGCATATCAGTGGGCTCAAGAGATATTAGAAAAATCACCTACTTCTATAAAAATGCTAAAGTTTGCAATGAATCTTACTGACGATGGTATGGTTGGGCAACAGGTTTTTGCAGGTGAAGCAACTAGATTAGCATATATGACGGAAGAGGCAAAAGAAGGAAGAAATGCCTTTTTGGAAAAAAGGAAACCTGATTTTAAAGATATTAAATGGATACCATAGGGTAAATGATTTTATAGAAATTTAGAATGCGAAATGAAAAATAAAGAAGACGAATTATTATCTGTACAATATAGGATTGAAAAATCTGGTATGAAACAACAGAAACTAGAAGATCGTCTTGTTTCTATATCCAAAGAGTTAAAAAGAAGTAAAAGGAATAGTATTGTTTTTATGATTTTGTTCTTTTTGGTAGTCATAGGGATGTCTTTTACTATGTATTATCTAAATCAGGATGGTTTTAATCCAGATTCTGATCAAGCACAGGACACGCCGGAGAATATAGATCAGATAAAAAAAATGAATGATTCTTTACAAGAAGAATTAATGAAACTAAAAACTGATATATCTGATTATAAGGAAAAATTGGGATCACGTGTTGATGGTAATTCTGAAATAGGTATTGATTCGGCTATGGTAGATAGCGCTCAAGACGTAATAGAAGATGATGCTAAAAAGCTAAAATTTAAAAAACAACATTGTTATGTGAAGAATGTGTTTAGAACGAATGGTGTTATTTTTATTGAAGCGGATTTTATTGAGTACTATAAAGGTAGAAAAGCAGTAAAAAAAGCTAAAGAAAACAATGACGCCGAATACGATATTGATAAAAATGGCGATACATTGTATTTTTTATATGATAATTACTATGTTTCTAATACAAATACGAAACTAAGAAGGTTAGAGCTAAATGATAAAGTTCGTATTCAGAATTTAAACCAAATTTCTAAAGGATTTCCTTTAAAAGCGTTTCAGAAAATTATCTCCGAGGATCCTATTATGATCTTAGAGATGAATGATGGAATCGTTTATAAAATAACCAAGCAAAAATTACCGTAAGCCTATAAAGTATCATTAAACCTCCATACCAATGCCAGATATTAAAAACGAAGATCTTTTATCATTGCATTATCAAATAGAAAAAGCTGAAGTAGAGCAACGAAAATTAGAAGATCTTCTTAATGACAAATCTGTTGAACTTAAACGGAATAGAGCATCTAAAATGATGCTTAAATTACTTTGTTCTGTTTTATTAATACTTACGATATCATTAATTGTTTATTTGGTGTTTTGGGTGGATAGAAATAATGGTGATGTTTTAGTAATGGAAAATAAGGAGTTCTCTTCCTTTCAGTCAGAAATTAACGGATTAAAAACACAACTTAATCAATTGAAAAGTGATCAGTCCGATTTAAATGACTTAAAAAACCTTTATATGTACAGAGATTTAATAAACAAGGATACTGTTTACTCTGTTCAAATTCAGTCATTTACGGATAAAAAAGTTTCTTTGGTTTCAGAAAAATTCACAAATTCTCTTGTGTATAGTGATACTTCTTACTATAAATTAAGTTTAGGGATTTTCGAAACACTCGTTGAGGCCCAGGAATTCAGAAAAATATTGCTGAAGTCTGGTGTTATTGATAAAAATATTTTCGTTATTTCTTACAAAGAAGGCAAACGAATCAAAATAGAAAATCCTTTTTAAGTAAACTGATTATCTTAACCGGGGAAAATTAGATGGATTTACCTCGTTCATTATTTCATACACCTTTTCAAAAATATCTTCTGTAGATGGTTTACTAAAGTAATCTCCATCTGTACCAAATGCTGGGCGATGTGGTTGAGCACTTAAAGTTTGCGGTTCACTATCTAAATATTGATATATATTTTGCTCATCAATAAGTTTGTGCAGTATATATCCAGTAGCGCCTCCAGGAACATCCTCGTCTATTACTAAAACTCTGTTCGTTTTAGCAATACTTTTTACGATATCGTGAGTTAGGTCAAAAGGTATAAGAGACTGCACATCAATTACCTCTGCGTTTATCCCTACAGATAATAGTTCTTTAGCAGCTTGCTCAACTAATCTTAGTGTAGAGCCATAAGAAATTAATGTAATGTCACTCCCTTCTTTTACTGTTTCTACAATACCTAATGGAGTTCTTATTTCAGATAAATTAGAAGGCATTTTTTCTTTTAGACGATACCCATTCAGACATTCTACAACAACAGCAGGCTCATCACTATCTAGTAGTGTATTGTAAAACCCTGCAGCCTTAGTCATATTTCTAGGAACAAGAATGTGAATACCTCTTAATAAATGAATCAATCCACCCATTTGAGATCCAGAATGCCATATACCTTCTAAGCGGTGTCCTCTTGTTCTAACAATTAGTGGTGCTTTTTGCTTAGCAAAAGTTCTATATCTTAAAGTAGCAAGATCATCACTTAGTCCTTGAATACAATAAAGTATATAATCTAAATATTGTATCTCCGCAATTGGTCTAAGGCCTCTCATTGCCATACCAATTCCTTGTCCAATAATTGTTGCTTCTCTAATTCCAGCATCAGAAACTCTGATTTCTCCAAATTTCTGTTGTAATCCTTCAAGTCCTTGGTTAACATCACCAATTTTACCACTATCTTCTCCAAAAATTAAAGATTCAGGGACTCTACTAAATATTTGATCAAAATTATCTCTTAATATTACTCTAGCATCTACTGTTTCTGCATTATCGGTATATTCAGGTTTTACTTCTTTTATTTTAGTAGCATTACTGTCAAAATCATTATATAGGTGATCGCTATATTTTGGTTGAATTTCGGCAATATAATTATTTATCCAATTCTGTAGAGCTGTCTTTTCGGCAAAATCTTCTTTAATTAAATATCGCAATGTTCTTCTAGTTGCTTCTAGAATATCTTTTCTTATTGGTTCATCTTTATCTGCCAATGTTCTTACAAGAGGAGAGATAAAGTTTTTATTTGCGCTTTTATTTTCTACTGCTTCTAATCTTATTAAAGCTTGTTTCTGCTCTTCTTTAATTTCAGAGATATAAGCATTCCAAGCATTGTTTTTTCCTTGTCTTACTGCTTTTTTACAAGATTTTTCTAGTTCCAATAATTCATCAGCTGTTGCGATATTGTGATCAATAATCCATTCTTTGAATTTCTTGTTACAGTCGTGCTCTCGTTCCCAGTTTAAGCGTTCTTCACTTTTGTATCTTTCATGAGAACCAGAAGTGGAGTGACCTTGTGGTTGAGTAAGTTCTTTTACATGTACAATTACAGGAATATGTTGCTCTCTAGCTAAATCTTCTGCTGTCTCATACGCATCCACTAAAGCGGGATAATCCCAACCATTTACAACAATGATTTCATAACCATCATGTTTTTCATCACGTCGGAAACCTTCTAATACTAGCGAAATATTTTCTTTAGTGGTTTGGTGTTTTGCATGAACAGAAATACCATATTCATCATCCCAAATACTAATTACCATAGGTACTTGTAAAACACCTCCTGCGTTTACGGTTTCCCAAAAAAGACCCTCACTAGTACTTGCATTACCAATAGTACCCCAAGCAACTTCATTTCCATTAATGGAGAAGTTAGTGTGCTCAGATACACTTTTTTCATTTCGATATACTTTTGATGCTTGCGCAAGTCCTAGTAATCTTGGCATTTGACCAGCTGTAGGAGAGATATCTGAACTAGAATTCTTCTGTTTTGTTAGATTTTTCCAAGATCCGTCTTCATTAAGACTATGAGTAGCAAAGTGTCCGCCCATCTGTCTTCCTGCCGCAAAAGGCTCTTTTTCAATATCCGTGTGCGCATACAATCCTGCAAAAAATTGTTCTACATTATATTGATCAATAGCCATCATAAATGTTTGATCTCTATAATATCCCGATCTGAAATCACCATCACGAAATACCCTAGCCATTGCTAATTGTGGTAATTCTTTACCTCCTCCAAAAATTCCGAACTTAGATTTTCCGGTAAGTACTTCACGACGTCCTAACAAACTACACTCTCTACTTGTTAAAGCGATTTTATAATCTCTAAGTATTTGATCTTTATATTCTTCGAAGGAAATATTAGGTGTAATAGTTGTTTCAGACTGCATGTGAACGATTTTTTACGGTTTGCAAATTTAGCGAAAATTCAAGCCAATTCCAAGATAAGAAGTATTAAATTTATTGAAGATAATTCATGTAAAATAGTATTTTATTGTTGAATTCTTTTTTTGAGTAATTATTTTAAGACCTGATTAACAAATATTCAAAATTTTCACATTTCTAGAAAAGAGGTTTAATAGGGTAGTGTGTTTGTACATTTTTCTTGTAGTATAATGATTTTTATGTACTTGATAATCAATTTGTTCTTTGATAGCTCGATGAGAGTATATGTTTTTGTAAATGTAGGAATTAAGGTTTATTATCTTTTTTTCCTACAAATCCAAAAAATAATATAACTTAGAAGAAATATTCGTTATCATTATTAATGTAATCGTGAATTTTTGAAGAATATAAAACTCACCGACATATTATTTTACCTTGCTTTTTCAGTAGTTATTATAATTACGACATTTTTTGATAGAAAATATTTGGCTTATGCTTTGCCCATAACTATGTTTTTTATAGGGGGGATATATATGTGTAATGTTAAGAAGTTCAATGTATGGTATCTGCTTAGCTTAGTTTCTATGATTTTCTGTGATGTTCTTATTTATACAGATTTCATTTATAACTTTTCCAGTATTTGTATTCTTACATCTTTATATTTTATATTTTGTACAATAACTTTAAGAAAATATTTATTCATTAAAACCGTTCAACGTAGTACTTTTTTGTCAATTCCAATTTTAATTAGTTCTGCGTTAGTGGCTTATTTAATTTTTTCTATTTCTCAATTACTAATAGATATGGTTAGGGAGGCTGTACCAGAAGTAGTTTTTTGTTTGGTTAGTTCTACAGTGTATATACTGGTTGCCTATCTTATCTATATGCAAGACACATATAGAGGTGGTTTGAAGTTGATTATAGTTTCTTGTTTATGTATATTCATAATTTCTTTATTACCTATAAATGAACTATTTTACTTTAATCGAATTTTTACAGTTCTTATCAATATAGCACATGTTTTAAGCTTGTATATTTTCATGAAATTCTTGCTAGAAACTACACCAGAAAAAACTATTGATTCAAACGAACGTTATTTATAGAAATGTTTGTAGGACAAATTAATACCATCTTCTGGTAAAAAGCCCAATAAGAGTTTGAGGACTTAACGTAACAATAAACCTAATTTTCTCGTCATAATTAGGTTGGTTTATTTCAAAACCATTATTGGAAGCTATAGGAAAGAAAAGCTCAAAATAATCAGCTACAAGACTTAATCGTATTCCTGCGTCGTATACAAATTTTGGTGAGACTCCTCTATTTTTAACGATACCTCCATCGGCATAAGCATATACCCAATTCCAGATATTGGTATTAGCATTAAGTGTTGTAATCCATTGATTAGCAAATGGGAAATCTAGTTGAGATTTAAAACCTCCTTCGGCGATAATAATTTGTTGACTTACTAAACCACTATCTTCACTACGACCTAAGTAATTAAAATCAAAAAGATAATCTGTAGGGCGATCTAAGGCAAAGCTAAAAAAATCACCATCTCTACTGGTATCATTAAATATAAACGCTCCAGCAAAAAGACGAAGATTAAGTTGTCGGTTATTAAGAAATAGTTTTCTATAATTTATAGTAGTAGAAAATTTGCTAAAATTTTTGTTTAATTGGTAATCAAAATTGAAAGAAGAGGTGTTGATTAGATTGAAGTTAGAATATCTATATCGGACATTAAAAACACTGTAATCCGGGGTGTTAACTGGATTTATCTCATCACGTTGTCTAAAAACGTTTACACTTCTTATGCTTAATGTCTGACTTTTATTTGATCGTAAATCTTCTGGTCTCCAAGAAAAACGTACGGTTGGAGAAAAGCGTCTAACTAATAATCCAGGTGCATAACTAGAACTGCTGCCGCTAAAAGAATATCGTATTAGAAAAAGATCGTGATCTGCAATTTGTTGCCTTACCTGAAAAAAACCAGAACCTAATAATTTATTGGAGGCAAATCCATAACTAGGTTTAATTCTGTAATCAAAGTTTTTTCTAATAATATTTTTATTAAAAAATTTAGCACCAATGGTAAATCCATCATATACATTATTAAACTCGAACTCTGGAGTATAGAATATTTGACTTTTTGTAGGATCCTCTACGTCTTGTATAAAAGTAAAATGAAATGGTTTATTAAAAATCCAATTTAAGTTCCTGTAATTGTTTCTTCTATTAAATTCTGGAATATTTTGATCGTAATCTAAAACCAGTTTATCGATATCCTCATTACCAATCGTAACCTTTTTTTTGCCTTGTATGTCTTTAACCCACGTTTTAGAGATTAGTACATCATCTCTGGTTGCCCCCAGTGATATTGGCATATTGTTATCTCTTTTGTTTTTTATAGTAACTTCTAGAGAGTCTTTGCTCTTTTTTACGGATGAAATTTTAAAATCAAGTTTCTGATTCGTCTTGACATAATCTTCAAAAAACCAATCAACATCCTTTGTGGCAAGTCGTTTTAATATTTTTTCAAATTCTTGAGAATTTGTTTGTTTCAATATATTATTAGTATAGTATTCTTGGATTGCCTCCGCAAGAATATTATCATCTTCTAGATAATCTTCCAAATATTTGAAACCTACTCCTGCTTTATAGGCATTGGCAATATTTTTGTTAAATTTAATAAGTTCATCCTGCGGTGTATTTAAAGGTTGATCTCTAAAATTACGTATAATATTTTTGTACCCTAAAAAATATTGATCATTAAATTCTAGATCCGCAGCGTGAAACCATCGTAACCCTATAACCTTACTCAGGTTACCAATTATTTTCATTTCGGGATAATACTGTTCTGTATATGCCATCATTATATAAATATGTATCGCATCTTTTATCCAAGCGTCATATCTAGGGTTAATAATTAATGTTTTTTCTAAATAACTTTCTGTAATAGCTTTAAGTTGTTTGATCTCATACTGAAAACCATCAGGAAATGGTCTTAAAATATCTGGTAATTGATTTAATCCATAAACTGGATTTTTTTTGTAATCATTTTCTGAAACTAGAATTTTATCAAAAGGATATAGGCCTAAGTGTTTTTCTAGAAATTTTAGAATTTTTTCAACAGCTACGCTTTTCATTTCGGGCATCAAATCATTATCCCTAATATTACTGATAAATTCAATGTTCTTTGTTTCGATGGTATAAAAGCTATTCTCTTTCTCTAGATATAAATTGACTTCATTTCGTTTTTCTCCAAGAAGTTGAATCGTTTTAGTAGGGCTATCTGAATCTGATAGTGTTGTATGATCAAATTCACTTGTGAGATGATATATAGATGGTAAAGTAAAATTAATTTTATAGCTTATTGTAGGAGCATAAAGATCATCTAAATTCTTATGACTATATGTATTCCACTTTGTGTCATAAACAGCGGGAAGGATATACCAATGTTTTAGACTAAAATTTCCATTTTTATGGTATCCATATCTAGTAAATTTTTCACTAGGAATTTTTACTTTATACTTTAGGTTAAAGGTAAAGCTTTCTCCTGGGTACAGCACGGTATCTATATCAAGTTTTAAAATGTCCGGAGCTTTTTCTTGTAAGGACCAAGTTAATTCTTTAGCTGCTTTATCTGAAATTGATTCAATGATGGTAGATCCACGTTCATAGTCCTTTGCAAAATAAAATTTCCTTACAAAATCTTCAGAAAAACGCTTTCCCAATGGAGTGGTTTTACTAGAAAAGCTATTAGCCCAGTCATGTAAAAAAATCTCTCGCAAGGTGTCGTTAGAAGTATTCTTAAATGTAATCTCTTGTTGTATTGATATTACCTTATTTTCAGTATCGAGAACTCCATCAATAACAATATTATGTTGCGCATAATTATTGGCTTGAAATAAAAATATAGTAAGAATTATATGGAATATTCTGATAAGTTTCAATTTACTTTTAAAAATTTGATCGTATTATTATTTATATTAATAGGAACAAGATAGTACATTCCGAGACTTAATTCAGAAACAGAAATATTAGTAATAGTATTACTATCTGCGGAAAACGATTTTATTTTTTGTCCTAAGGTATTATATATTTCAAAATCTATTGATTCTAAAGTATTATCAATTTGTAAAGACAGTTTATCACGGATAATATTACCATTGGTTAATTGTATGTTTTTTACTGTTTCTGTAAATTCCGGAGTATTTAAAAACTGTTGGTTTGATTGTAGTTCCATCACTACAGGTAAATGATCACTCATAGTATATAATGCATCTCTCAATGAACTATCATATATTCCCGTACAATCTGTATCATCAATTCTTTGATTATAACAATCACCATTATTACCATAAGCAAGATAACTATCAGGAACATAACTTAATTCTGTATTGTTTATCATATTTTCTGATATTAAAATAAAATCAAAGCGATCGTCTAATCCACCACCGCTTCCAAAATTATCAAAGTCTTCACTACTAAGACGGGTGCTTTGGGTATGTATTGTGGTAAAAGTCTCATTACTAGTCCAGTTTCCTGGCTTGTTTATAGGGTCAGCCATGGTAATTTTATTGTTACTATTTAGTAACTCTTGATAAGCGGGTTCATCCGAAGAATATACGTTTAGATCACCGGCAAAAATGACATATGCATCTTCATCTAGATTCTCGTAATTATCAATAAATTTATTAACCATATTTAAACGCTTAACCTCATTTTCCGTACCTCTGCTTGCTTTTAAGTGTGATACGAAAACTTCAATTCTAATGGGATTTGTGACTTGATTATCTGATATTAATTCTAAAGTATACCAGTTAATATCTCTTATTGTAGTTGTTAGTCTTTGGCTATCTATTAAGGTAAACTTTTGGTTATTATAATATAATAATTGATGTAATTCTACATCAGAATTAGAAAAATTACTTAAAAAAGGAGCACTGGAATAGTTGTTATTGTCATCATTTAATGATTCATTCAATATTTCTTCACCTCCAATTTCTGTTTCTAATTCGCAAATCATGAAAATATCAGGCTCATAACTATCTATTATAATTTCCAGTATTTCTTCTCTATTCTCCGGAGGGGCTTCAGGATAGTTAAGAACATTATAGAACATAGTTTTAATTGTGGCTTGTCCAAAAGAAATTTGAACACCAAAAAAAATCATAAGGGGTATGAATATTCCTTTCATTATTGAGTTTGTTGAGTTTGTGTGAAAAGAGATATTTTTAGAAATTAGGACTTAAATTGTATTTTCCATAGAATTTATCTAGAATTTGTAATACTTCTTCTGGAGTATCTACAATATGAATTAAATCCATATCTCCAGGACTAATATTTCCAAATTTATCTAAAAGAGTACTCTTTACCCAATCCATTAGTCCTCCCCAAAACTCAGTACTTACTAAAATAATAGGAAATGTTGCTATTTTTTTTGTTTGTATCAATGTAATTGCTTCAAATAGCTCGTCTAACGTTCCAAACCCTCCAGGCATAACCACAAACCCCTGAGAGTATTTAACAAACATTACTTTTCTAACAAAGAAATAATCAAAATCTAAGCTTTTATCACTATCAATATATGGATTATCGTGTTGTTCAAAAGGTAAGTCAATATTTAAACCTACAGAGGTTCCTCCTCCTAAATGGGCACCTTTATTACCAGCTTCCATAATACCCGGTCCACCACCAGTAATAACTCCATATCCATGATCTACTATTTTATGAGCTACATCAACAGCTAGCTGATAATATTTGTCATCAGTTTTAGTTCTGGCAGACCCAAATATAGATACACAAGGTCCTATTTTACTCATTTTTTCAAATCCATTTACGAATTCTCCCATGATCTTAAAAATAGCCCAAGAATCATTTGTTTTTATTTCGTTCCACCCCTTGTGATGTTGTTCTTTTCTCATAAAATTTATTTTATTATCTCAGTTAATAACTGATATTTGTTTAACAAGTTGTTATTATTTGTTTATTTATTTTCAAAATTTAAGAAATTATTTACTGCAATTCTTTTTCTAAGTACTTTGCAGTATAACTCTTCTTGTTTTTAATAATTTGTTCAGGAGTACCTTTTGCGACTACCTCGCCACCATTTTTTCCACCTTCATATCCTATGTCTATAATGTAATCAGCCATTTTAACTACATCTAGGTTATGTTCAATAATTAATACGGTATTTCCTTTGTCAACTAATTCATTTAATACGTCCATTAGTACTCTAATGTCCTCAAAATGAAGTCCTGTTGTTGGTTCGTCTAATATATAAAAAGTATTTCCCGTATCTCTTTTCGATAATTCCGTGGCTAATTTTATTCGCTGTGCTTCTCCACCAGATAACGTAGTAGATTGCTGCCCAAGAGTAATGTATCCTAAACCTACACTTCTAATAGTTTTAAGCTTTCGGAAAATTTTCGGAATATGTTCAAAAAACTCACAAGCTTCATTGATTGTCATTTCCAACACATCTGAGATGGATTTTCCCTTATATCGTATTTCAAGTGTTTCTCTATTAAATCTTTTACCTTGACAGGTTTCACATTCGACATATACATCTGGTAAGAAATTCATTTCTATAACTCGTAAACCTCCACCTTTGCAAGTTTCGCATCGACCTCCAGCTACATTAAAGCTAAAACGCCCAGGTTTATATCCTCGTATCATTGCTTCAGGTGTTTTAGAGAATAAATTTCTAATCTCCGAAAACACTCCAGTATATGTAGCGGGATTAGATCTTGGTGTTCGACCAATTGGAGATTGATTAATATCAATTACTTTATCTGCATTTTCTAATCCTTTTATCTTTTTATAAGGCATTGGTTTCTTAACCCCATTAAAATAATATGCATTAAGAATAGGGTATAACGTTTCATTGATAAGTGTAGACTTACCACTACCAGAAACTCCTGTGACAGCAACCATCTTTCCTAAAGGAATATCTATAGAGACATTTTTTAGATTATTACCAGTTGCTCCAGTTAAAGAAATTTTCTTACCGTTTCCTTTTCTTCTTTTTTCAGGAACTTTAATTTCTTTTTTACCACTTAAATAATCAGCGGTAAGAGTTTTGTGATTTAGGAGATTTTCTGGAGTACCTTCACTAATAATTTCTCCTCCGTGTTTTCCTGCTCTAGGTCCAATATCAATTACATGATCGGCACGCTCAATCATATCTTTATCATGTTCTACAACAATAACCGAATTACCAATATCTCGTAGTTGAACCAAGGAGTTAATTAATTTCTCATTGTCGCGCTGATGCAGTCCAATACTTGGTTCATCTAAAATGTATAACACTCCAACTAATTGAGATCCTATTTGTGTTGCTAACCTAATGCGTTGTGCTTCTCCACCAGAAAGTGATTTACTACTTCTATTTAAGGATAGATAGGTTAATCCGACATCAATTAAAAATTGTATTCTAGCATTGATTTCTTTTAAAATTTCGCCAGAAATTTGTTTCTGCTTCTCACTTAGTCGTTCTGGTAATTTTTTAAACCAATCAGCCAATTCACTTATATCCATATTAGCCAAATCAGCAATATTTTTCTCACCAACCTTAAAGTATAAAGATTCTTTTCTTAATCTAGAACCATTACATTCTGGACATTGGATATTATCCATAAAATCTTTTGCCCATCTGCGTAAAGAGGTCGAATCATTATTAGTGTAAGTATTGTCTATAAATGTAGCAATTCCTTCAAAATCAATCTTGTATTCTCTTTTAACACCAAGTGTTTTACTATCTACAGTGAATTTTTCTTTTCCTCCATAAAGAATAATTTCCATGGCCTCTGCTGGAATATTCTTTATCGGGTCGCTTAATTTGAAGTCAAAACGCTGGGCAATTAATTCAAGTTGCTTAAAAATCCAATTATTTTTTTGAGGTCCTTGCGGAACTAAACCTCCATTTTTAATTGATTTAGAATCATCAGGGATAATTTTTTTTACGTTTACCTCGTACAGATTTCCAATACCGTTACATTTAGGACATGCTCCTTTTGGAGAGTTAAATGAAAAGTTATTTGGTTCAGGGTTAGGATAGGAGATTCCACTAGAAGGGCACATTAAATTTCTGCTAAAGAAACGTGCCTCTTGGGATTCTTGTTCAATTACCATTAAGACATCATCACCATGATACATAGCAGTATTAATGGTTTCCATCAGCCGTTTAGAGTTGTCTTTATCATCACTAACTGCAAGACGATCAATAACAATTTCAATATCGTGATTTTTATATCGATCTAATTTCATGCCTTTGGTGATATCTTTGATCTCACCATCAGTTCTTACTTTAACAAAACCTTGTTTGGCAATTTGCTCAAAAAGTTCTCGGTAATGTCCTTTTCTAGATCGTATAATAGGAGCGAGAATATTTATTCTCTTTCCATTAAAATCTTTGAGAATAAGATCCTTGATTTGCTCATCACTATAGCTTACCATTTTCTCGCCGGTATTATAGCTATAGGCATCACTTCCACGTGCAAACAATAGTCTTAGGAAATCATAAATTTCTGTAATTGTTCCTACTGTACTTCTCGGACTCTTACTTGTGGTTTTTTGTTCAATAGCAATAACAGGAGAGAGGCCATCAATTTTATCCACATCAGGTCGTTCTAAACTCCCTAAAAATTGTCTGGCATATGCAGAAAAAGTTTCAATATACCTGCGTTGTCCTTCAGCATATATTGTATCAAAAGCCAATGATGACTTACCTGATCCGGATAACCCTGTTATAACAACAAGTTTTTCACGGGGTATGGTTACATCAATATTTTTTAGATTATGAACTCTTGCACCTAAAACTTCAATATTTTCCTCTGAAACTGCCATAAATTTTTAACCAAGATTGCAAATGTAGTTATTTGTAATGTGTTAGTAAAATGAGGCTGGCTTTTACAATTGTTAAATAGCTGTTATAATTTTTTATAAATCAGTGTATAAAACCGTCATACTTTTTTATTTTAGCTTAAAAACATAGATTAATGATATTAGGAATTGGCTCTAGAATAAAGCATCCAACCTATGGATTGGGTGTAGTTACTAATGTTACTGCAAAAATGTATTGGGTAACTTTTATAGAAAATGGATTAGAAACTATTGATGTTGATGAAGATTTTGAAATAATCGATGGAGTAGAGGATGAAGTTGATACTATTAGTTTCTATGAAGTAGAAAAAACATTTAGAGAGTTGTTAAAACGTTATAGCGATATCTCAGAAATAGTTCCAATCGCTGATAAATGGAAAGGCGGAAAATTAATTTTGGAACCAGGTGATTCTAATTTAGCTTCTAAAGAAATTCCTATTGATACTTTCTTTCATAAAATTGTAATGGTTCGAGATCGTATCCGGGTAATGGAACAAAAGATTAATAGCTCTAAAGCGATAGATGATCAGGATAAGGTTGACTTACAGCAATATATTACCCGTATGTATGGCAGTTTAACTACGTTTAATGTACTGTTCAATAATAAGTCCCAACAATTCACAGGAAGTAGCAAAAAATAAATGACACCATATCCACTCATCAAAAAGATTGGATTAATAGCTGGGCCGATATTATTTTTGCTATTGATCAATCTTCCTATTGTTATCGTTTCAGAAATTGCCGACAAGGTAATTTCGGTAGCGGTTTGGATGATTGTTTGGTGGATAACGGAGGCAGTTTCTATATCGGTTACGGCTTTGATTCCTTTAATATTATTTCCATTAGTGGGAGTTTTGGACCTTAAAACGGTTTCACAAAGTTATGGTAGCCCAATAGTATTCTTGTTTTTTGGTGGTTTTGTGATGGCGTTGGCATTAGAAAAAGTAAATCTTCACAAAAGAATTGCGTTATCAATTATTAAAATTACAGGAACTAGTCCGGATCGGGTGATTCTTGGATTTATGATTGCTACAGCTTTTATGAGTATGTGGATTAGTAATACGGCTTGTACAGTAGTTATGTTACCAATTGCGTTATCCGTAATTCAATTGTTAGTAGATGATAAGGATGGTTTTACTAAAAATGACAGAAACTTTGCACTGAGCATTATGTTAGGGATTGCTTTTTCTGCCAATGTTGGTGGAGTAGCGACTATTATTGGAACACCTCCAAATTCTGTATTAGTAGGTTTTTTAGAAAATGAATATCAGATAGAGATCTCATTTCTTAACTGGATGTTACTGGCACTTCCTTTTTCTGTATTGATGATTGGTATTATCTATTTTGTCATTGTGAAATGGATTTATCCTAATAAGATTACAGGTTTTACAGCATCCAAAGATGTTATCAACCAAGAACTAAAGAAGCTAGGTAAAATAAAGCGTACGGAACGTAGAGTGCTTACTATTTTCTCTGCAGTCATTTTTTTATGGATTTCCAGGACTACGATTAATGGCTTTTTTCCTGATCTAAGGTTATCTGATACTGGTATTAGTATGATGGGGGCATTTGCACTATTTGTAATACCGTTTCGATTGAGTAAAGGAGAATTTACTTTGATTTGGAAAGATACACAAAAACTTCCTTGGGGGATTCTAATTTTATTTGGTGGAGGATTAGCATTAGCAAGTGGTCTATCTCATGCGGGTTTGATAGAGCTAGTAGCGAATATGATTGCAGCCAATAAAGGATTGAGCTTATTGGTTGTTACACTATTACTGATCGTTTTTATGCTCTTTATGACAGAATTAATGAGTAATGTAGCTTTGGTAGCGATTTTTGTTCCTGTAGTAGCTGGAATTGCTTTAGGGTTAGATATACCAATGCTTCATTTATTAATTCCTGTAACAATGGCAGCAAGTTGTGCATTTATGTTACCTATGGCAACACCACCAAATGCTATTGTATTTGCTAGTGGTTTTGTAAAAGTATCTGAAATGGTAAAAGCGGGACTAATTCTAAATATCATATCAGTAATATTATTAGTCTTATTGTTTAAATTTTACGTGTCTCTATTGTTTTGAGATATGGAATCAAGTACAAAGTAAAGAGTACTGAATAATACTTGTTTACTCATTCCAAGCTCTCAAATTACTTATTGGAATTCCAACACCTAATGCCTTGTGATATTGTGCTAAATAGGCTCCGCTTTCCGTGGTTTTCCAGTTCTCCCAACTAGCTTCGATACCTCCAATAGGAATTAATGAAACCCACATTTGATAGGTAGTTGGTATATAGTTTTCATCTACTTTCCATAGATAAGAATCTCCAGGTGTAGTGCCGCCCGAATCATAAGTAACTAATAAGCCTTTACTACCATTTTCTAAATCAACTAATTTTCGAGTCACTCCATTATCAAAAAGTTTGTGAGGGGCTACCACCCAAAAAGAATCATTATTAAAATAAGCTAGTGCTTTGTTTAATAACTTATCTTTCTTTGGAGAATCAATCAAGTTTCCATTCTCAGTAATAGAACTGTTTTCAGAATTTTGTAGATCAAGGTTTGCTCGATAAGTATCCCATTTTACTTCGACCTTTCCAGATTTTTTATTCCAGATATAATGATTTTTGTCTCTAAAAGACCACTGAATATAGTCCGTATTAATGAATTTATCGTGGTTTACTGCTTTCTGCATTTGTAAAGCAAAGTTATCAGCTTCTTCTCCTGCGATACCATTGGGCATTTTTTGATGTAAAGAGAAATATAGAATAGCAATTAGAAATATTACAATTACCAATAAACTGGTGAAAAATATTTTTAAAAGTTTAAAAAGACGTTTTTTCAAGATAGTAAGATTTTATTCAGTTTTAAAGATATTAAATCAAACCGAAATTATAATGAAGCATAGTATTCAAAAGCATCAATTATTAAATCATCAGAAACAATACAGTTATATTTTGCGTCACCAATTGTATTTAATAAAACAAAATAAATATTCCCTTTTTCATTCTTTTTGTCATGAACCAGTAGTTCCATAATAGTTGGATAATCTTTGGGGTCAATATCAACTTTGGGGAATGTAGCTAGGATCACTTGAGTAATTTGTATAAGTTCTAATTCTGTAACAGATAGCAGTGCTGCGGATATAAAACCTTCCAAAATCATACCAATGGCGATCGCTTCTCCATGTAATAATTCAGGTTTTTCTGGATGTGTTAAGTAAAAAGATTCGATCGCATGACCAAGTGTATGACCAAAATTCAAATATTTTCTGATATTCTGTTCAGTAGGGTCTTCAAAAACAATCTTATTTTTGATAATTACAGAGTCGTAGATTAATTGATCTAAATCATCTGTGGTTAACTTAGAGAGGTCGCTCATTTTATCCCAATATGCTCTGTCTTGTATTAATCCGTGTTTTAGCATTTCTGCAAAACCGCTACACATTTGATTAACAGGCAGAGTTCCTAAAAATTCAGTATCCACAAGAACCATTTCGGATTCGCTAATGACTCCCACCATATTTTTAAGATTCCCAAGATCCACACCTGTTTTTCCTCCAACAGAGGCATCCACCATGGCTAATAAAGAAGTAGGTACATTAATATAACTAATACCTCGTTTATAGGTGCAAGCGATAAATCCTCCAAGATCGGTAACTACACCACCACCTAAATTAATTAATAAACTTTTTCTGTCAGCTCCATATTCTGCAAGTACATTCCATATGCTAGTACATGTATCGATGTTTTTGTTGATTTCTCCTGGTTCAATTTCTAAAACTTCTACTTCATATTCTTTTTCAATCTTACTCATAAAATGAGCATAACAGTTTTGATAGGTATTACTATCAACAAGAATGAAAATTTTAGAATGGTTTGCTTTTTCTAAATAAGCATTAAGGGCAGTGTAGCATTCATCGTTAAAATATACGATAGAATCTTTAGAAACTATGGGCTTCATAAAAGGTGTTTTAACAGGCTGTGAAATTAAGTAGAATTTGTAATAAAATAAACTTCCAAGTTCTATATTTGCAGATATCTTAAAACAAATAGCTAGTAGTTAATAATACTATGGTTATTTTAATGAATTTAGGTTGATTGTTAAGAATATTTAAAATTTAGACTTAATGAAGGAACATACTTTGTTTGATAATACCGAAACTGCTTTTGCTTTAAAAAGTGATTCGGAACTGGAAAGAGCATATTTTCTTTTTAAAATGATTGCTAATGAACCTCTTGTTCGTATTGGTACTGCGGTAACCAATTTTGCGTTGAAAGCCCATTTACCCGTTAAAGGATTAATTAGAGCAACGGTTTTTGATCATTTTTGTGGTGGAGTGGATGAAGAAGATTGTTTGCCAGTTGTTGAAAAAATGTATGCCAAAGGAAGAGTTTCTTCCGTGTTAGATTATTCTGTTGAAGGTAAAGAAGAAGAAGAGCAGTTTGATCATGTGCTTAAGAAGATATTAAAAATTCTTGATTTTGTAGATCAAAAAGAAGCAATTCCTTTTGCGGTGTTTAAACCTACTGGTTTTGGTAGATTTCTAATATGGCAAAAGAAAACAGAAGGTACTCCATTAACTAAAGAAGAAGAACAAGAATGGAAAAGGATAGAAGAACGTTTTGATCAGGTATGCAAAAAAGCATATGAATGTGATGTTCCGCTGTTAATTGATGGAGAAGAAAGTTGGATGCAAGATGCTGCGGATGAGTTAGTGGCCAAAATGATGCGTAAGTACAATAAAGAAAAGGCGATAGTATATAATACATTGCAGTTGTATAGACATGATCGATTGGCTTATTTAAAAAGGTTGCATGAAGAGGCGAATGTATACGGATTTAAGATCGGAATGAAGATTGTTCGTGGAGCTTATATGGAAAAAGAAAATGATCGCGCTTCAGAAAAAGGATACCCAACTCCAATATGCGAAAGTAAAGAGGCTACAGACCTTAATTTTAATACTACTTTAGAATATATATTGGAAAACTTAAATGATATTTCTGTGTTCATAGGTACTCACAATGAAATAAGTTGTTATCAGGCTATTGAATTGATGAGAAAACAAAAAATAGTAAAAAATGATCCTAGAGTTTGGTTAGGACAGTTGTATGGTATGAGTGATCATATTAGTTTTAATTTGGCTTCAGAAGGGTATAATGTTGCTAAATATTTACCGTTCGGTCCTGTAAAGGATGTTATGCCTTATCTTATAAGAAGAGCAGAAGAAAATACTTCGGTTGCTGGTCAAACAACTAGAGAGTTAGATTTGTTATCTAAGGAAAGAAAAAGAAGAAAGTTATAATAACTATGAATCTGAATCAAGTTACTGTTCCATCTAAAAATGTGAAAAAATCTATTTCTTTTTATGAGAAATTAGGTTTAGTGCTAATTGTAAAAGCATTACCACATTATGCTAGATTCGAGTGTAAAGAAGGAGAAGCTACTTTTTCTATTCATGAAGTTGAAAAATTGCCAGAGGGAGAAGGTGTTTACGTTTATTTTGAAACGGAACAACTAGATAAAGAGGTGGATACGCTAAGATCTATAGGAATAGAGTTCGATCTATTACCAACAGATCAAAGTTGGTTATGGAGAGAAGCAAGACTTAAAGATCCCGATGGGAATAATATTATTTTATATTTTGCTGGTGATAATAGGAAAAACCCTCCTTGGAAAATAAATAGTTAGTAACGATACTAGACAAATTTGTTATATAAATTGTACTGAGAATTATTGATTAAAATAGCTTCTAACAATCACATATATGAATAACATAATACTAGATCAAACATTTACTAATCACGATTTTTCTAATCAAAAAATACCAGGCGCAGAATATGATAATTGTTCATTTGTTAATTGCGATTTTACAGAGGCAAATTTATCCGTTGTACTATTTTTAGAGTGTACATTTATAGATTGTAATTTTACCAAAGTTATGATGAAACAGGCTTCTTTTAGAGATGCGTGTGTTTTTGAAAATTGTAAACTTTTAGGAGCAAATTTCAGTAGTTGTAATGCATTTATGTTTTCGGTAGAGTTTAAAGCTTGTGTGTTAGATTATGCTTCTTTTTATGGTTTTGAATTAAAGAATATCTTATTTGCTAAATCTAAGCTGATAGGTGTTGACTTTACAGAAGCTACAATTACTGGTTCTGTCTTTAATAATTGTGATTTGTCTACTGCTATTTTTGATCAAACAAATGCAGAAAAAGTGGATTTTAGAACAGCAATTAATTTTGATATAGATCCTACAAAGAATAGGTTAAAGAAAGCTACGTTTTCTAAAGATAATATGAAAGGGTTGTTAAAGCAGTTTGATCTAATTATCGAATAGATTTCATAACGGTTTCTAATGTATTTATAACAGTAATAATTTCTTCTTTGTTTAAAGCTGCAAACCCTATTCGTATTCCATTATGTCCTAGGTTGTTGTTGTCATAACGCCTCCATTCGGGATTAAAAGCTACATTTAATTTTAAAGCTTCTGCCATTACTACATCCCAATTATAAGGTTGTTTTAATCTAACCCAAACTGCCATTCCTCCATTTGGAGTTTCAAAATCAAAAAAATCAACAAGCTTCTCTCTTAATAAACCGCAGAATAGGTCTCTTCGTTCTTTATAAATCTTTCGAACTTTATTACTATGTCTTTGGACATCTCCATTGATGATCATTCTTGCTAATGTTTGTTCTAATAAAGTGTCGCCTTGTCTATCGATAATACGCCTTAATCTTGCTGCCTCATCTATAACATCTTTAGCAGCAATAAAATAACCAATTCGTAAAGCAGGAGCAATAATTTTTGTAAACCCTCCAATATAAATCACATTCCCTTTGGTATCATTACTCGCCAATGGTAGAATAGGTGCATTGCGATAATGAAAATCATAGTCATAGTCATCCTCTATAATTGCAAAATTATTCTCTTGTGCTAGATTAAGTAAATGCATACGTCTTTCTGCAGATAAAGTTACAGTTGTAGGATGGTGGTGATGAGATGTAACATAAACAGCACTAATCTTGTTTTTTTTACATATTTTTTCAATTTCCATAGTATTAATACCATGTTGATCTACAGAAACTTGCTTGATAATACCATTAGCTTCTATAAATGTATTATCGGCTGTCATATAATTGGTGTTCCCTGTGACAATAATTTTCTGATCATCAAGCAGTAATTCACTTGCAAGGTAAATTCCCATTTGACTTCCTCTTGTTATGAGAATGTTATCCGTAGTTATTTTTAACCCTCTCGTTTTATTTAGATATGATACTAGTGCTTTGCGTAGATCGAAATTACCATGTGTATCACCATAGGTTAATAATTCTTGGTAATGTTTTTTATTTGTAATGTTTCTATAGTTTCTTGCAATATCTTCTATAGGCGCCAATCGGTGATCAGGAACTCCTTCATCTACTTTAAGAGAAGCTTGTATGGTTTCTATTCCTTTTATAAATAAGTTTTTACGTTTTTTAAAATCAAACCCCGATATGTTTTTCGATGAGACAGGTTTATTAGAATTAGCAAGTTTTTTCGGGTTTATAATTGGTAAATTGTGATTAACAAACGTCCCTTTTGCCGGAATACTTTCTATCCAGCCTTGTGATATTAGTTCATCATAGGCTGCGATTACAGTTTTGCGATGTATTTTTAAATCTTCCGATAATTTACGTGATCCAGGTAGCTTTGTAGAAGGAGCTAGTTTTCCGGATTTGATAAATCCAATCAATTGATCACATAATTGTAAGTAGAGGTGTCGATTTGAATTTTTATCTAAATCGATGTTGCTCTTAAATGGAAATATAACCGGACTACTCATATTATATAAACTGGATTAATTTAACATACCATAAAACTACTAATTTTGATTTAAATCAAAAAAAAAACAAGTAATGTCAGAATATAAAGTTACTCCTCTTAATAAAGTAATTAGAGGGGCAAAAAGAGCTACCTACGATAAGACAGAAATTAATAAAATTTTGGATGATACTTTTTTATGTCATGTAGGATATGTTTGGAACAATCAAGCAATAGTGATACCTACAGCGTATGGTAGAGAAGGAGACACAATCTATATCCATGGTTCGTTAAAAAATAGAATGATCGTTAATTTGTTGGAAGAAGGTAAAGCAAGTATTTCAGTAACTCATCTTGATGGTTTGGTTTTGGCAAGATCTGCTTTTCATCATTCTGCGAATTATCGATCAGTGACTGTTTTTGGAAATGTACGCAAAGTAGAAAATACTAAAGAGAAGATGAGTGCTTTAGAATGTATTTTAAATCATATGGTTCCGGGACACTGGAATAATATAAGAAAACCGAATACTAAAGAATTTAATGCTACATTAGTAATGGCTATTAAAATAGATACTGCCTCAGCTAAGGTAAGGGCAGAAGGCGTCTTGGATGAAAAAGAAGATCATAATTTACCAATTTGGGCTGGAGTTGTACCTATAAAACAAGTTGCATATGAGCCTATTTCGGAACCCGATTTAATACCTGAAATTAAAACCCCTGATGCAGTATTGCAATATGTGAATGTCAATAGTTAATATAAAATCAAATCTAATTAGTATGTTAGAAATTAGACCCACTTGCGAAAACTGTAATGTATTATTACTTAATGATAGTAAAGAGGCAATGATCTGTACTTTTGAATGTACTTTTTGTAAAGATTGTGTGGATACTGTTTTGTTTAATGTTTGTCCAAATTGTGGAGGAGGTTTTACTAAAAGACCATCTAGGCCTACTCAGTTGTTAGAAAAATATCCATTAAGTACCAAAGTGATTTATAAACCAATAAAACTTGAAAAATTTAAGAAATTACTAGAAAGGTTTAGAGATACTAACCCAAGAGAGCGATAGAGAAGGTTTATTAGGATTTAGATTTTCTTTTTTCTCTAGTTTTTTGTTCTAGAAAAACCCCAATAATGGAAAGAACAACACTTAAGCTTAAGGCAATAAATTTAGCATTGGTAAAGAAGATTTTGGTTTTTGGATGAAGAGTAAGAAACTCTAATTATTTTAAAATCTCTAAAGCATTCATTCTAGCAATAGAATCACAATTTGTTATATGTAATCCAATATTTTTTTCTTTAACCAGTCCTTTTATAAAATAGGTGTTACATGAATCTAATTTAGTGTTGCTTTTTCCAAAATCCACATTTCCTGTAGTTAATATAGATGATATGTCTGCAGTGTCTATGTTATGGATTTGCATAGAACTTAAAATATTTTTGGAAAATACACGCTCTTTAATTCTAATATTTTTTAATACTCGAGCATTTGGAGAGTAATCGCAAGATGCATTTTTTCCTCCTAAGAAAAATAGAAGTAAAAATAATCCTATAATAAATCCAAAAAAGTAAAATCCCAGTCGATGCGCTAGTTTCATAGGTGTTCTAAAATCAATGCTCAAAAGTAAGGAAAGTTTTGCATTTATAAACTTTCTATATAGCAAAGAATCTCAAGTAAAGTTTTCTAATTATTTAAAATTAAAGTATTAATAAATTGATATCACGATAAGAAAGATCGAACCAATCAGCTATGGATTTACTGGTTAGAATTCCATGATAAAAATATAATCCACTTTTTAAACCTCGATCAAAACGAACTGCATTCTCTATGCCACCTTCATCTCCAATTTGTAATAGGTAAGGAGTAAAGATGTTACTAATAGATAAAGATGAAGTTTTTGCATATCGTGATGGGATATTAGGAACACAATAGTGCACTACACCATGTTTCTCAAAAGTCGGATGATCATGAGAGGTTACCTCACTGGTTTCAAAACAACCACCCATATCGATACTAACATCTATGATTACAGCACCATTTTTCATACGCTCTACCATAGTTTCTGATACAATAATTGGTGATCTGTTTTTTCCTCTAACAGCTCCAATAACTACATCACAGCGTCTCAGGGCTTTTAATAGATTTTTAGGTTGTATTGTTGAGGTGTATAATGGTCGCCCTATGTTAGTTTGGATGCATCTAAGTTTAGTAATTGAGTTGTCAAAAACTTTCACATTAGCTCCTAATCCTATGGCAGAACGTGCAGCAAATTCACCTACTGTGCCTGCGCCAATAATAACCACTTCTACCGGTGGTACGCCACTGATATTACCCATCATTAAACCAGAGCCTTGTGTTGCGCTACTCATTAATTCTGAGGCTATTAAAACTCCAGCAGTACCTGCAATTTCACTTAATGCTCGCACGGCTGGATAAGCTCCATCCGCATCTCTAATAAATTCGAATCCCAAAGCAGTAATCCTCTTTTTTGCCAATTCTTGGAAATATATCTTGGATTGAGTTTTTAATTGTAACGCAGAAATTAAAACTGTTTGTGGGTTGATATGCGCTAATTCTTCTATTGATGGTGGTTCCACTTTGAGAATAATAGGGCAACCAAAAACTTTTTTAGTATCATTTGTGATCTCTGCACCTGCTTCACTGTATTCACGATCAGTAAAGCTTGCTCCTAAACCAGCATTAGTTTCCAATAATACTCGATGACCATGAGCTGTTAACGCAGCAACGGCATCGGGAGTTAAACATACTCGCTTCTCCTGATAACTAGTTTCTTTAGGTATACCTATAAAAAGTTTTCCTTTTTTTCGAGCGACTTCAATCATTTCTTCTTGAGGTAGAAGCTGTTCTTTGGTAAAAGGAGAGGTTGGTTTGCTCATCTGTGTGATATTCTTTATCTCAAATTACGAATAAAAAAGGATAGCATCCAAATTTAGTATTACCGTATTTGCAAAGGTTTATATAAGTAATGCAGAATTACATAAATAAACCCCTTGTATATTTAAATACACGTAAATTATGAATGTTTCACAACTAGCGAAATCGATTCCACCAAGATTTTTTATTCGATTTATTAATTTCATCTAACTCAGATAAATCAATATTATGGATTTTGTCAAATATTTTGACGCGAATCGTATAAACAATAGAGATTATTACAACAACGAAGGGGATTGAATAATAAATCTCCTGATTATCAACTATTTCAGAGTCTTCATTTAGGATCGATATAAGCTGAAAAAAATATAACCCAATTGGTATTAGAATTATTTTACTCCACCAATGCTTACAGGTGAAAAACCATATTATAAAGAGTGTAAGAGGAATTAATTTACTTAAAGCTACCCATATAAAAGTGCTTACGCTTTCGTAGTATTTGCTTTGATAAGTGAAGAAAGAATTTTCCCAGATGGCACCATCTGGGAAAATATCTGTGAAATAAAACAAGAAAGGTATAAAAGCTATTAAAACTGCTATTATACTACCCGTTCGCAGGCTTTTTAATTTTTGGTTTGATGTGTGTTGACATTGATTTGGGGATGTTTTTTCCTTGTTGGGTGTTGTCATTTTGTGTGGTTGAGGTATTGAGTTTTGTCTGGTTGTTATTATCTACATCGGAGAATATGTAGGTTGTTAGGGAAAATAAAAAACTAAAAATAATGGTTGTTGTGATTTTCATCTTTATAGGGTTTAAATTAGTTATGGTCCCAAACTTAGATGAAAATCTATCGGTAGCTCAATTTAAAAAAATTGTAGTTTTGCAAGCTGTAAGAAGGCTATTTTGTTACTGCAAAAAAGTATTGTTCTTACGTGATTCCTGTTAAAAAACATATTTTTATCGATTAAGTACTAGTAAAAAACAACAATAAAAATAGGTTATTCTAGCTGTAAGAAAAAGCGTAACTCTGTTAAAGTTTATTAAAATGACTTTTTTAACATCTTTTTACCCTAATGAAAGTACTCTTTTACCATCGTCTAATAGTTTGATTTTAATTTTAACACTATTTTCTGGTAATAAATTTGATATTTTTTCTGGCCATTCAATAAATATCCAAGCATTGGTGTCTAGGTATTCTTCAAAACCGATATCATAAGCTTCTTCTTCTTCTTGTATTCTGTAAAAATCAAAATGATAAATGGTGTTTTCTTCACCACCTTTGTATTCGTTTACTAAAGAGTAGGTGGGACTAGAGATATTGTCACGTACACCTAATTGTTTGCAGATCTCTTTTATTAAAGTTGTTTTGCCAACTCCCATTTCCGCGTCAAATAGGATTGTTTTGTGTTTAGAGTTGGTAATAATGTGTTGTGCAGTTTGCGAAAGTTCGTCTAGGGTATACGTTATCTTCACTACAGTTTGTTTTTAGAATGAGTTGTCAAAGTTAATAAAGCGTATGTACTATTATATTTTTGTACATACGCTTTTGTAATAAATGTTTTGTTTATCGGGGATTTAAAACCGCAAACGGAATAATCATTTCTTCAAGAGAAACTCCTCCGTGTTGATACGTATTTCTGTAATATCCAACATAATGATTGTAATTGTTTGGATATGCAAAGAAATAATCTCCTTTTGCAAAGATAAATGAACTACTCATATTAATGGATGGTAGATGAATAGATTTCGGATTTGTAGCTGCTAATACTTCTTTATCTTCATAAGTAAGACTCTTTCCAGTTTTATATCTTAGGTTTAAACTGGTATTCTTATCACCAATAACTTTAGAAGGGTTTTTTACATTAATGGTCCCATGATCTGTAGTAATTAATAATTTAAATCCCATTTGCTGTGCTTGTTGTATCATCTCTAACAAAGGAGAGTTTTTAAACCAGCTTTGGGTTAATGACCTGTAAGATTTGTCGTTAGAAGCCAACTCTTTAATCACTTCCATTTCAGTTTTACTATGCGACAACATATCTACAAAATTATAAACAACAACTGTTAGATCATTGTCTTTAAGCCCTTTGAAATTAGCTGCTAAGGTTTTTCCAGATCTTTCATTTGTGATTTTATAATATTCGTGCTTAATGTCAAGACCTAGCCTTTGTAATTGCGCAGTAAGAAACTCATTCTCGTTCATGTTTTTACCACCTTCATCCACATCGTCTAACCAAAGATCCGGATGTCTTTTCTTCATGTCGGCAGGCATAAGACCGGAGAAAATAGCATTACGCGCATATTGTGTTGCAGTTGGTAAAATACTACAATACGATATTTCTTCTTCTTTTTTGTAATAGTTATTTACAATAGGTTCAAACGCTTTCCATTGATCATACCTAAGATTATCAATTACTACAAAAAGTGTTGGTTGCTCTTTACTTAACTCTGGAACTACTTTCTCTTTAAAAAGTGTATGAGACATAATTGGAGCGTCTCCATCTCCATTAAACCAGTCCGGATAATTTTTGTCAATAAATTTACAGAATTGAGAATTCGCTTCTACTTTTTGAGATTCTAGAATTTCGAACATCCCTGTATCTTCAATATCTTCTAATTGAATTTCCCAATATACTAGTTTTTGGTATAGATCAACCCATTCAGAATAGGAATTTACCATAGCCATATCCATAGCTATTTTTCTAAATTCCTGCTGATAATTTGAAGTCGTTTTTTCAGAAACTAATCTAGAATGATCTAAATTCTTTTTTAGACTCAGTAAAATTTGATTCGGATTTACGGGTTTAATTAGATAGTCAGCAATCTTGCTTCCAATTGCTTCTTCCATAATATATTCTTCTTCACTTTTAGTAATCATTACCACAGGAAGGCTGTCATTCTTTTCTTTAATTTCCGCTAATGTGTCAATTCCTGATAGTCCGGGCATATTTTCGTCAAGAAAAACGATGTCAAAATTTTCATCTTCAAGTGTTTCAATCGCTTCAGTACCACTTTGGCATTTGGTAACTTGATAATTTTTCTTTTCGAGAAATAATATATGTGGTTTCAATAAATCAATTTCATCATCTACCCAAAGTATCTTTATGTTGCTCATTATTATGTTATTTTTTTATTCGTTATTACCAGATGGTTATGTCACAAAACGACTAAAGGAGTACAGTTTATATAGTCTTTACTCTTTAGTTTTATTTTATTTAGTGACTGTTTCTATTTTAAATAATTACAATTTTACTTTATCAATATATAAGGATATAGTATAATTCATATGAGTTAATTCGTAATTCTGAATCCATACATATATATTTGTTGATAAAAGTACTATAAACTTGAAAAAAAGAAATAAACTCAAAATATTAAACGATCCAATTTACGGTTTTATTACCATACCTAATGAACTAATTTTTGATCTTATTGAACATCGATATTTTCAAAGATTACGTAGGATATCTCAGATGGGCTTATCATATTTAGTGTATCCAGGAGCGCATCATACTAGATTTCATCATGCTTTGGGATGTATGCATTTAATGCAAAATGCAGTGCGAGTCCTTCGTTTTAAAGGAGTTAGTGTTTCTGCGGATGAAGAAGACGCATTATATATAGCTATATTATTACACGATATAGGGCATGGTCCTTTCTCTCATGCGATGGAACATAGTATAGTTAATGAAGTAAATCACGAAGCAATTTCCTTGATGTTTATGGAGGAAATCAATAAAGAATTTAACGGGAGTTTAACGCTCGCTATACAGATTTTTAAAGGAGAGTATAATCGTCAATTCCTTCATCAGTTGATTTCTGGACAATTAGATATGGATCGTTTAGATTATCTAAAGCGAGATAGTTTTTATACTGGAGTTGCAGAGGGTAATATTAATAGTGAGCGTCTTATTACAATGTTAAATGTTGTAGAGGATGAATTGGTAGTTGAAGAAAAAGGGATATATTCAGTAGAGAAGTTTTTATTAGCAAGAAGGCTTATGTATTGGCAAGTATACTTACACAAGACTAGTATAGTCGCCGAAAGTCTGTTGATTAGAGTTTTAAAAAGAGCTAAGGAATTAGTCGATCAAGGAGAAAAATTAAATGCTAGTAAACCTTTGTTGTTTTTTCTAGAAAATAAAATAACCGCAGATAATTTCACAAAAGAGGTTTTAGAAACTTTTTCGAAGCTAGATGATTATGATATAGTATCGGCTATGAAGGAATGGGCAACTTCTGAAGATTTTGTATTACGAAATTTATGTAATATGATTATCGATAGAGATTTATTGCGTATAAAAATTAAAAAGAAAACATTTAATGCGGATAAAATAGATAAACGTATAAATGATTTTAGATTAAAATCTAACATTTCTGAAGAGGAAGCACGTTATTTTATATTTACAGGAATGATTTCTAATCAGGCTTATCATCAAAATAAACAGAATATAAATATTTTATACAAATCAAGCAAAATAGTTGATATAGTGAGTGCTACGGATCAATTTAATTTGAAGGCGTTATCAAAACCAGTAACTAAATATTTTATATGTTATCCAAAGTACATAGATTAACACATTTTTTATACTTTTGTTGCTAATGATTTTTACAGCCACACAAATTGCAGGTATTCTAAATGGTGAAATCGAAGGAGATGAAACCGTAGAAGTATCAAAACTAGCAAAGATAGAAGAAGGAACTAAAGGTTCGCTCACATTCTTGTCTAACCCCAAATATACTCCATACATTTATTCTACTAATGCATCTATTACGATAGTAGATAAAACTTTTGAAGCTGAGTCTGATATTAAGACCACTTTGATTAGGGTAGATGATGCTTATAAAGCATTCTCACAGTTATTGGATTATTACAATATGGTAAAGATGAATAAGACAGGTATTGAACAGCCTAGTTTTATTTCAGAAACTGCTAAATATGGAGATAATATGTATTTAGGTGCATTTTCATATTTGGGAGATAATGTTAGTATTGGAGAAAGTGCTAAGATTTATCCTAATGTATATATAGGAGATAATGTTACTATAGGAAATAATGTTATTGTTTTTGCCGGAGCTAAAATATATTCTGAATCAATAATAGGAGATGATTGTGTTATCCATAGTGGCGCTATTGTTGGTGCAGATGGATTTGGGTTTACACCTAATGAAAAAGGGGAGTATAGTAAAGTCCCACAAACAGGAAATGTTATTATTGAATCCAGCGTAGATGTTGGAGCAGGAACAACAATTGATAGAGCTACCCTTGGATCAACAATTATTAGAAAAGGAGTAAAACTCGACAATCAAATTCAGATAGCGCATAATGTAGAGATCGGAGAGCACACTGCAATTGCTGCGCAAACTGGTATTGCGGGATCTACCAAAATAGGAAAACATTGTTTGATAGGAGGCCAGGTTGGTATTGCCGGACATTTAGTTATAGGTAATAATGTTAGAATTCAGGCACAATCGGGAATAGGAAGAAATATTAAAGATGGAGAAGCTATTCAAGGTTCTCCAGCATTAGGGTACTCAGATTATAACAAATCTTACGTACATTTTAAAAATTTACCCAAAATTGTAGATAGAGTATACAAACTTGAGAAAAAGATAGATGACAATGAGTAATTCCGTTGCGAATAAACAAAGAACTATTCAGAAAGAAATAGAACTCAAAGGAGTAGGGCTTCATACAGGAAAAGAAGTTACACTTACTTTTAAACCTGCACCAGAAAATTATGGATACGCTTTTTGCCGTGTTGACTTAGAAGGCAATCCAATTATAGAGGCAGATGCTAATTATGTTGTAAATACTCAAAGGGGAACAAACCTTGAGAAAAATGGAGTAAGTATTCAAACTTCTGAGCATGTGTTGGCAGCTTGTGTTGGTCTAGAAATAGATAATCTATTGATAGAACTTAATGCTTCTGAACCACCTATAATGGATGGATCTAGTAAGTTTTTTATACAAGCTTTAGAACAGGCTGGTATTGTGGAGCAAGAAGTAGAAAGAGATGAATATATAGTTAAAGATGTAATATCATATACAGATGAAGAATCTGGAAGTGAAATTATAGTAATGCCATCTGATGAGTATCAGGTAACTACAATGGTGGATTTTGGGACTAAGGTTTTAGGAACTCAAAATGCATCTTTAAAACACCTTTCTGATTTTAAGGAAGAAATTGCAGATGCTAGAACATTTAGCTTTTTGCACGAATTAGAAATGTTACTAGAACATGGCTTGATAAAAGGTGGAGATTTAAATAATGCAATTGTTTATGTGGATAAGGAACTTAGTTCAGGAACCATGGAAAAGCTAAAAGTTGCTTTTGGCAAAGAATCTATTGCTATAAAACCAAACGGGATATTAGATAATTTAACGTTGCACTATCCTAATGAAGCCGCAAGACATAAATTATTGGATGTAATAGGAGATCTTGCCCTTATTGGAACACGCATAAGAGGTAAAATCATAGCAAATAAACCAGGGCATTATGTAAACACACAATTTGCTAAGAAACTCTCTAAGATTATAAAAATTGAGAAACGTAATAAAGTTCCTAAATTTGATTTAAATCAAGAACCTTTAATGGATATCAATAAAATTATGTCTATGCTTCCTCATAGACCTCCATTTTTATTGATTGATCGAATTTTAGAAATGTCAGACAAACATGTTGTTGGGATGAAAAATGTGACTATGAATGAACCATTTTTTGTTGGACATTTTCCTGGAGCACCAGTTATGCCTGGAGTTATGCAAGTAGAAGCTATGGCGCAAACAGGAGGGATACTAGCACTCAGTACTGTGCCTGATCCAGAGAATTACTTGACTTATTTTATGAAAATTGATAAAGTAAAATTTAAACAACAAGTTCTTCCAGGAGATACATTGATATTTAAATTAGAATTATTAACTCCGATAAGAAGGGGAATTTGCCATATGCAAGGTTTTGCGTATGCTAACGGAAAGTTAGTGACTGAAGCAGAACTTATGGCACAAATAGTTAAATCAAAATAATTATTTAGTATATCTGTTATTATATACTAAAACATTAAAACGAAATAAATGAATCAGCCTTTAGCATATGTTCACCCAGGAGCAAAAATTGCAAAAAATGTAGTTATTGAACCTTTTACTACGATTCATAATAATGTAGTGATAGGAGAAGGGACCTGGATCGGTTCGAACGTAACTATAATGGAAGGTGCTCGTATTGGTAAAAATTGTAGTATTTTTCCAGGAGCTGTAATATCTGCAGTTCCGCAGGATAAAAAATTTAATGATGAAGATACTACTACCGAAATAGGAGATAATACTACTATTCGAGAATGTGTTACTATTAATCGAGGTACAACAGATAGAATGAAAACCAAGATTGGTAATAATTGTTGGATCATGGCGTATTGTCATATAGCGCACGATTGTATCGTGGGCGACAATTGTATATTTTCTAATAATAGCACTTTGGCAGGGCATATTAATGTAGGTGATTTTGTAGTACTTGCCGGTATGGCAGCAGTTCAACAGTTTTGTAGTATTGGTAATCATGCTTTTGTAACTGGTGGTTCATTAGTGCGCAAAGATGTTCCTCCATATGCGAAAGCTGCACGTGAACCATTATCTTATGTGGGAATAAATTCAATAGGATTACGGAGAAGAGGTTTTTCAACAGAAAAAATAAGAGAGATACAATCTATTTATAGAATATTATATCAAAGTAATTATAATAACTCGCAAGCAGTAGCAATTATTGAAGCTGAGATGGAAGCTACTCCTGAGCGAGATGAAGTATTAGAGTTTATAAAGAACTCTCAAAGAGGAATTATGAAGGGATATTTCTCTAATTAATAAATAAAATAAGAATTAAGTAACAAGAAATAACAATGGCAAGTACGAGTGATATTAGAAATGGATTATGTATAAAATATAATCACGATATATACAAGATTATTGAATTTTTACACGTAAAACCGGGAAAAGGCCCTGCTTTTGTAAGAACTAAATTGAAAAGTGTTACTACTGGAAAAGTTATTGATAATACATTCTCTGCTGGTCATAAAATAGAAGATGTCAGAGTTGAGACTCATAAGTTCCAGTTTTTATATGCAGAGGGTGATACACATCACTTTATGAATACAGAAGATTACAATCAAATAACTCTGGAGAAATCCACATTAGATGCCCCAGGATTATTAAAAGAAGGGGAAGTAGTTACTGTAATTATAAACTCTGAAGATCAAATGCCTCTTTCTGTAGAAATGCCTGCAAGTGTGATTTTAGAAGTTACATCTACTGAGCCTGGAGTAAAAGGAAATACAGCTACTAACGCTACTAAACCTGCTACCGTAGAAACAGGAGCAGAGGTTATGGTTCCTCTTTTTATTAATGAGGGTGATAAAATCAAAGTTGAAACAGACAAAGGAACGTACAAAGAACGTATTAAAGAATAATTCGGAAGTCAATTATTAATTCTGAATTTGTAATGATAGAATGAAATTTCCTCAAAAACACACATTAAAACAAATAGCTACCATAATATCTTCGGAATTTGTTGGTAGTCCCGATTTTCCGGTTCTTGGCATGAATGAAATACATGTTGTAACACCTGGAGATATTGTTTTTGTAGATCATCCCAAGTATTACGACAAAGCGCTGGAAAGTGATGCAACTGTCATATTGATAAATAAAAAAGTATCTTGTCCTGAAGGAAAAGCTTTATTGATTTCGGATGATCCCTTTAGAGATTTTAATAAGTTAACTACATACTTTAAACCCTTCGAAAAAGCTACTTCTATAGTTGCAGATACTGCAAAAATTGGAAATAATACGGTAATCCAACCTGGAGCTTTTGTTGGTAATAATGTAGTTATTGGAGATAACTGTTTGATTCATGCCAATGTAAGTTTATATGATAATACCGTTATAGGTAATAATGTTACAATACATTCCGGAACAGTATTAGGGGCTGATGCATTCTATTATAAAAAAAGACCAGAAGGTTTTGATAAATTGATTTCAGGAGGTAGAGTTGTGGTAGAAGATAATGTTGATTTTGGTTCTCTATGTACTATAGATAGAGGTGTTACAGGAGATACTACGATCCAAGAAGGTACCAAGATTGATAATCAAGTTCATATAGGTCATGATACTGTTATTGGAAAAAAGTGTTTAATAGCATCCCAAGTTGGTATCGCAGGATGTGTAATAATCGAAGATGAAGTTACTTTGTGGGGACAAGTTGGTGTTACCAGTGGGATTACTATTGGTACTAAAGCTGTTGTTTCTGCTCAGTCGGGTATTAGCAAATCGTTAGAAGGAAATAAAAGTTATTTTGGAACGCCTGCAGATGATTTTAGAAAAAAATATAAAGAAATCGCGGCCATCAGGCAAATACCTGAAATAATAGAAAAATTGAAGAACAATGAGTAAAACAGCAAAAGAGGTAGTGAAATCCTTTTATCAAACGGATTTGATTCATAATATAGACGCCTTTTCTGAATATTTACATCCGGAAGTTGAGTTAAATTGGAATAGTAGTTTCGGTTATAATAAGAAAGGTTTCGAGGATATTAAGATGATGTTTAAGGAAATGTCCAGTTCATTTGAAACTTTTAAATGTGAAATTAGTCATCTTTTAGAAGAGGACGGTATGGTAACTATTAGATATACATATGTTGCTACCACTATAGAAAGACCCGATAAGGAAGAAGCAATAGCACATTTTATTGCCATCTGGGAATTAAAGAACGATAAATTATACAGAGGATATCAAATTAGTCAACAAGGAGATAATACTCAAGAGAATTTAAAATCATTTTTTTCTAAATAGATTATTTATATCTAAGAAAATAGGTTCGGTTTTTTATAAAAATTTATTAAAAGCTCTGTAAAATCAAAAAATTAAAAAAATGTTTTTTTTTGATTTTTCATTTTAACTATAATGTTCAAAACCGTACTTTTGAAACTGCAAAAAAAAATAAAAAAATCATAACGCAATGAGTGTTCTAGTAAATAAGGATTCTAAAATAATAGTTCAAGGTTTTACGGGTAGTGAAGGTACTTTTCATGCAGGTCAGATGATCGAGTATGGTACTAACGTTGTCGGAGGAGTTACTCCTGGTAAAGGTGGTCAAACACATCTTGATAAACCAGTTTTTAATACTGTAGAGGAAGCAGTTAAGCAAGTGGGAGCTGATACCACTATTATTTTTGTTCCACCAGCATTTGCTGCGGATGCTATTATGGAAGCTGCGGATGCAGGAATTAAAGTTATCATCACTATAACTGAAGGTATCCCTGTTGCGGATATGATTACTGCTTCTAATTATATAAAAGATAAGGCATGTCGTTTGATTGGACCTAACTGTCCTGGTGTTATTACTCCTGGAGAGGCTAAAGTTGGTATTATGCCAGGTTTCGTTTTCAAAAAAGGAAATGTAGGTATTGTGTCTAAATCTGGAACGTTAACTTATGAAGCAGCTGATCAAGTTGTTAAACAAGGACTGGGAATTACTACAGCAATTGGTATTGGAGGAGATCCTATTATTGGAACTACTACAAAAGAGGCTGTAGAATTATTAATTAATGATCCTGAGACTAGCTGTGTAGTAATGATAGGTGAAATCGGAGGTCAGTTAGAAGCGGATGCTGCTAAATGGATTAAAGAGAGTGGTACTTCTAAACCAGTAGTTGGTTTTATTGCTGGAGAAACAGCTCCTGCAGGTCGTACAATGGGACACGCTGGTGCTATCGTTGGTGGAAGTGAAGATACTGCAGCTGCTAAGAAAGCTATTATGAGAGAATGTGGAATTCATGTAGTAGACTCTCCTGCAGAAATAGGTAAAAAAGTAGCTGAAGTATTAGGTTAAAAATATAGAATAGAGTATTTAATTATTCTATAATGATATATAAAAAGTCCAATAGGTATTTTCCTTTTGGACTTTTTCTTTTGGACACGTGTTAAAGTATTCTTAAAAACCGTAACATGTATTAACATTTTGCGTTTAATAGAATGTTAAAGAAACAGTAACTTAAACTATTTAAATGAAATCATTAAAATCTCTCTTACTATTATCTTTAGTAGTATTACTTAGTAATTGTAAGAATTCATCAAATCAAGAAAAAACTTCCCAAAAAGAACTTAAAGTAGAAATGCATACAGACGCTGCAGGGTTTTCTTACGAAACAGTTTCAAATGATCCGACAGGATTACGCCTGTACACCTTAGATAACGGTTTAAAAGTCTATTTGGGTAAAAATCAAGAAGAACCAAAAATACAGACGCTGATAGCAGTTCGTGCGGGGTCAACTTATGACCCTGCGGATAATACAGGTTTGGCTCATTATCTAGAGCACATGGTCTTTAAAGGGACTGATAAAATAGGAACACAAGACTTCGAAAAAGAGAATGTTTTTCTAAAGGAAATTTCGGATTTATACGAAGCGCATAAGAAAGAAACCGATACCGTAAAGAAAAAAGAAATTTATAAGAAGATAGATGAAGTTTCTCAAGAAGCATCTAAAGTTTCTATAGCTAATGAATACGATAAGATGGTAAGTTCATTAGGAGCAGAAGGAACAAATGCTTTTACATCTAACGAACAGACAGTGTATGTGAATAAAATACCAACTAACGAATTAGATAAATGGCTAACTGTAGAAAGTGAGCGTTTTAGTAAGTTAGTTTTACGTTTATTTCATACGGAATTAGAAGCTGTATATGAAGAATTCAATAGAGGGCAAGATAGTGATGGGCGCAAGCAGTATTTTGCTGTATTAGAAGGTTTGTATCCAACACATCCATATGGTACACAATCTACAATAGGGGTATCAGAGCATCTTAAAAACCCTTCGATGGAGGCAATTCATGCATATTTTGATAAATATTATGTACCAAATAATATGGCAGTAATATTAGTTGGAGATATTGACTTTGATACTACAATAAAAAAGGTAAATGAATCTTTTGGATCATATAAAAAGAAAGAAGTTTCGCATCCTACATTCGAAAAACTAGAGCCACTTGCAGCTCCTGTTAAGAAAGAAGTATATGGACCTACGGCAGAGTCTATTTATGTAGCTTTTAGAACAGAAGGTAAAGGAACTGAGCAAGAAGTAATAGTTACTCTTATAGATTATATGCTTGCGAACTCTCAAGCAGGATTGATCGATTTAAATCTAAATCAAAAGCAATTAGTTCAAAATGCATCGTCATTTACAAATTTTGATAATGATTATGGATTCCATTTATTATATGGAACTCCAAAAGAAGATCAAACATTAGATGAAGTTAGAGATCTATTATTGGCTCAAATTGATAAGGTTAAAAAAGGTGAATTTGAAGAATGGTTGTTAGACGCTGTTGTGAATGACTTACGTTTATCACAAATTAGACAATATGAAAATGCATCTTCTACTGCATATTCTTATTTGGATGCATTTATTGGTTTCCAGGACTGGAAAAGTCGCCTAGAGATGTTGGATAATATGAAGGAAATTACAAAAGAGCAAGTAGTAGCGTTTGCAAATACTCTTTATGGTAATAACTATGTAGAAGTTCATAAGATTAAAGGTGAAGACAAAAGTATTGTAAAAGTAGAGAATCCTGGAATTACGCCTATTGAACTTAATAGGGACAAGGAATCTAATTTTTTACAAGAGTTTAATAAGTTAGAAGCGCCTAGTTTATCTCCACAGTTTATCGATTACAAAACTGCTATTAAAGAGAATAAGACAAATAGTGGGTTAACTGTATCACATATAGAAAACCCAAATAATGATATATTTAGTCTGAATATCATTTTTGATATGGGGAAAGATCACGATCCAAAAATGTCTTTAGCAGCTGGTTACCTAGATTATTTGGGTACGAACAAGTATACACCAGAGCAACTTAAACAAGAATTCTATAAAGTTGGAGTGAGCTACAATGTTTTTACTGCTGATGATAAAACGTATGTTGGGATTTCTGGGTTAAAAGAAAACCTTGATGCAGGTTTAACATTATTAGAAGATTTATGGAATAATGCAGTGCCTAATCAAGAAACATATAATAAATATGTAGATAAAGTTTTAAAAGGGCGTAAGGATAATAAAACTCAAAAGGGTAACATTTTCTGGAATGGACTTATGAGCTATGGAAAATATGGTGAAAACTCACGTTTACGTAATATTTATACAGCTTCAGAATTACAAGCAATGAATCCACAAGAACTTGTAGATAAGGTAAAAGAATTACGTAATTTTAAACAACGTATTTTTTATTATGGTAATGATGTTAATGGAGCTATAGCATCTTTGGATAAAAATCATATTGTAAAATCCGAATTATTGGATTATCCAGAAAAGACTCAATATTTAGAAAAGGAAACCGGAGGAAATGTGTATTTTGTGGATTATGATATGGTGCAGAGTGAAATGCTTTTATTAGCAAAAGGAGCAGAGTTTGATCCTAAAAAGATGGCAGCTTCTAGATTATTTAATACTTATTTTGGTAGTGGATTATCATCTATTGTATTTCAGGAAATTCGTGAATCTAAATCATTGGCTTATTCTGCATTTTCTAGCTATAGCCAAGCTAGAGAGGTTGGTCAATCAGATTATGTGATGGCTTATGTTGGTACACAGGCTAATAAAATGCCGCAAGCAGTAGATGCAATGATGGAGTTAATGACGGATATGCCAGAAGCAGAAGAACAGTTTAATCAAGCTAAAGAAGCTACATTAAAGAAAATTGCTGCGCAACGTATAACGAAATCTAATATCTTTTGGACTTATGAAAACCTTAAGAAAAGAGGAATTGATAATGATAATAGAGAAGAAATGTATAATACCATAAAGAATATGGAGTTAGCAGATCTTAAGAAGTTTTTTAATGAAAATATTAAAGGCGAAAATTACAATGTTCTAGTGATAGGTAACAAAAAAGATGTAGATATGAATGCATTGAATAAACTAGGAGATGTTAAGGAGATGGATATAGATTATCTATTTAACTATGAGAAAAACGACAAGGATGTCAAAATGTAATTTATAGATATTATGATTATGTCTTAATAATTGGCTTATCATAAGTAAAGTAGTAATATTAAAAAATCCACGAATTTTATTCGTGGATTTTTAGTATAATATAGGTGATAATTTACACAACGTAATACTCTTAATTTAATAGTAAGCACCATTTTTTATAAAGTAGAGTATATATGTATTCTTTAATACTATTCAGATTCTAGCTCAATTTCGCTAGTTGGAATAAACATCTCTAACAAAATTGCTAAAAACATTACGATTCCGCATCCTAGTGCATTAAGCCATAAAAAAGGAAGCCAATCTTGCCACCATACATAAATGATAATCACTTGTGTTACAATTGCTGCAACGAAAACAGCATTACTTTTTACAAATTTTATAAAAAATGCCAATAAAAAGATACCGAGAACATTTCCATAGAAAACAGAGCCTATAATGTTTACTAACTGTATAAGATTGTCAAATAAGTTAGCAAAACATGCCACTAGAATAGCTAATATTCCCCATACTAATGTGAAAAATTTAGAAGCGTTAACATAATGTTTTTCACTTTTTTCTTCTCCAATATTTCGCTTGTATAAGTCAATAGCAGTAGTAGATGCTAATGCATTTAGTTCTGAAGCTGTTGAGGACATTGCAGCTGATAATATAACTGCTAATAATAATCCAATTAATCCTTTTGGGAGATTATTTAAAATAAAATGTATGAAAACATAATCCTTATCATTTGTTTCTACATCAGAATTTGCTTCTTTGATTAGTTCTTTAGCAGCTTGTCTGGTTTTTTTGTCAGAATTGTCTAAAGCTATAATCAATTCTTTAGCCTCCTGCTTTTCTTTAGCATTAGTAGCTTCTATATAGTTTTTAACAGAAGTCTCTTTATAATTTTGAATTTCCGATAGTTTATTTTCCAATTCTTTGTATTCCTGCGCATATTCTGAATTTTCTACAGCTACAGAAGCAGTAGGATTAAAATTAAGAGGAGCGGAATTAAATTGATAAAATACAAATACCATGACTCCAACTAGTAATATGAAAAACTGCATCGGAATCTTGAGTAACCCATTAAATAATAACCCTAACTGGCTTTCTTTTATAGATTTTCCGGAGAGATAACGTTGTACTTGGCTTTGATCTGTACCAAAATATGAGAGCATCAAAAATGTACCTCCAATAATACCAGTCCAAACGGTGTATCTATTACTTAGGTCAAAAGAGAAATCTAATACTTCCATTTTCCCACTAGCTCCAGCAATTTCTAGAGCTTTAGAAAAGGTTACATTGTCGGGTAAGTAACTTATTATAAGGAAAAAAGCAATAAACATTCCTGTAAAAATAATCGCCATTTGCTGTTTTTGGGTAACACTTACAGCTTTTGTACCTCCAGATACAGTATATGCAATTACTAATATTCCAATAATTATGTTTAATGTTGTCAAGTCCCAACCTAATACGGCAGAAAGTATAATTGCTGGTGCAAAGATTGTAATTCCAGCTCCTAATCCTCGTTGAATTAAAAAGAAAAAAGCCGTAATAGTTCTAGTTTTTAAATCAAACCTGCTTTCTAAGTATTCATAGGCCGTATACACTTTTAACTTATGGTATAATGGAATAAACACAATACATATAATGATCATTGCAATAGGCAAACCAAAATAAAACTGAACAAAGCCCATTCCACTATGAAACGCTTGACCAGGAGTAGAAAGAAAGGTGATAGCAGATGCTTGTGTTGCCATTACAGAAAGCCCTATAGTCCACCATTTTGCTTCATTTCCTCCACGGATATAGTCTTGTACACTTTTGCTTCCTCGAGTTTTCCAAACTCCATAGAGTACTATAAACAATAGAGTTCCTATTAATACGATCCAATCTATAAGTTGCATATGTTAGTTGTATGTGGTAAGTATTAGAAAATAATAGTATATGGTAAACTTTTAAGGGTCTATTTACTGTTTTTAGGAAAAAGCAGTAGTTATCCAATAAAAGAAAAGCAAATAGAATACGTTAGCAATTAATACAATTGAGTATAGTTTTTTCCAAACTATCTTGGTATTTGAATCTCTCATATTACATATTATTTTCCTAAAGATAACATATTTGCAAATAACCTATAAGCTCCAGATACTCCCGCGGGAAACTCTCTAAAGAAGCTAAGACCCGTATATACGTAATATCCTTTTCCATATTTAGCAATTAACAAAGCTCCTTTTTTTTCGGATTCTCCTTTGTCATTTGCAGCGATAATAGGAACGTATTCATCGGACCATTTATTAGGAAAGTATAGACCTCTTTCCTGTACCCAACCTTCAAAATCTTTATTGGTAATTTTATTTGGAGTATTTAGTACAGCATGGTCTTTTGCTAAAAGTTTTATGGTAGCGTTTTCATCTGTAACTCGATCCCTAGATAGTTTTAAAGGATAAGGGCCAAGATTATCTTCAACTTTTAACCTTCTATTAGTGTTGTATTGAATTACTAAATTCCCACCGTTTTTTACATATTCAAGCAAATGTTTTTGTCTAAACTTTAGTTCTTCAACAGTATTGTACGCTCTTATTCCTATAACAATAGCATCAAATGCTTGTAAAGTTTCTAGAGCAATTGATTCCGGGGAAATGGTAGTTACTTTATACCCAATTTGTTCTAAACTTTCTGGAACAACATCACCAGCACCTTCGATATAACCGATATTTTGTCCTTTCTTCTTTATATCCAATCGTACCACTTTAGTTTCAGAAGGTAATACTACCGTTTGATAAGGGATATGATCATAATTGATGTTTATAATTTCATCAGAATATGTCTTTCCATTTATATTTACTTGTGGAGAAATATACCCTTCACTTTGGTTTTGTGGAGCGGTTAGCGTAAAAATCACTGTTTTCTCTTCGCCTTTTTGAGCTAGTTTAAAATCTATTTTTTCCGGTGATACTTTCCATCCTTCAGGACGTTTTAAGGATATCGTTCCTTTAATATTTGGTTCAGAACTTTTTAGTGTTACAGGAATTTGTTTTGAAGGATTATTGGCATAAATAATCACTTTATCTTTTATGCTAGCAGAAACTGTTGGGATTATTTCAAAAGGCTTATAAACTTCTCCTTTTACAGGATCATTAGTTTTGTAAACGATGTCTTTAAGATATGGAACAATAATTCCTCCAATTTCTATATTAAAAATAGCTTTAGTTTGATGCTCAGTTTCTGGAGTCCCAATAAGTTTTTGATCATTTACACTATACATTCCTAAAGTACCTTTACTATTTAACCAATATGGAGTCGTATTTTTAGTATTCGAGATTATCTTACCTTTTAATTCATAATTACTTCTTTTATTGGTTTCTAGACTAGTTCCAATGTTTTCTATAATTCCAATAGAAGAAATATCAATTGATTTTAATTGTATAGTAGCATTACTTCTGTTAATAGCTTCAATCTTTATAGTTACATCACTATTTGGAGTGGTGTAGGCTTCTGTTGCAACTGCTTCTATATAAAGACCGGTTACAGCTGCTATAATTTCTTTTATTTCTTTGGTTTTAATTACTTTCCAATGATCATTCTCTAATCCTTGAATTAATTGGTACGCTTTGATTAATTCATTAACCGAGGCAGCAGGGTTTTTAAAGTCGAAGTCTTTTTCTACCTGATATAAAATATCACCAACCGCTTTTCCTCCTTTAACTCGATTCCAAGAAGTATCTATTCCATCAAAAATATTTGTTTTATCTTTTGGTAATTCTCCTTTGATCAGTTCTACGTATTCGGTTTGCGCGCCTCTAGTTCCAGTACTTCCAAAACCTTGCGATTTATGTTGACTACGGCTCAGAGAAGCTATTTCTGTATTAGAAAGTCCTAAGTCAGGATAATAAATTCCAGTATCAAACTCTAGAAGATTTGATTTATCAGCTTTTTCAAATTTTTCTCTACTTCCATAAAACCACCAAGAAGTATTAAAGAAAAGTCTTTTTGGTTGCCAAGTATCTACATATTTTAATTGATCTGGATAAACGTTTTTATCAGCTACTAAATCAAAAGCCTCAACGCTTAGCATGGCAGAAGATGTATGATGACCGTGAGTACTACCAGGAGTTCTATGGTTAAACCTATTTATGATAACATCGGGTTGAAATTTTCTAATTGCCCAAACGACATCATTTAGAACTTCTTTTTTATCCCAAATTGCTAAAGTTTCATCGGGATGTTTAGAATATCCAAAGTCATTAGCACGAGTAAAGATTTGCTCTCCACCATCCGTATTACGAGCCGCTAATAATTCTTGTGTTCTTATAACACCTAATAATTCTCTTATTTCTGGACCAATTAAATTTTGACCACCATCACCACGTGTAAGCGACAAATAAGCGGTTCTTGCTTTTACTTGATTAGCCATGTAAGAGATTAATCTGGTATTCTCATCATCTGGATGTGCAGCAACATATAAAACGGAACCTAAAAAGTTTAATTTTTTTATGGCCTCATGAATTTCTACAGAGTTTGGTTTTTTAGGTTGTTGTGCTTCAGCAATATTGATAAATAGAGCGCTGAAAACTATTACAGAAAGTAATTTTCTCATAATAAAGATTTGATAATAGTTTTGAGTATTTCGTCAAATATAAAAAGATAAAATTCTCGGTTTTTACGTTTAAGGATACTTTAACAGGACTATTTTGATCTATATATTAATCCAAGCAAGGAACCTAAAAGCACAGTAATTGCTATTGTTGGTTTAGGTCCAAAGGCCATTAGACCTATTGTTAAACCAATTATACCTCCTAGTGCACTTGCAATAAAACGACCAGGATTTCTTTTTTTATTAATAACATAGATCATTGCTATTGATAAGGTGATTCTTAAGGCTGCACCCACAATGGTTATATCTACGATGTTTTTCCAAAAATGAGCGATGATGTATGCTATTAGTACCGTTATTATAGTTGCATATCGTAGGAATTTAACTTTTTTATTTTTTTTAGATTTATATACCAAATGAGATGAAACAGCAAATATTGACGTGTCTGCTGTACTCATTAACCCCGCAAAGAAAAGTACCAATAATATTGGAATCCAAGATTGATTAATTAAATGTTGCATTGAATATACGAATACAGTATCTGGATCTAGATCTGGATTTTGGTTATACGCATATAATCCAATGATTAGCAGCAAAAATGCAACGAACAGTACGGGTAAAATTGCCAAACCTAAACCTTTTTTCAAAGATTTGACATCTTTTGCGGCATAACATAATTGATATCTGTCTGCTAATCCAAATACGGATAATCCACCATATAATATAAGACCAATGATACTACCCAATTGAACGGTCTCGCTAGTTGATGTACTTAGAACACTGTCGAAATCTCTCATATCGAGTATTCCTGAAATTAAAAGACATAAAAAGGCTATAATAATAATTCCTTGAATAATATCTGTTATTATTACCGCCTTATACCCTGATAATAAAACGTAAAACAGTACAACTGAGGCTGTAATTAACAGTGCAATATCATAAGAGAATAAATCAAAGTATGCAATTACTTTTGCTCCTCCGGCTAAGGAAAGTAGTATCCAAAAAAACTGAACGATAATGGTTATGCTATTTGTAACTATTCCGGTTGTTTTATTTTTTGTTACAAAAACGGGTAAATCACCTTGTGTATAAAAGACTCCTTCTAAGGAAAATTTTTTAATTCTTGGTGCTGCCCAAAAGGCAAATAGAAGATAACCAATTACAGATCCGATAGACATTGCAAAAAGACCCCAACCAAATTTATAGGCATAGCCAGTGTATGTAATTAAGGTACTTACACCAATTGCACCTGCAAATTTTGAAAATAGAATTGTTAACCCACTACGATTTCTACCACCAATTAAGAAATCTTCTGTATTCGAAGATCGAGATATATAAGTCGATAAACCGATAATTAAAACAATGTAGGTAGCTAGGTAAATGTAAATTTCCATGTAAGATGAATTGTTGTGCTTCAAAAGTAAAGAAAAGCATTTAGAATACTTAGTTTCTATTCGCTGTAAAAAGAGTTATATCAATAGCTAGAGTTTTAAGGCTATTTATTCTTTTTGTAGTCAACAATATCAATAATATCCACACCCATATAATCAGCAATCTTTTGTAGCCGATCAAAGTCTTTTGCTAAATCTTTTCGCTTTACAATATAGTCTCCTGCTTGTGGACTAATACCTAATATTTTGGATATACCATAAACAGTTTTAGCTCCTTTACTTTTTTTAAGTAACCTTTTTAATTTCTTGTTAATCATTGATTAATATGGTTATAGAGATTAAATATACAAATAAATTTTTATTAAAAAAATATTTGTATAATCAAAAAATAATTGTACATTCGAATCATACAAATCAAAACCTCGAAAAAATGAAACTCTCATTAGTAATTGCATTATTTTGCGTAACATTTGGATATGCAGCTCCTTTAAATTCAAACCCAACAAATGAGAAGGAGAAAAACAAAAAAGAGAATAAGGAAGGCACTAACGTGAATAGCCTAGTATCAAGAAATTTTCATTCAATTAAGAAGTGGAAAATGACAATAGAATATTCTAATGGAGATATTATTTCTAAGACTATTGAGATTAGTGAGAAGGCCTCTTCTAGTGCTATGGAATTGGCATTTGTAGAAGCGGAAAAATATATAAAGACCTTAAAAAAAGTAAAAAGCTATCATGTATTTCCTGTATCAGCTAATTCATTTGTATTATTAGCAGGAGGTAAGTAATAATCGATTGAACTTAACCTACGAAAAAGCCCACTATCCATTTGGTTAGTGGGCTTTTGAATTTTATTAAACTATTTTTTATTTAATTCTTATTTTTTTCGTTCTACAAATTCTAATTGATCAATCGCTACATTCGTAGTAAATATGCCATAATTAACTACCGCTTTTCCTTTTTCTAAAACATCTATCGTACCAATTGATTTTCCATCAATCATTCTTACTCTGTCACCAATTTTAAGAACTACTTTTGGCTTTTCTTTTTCTATTTTTTCTTCTTTTTTCTTCTGCTCTTTTTTCTTTTCCCTAATTATTTCTACCTTTTTCTCTACTTCTTTGACTATTTTTTCTTCTTGAGCTTTTTTCGCTCTTCTTTGTTTGGTGGATTGCTTTTTTCTCTTTGAATTCTCTACCTGTACTATTTTCATAAATTCATCAATAAGTTCTCTTTTCTTCTTATTATGAAAATATTTTTCACTGATTTCATTTAGTTTTTGTCCTAAATAAATCATTCGTTGATTACTGTCGTATAATTCCTGGTAGCTTTCTAATTTGTTTTGTAATCTTTTATTTATTTTATCCAATCTTTCTTTTTCATCTTCTGCTTTTTGCTCTTTAGATTTTAAAGATGAAGTAGTTTTTTGAAGTTTTGATCGCTCTTTTTGTAAGTTGGCAATACTCTTATCAAAACGAATTTTACCACGTTCTACTTTTTTCTTAGCTTTATTGATTAAGCTATATGGTATTCCGTTTTTTTGTGCTACCTCGAATGTAAAAGAGCTTCCTGCTTCTCCTAAATATAATTTAAACAAGGGTTCTAATGTTCTAGAATCAAAAAGCATATTAGCATTTGTCATATTTGGAAGTTCATTTGCTAACATTTTAAGATTAGCATAATGTGTGGTGATTATACCAAAAGATTCACGTTCATAAAAAACTTCTAAAAAGGCTTCAGCCAGGGCTCCACCTAATTCGGGATCACTTCCAGTTCCAAACTCATCAATAAGAAATAACGTTTTATTATTACATTTCCTTAGGAAATAGTTCATATTCTTTAATCGATAACTATAGGTGCTTAAATGGTTTTCTATAGATTGATTATCTCCTATATCGGTAAGAATAGTATCAAAAACGCACATTCTACTATATTCATGAACTGGTATAAGCATACCACTTTGCAGCATAATTTGTAACAGCCCAACAGTTTTTAAAGTGATACTTTTTCCTCCTGCATTGGGACCAGATATTACAATAATTCTATTGTTTTTATCTAAAGAAATTGTTTGAGGATGTGTTTTCTGTCCTTTTTCTTGGTTATTTAGATAGAGTAGAGGATGGTACGCATCTTTAATGGTTATTTCTCGATCTTTGGTTATTTTAGGCAATACCCCATTAAATTTATTTGCATACTTAGTTTTAGCGGCTACAATATCAATATGACTTAGATATTCTTGGTATTGTGATAATAGTTCAGAAAAAGGCCTTATTCTATTTGTAAGATCTTTTAATATTTTAACGACCTCTTCTCGTTCCTCATATTGTAGATTACTTAATGTTCTACTAAATTGCAAGGTCGCTTCGGGTTCTATATAGACAATACTTCCGGTCTTAGAATTTCCCATGATAGAACCTTTTACCTTACGTCTGTACATAGCTTTTACAGCAAGTACTCGTCTATTATCAACAACACTTTCTTTGATATCATCTAAATACCCTAAACTATTGTATCTAGTAAGATCACGTCCAAAACTTCCATTTAATTTACTTTGTACTTCATGTATGTCTTTTCTAAGTATACTAAGGGTAGGAGAGGCGTTATCTTTAATTTCTCCAAATTTATCTACTACGATTTCGATACAGTTGATTACTTCTTTTGTAAAAGGTACTTCAGATGATGTTTGATATAATATTGGGTATAATTCTTTAAATTTTCTAAAAAAACTTAGCAAATCATTAGTAGTAATACTAATTGAGATAATCTTTTTTAGATTAAAAGTTTCTAAGAAAGTATTTTCTATTCCTAATAGTTGTAGTTCCTTATCAATGCTATCAAATCCGTGATTGGGTATTCTTGCATCATTCAAGTATGAAGATTTATATTCAAATACTTGTTGTAATGATGTGTGTAATTCTTCTTTCGTGGATAACGGAACAATTTGTAAAGCTTTTATTTTTCCATAATCTGTATTGCATAAGTCTTGGATATGACTAAGTACCGTATGGAATTCTAGATCTTTAAGTGTTTTTTCTGAAATTCGGATCATCTTGTTATCCTAATTTTTAGGAGGTATTCTTTTATGTTAATTTCTTTATTATAAAACTTGATAGAAGTTTATTTTTAGAAAAGTATTTATTATAATTTTATATGAAAGCAAATGTAAACAATTGCGATTTTTTTTGATACTAAGATGAATGTAAATATTGAGAATAGTTGGAGGACACACTTAGAAAGTGAATTTGATAAACCATATTTTAAGAGTTTAGTTGATTTTATTGAATTAGAATATAAAAAAGAAACTTGTTTTCCTCCCGAATCAGAGATTTTTTCAGCTTTTAATTATTGTAGTTTTGATAATGTTAAGGTAGTGATCATTGGTCAAGATCCATATCATGGTATAGGACAGGCTCATGGTCTTTGTTTCTCTGTAAATAGTGGAATTGCTATTCCTCCTTCATTAGTAAATATTTTTAAAGAAATAGAATCAGATCTAAGTATTCCTTTTCCTTCTAATGGGAACTTAAAACGTTGGGCTGATCAGGGAGTTTTGTTGTTAAATGCGACTTTAACTGTAAGAGCACATCAGGCAGGATCTCATCAGGGTAAGGGATGGGAAAAACTTACAGATGCAGTAATTCAATATATATCAAAAAATAAAGAGAATGTCGTTTTCTTATTGTGGGGAGGTTTTGCTAAGAAAAAAGGTGCTAAAATAGATGATAATAAACACTTTATCTTAAATAGTGGACATCCTTCTCCTTTAAGTGCTAACCGAGGTTATTGGTTTGGAAATAAACACTTTGGGAAAACTAATGAATATCTGAAAAGTACAAATCAATTACCTATAGAATGGTAAATGAATTATGCAGCTTTAGGGATACCGGAAGTTTTAGGTTCTTTAATTTTAGAATTTGTTACAGATTTTACTGCTTTATTCTTCTTTTTTTCGGAATCTACTGATTGCATACTGAATTTTAAAAGAACAAAATTGAATGCTATAAGCCCTCCAAGAATTAATAAAAATGTTGCCATGGTTTGATTTGTTAGTTAATTATTAGATGCAATTTTCCAAAAAGGTTGCGTACATTTTAATAATTGGTTTATTGGGGTAGGCGAGGCAAATGTACAAAAATATTTCAATCTTTTCTTACGGAAAGCCCATAAGATGTGTGTATTAAACATATCTTAAATATTTATTCTATTTAATTTAAGGTATGATGAAAAAATACTAAAAATTTGAACATTTACCATCTTTACCGCTCTATTATATAACGTTTCTATAATGGAATACCCTACTTTTAAAATCTATATCCTAAATATAAATCAGGTCTAACGATGATATCTGGGCTATTATTATTAAATAAATTCCTACCGATTCCAATTCCAATATCTAAAAAGAACCCCTTTTTTGTAACAAATTTACCTCCTACACCAAATCCTATAGCAAAATCAGTAAATTCCATATCAACATCCATTCCTCCTACAAAATCTCCAGATATATTAGTCATCTCTACAAATTCTTCATGTTCTCCATTAGATAACATACCAAACCCTTCAATATAAAATCCTCTGGCTATTCTACTCCCAAAAAAATATTTATAATTTACTGTCAATGCAATTTCTTTATCATAAATTCCATCTCTATCTATGATATCATCATCTTGATCTATTTCATCGCTAAACCTATAAAAAAAGTCAAATCCTAAAGTAGTATTATCAGTAAGTACCCTTTCATAACCAATATCTAAAGCTCCAAAAGCAATAATACTTAATGGGTTTAAACTAAATTCGTTTTTATTGATATCTCTTGGTGCAGAATTTGATTGTTCTTGTGCTGTTAAGTGTAATGCGAAAATGATAGCAACTATTGTTGTAAAAAATCTCATTCGTTTGTTTTTAAATTAATTTATTGTCTTTGTTTTTAAATAATCAAGAGATATTTAAGTACTAATGTTATTCTAAAATCATCTTGATTTCTTTCCTAAAACAAACTAATAAAAATATACCCTACTAAGAAAAGGTGAAAATTGTATGTTATTGGATTAAATAACCTTACTTAAAAGCGGTATCCTAAATATATGTTTGGTCTTACAATAATTTCTGGACTTTTATTACTAAATAAATTTCGCCCAATACCAAATCCTATATCAATGAAGAAACCGTTTCTGGTAACAAATTTTCCTCCAACAGCAAAACCTATAGCGAAATCAGTATAGTCTTGTTCTACATCACTGGCGCTGATAAAGTTTCCTTGATTATCAAAAACTTCTATATATTCCTCGTGTTCACCAGAAGATAACATTCCAAACCCTTCTACATAAAACCCTCTAGCAATTCGATTTCCAAAAAAATATTTAAAACTTGTTGTAAATGCTATTTCTTTATCAAATATATCGTCTGTACTAATAAAATCTTCATCATTATCACGATCTACTAGACTATAAAATAAGTCAAAGCCTAAAGTGCTATTGTTATTAAGAACTCTTTCGTAACCTATGTCTAATGCTCCGAATGCTATTAAATTAAGCGGATTGATACTGAATTCATTTTTTTTAAGATCTCTTTTTGGTAGATCGGCTTGATCTTGGGCTAAAGAAACTTGAAATGAAAATAAAATAATAACGATTATTGATATCTGTTTCATGATAATTAATTTGTTTTCCTACGTAAACAAGATGTGCAAATAATTAAAAGGTTGCTTAGAATTCAAAAATTAAATCTTTAGGATCAATTTTTTTATCAATTATATCTAACTTAAATAATTGATCCTGAATTTCTATTAATGTTTTATGATCTATTATAGACTGACTCCATTCCGTAATTTGTAACCATTCTCTAATATCTTCTAATTTCTGATCATATCGGTGTGCTAGCGTTTTATCAATACTAGGTATTTGTTTAAAATCTAAGCTCGTATTATTTATAATTTGTAGTATATCTTTTAGCTGATCTCTTTTTGTATTTAATATTTCTTCTCTAACAGCTATTACAAAACATGGCCAAGGGGTAGGGCAGTCTGCGATACGTCTAAATGTCTTATTATCCACTAATGGTTTAGTTGTGAAATGTTCCCACATAAAATAATCGGCACTACCATTTGTCAAAGCTTCTACTGCTCCATCGAGATTTTTAACTACTTCGAACTGAAGATTAGTAGTTTTCCAGCCAGCGTTTTGTGCATTTATATATGCCATTAAATGTGATCCTGAACCATATCTGCTTATGGCTGCAGAAGTGTTTTGTAACTCATTTATATTTAAGTATTTAGATTCATGGCCAACATGAATTCCCCATACTAAAGGTGACTGAATGTAAGTTTGAACAATTTTTGATGGGTTACCAGCTATAATATCTTTTATGATTCCTTCAGTTAATATAATAGCGATATCGATATCTTTTTTTCTTAAAGCCTCGCACATTGCTCCAGTTCCTCCTGGGAAATCTATCCATTCTAATTGGATGTTTTTTTCTAAATAAGCTCCCTCTTCAATTGTTAAATGCCAAGGTAAGTTAAAGTGCTCAGGAACACCACCAATTTTTATAGTATGCATGTTGTATAGTATGAAAAATGTTAAAAAAGTGTATTTTGTCGAATTTATTTGCTTTTTGTCGTTAAATAACAAATAATATTATTACTTTTGAAATATAAATCTGATAATTACGACTACATTTGAAATAATTAACCCCAAATAAAAACAATATTTGCTATGAAAAAGAATTTTTTAAAGAATAAAAATGCCCAAGTTAAAGTAGCTAAATTAAAAGGTAACACATTAGAAAACGGAATTGTTGTTTTTATTGCTGTATTGTTAGCTACTAATTTTTTAATTAGTTTAAAGATATTGTTTGGATAAGGTACTTTTTGGAGAATGTCTTTCCCCAAGGTATTCTCTGATTTGATATTGAGATTGTATGGACGGTTTTTCGTCCATTTTCTTTTTATAATAGTTGTTTTCTTCAAAATCTAGTATTCTTGCCTTAGTATTATCGTTTAATTGGATATTTAGGATTTCAATTAATTCCTGCTTACAATTATTATTTATTATAGGGACTAATACTTCAATTCGTTTGTCAAGATTACGAGTCATCCAATCTGCACTACCAATATATAATTTGGGGTCACCGTTATTTTCGAAATAGTAAATTCTACCATGTTCTAAATACCTATCAATAATACTGGTCACTGTGATATTTTCACTTATTCCTTCTAACCCAGGTATTAAACAAGAGAATCCTCTAACTAATAGTTCTATTTTTACACCAGCTACATTAGCTTTATATAGTTTTTTAATGATCGATTTATCTTCTAAACTATTTAGTTTTGCCTTGATACCCGCTTTCTTTCCATTTTTCGCATTGTTTATTTCTATATCGATTAACTTTTCGAAAGTATCTCTAGTGGTAAAGGGTGATATTAATAATTTTTTAGGTCTGGGTAATATCATTTTTGCAGATAGTACTTCAAAGACTTCTATAAGATCTTTTGTGATTTCTGGATTAGAAGTGAACAATCCATGGTCACAATAAATTTTTGATGTCTTAGCATTGAAATTACCAGTGCCTATATAAGCATAAGAAATATTGTCGTTTCCTTTTTTTCTGTTGATCAATAATATTTTAGAGTGAACTTTTATTTTAGGATAACTATAGAAAACCATAGCTCCTTTTTCTTCAAAAATTTTACCCCATTTTAAATTGTTTTCCTCATCGAAACGTGCTTTGGCTTCGACAAATACCGTAACTTTTTTTCCATTTTCTAAGGCTTTTAGTAAGGAGGTTGTCAATTCGGATTGTTTTGCTACTCTATATAATGAAATCTTGATTTCTGTAACCCATTTATCTGTTGCTGCTTGATTTATAAGGTTTTGTACGTAATCAAAAGACATATAAGGGAAATGTACTAACTGATCTCCTTTAGAAATCACATCGAAATAATCAGTATTATTATCAAATGATTTATGTTTTATTTCTGTTGCAGGGGGATAATGCAAAAATGGATTGTTAGTCGGATCAGGAAAACTAAAAAAGTCACTAAAGTTATGATATTTGCCTCCAGGCATCATATCTATTTTACCAAGACCAAAAAAGTTTCGAGTTCTTTTTTTAACCTCTTTTGGCATAGAAGAATCGAATAATAAACGAGTTGGTTGACCATCGTTTCGATGTGATAAGGATTCTTTTATTTTCTCTGCTAATATACCTTCAAACTCATCATCAATATATAATTCGGCGTCTCTAGATAATTTGATTTCAAAACAATTTTTAATCTTTTGATTATCAAATATTTGATCCATGTTGAGTTGTATGATATCATCTAAAAAAGCAATATAGGTATTGTTATTTTTAGTTGGAAGACATATAAATCGACTTAAGTCATCTGATGGAATATTAACAAGTCCAAAACTATCTTGTTCTTCGAATGTTACAAGAAAATATAATTTGTTGTTTTCGAGAAATACGCTTTTGGGTTTGGATAAGTCAACTATTTCAGATTTAATTAGAGGTAGAACTTTAGAAATGAAATATTCCGTTACAAATGCATGTTGATTAAAATCAAAGTTTATTTCTTGTATTAAATAAATATTATGTTTAGCAAGTTCTGGGATTAGTTGTCGATGAAAAATTTGACCAAATCGTTCTTGTTGATTTTTTACCTTTTGTAGAATTTCTTTTACCTGTTTGTTGGGTTTTAATGCTAGTTTTTTCCGGAGTTTCTTGTCGATTTTTTTTATTTGACGTAAGCGTGAAACTCTTACCCTAAAAAATTCATCAAGATTCGACGAAAATATTGCTAAAAATTTTAATCTTTCGTAAAGAGGGTTAGATTGATCTTCTGCTTCTTGTAAGACACGTTCGTTAAAACTCAACCAATTTACATCTCTATCTTTAAAAGGGTATTTATTCTGATCCATATTTAAAGTTAAGTTATAAGATACTGTTTAGTTTTAAGTAAAAGTTAAATCTAATCTGGGTAACTAACAATTTTATCTAAAGTGTATTTGATAAGTTCATTAACTGTTTTTTCTGGATTGTCACTAAACTTTCCGGTTGCTCTATTAGCAATCATAGCATTCATAGAAACAGCACGATGGCCTAATAATTTTGCCATTCCATAAATACCTGCGGTTTCCATTTCTAAATTTGTGATTTTCTTATCGGCATAACTAAAAGATGCGATTTTTTTGTTCAAATTTGCGTCGGAGAGTGGCAGTCTTAATACTCTTCCTTGAGGTCCATAAAAACCGACGTTTGTTATTGTAAACCCTTTGCTAGTTAAATCACTCTGCATATGTCTTCCTAATTTTTTGTCAAAAGAAACTACATAAGGTGTTGATTTATCTTTATTCCAATCTAAATGTTTCATTAGAGGCTCAGAGATCTGAGGAAACTGAATGTCTTTGCTATCATAAAAATGAAGTAAACTATCAAATCCAATTGCAAGTTCAGAAACTATGAAACTATCAATTGGAATTTCTGATTGAATAGCTCCAGAAGTACCAATACGAATAATATTGAGAGAAGTATGGTTGGACTTTACCTTTCTTGTTTCTAGATCAATATTTACAAGGGCATCTAGCTCATTAAAAACAATGTCTATATTATCTGTTCCAATTCCTGTGGATAGTACTGTAATTCTTTTTCCTTTATATACTCCAGTTTGAGTATGAAACTCTCTTTTAGATATTTTGTGTTCTATAGTATCAAAATACTTAGTAACTAGAGTTACACGATCCGGATCACCTACTGTTATTACTGTTTCTGCTAGATGTTCTGGTTTAATATTTAAATGATATATACTACCATCTTTATTAAGAATGAGTTCAGATTCGGCTATAGCCATATTATAATTTTAATAAATTATGTGTTTCGTTGTTATATAGATAGTCATATTTCTTGACACCTCCATAGTGCCAATCTAACATTTGCGTATTGTAAAAATTCTTTTTTTGCTGTAGCGCTAATTTTCCTCTATCGGATAATAAAAGACGCTCTTTAGTTTGATCAAAAAACTGAAAAAGTCTAGCAAGTACCCGCTTCATTTGCATATCACCATATCCATAAAATCCTTGATATTCTAGGGCATACCCCATCAATTGTTTGATGTTTTTAATCTGATAAGTGTCTACCATTTCTAAGATATTATGCTCTAATATATTAAGTCCAGTAAGCATATTGGGGAATCTCTGCAAATGTGCTCTTAAACATATGGATAAGTACTCGAAGGAAGATTGTTTTTTAATTTGACCAACGATCTTTTTAGGATTTGATTCACAATATAAAGTCCATATATGAGATGCAAGTTCTAAATCATTTATATTTAATAAGACCTTGTCTTTAAAATGTTTTTTTAATTGTACATCAGATAATTCACAAAGACCTAGGCATTTTTTTACGTTTTCTACACGACCACTACATACTAGGTATATTGGAGTGTCTTTAATTTTTTTTCGGAGTAGTAGACTTATTACCGCTATCATATTTATGTGGCAGAAAAGGTCATATTCGAACCATAATATAATTTCATCATATTTTCCAGGAGTATTCAGTTTTTCTAGCTGAGAAACAAATTTTTTTTGATAATCAGCGGGTGAAATTCTATAATATTTCTGAAGAAATTCTTTTCGCTTTGCTATTGCTTTTTCTGTTTCAATTTTTATACTAGTGGGGCCTTCGCAGAGCATTTCACGCCATGTTATTAATTCTCCATCTACAAGATGTAGCTCTTTTAGGCGATCAGTTAAAGTGTCGCCATTAGTTATATGTAATGTCTTAGCCCCCAATTATCTTCAGTTTTCTATAATATTATATGATGATTTTATCCACCAACTCTTTTCACTTTAAATCCTTTTTCCTTAAGGATACCCATAATTTTATCCCGATAATCTCCCTGAATAATAATTCGTTCATCTTTAAAACTACCTCCAACACTTAATTTTGTTTTTATTTCCTTGGCTAGTTTTTTGAAATCGTGGTCAGCTCCAGTATATCCTTCTAAAATAGTAATTGGTTTTCCTTTTCTTTTTTCATATTTACAAATGATAGGATCATCTTGCATCCAAATATCATTTTCTTTTTCTATAACTTTTTCCTCTTCAACAGGTTCATGATCAGGAAATAAATTTTTTAATTGATCTTTTAAATCCATGAGAAGTTGCTATTTCTTAATCAATCCAATTTCTACTAAGCGCTGATGAAGAAAATCTCCAGCAGTAATATCATCGTATTGTTTAGGGTTATCTTTCGTAATACATTCTTCTAAACAATTTAATTTCATATCACTTCTAGGATGCATAAAGAAAGGAATAGAATATCTAGGTTTACCCCATTGTTCTTTAGGAGGGTTTATTACTCTATGGATCGTAGATCGCAATTTATTGTTAGTATGACGTTCTAGCATATCTCCTACATTGATTACCAACTCATCTTCTTGTGGTATTGCATCTATCCATTCACCGTCTTTACGTTGTACTTGTAGTCCTCCAGTAGAAGCACCCATTAGTAGTGTAATCAAATTGATATCTCCGTGTGCACCGGCACGAACGGCACCTTTTGGCTCCTCTGTTATTGGAGGGTAGTGTATAGGTCGTAAAATGCTATTTCCGTTACTAGCCCAGTGATCAAAATAATGTTCATCCAATCCGATATATATAGCTAAGGCTCTTAAGACGTGAATCCCCGTTTTTTCTAACATTCGGTATGCTTCCATTCCGGTATTGTTGAAATCTTTTAATTCTTCAACAATAACATTTGGAGGGTATTCTTCTATTAAGTTAGCGTCTTCAGAAGGTTCTTGTCCGAAATGCCAAAATTCCTTTAAGTCACCTTCTTTTTTTCCTTTTGCATGTTCTTTTCCAAAAGAAATATATCCCCTTTGTCCTCCTAATCCTTCAATTTCATATTTTTGTTTATCAGCTACTGATAAAGCAAAAAAATCTTTTACTTCTTTATATAATTCTTCTACTAAATTATCACTTAAAAAATGATTTTTTAAAGCTACAAAACCTATCTCTTCATAGGCTTTTCCTATTTCATCAACAAATTTTTGTTTTCGTGAAGGATCTTCAGATAAAAAATCTGCAAGATCTACACTTGGTATATTATTCATGGTGGTATTATTTTCTTTAACTAAAATAGATGTATTTCATTAAAAATACATTATGAATTATGTCTTTTTTTAAAATATAACCCAGAACTGTCAAAATAATTATATTTTAACATATAACTATTAAAACATAGTAAATTTAATTAATTCTTAGAATTGTTTATGATAAATTAACAAGTGCTTAATAGTATTGTGATATTGGTTGTTTTTCTGAGATAAAAATAATTACATTTACTAAGAGTTTTCTACTTTAGAAAACCATTATGTGTAAGAATTAACTGATTTTTTAACAATATGGCAGAAGAGAAATTGTTATTTGACTATGATAAGAAAGAGTATAGCGACAACCTATTAACTTCTTTGTATTTTAAAATGCTAAAATCTAGGTTGATCGAGGAAAAGATGCTCATTTTATTACGACAAGGTAAAATTTCTAAATGGTTTAGTGGTATTGGTCAAGAAGCTATTTCTGTAGGGGTTACTGCTGCTTTAGATAAAAGTGAATATGTATTGCCGATGCATCGTAATTTGGGTGTGTTTACAAGTCGTGATATTCCTCTTTATAGATTATTTAGTCAATGGCAAGGAAAATCTAATGGTTTTACAAATGGGCGTGATCGATCATTTCATTTTGGGTCACAAGAATATAATGTGGTTGGAATGATTTCGCATCTTGGCCCTCAGTTAGGTGTAGCTTGCGGGATTGCTTTGGGTAACCTTTTGAAAAATAATTACAAAGCAACGGCGGTTTTTACTGGTGAAGGAGGAACCAGTGAAGGAGATTTTCATGAAGCATTAAATGTGGCTTCTGTTTGGAGTTTACCGGTGATTTTTTGTGTTGAGAATAATGGGTACGGATTATCCACACCAACTAAAGAGCAATATAATTGTAAGCATCTTGCCGATCGTGGAGCGGGATATGGCATGGAGTCACACATTATTGATGGTAATAATGTATTAGAAGTATATGATAAAGTGAGTAAAATTTCGGAGAGTATACGACAAAACCCAAGACCTGTATTATTGGAGTTTAAGACTTTTAGAATGCGCGGCCATGAAGAGGCTAGTGGCACAAAGTATGTGCCAGAAGAGTTAATGCAGCATTGGGCTTTAAAAGATCCCATCGATAATTATAAAGAATATCTTATAGAAAATAATATTCTTTCAGTAACAGATGATCTTCAAAAGAAATCCGCTATTAAAGCAGAAATTGAAGAACATTGGCAAAGAACAAATGAAGAAGAAAAGGTTCAAGTTGATTTGAATAAAGAGTTAGAAGATGTTTATAAATTATTTGATTTTAAGAGAGTAGATCCTAATCATACAACTAGAGAATTACGACTTATAGATGCAATTTCTGATGGTCTAAAAGAAGGAATGCGTAAATATCATGATCTTGTGATTATGGGACAAGATGTTGCGGATTATGGAGGTGTTTTTAAAATTACCGAAGGTTTCTTAGAAGAATTCGGTAAGAATAGAGTGCGTAATACACCTATTTGCGAATCAGCAATTATTTCTACAGCTTATGGACTGTCAGTTAACAATATAAAGGCAGTTGTTGAGATGCAATTTGCAGATTTTGTTTCTTCTGGTTTTAATCCAATTGTAAATTTATTAGCTAAATCAAATTATAGATGGGGGCAACCTGCAGACGTAGTAGTGCGAATGCCTTGTGGTGGTGGAGTAGGAGCTGGACCATTTCATAGCCAAACGAATGAGGCTTGGTTTACAAAAACGCCGGGTTTAAAGGTGGTTTATCCTGCATTTCCTGCAGATGCAAAAGGATTGTTGTTAACTTCTCTAGAAGATCCAAATCCTGTATTGTTTTTTGAACATAAAGCACTATATCGTAGTGTTAGGGAGCAAGTGCCTGAAGGATATTATACAATTCCTTTTGGAAAAGCTGCTAAGTTGAAAGAAGGTGATCAAATAACAATTATTAGTTATGGCGCAGGTGTACATTGGGTACTAGATACATTGGAAAGTAATGTTGAAATAAGCGCGGATTTGATTGATCTCAGGACATTACAACCATTAGATATTGATACTATCTTTGAGTCTGTAAAGAAAACGGGTAGAGTAATTATATTACAAGAAGATTCTATGTTTGGAGGTATCGCATCAGATATTTCTGCAATGATTATGGAAAATTGTTTTGAATTTTTAGATGCTCCGGTAAAAAGGGTATCTAGTTTAGAAACTCCAATCCCTTTTGAAACAGGCTTAGAATCTCAATATTTGGCAAAAAATAGATTCGAAAAAGAATTAATAGAACTTTATAGGTATTAATACCTGTTTTGTGTTTCGAAAACGTTTTTGTTAATAAAATCAAGTAGGAATTTATGTGTTTGATTTTCAGATAATTAAATTTTTTCGATTCGGTGAATTGATTTTTTTATAGGATAACGGAACATTAAGCGAATATTAAGGGTTAAAATCCCCTTGAATTTAAGTTGTGTGTTCTATTGTTTAATATTAATTTCGCGCTGTCTATGGAATAAACATAGCGTAGGGGATTAAAAATCAAGGGGTAAATAAAAATACATGAACACTAACCAATTAGAACTACTTAGTTCTTCTACTGTTTTAGTTACAGGAGCGGCAGGTTTCATAGGGTCAAACCTATGCGAAGCATTATTAGAAGCTAACAGTACAGTTGTGGGGCTAGACAATTTTGCTACTGGCCATAAGAAAAACCTAACAGCATTAAAGGAAAATCCAAATTTTACATTTATCGAAGGCGATATTCGTAATTTAGAAGATTGTAATAAAGCTTGTAAAGGTGTAGATTATATATTACATCAAGCGGCTTTAGGTTCTGTGCCTAGATCTATTAATGATCCAATAACGAGTAATGATGTTAACGTAGGAGGTTTTCTAAATATGCTTGTAGCTGCAAGAGATGCTGGAGTTAAACGATTTATTTATGCAGCGAGTTCTTCCACTTATGGTGATTCAGAAGCATTACCAAAAATAGAGGATAAAATAGGAAAACCCTTATCACCATATGCAATTACTAAGTATGTAAATGAGCTGTATGCAGATAATTTCAAAAGAACATATGACTTAGATACTGTTGGTTTACGATATTTTAATGTTTTTGGGAGAAAACAAGATCCTAATGGAGCGTATGCTGCGGTAATTCCGAAATTTGTAATGCAGTTTATGAAGTATGAGTCGCCGGTAATTAATGGTGATGGATCTTTTTCAAGAGATTTTACATATATTGATAATGTGATTCAAATGAATTTGAGAGCTATCGTTTCCGATAATGAGAAAGCCTTAAATAACGTATATAATACAGCTTTTGGAGAAAGAACTACTTTAAATGAGTTAGTTACTTTGCTAAAAGAATATTTGTCAGAGTTTGATTCCAAAATAAGTAATGTTGAAGTTAACAAAGGACCAGAACGTAAAGGAGATGTTCCACATTCTTTAGCTTCTGTCGATAAAGCTAAAGCACTTCTTAATTATGATCCTAAATTTGATATAAAGTCGGGATTAAAAGAAGCTGTAAAATGGTATTGGGATAATTTAAAATAATTAAAGGTCACCAATTAACGAACGAAATAAGCACAAAAATGAAAGATATTAAAATAGGAATAATAGGTTTAGGATATGTAGGACTTCCTTTGGCTAGATTATTTGCAACAAAATTTCCTGTTATTGGTTTTGATATTAATCAAAATCGAATTAGCGAACTAAGATCCGGAAAGGATACTACCTTAGAAGTTGAAGATACGGTATTACAGTCTGTATTGAAAGATAATTCTCAAATGGATAAGGGATTATATTGTTCAGCGGATCTTGAAGATATTAAAGATTGTAATTATTATATTGTAACTGTTCCAACACCCGTAGATAAAAATAATAGACCTGATCTTACACCTTTGTATAAGTCCAGCGAAACTGTTGGAAAAGTATTAAAAAAAGGAGATGTTGTTATATATGAATCTACAGTATATCCAGGTGTTACAGAAGAAGAATGTATTCCTGTTTTAGAGAAAATAAGTGGATTAAAGTTTAATGAGGATTTTTATGCAGGATATTCTCCAGAACGAATCAATCCGGGAGATAAATTACATACTGTAGAAAAAATTCTAAAAGTTACAGCAGGTTCTACACCAGAAATTGGTAAAAAAGTGGATGCACTTTATGCATCTGTGATTACAGCAGGAACTCATTTAGCGCCAACAATAAAAGTAGCAGAAGCTGCTAAGGTTATAGAAAATTCGCAGAGAGACATTAACATTGCATTTGTTAATGAACTAGCAAAAATTTTTAACCTCATGAATATTGATACTAATGAGGTTTTAAAAGCTGCTGGGACAAAATGGAATTTCCTTCCTTTTAAACCCGGTTTGGTAGGAGGACATTGTATTGGAGTTGATCCATATTATTTAGCTCAAAGAGCACAAGAATTTGGATATCATCCAGAAATCATATTAGCGGGTAGAAGATTAAATGATAGCATGGGGCAGTATGTCGCTTCGGAAGTGATTAAGTTAATGGTTAATCATGATATCAAAATCAAAGGCGCTAATATTTTGGTGTTAGGAATTACTTTTAAAGAAAATTGTCCAGATGTAAGGAATACAAGAGCGGTTGATGTAATACAAAACCTTAAAGATTTTGGTACTAATATAGATATTTATGACCCTTGGGCTAGTCCATCAGAAGTAGCTCACGAATATGGTCTTGAAACGATCACCGAATTACCTGATTCGAAATTTGATGCTGTTGTATTAACCGTTGCACATAAAGAATACTTGGACATTGATTTAAAATCATTGTTAAAACCAAATGGTGTCTTGTATGATGTAAAAGGAATATTAAAAGAAGAAGAAGTGCATGGAAGATTATAATGGAAATAATCTTTCTAAATAAAGCGACAAAAATAACTTTAAACCAACTGCATTGAGCCAATTAAAAAAAGGAGCTTTACTTACGTACTTAAAAATCTTTTTGATTAACGTTATTGGAATTATGATAACTCCATTGATAGTTAGTTATTTGGGCAAGGATGAGTACGGTATATTTAATGCTATCGGTGCTTTAATTGGTACAATTGCATTACTGGATTTTGGATTGACCAATACAGTAGTTCGTTTTGTAGCTAAATATAGAGCGGAGAAAGATAAAAAAGGGGAAGAGAATTTCTTAGGAACGGTTAGGATACTTTATTTCGCGGTTTCTACATTGGTTGTTATTTCTGGAACTATATTTTACTTCTTTATAGATACATACTTTACGAAGTTTAATCCTGAAGAACTAAGAATAGCAAAAATGATGTTTGTTATTCTAGTTTTTAACTTAGCAATTCAGCTTCCGGGGATGATATTTACTGGGATTTGCAAAGGATACGAAAAATTTGTTTTTCCAGAATCCGTTGGGATAATTCGATACATTCTAAGATCTTTAACTATTGTAGCCGTCTTGTTTTTTGGAGGAAGAGCTATCGCCTTAGTTATTGTAGATACTGTGTTTAATATTCTGACGATTTCAGTGTCTGCCTATTATGTATTAGTGAAACTAAAAGTAAGATTTAAACTGCATCAATTTTCTAAAGATTTTATTAGAGAAATTTTCAAATATTCTAGTTGGATTTTTCTATTTGCGATTGTAAATATGTTGCAATGGAAATCAGGTAGTTGGGTTTTAGGTGCTATTAGTATACCGAAAGTTTTGGGTATTTACGGAATAGGAATCGCTTTAGGAACGTACTATGGTGCTTTTTCTACAGCAATTTCTAGTGTCTTTTTACCAAGAGCAACACAGATGTCGGTTAACAATGCTAGTGGAGAAGAGTTAACCAATATGATGATCAAACTAGGAAGGTTATCTTTTATTATTTTGATGTATATTTTTGGAGCTTTTATGTTATATGGAGAACAATTTATTAACCTATGGGTTGGTGGAGGAGATTCTTCTGTAGATGGTAGGTATGGAATAGAAGAATGTAGAGAAATTTATATGATTGCTCTAATTATCATGATAGGGTATACACTACCTTTATTACAAGCTTTTGGGAATTCAATATTAGAAGCCAAAAATAAATTATCGTTCAAGGCAATTCTTTATCTAGTGTTTATGATTTTTGGAGTTGTTGCTGGTGGTTTTTTAGCAATGAAGTATAGTGCAGTAGGAATGATAGTTGGGCTTGTCGGTGGATGGATGATTGTTCAAAATGTGATGAACTTTTATTATCATAATAAAATTGGATTGAATATTCTACGATTTTTTAAAGAGTTATTTCATAAGGTTTTATTGGTAGTTCTACTGGTAATAGCCGTAGGGTATTTTATTAACTATATTCCTGGTGAAGGATGGTTTAATTTTATAGCTAAAGGAGTTTCATATACCATTGTTTTTGCGATTATGATGTATTTTGTTGGTATGTTAGAATATGAAAGAGAATTATTTAGAAAACCTATAGTTTCATTATTGAAACGAAAATAAATTAAAAAATGGATACATTAAAGCTACATGCAATTACATATTCAGAAGATGGTCATAAGATTAACTATGAATATTCAGTGGGCGCTAATATCCAAAAATTATTTACTGAGAATGAGCTGTTTTATGTTAAATATCAAATAGATGTTAGTAAAACTCCATTAAGTATTGCAGTAATTCCATTTTTGTCCAATGTATTACCAATGGCTTGGTTTGCTGGTTTTACTATTGAGATAGATGAAGTAGACGAAGATTTTTATAGGGCGCAGGAAAAAATAAAACAAGAATTTGCTAAAAGAGATACTTCTAGTAGTTTTGAAGGAACATTGGTTGCAAAAAAGTTAATAAAAAATTCAATAGAAAAATCTAAGTCATCAATGCTTTTTAGTGGAGGAGTAGATGCGTTTGCAACATATATTAGAATCTATGACCAAAAACCGGATTTAATAACACTTCACGGAGCTGATATTACAATTAAGGATAAAGAGCAATGGAATGATTTTACGGATTTTATTGAGAACGAAGAGCTTTTAAATGATAATAATAAGGAGTTTATAGAAACGAATCTTAGAGATTTTTATACCTATCAAGTAGAACTGTTGTTAAATGATATTGGATGGTGGGGAAAAGTACAACATGGATTAGCTCTTGTAGGTTCGATTGCACCTTTGTCATTTGTAAATAAGTATGGTTCAGTTCATATTGCTTCTTCTTATACGGATCATATAGATATTGACTGGGGATCAACACCTGAAATTGATGAGAAGATTACTTGGGGATCTGGTTTTAAGGTATTTCATGATGGGTATGAACTAAAAAGGCAAGATAAGGTAGACTTGATTGCCAAATTCGCATCAGAGAAAGATAAAAGATTTCGATTGCGTGTTTGCTATTCTGAAAAAAGAACAGAGTTTAACTGTAGCTATTGCGAAAAATGTTTTAGAACAATACTAGGATTGATACTTAATAATCAAAATCCTAATGAATATGGATTTAAAGTTGACGGTAGTGTTTATGATAAAATTTATCAAATATTACATATAGGTTCCGGAAGCAAGGGAGTAAAATACTTCTGGTGGGAACTTATGGAAAAGGCTAAAAATGAGGATACTTTCTTTGTTTTTGATGATCTTGAAACCGAAACTAAACATATGAATGATTTTAGAAACGGTAAGGTGGACAGGCTTTTAGAAGAAAAATTAAATAATGCAAATAAAGGAACAAACAGATTGAAATTTATTATCAGAAATAAGTTCCCTTGGTTGCAAAAGATATATAGAAAATTCAAATAGATAAAAACTAGGTAAATTGTAGAATTCATGAAATACGGACTACTTACATACGATGAGAATAAGAATTTCTTTAATGTTGGAGATAATATTCAAAGTTTAGCAGCTAAACAATTTTTACCAAAAGTTGATACGCTATTAAATAGAGAACGATTAGGAGAATACAAGGGAGATCCTATCAAGTTAATTATGAATGGATGGTTTACACACAATATTCATAATTGGGTTCCTTCAGAAGATATAGATCCGGTATTTGTATCTTTTCATATGAACAATACCGCTGCTCCTGCAATGCTAAGTGAAAAAGGTATTGCTTATTTAAAGAAGCACGAACCGATAGGATGTAGAGATCAATTTACTGCAGATACATTAAAAGCAAAAGGGATTGATGCACATTTTACAGGATGCCTTACTTTAACATTGGATTCTTATAAAGTTGATGATTCAGAAAGAGGAGATGATATTTATATCGTAGATCCTTTATACAGTTATCCAAGAGCCGAAAAAGTATTTTATAACACGAAGATTACGATAAAAAACATTCTTAATGGATCAGCTTTTAAATTAGGAAAGAAGAATAAACATATTAAGAAATTTATCAGTAAAGAAGTATTAGATACAGCAACATTTATTAACCAAGAACCACCTTCTAATACTTATACAGATGAAGAGAAGTTTGATATGGCCGTAGATTTACTGAATAAATATGCAAGAGCAAAACTTGTTATTACCTCTAGAATTCATTGTGCGTTGCCTTGTTTAGCAATGGGAACACCCGTAATTTTTGTTAATGGCTTTGATAGTTTTGTAGACTCTTGTCGATTTGATGGTATTCTAGAATTATTTAATAGAATTGATATTGACAGTAAAACCGGAGCATATACTTCTAATTTTGGATTAGAAGGAAAAATAACCAACAATACAACCGTAAAAAACCTCGAAAAACACCACGAACTTGCCAATGCATTAAAAGAAAAAGTTACTAATAAAATCTAATCAACCGCACAAACGATGAAAAGGGTATTCAAAAAACTGTTAAAAGATAGATTCTTTACAGCTCCGAAAAAAATGCAACAAAAACATACTGCATTTAGCAAAGAGCAATTAGAAGAACTAACAAAATCGCTTAAGGAAAATTATTTAGACAGAGGAAACACTAAAAGTAGATTATCCACTGAAGAATATAACCAAGCAATAAGTGGACAGCTTTTTGAACGATTATATTATAATAGAAATAGAATAGCTCCTTGGTTACATAGTGTTAAGGATTTAAATGGGGCAAGTATTTTAGAAATTGGATGTGGGACTGGGATTTCCACTTTAGCTTTAAGCGAGCAGGGAGCCAAAGTAGTTGGCGTCGATGTTGATGCTGGAGCTTTGGAAGTTGCTAAAGATAGAATGAAGATTGCAGGATATGAAGCAGAATTGTATCATGTGAATGGAGAGGAAATAGAAAAGAATTTTAAGGATCAAAAATTTGATTTTATTATCTATTATGCCGTATTGGAGCATATGACTGTTAGTGAACGATTAGAATCTTTAAAACAAGCTTGGGGTATGTTATCAAAAGGAGGATATCTAGCAGTTATTGAAACGCCTAATAGATTGTGGTATTATGATTCGCATACTGCCGCATTGCCTTTTTACGATTGGCTACCGGATGATTTAGGATATTATTATTCTAAGTTTTCTAGTAGAAAAAATTTCAAAGATTCTTATAGAGAATTGGATGATGAAAGTATGATGAAATTTAAAAGATGGGGAAGAGGAGCAAGTTATCATGAGTTCGAAGTAGCGATTGCGCCTTTAAAAGAAATAAACGTGGTTAGTAGTTTAATGAAATTTGAAAAGTCTGCTTTTTTAAAAGTAGGTTTTAAGGGGTTACGATATATTAAGTTTTTAAAATCACTGAATAAAAATTTAACCAGTGGATTCTGTTATCCTTATTTGGATATTGTAATAAAAAAGTAATAAAAAAAGATCAGACATTTTCTAAAGTAAAACTTGATGAAACTTGTATATATTGTTAATCGTATAGATGGTCCTGGTGGACTAGAAAGAGTACTTTCTATTAAAGCTAGTAAACTTGCCGAAGATTATAATTACGATATACATATAGTTACATTAAATCAAGAAACCAAGGACTTGTTCTACCATTTCAGCCCAAAAATCTCATATCATAATGTGCAAGCGAAAGGTAATCCTATATCTAGAATGTACAGATATGCTGCTGGTTTGCGTAGTGTTATTAAAAGTTTAAACCCAGATATAATTGCTGTATGTGATGATGGCCTAAAAGGTTTTTTCGTTCCTTTAATACTAGGAAAACCTTGTCCTATGATTTATGAAAGACATGTTTCTAGAAGTGTAGAGATTAAAAAAGGAAAAAGATCTATTATCAAAAGAATCACAACCGCTACTAAGTTTGGTTTGATGAATTTTGGAGGATCCTACTACAATCATTTTATAGTATTGACAAAAGGGAACCTTAATGAATGGTCTTTTAAAAATCTAAAAGTAATACCTAACCCTTTATCATTTTATCCTGAATCAAAAAGTACGCTAGAAAATAAAAAAGTACTTGCGGTGGGTAAGCATAGTTTTCAAAAGGGATATGATCGATTGTTAAAGAGTTGGAAACAAGTTGTATCAAAATACCCTGATTGGACACTAGATATATATGGCACTATTAGTGAATCAGAAGGTTTAGCAGTATTAGCGGAGAACTTAGATATAACAAAGACAATTAATTTTTATCCTCCTGTAAAAAACATAGCAGAAAAATATGAACAAGCTTCCATCTATACAATGTCTTCTCGATTTGAAGGTTTTGGTATGGTACTTACAGAAGCTATGGCGTATGGTGTTCCTTGTATTTCATTTGATTGTCCATATGGGCCCTCGGATATTATAACAGATACAGAGAATGGACTTTTAATAGAAAATGGAGATGTTGATGCTTTTGCAAAAGGGATAATTACCTTAATAGAGAATGAAGAGAAAAGGAAATCTATGGGGCTTAAGGCAAAAGAAGCAGTGAAGAAATATTTACCTGAGACTATTGCAGAAGAATGGAATCAGTTATTCTCTAATTTAATGAACCCAAGATCAAAATGAAAATAGTCTTTATTATTGATCAAGTATATCTACACGGAGGAATAGAAAGAGTACTTTCTATAAAAGCTAATTATTTAGCAGAAAAAGAAGGTAACGAGGTTCATATTATTACAACAGAACAAAAAGAAGAAAAATCTTGTTATACTTTTGATCAAAGGGTGATTTTTAAAGATCTAGGGATTAATTATAATCGAAGGAAATCTTATTTTCATCCAAAAAACCTTAAGAAACTACCTAGACATATTTCTAAAACAAAAGCTGCATTAAAAGATATAAACCCTGACATCGTAGTTGTTTGTAGTCATAGTGTAGATACGTATTTTGTGCCATTTATAGTTAAGCGTATTCCAAAAGTAAAAGAGTTTCATTATTCCAGATTTATTGAGAAGGAAAAGCGTAAAAATCCGAGTCTCTTTAAAAAATACTTTTTCAAGTTTGCCGATTATGTAGAGTCAAAATACGATAGGTTGGTTATTCTAAATAAAGACGAATCCAATTACTATAAGAGTGACAATACTATCGTTATCTCTAATCCGTTAACTTTTTATCCAGATAATGTATCAGACCTTTCTAATAATAGAATTATTACAGCGGGAAGAATAGCTGCTGTAAAAGGGTATGATATTTTGATAGATATCTGGCAAGAGTTTTCGAAAATCCGAAAAGATTGTCAGCTTCATATTTTTGGTAGTGGAGAAGCTAATTATGTAAAGAAACTTCAGGATAAGATTTATGCTGCTGGTATACAGGATTCTATTAAATTAATGGGATCAACAGATAAGATTAAGGAAGAGATGATGCAATCATCGGTTTTTGTGATGACATCACACAACGAATGTTTTCCTCTAGTTTTATTAGAAGCGCAAGCTTGTGGATTACCAATTGTATCTTTTGATTGTCCATATGGACCAAGAAATATTATTGATAAAAATACAGGTATCCTGATTCCTCCATATGATAATAATGCATTTGTAGATCAACTGAATACATTAATGAGTGATCGAGATCGTATACAGGAAATGGGTAAGAATGCTAGAGAAAATGCAAAGAACTACCAGTTAGATGCTGTCATGGCTCTTTGGCAAAAAATGTTTAATGATTTAACACCAAAGAAATGAGATCATTAATTTTAAATATATATAAAATTTTTTTGTTGCCTCATGTATTCGTTTACAAGACGAGTAAAAATAGAGGTGTTATCGATATGGATATAGATAGGTGGGCAACTGCTAAAGGAACAAAAGGAAGTAAGATATCATTACTTTTAAATTTTTTAGCAAACTCTCCAGATTTTAGAACATTATTCTATTTCAGAAATAGAGGTATTGTATCGATTTTACTCAACATTTACTGTAAGAAAGAAAAGTATTTTAGAATTGATATTAGTACAAAATTAGGAGGCGGTGTGTTAACTGGACACCCTTATAGTACAATCTTAAATGCAGATTCAATTGGAGAAAATCTATATGTAAATCATTTGGTAACTGTAGGAGAAGTAAATGGAAAAAGACCTACAATTGGTAATAATGTATCTATTTATACAGGAGCTATCATTATCGGAGATATTAAGATTGGTAATAATTGTTCTATAGGTGCCGGTTCTGTGGTTGTTAAGGATATTCCGGACAATTGCGTTGTAGTTGGAAATCCAGCAAGAATCATAAAGCAAGATGGTAAAAAAGTATAATTTTATATTTTTATAAAAAAACAAAAGAGAAGACCTTAAGAAGTGAAGCAAAATAGTAATAACATAACGGTTAAAATTAATTAGTAGAATGAACACTTTTGTGCCTTTAGAGTTTTACTACCCGTTGTATATTAATTTATGCTTCTTTTTGGTTGTTTTTACATTACTACATACCCGACTCTTACAAATTAATGAGCACAAAAATATCGTGTTTGTAAACTTTTCGGGTTATTTTCTATTGATCTTTTTGATTTTATATATTGGTCAACGACCAATTAGTGGGATTTTTGGGGATACCGTCAATTATATAGTCACATTTGATAGATACAGATTAGGAGGGGATATTCCTGAGGTAAATGATTACGGTTGGCATGTGTTTATGAAAACATTGGCACAGATTGTATCGGCCCATACTTTTTTTACGATTTGTGCATTTATATACATTTTTCCATTATATAAAATATCAAAAACATTATTTGGTCAGTATTGGTACTATTCTTTTGTGATGTTTATTGTTTCGTTTTCATTTTGGACATATGGAGTAAATGGTATGCGTAACGGAGCCGCTACATCACTTTTTTTATGGGGATTATGCTACCACCGAAATAAGGTTGTTATGGGGTTATTCTTTCTCGCTGCTACCTTTTTTCATAAAACATTGTTCTTGCCAATTTTCGCTTATATAATAACTAATTTTTATAACAACCCTAAAGTGTTTTTTAAAGGATGGTTAGCTTGTATTCCATTGTCATTAGTAATGGGAAGTTTATGGGTTACGCTCTTCGCTAGTTTAGGTTTTGGAGATGATCGACTTACTGGATATTTAACATCAGAAGTGGATGCAAATGCATTTGCTAGTACTGGATTTAGATGGGATTTCTTATTTCATAGTGCTTTTGCAGTATTTGCAGGATGGTACTTTATATATAAAAAGAATTTTCAAGATAAGTTTTACTTCCAGTTGCTTAATACATATTTGATTTGTAATGGCTTTTGGATTTTAGTTATAAAAGCAAACTATTCTAATAGATTTGCTTATCTATCTTGGTTTATGATGGCAATAATAATCATATATCCATTTTTGAAGAAACAATTTTTTAAAGATCAGCATTTTATGATAGGGAAAGTAATGCTGGCTTATTTTTCATTTACATATATGATGTACTATTTATATTGGGGATAATCACTAACAACAAATCAACTAATGAAAACTATAACTGTTTTTACACCAACCTATAACAGAGCTTACTGTTTACATAAGTGCTATGAGAGTTTAATCAAGCAATCTAACCAGGATTTTGTTTGGTTAATTATTGATGATGGTTCAACTGACGATACAGAAACTTTGGTAGCTTCTTGGATCAAGGAAAGAAAAATTGATATACAATATCATTATCAAGAGAATCAAGGAATGCATGGTGGTCATAATGCGGCATATAGATTAACTGAAACTACATTAAATGTATGTGTTGATAGTGATGATTGTATAGGTGAGGAAGCTATAGAAAAGATTCTTGTTGCTTGGGAAAAGATAAAAGATAAACCAGAATTTGCTGGATTGGTAGGATTAGATGCTGATCACACAGGAAAATTAATTGGGACTAAAATTCCTGAGCATATAAAAGAAACTACACTATATGATTTATATAATGTACACAAAGTGCTTGGAGATAAGAAGTTAGTGTATCGAACCGAGGTTGTAAAGAAATATCCGCCGTATCCTATTTTCGAAGGAGAACGTTTTGTTCCTCTAGGGTACTTATATCAATTAATAGATCAAGATTATAAATTACTACCTATTAATGAGGTATTATGCGAGGTAGAATATATGCAAGATGGATCTAGTATGAATATCTTAAAACAATATAGAAGACATCCTAAAGGTTTTGCTTTTTCTAGAAAGAGTAGAATGAAACTAGCAGAAAACTTTAAAGATCAATTTAAGAATGCAATTCATTATGTATCGAGTGCAATTTTTACAAAAAATGGATCTTTTATTAGTGAATCTCCAAAAAAATTGACTACCGTTTTAGCAATACCATTTGGAATACTATTAAACCTATATATACGATATAAAACAAAAGGAGAATTCTAATGGGGGCAATACGTGTTTTGCAAGTTTTTACGATCATGAATAGAGGAGGAGCAGAATCCATGATCATGAATTACTATAGAAAGATTGATAAGGATAAAATACAGTTTGATTTTTTAGTACATAGAAAAGAAAAAGCTGCTTTTGATGAAGAAATTGAGGGTCTAGGAGGTAAAATTTATAGATTTGATCCTATAAATCCACTTTTCCCAGGAGACTATTACCAAAAGCTTAGATTGTTTTTTAAAGAACATAAAGAGTATGATATTGTCCATTCTCACTTAAATACTTTTAGTTGTTTTCCTCTTAAAATAGCTAAAGAATTCGATATCCCTTGCAGAATTGCCCATGCACATATTGCAATTGATGATGTTAGTTTTATGTCATTATTTTCCAATAAGGAAAGTAAAAAAGAAACTTTTAAGAAATTAATCAAACTTCAGCTAAAAAAGAAGGTAAAGAAAGATGCTACTCATCTATTTTCCTGTGGCGACAAAGCTGGGAGATGGTTATTTGGGGATAGTACTTCATTTATTACCATGAATAATGCTATTGATACAGAAAAGTTTGCCCATAATTCTACTGTAGCGAATAAATATAAGGAAGATTTTAATTTAAAGAATCGTTTGGTAATTGGTCATGTAGGGCGTTTTGCAAGTCAAAAAAACCATGCTTTTTTGTTAAAGATTTTCTCAGCCCTATTGAATGAAAAAGCAGATTGTGATTTGGTTATGATAGGGGATGGTCCTCTAAGAAAAGTAATGGAAAAAGAAGCAGAGAATTTAGGGATTAAGAATAATGTACATTTTTTAGGAGTGCGAGCAGATGTTCCGGAATTATTTCAAATGTTTGATGTGTTCGTTTTTCCGTCTTTTTATGAAGGATTGCCGGTTACATTGATTGAGGCACAAGCTGCAGGAATCAAAGTTTTTGCTTCGGATAGTATTACTACAGAAGTTAGCCTTACCGATGATATAGAATTTTTGTCTATTGATAAACCTGCGGAATATTGGGCCGGAAAAATAATCGAGACGGATGCTTCCAAAAAGAATGACAATATAGAAAAAATAGTAGAAGGAGATTATGACATCGTTTCGAATACTAAAAAAATTCATGAATTTTATAAAGAACAAGTAAGACGGTAGTTATGGGAAAGTTGCAAGAGAAAATTTATAATAATTTGCCTTATCCATTTAAGTTTATATTACTCAATATTAAGGCTTTTCAAAATTCTAAACAGCGATATACAAAAGAGTTTGATGCGTTCTTAAAAGAGTATGTTGATTTGTGGAAAGCGGATAGTAAAACAATAGATGCATATCAAAAGAATAGATTAGTTCTCTTATTATCCGAAGCTTTTAAGTACTCTGATTGGTATAGCGAAAAAATGAAGGAATTAGGAATAACACTTAAGGATATAGAGGAGAATCCTTACAATGCTCTTAAGCAAATGCCGATTCTTACCAAAGCAGAACGTAAAAAGAATCCAGATGTTTTGGTTAATAAAAGCCGAAATACTGATGGTGTTGGTTATACCAGCGGAACATCAGGCGCTCCTACCATTAATTATTTAGATAAGGAATCAATCAATAGATCATTTGCCTTATGGAGAAGATTTCATAAAGCGATTGGTCTAGAAACAAAGAGAGTGAAACAAGTTAGGTTTTCTGGAAGGTTAATTGTAAAACCAGATTCTAAAAAACCGCCATTTTGGGTATATAATTATTTCGAGAATCAACTACTAATGTCTACATATCATTTAACAGATGATAATTTAGGTCATTATGTAAAAAAACTAAATCGTTTTAAACCTATTTTGTTAGATGGATATCCATCTGCTATTTATATTATTAGTAGGTTCATTAATAAGAATAATTTGACATTAAACTTCACTCCAAAAGCTATTGCAGTTACGGCAGAAACATTGTATGATTATCAACGACTGGAGATCGAGAAGGCATTTAATTGCCACGTATATAATCAATACGCTTCTAGCGAAGGTAGTCCTTTTATTACAGAATGTACGCAAGGTAATTTGCATTTAAATACAGATTCGGGAATTTTTGAGTTTATAAATAATAAAGGAGAAAAAGCGAAGGCTGGAGAAGTTGCTCAATTAGTAGTTACGAGTTTTACAAATCTTAAAACACCTTTGATTCGATATAATATAGAAGATACAGTGCTACTTTCTGATGAAGGTAAGACGTGTAACTGTGGATGTCTAATGCCTATGATAGAAAAATTGACTGGTAGAGAAGATGATATATTGTGGACAAAAGAAAAAGGATATGTTGGTAGAATGGATACAGCGTATAAAGGCTTAGAAGGAATAGTGAAAAGTCAAATTGTACAGGAAAGTCCTAATGAGATTATAGTTAATTTGATTGCTGATGAAAAATTTGATGAACAAATGAAGCAAAAACTTATATACAATATGAAGGATAGGTTAGGTGAAACTATAAACTATCAAATACATGTTGTAAATGATATTCCACTAGGACCAAATGGAAAATTTGATGCGGTAAAAAGAAATTTTACAATAGAGATTTAAAAGAACTTGTTTAAATCATGTATTTTAATTCTTTTGATTTTTTGATATTTCTTCCAATTGTTTTTGTTGCTTATTGGCTCTTCCAAAAAGGCAAACTTCAATTTCAAAATATAATATTACTTGTTTCAAGTTATATTTTTTATGGTTGGTGGGATTATAGATTTTTAGCATTAATTGCTTTAAGTACTTTAGTAGATTATTTGGTTGGTATCAGAATTAGTCTCTGTGATACTCAAAAATTAAGAAAAAGGTGGCTTTTAGTAAGTGTTATTTTTAATTTAGGTGTATTATCATTTTTTAAATATTGTCACTTTTTTATTGATTCTTGGATTGACTTATGTAGTTCTATAGGGTATGATATACAAGACGTTACAACCTTAAGCATTATTCTTCCGGTTGGTATTTCTTTTTATACTTTTCAAACAATGTCCTACACCATTGATATTTATAGAGATAAACTAGGACCTACAAGAGACTTTATATCCTTTGCGGCTTTTGTTTCGTTTTTTCCACAGTTAGTGGCTGGACCAATCGAAAGAGCTACACATTTGTTACCGCAGTTTTTAGAGAAAAGAAAATATACAAGAGAGTCAATTTCTTATGGAATAAAACTAATTATATGGGGTTTTTTCTTAAAACTAGTAGTTGCCGATAGAACCGCTATTTATGTAAACTCTGTTTATAATAATGTAGAGTATCATGATGGTTTAAGTTTAGTTTTTGCAACTATTTTATTTGCGTTTCAAATTTATGGAGATTTTGCAGGGTATTCTTTAATAGCAATAGGAACTGCAAAACTTTTTGGATTTGATTTAATGACAAATTTTAAAAGACCTTATTTTTCTACATCTATACACGAATTTTGGAATAGGTGGCACATTTCTTTATCTACTTGGTTTCGTGATTATTTATATATACCCTTAGGGGGGAATCGTGTTGGTAGATACCGTTGGTTTTTTAATTTGTTCATTACATTTTTAATAAGTGGTCTATGGCATGGAGCTAAGTGGACATTTGTTATTTGGGGAGCAATTAATGGAATTTACTTGATCATAGAAATACTTTGCAATGGTAAAAGGAGAAAAGGAGTTTTTAATGTAATAAGTACTTTTTGTTTTATAAGTTTTGCTTGGATTTTTTTTAGAGCTAATAGTGTTGGTGATGCTTTTTATATTATTAATAAAATTTTTACTAAACCAGGTAAGTTATATATTGGTAGTGGTGATGATATAGCAGCCTCTATATATGCTGTATTAGCTATCTTTTTATTAGTTATAATTGAACTTAAAAGAGAATATTGGAACAATAATACATTCGTAGCGGTTATTACAAAAAGTGAATTTGGTAGGATGTTTATATATGCAACCTTAATATATTTAATTCTTTATTTAGGTGTTTTCGGACATAGTCAATTTATTTATTTTCAATTTTAAGCATTCATTTATGAAAGAATACAGTTCTATATTTTTAAAAATCATAAAGTTTGTCATAATTATTTTGATTGTAGATGTGCTTCTAGGAATTGTTAGTAATCAAATATTCTTTTTGCAAGAAACTGGTAAATATGCCAGAGCTAATCACACAATCTATGAAACAGAAGCAGAAGTATTGATTTTTGGAAGTTCGCATGCGCATAGGCATTATGTGCCTGAAGTTTTGGAGAAACAATTACATACTACAGCTTATAACGCTGGTGCAGAAGGACAACAATTGTTATATCATTTAGCAATGCAAGAAATGCTTCTAAAACGTAGTACTCCTGATTTATTTATTCTTAATATAGATGAAGATTTTTTGTATTCTTCTGATATTGCTTATGATCGACTTAATGACTTACATCCTTATTACAGCGAGTTTAAGGACGAACTAAGACCAATATTTAGATTAAATTCTAAATTTATTGATGTAGAGATGTTTTTTAAATCATATTTATTAAACTCTACAATCATTCATATACTTCGATACTATGTATCTCCTCAATTAGATTATAAAGGGTATAGACCTCTTCATGGTATAACGCGTAATAATCAGATTAAAAACGATTTAAATAACATTGATGATCAGAGTAAAGAAATTGATGAGAACTTTGTTTTTGCTTTAAAAGAGTTTATCGATAATTCAAAATCTAATAAGGTCGATTTAGTTTTTGTAATTTCTCCAGCATTAAGAAAGATACGTTCTAATAATAAGTCTTTAGCATTAATTAATAAAATTGCTGATAAAGAGGAGATACGTGTATTAGACTTCTCTGAGGATAAAAATTTTAATAATCAATTAGATTTGTTTCATGATCCATCACACCTCAATGATAAAGGAGCAAGGTACTTTACAAAACTTGTTTCTGAACGTATAAATCAACAAAATAGCATGGATAATTAAAAAAAAGGGATGTCAAATATGACATCCCTTTTTACTTATTTATATACAAAAGGTTAATTCTTATCTAGTAGCACATGTATTACCACTTAAAACTATCGCGTTAGGAGTATCCGAGTTGTTATTAATACAGTCGAATCTTTCAGCTCCTGAAGGTTCTAAAATATTATTATTAGTAATAGAAACGTCAGAATGTGATCCATATAATCTTATTCCATCACTATCGTTAGGATCTATTTTAGTATTTGAAGAGATATCAATATTGGCAGAAGTTCCTAATTCAATACCACCTGTTACTTCATTATTCTTAAATGTAATACCATTGGCATTATTGATAGTAATCTTTTTAGAATTCAAGAATTTATTTCCTTCAAAAGAAATTGTATATCCATTAGATTCCGTAGTATTATTAAATCCTGTAAGGAACAAGTGAAATCCACCAGCTGTAACTTCATTTTCATTAATACTAGTGTTATTTACAAAAGTATTTGTAGCACTAATTCCAGTTCCATTAACATTGATAATATTATTGTTAAACATAGAATCCGAAGTATCTTTTAATTGAATTCCAATTTCACCATTGGTTATTGTGTTGTCATGAACATTAATGTCATTGGTATCTGTTGCAATTCCTATCGCATACCCTACAATGCTATTATTAGCTATTTCGTTATCAAAAACTGTTTCACTATGACTACCAGCGGCAAAAATTGCAAACCTTTCTGCAGCAGCAGCAGAGGCATTAAATCTGTTATTTGTAATTTTAGTACCAGAGGCTAATGAGATAATACATCTAGTTTCTATATCATTATCATCAATTGTGATATCTTGGCCAATAGTTGCAGCAGTAAAACCAACTCTACTATTGATTTCTGTATTTCTTGTAATAAGAATATCAAAAGCTCTTTCATTTTCCATAAGAACACCATTATCATCTCTAGTTCTAAAAGCTTCTATATTAATAGCGTACCCAACTTCGCCACCATCAGATCCAGACATTGGCTGACCTACATTGGTAAAGGTGTTTCCTTCAATAAGAATATCACTACCATCAGTAAGAGCAATACCCATTCTTCTGATATTTGTAAAAGAACAATTGATAACCTTGATACCATATGTTGGAACATAATCAGGGTTAAATCTAAAACCTAAAGAATAAATTGCAAGAGCACCTTTCGAACCTTCTACAAAATTAACACCATCTATGGTTACATTTCTTCCTGAATGAACATGAAGAAGGTGGGTTCCTTCTAATCCTACATCTTGAGGAGAATAAATACGATCATTTCTATCACCAATGATATTTCCTCCAGAGATTGTAACGTTGTCAGAATCTCTGACAGCTATTACAGTTCCATTTTCTATACCTCCCGCAGCAGGGAACTGACGTAAATTTGTATTGTTAGACATTTTTAAATGAAAGTCAGATGGTACATTAATAGCTTCTACAGAAGCATAAAAATTCTGATCTGCTGTAGTACTAGTTACTTTAGTAGTTTCAAAAAATGCATCAAAAACGTTGGTTTCAAAAGTTGTTCCACCCATTTCCTTGATACGGATCATTAAATTTTCGAACTCGGCAGTGTTTTTTAATGCAATGTCAGATGTAGTCTGTCCTTGCACAATATTTCCCCATCTAGTTGCTGTAAACTTAAATACTGGATCTTTAAGGTTTACATTACCTTCAGTTCCTAATTTAGAATTTAAAAGTCTACCATCAATAGTTCCTCCAGAGAAAATTAGAGTACCATTAAAAATATCACCACCATCAAAGTCAAACGTTACATTAGGCGGTAAATTAATAGTTTGTCCTTCTAAATCTAACAAGCAGTCAATTGTTACTGTAGAGTTGGCAGCTAGGCCAGATAGATCAAAATCACAAAGAGTGTCCGAGATAATCTCGTCATCTTCCTCTTCTTCTTGATCATCGTCTTCGTCCTCAATAACTTCTTCGTCTTCAGAAATTACATCTTCGATGTTTTCCGTACTACAAGCAAAGAAGCTTATAGTGAATACAATTAATAGAAAATAGGGTAACTTTTTCATTTTGGTTGGGGGGTGTTTCTGGTTTTTAATTTCATTTTTAACGGAGTTTCATCGATACTATTGTGCATTATGTCGAAAAAAAATGTTAAAATTTACAAATCTTAAATAATTGATAATTAAACAATTAAAGTGTTGTGGGTTTACCGTAATTTATTTCGATATCAATATCAAAATCTGATTTGAAATTAGAAAAAGTTATGTAGTTACTGATGGAGGGTGTGTGAGTCATAAATTTAATGGGTTTATTCCCCAATAAAAGGAGTGTGATTGTAAGTTTTTTCTTTCTTTTTTGTTGTGAATTAAATCTTTGAATCTAAATTGTTTTCCAATATATATATAATATGTATGTTAAAAAAGAATATAAATAAAAACTTTAATAGCCTGTTATATCTATATATTTGCACCGAAAACATACATTTTTAATATACAAGTGAAAAATAAGGGTAAAATTATTCGTGTAACCACTGTTCCTAGGTCTCTAGGAGGATTACTTCAGGGACAACTAAAGTTTATGTCACAATATTATGAAGTGATAGGTGTTTCTAGCAAGGATGAAAATATTTTAGATAGAGTAGCGAAACAAGAAGGAATAGAGGTAATTCCTATTGAAATGACTCGTAAAATCACTCCTATTCAGGATCTAAAAGCGGTTTATAAATTGTACAAAGTTTTTAGAAAAGAAAAGCCTGATATTGTTCATAGTCATACTCCTAAAGCTGGTACGCTATCTATGTTGGCAGCAAGATTGGCTGGAGTTAAACATAGATTACATACTATTGCTGGATTACCATTGTTAGAAGCAACAGGTTCTAAAAGATTGTTATTAGATACGGTAGAAAAAATGACCTACGCCTGTGCAACAATGATATATCCTAATTCTTTTGGTCTTAATGATATCATTTTAGAAAATAAATATACCGGAGCAAAAAAATTAAAGGTAATTGGAGAGGGAAGCTCTAATGGTATAGATACATCTCATTTTGATCCTTCGAAATATACAGATCAAGATAACGCAAAATTACGTAAAGAGCTTGGTATTGATGAGAAGGATTTTGTTTTTGTATTTGTTGGAAGATTTGTAAAAGATAAAGGGATTAATGAGTTGATTACTTCTTTTATGAAGTTAAATACCGAAAATAAGCAAACAAAATTATTGCTTGTAGGAACGTATGAGAGAGATCTTGATCCACTATTACCAGAAACAGAAAATGAGATAGATAATAATCCTAATATTATTTCTGTTGGTTGGCAAAATGATGTTAGACCGTTTTTTTCGATATCTGATGCTTTAGCATTTCCCAGTTATAGAGAGGGTTTTCCTAATGTTGTCATGCAAGCGGGATCTATGGGGTTACCGAGTGTTGTTACCAATATCAACGGTTGTAACGAAATTGTTTCAGAAGGTGTAAATGGTACTATTATACCAGTTAAAAGTTCTGAAGCGCTTTATGGCTCCATGAAGAAGTTTGCATCTGACAAAAAATATGCTGATGAGTTGTCCTTGAAAGCAAGGGACATGATATGCCAACGATATGAACGAAAACATGTTTGGAACGCAATTTTAGAAGAATATCGACAATTGTAGTTTGTTTTTTCTTTAGTTTTTAGAAACAATTTCTTATTTTACCCAAAACAAGAAAAGTAAATAACATCGTCATAATTTAGATTGATAAAATATAGTATTACCCACAATATGTTTTATCTTAATTTCATTTTTTGTACACACAATATCAATATGTGACTTTGATTATTTCGGGGCTTTATTCATAAAGAGTACGTATAGAATATGAGAGTTAACGAAAAGATTAGGAATATTTCTTTTTGGATAGTTGATTTTGTTTCTGGTGGAAAAATTAGAAGACATTATCTTGATATCAAAGATAGTATAGAGAATCCTTCAAAAAAGCCCATAATTGATAAACAATCAAAGTTTTTGCAAGATGTATTAAATCATGCTGTTACATCTACTGTGTTTTATAAGGATATCATTCCAGAAAACCTTGAGAATTTTCCTGTGGTTAATAAAGAAATTGTAAGATCTTCTTATCAGAAAATTCAATCCCAAAAACATAAGAATAGTAAGAAAATAGGGGTGTCTACTAGTGGGTCTACTGGAGCCTCTTTTACGGTATATCAGGATATTAATAAAAAAGCTAGAAATACCGCTGATATCATTTATTTTTCTGAGTTGTGTGGGTTTAATATTGGATATAAACTGTTCTATTTGCGTTTTTGGAATATGTTTAAAAAGAAAAATAAACTAGCATCTTTTTTTCAAAATATTACTCCAATTGATGTATTTGATTTATCATCGGACTCTATTAAGGATTTGGTTAATGTTTTAAAGAACGATAAATCAAATAAAGGAATGTTAGGGTATGCGTCATCATTTGATAAAATATGTAAGTATTTAGATACTATAAATTCTACTCCGATTCATTGTAAATTAAGATCTGTAATAGGAATGTCTGAACGTTTAGATCCATTAACTAAAAAGTCAATGAAAAAATATTTTGATGTTGATATGGTATCTAGATATTCTAATGCAGAAAATGGAATGATTGCGCAACAACCTTCCCAGAAAGAATATTTTATCATTAACTGGGCAAGTTATTATGTAGAAATTTTAGATTTCAATAATGATACTAGAGTAACGCCTGGTACATTAGGAAGAATTGTAATTACAGACTTATTTAATTATGATACCCCTATGATTCGATATGATACCGGAGATATTGGTATTATGAATTATATAGAAGATCAGAAGGTTACAAGATCGGTCTTGACTAAAGTAGAAGGGAGAAAGATGGATATGATACGTAGTACATCTGGAGAGATATTATCCACAAGTATTCTTTTGGTTATTAATAAGTACAAAGAAGTTAAGCAAAGACAAATTATCCAGAAGACAGCAGATCAATATCTTATAAAATTAAAAACTGAAAATAATGTTTTTGAAAAAGAAAATGAGTTTATAAAGGAGTTTAAAGAATATCTAGGAGAAGATGCATTGATAAAATTAGAATATGTTTCAGAAATCCCTTTATTAAATTCGGGTAAACAAAGAGCTATTGTTAATGAATTCAGTGCTTAAAGAGCCTGCAAAATTTAAACATAAGCACGAATTGTTTTTTATCAAAAAGTAGTTAATTTAAGTTAAAAAAGTAAAATATACATTGTATATTTGCCAGCGATTCTAACGATAGAATTATAGATATGATGATCACTGCATTCCCCCTGACAGCCATTTATCGTTTATCTATTTTATTTCCCCCGTTTTTTAAGTATAACAGTATGACATGGAATTTTTTCCATGATTTTTATTGTAGTCATTTTTAACTAGAAAAAGGTGTATAGGTATTTTTTTAAAAGAGTTTTTGATTTTAGTATTTCTTTGATGCTATTGATATGTATAGGGCCTATATTTTTAGTGTTGATAATATTTCTTGCAATAGCAAATAATGGAAAACCATTTTTTGTACAAAAACGTCCCGGTAAATCTGAAAAAATATTTAGTATCATTAAGTTTAAAACAATGAATGATCTAAAGGATAATGAAGGTAATTTATTGCCAGATAATGAAAGAATGACGACTGTAGGTACTTTTGTAAGGAAAACATCACTGGATGAAATTCCACAGCTGATTAATGTGTTAAAAGGTGACATGTCATTAATTGGTCCTAGACCTTTGATTATTGAGTATTTACCAGTTTATAATGAAACACAGAAAAAAAGACATAATGTAAGACCTGGTATAACAGGTTGGGCACAGGTTAACGGTAGAAATTCCATTACTTGGAAAAAGAAGTTCGAATATGATGTTTGGTATGTAGAGAATTGTAGTTTTTTGTTTGATCTAAAGATATTAGGTCTAACTTTAAAAAAAGTATTGAAAAAAGAAGATGTTAATTTGTCAAAAGAATTAACGTCAGAATGGTTTGATGGAACTAACTAGTTATATTATACTAATAAAAAAATGAGTAAGGATTTACAAGTAATAGGTTTAACAAAAAAAATGTTAAGCGAAGCTATTGATAATAATACTTATTGGAAAAATGATCTCGCGCCATTACCCAAAAGTAAGGCATTATGGTTAGTTGCTAACAATAGAATTCAGGAGGATGATTATTGTGGTGTAATAGGGTATGAAGGAGATAAGATGATTTCTTTTATATTTATGTTTCCTGATTTATTGAATGTAAAGAATGGAGATCCTAAAAAAGTATATTGGATGATTTCCTGGTGGGTTCATAAGTCATATAAGAATACCGTATTAGGAACTTATATCTATAATGAAGCCGTAAACCTAACGGGTAAACAGGTTTTGATTAAATCATATGCGGAGAATGTTACTACATTTTATGAGAAGCAACCTTTTAAAGTAATTGCTTCGAGATTAAGGCATACTATATTTTTTAGTTTAGATGCTTCTATGTTAATCGGAAGATTTAAGTTTTTAAAATCGTTTAAATTTATACTAAATAGGTTTGATAGTTTCACTGGATGGATGATTAGATTATTAAATACATCAAAATTCAAAAATAATGTACAGAATCTTTTTTATGAATATGTAAATCAAATAGATGATGAAACTTGGAGCTTTATACAACCTCTTCTGGATAATGATTTGATCTATAAGAGTAAAGAATATGTGAACTGGCAGATTGATGCAAATCAATACTTACAGTCTCCAGTACCTGAAAGACATCCTCATAAATCGTTACAAACAGGTATTAGTAATAATATTTATCTTCATAATTTAAAAATTGTTAGAGGAGAAGAAATTATTGGTTTTTTATCATATGTAATTAATTATAATGAGTTTAATATAAAGTACTTTCTTGTTAAGAATGAAGATAATTATGATGCTTGCGTAGACGCATTGATGGAAAACTTTGTAAAACAAAAAAGAACATTCATATTCACGGATGATACCAAATTATCTGATACGATTACAAAAAGATATAATACAATTTTTACGCATAAAGTGACTAAAAAAGGATTAGCGCATAATGATACAAAAATAGACTCAGAGAATTTTTCGATGTTAAACCGAGATGGACATTTTTATTAAACCAATTAGCATAACCGACTACAGATGGAATTCGTAAAACAATTACAAGAATCAATAGAAAAACACGCAGATCACAATGTTTTATGTATCAATGGTGTTTTCTATACGTATAGAGATTTTGCTTTAGAAATATCTAAAATAAGATTAGCTGTTGCAAGTGAGATTGAGGATTCAGAAAAGCTTATAGGTTTAGTTACTAATGATGATCTTCAAACATATGCAAGTATAATAGCGCTGTGGTTAGAAGGTAAAGCTTATGTACCTGTAAATCCAGAAGTTCCTTTTGAAAGAAATTCAAAAGTTTTTGAACTTACAGAGACTAAGTTTGTTTTAGATTCATCCGAAAGTTCGGTGTATAATGATTATCAGGTTATTGCTTCTAATCAATTAAATGATGCCGAAATTGATTTAAAGCCTAAGGAGTTTTCTGGTGATCAATTAGCATATATTTTATTCACTTCCGGAACTACAGGTTTGCCTAAAGGCGTTCCAATAACGTTTAATAATGTTCAGGCGTTGGTCGGAGCAATTGATGCAGAACCAACATTTAATTTAGTTCCATCGGATAGATGTTTACAGATGTTCGAACTTACTTTTGATTTTTCAGTTGTAACATATCTGTTTCCGCTACTTGCTGGATCTTGCATGTATACGATTCCTAAAGGTGCCATTAAATATTTCTATATTTTTAAGTTAATTAATGAACAAAAACTTACGGTGCTTACAATGGTTCCGTCTATAATTAATTATTTGCGACCATATTTTGGAGAGATAAATGCTCCTGATGTTAGGTATTGTAGTTTTGGAGGAGGAGCTTTACATAGTGATATAGCAAAAGAATGGAGTAATTGTCTTCCGAATTGTAAAATATTTAATTATTATGGTCCTACCGAGTTTACCGTGTATAGTGGATTTTATCCATACCATAAGGAAACAGACACGAAGTCTCATAATGGAATAATAGCCATTGGTACTCCACAAAAAGATACATTGTATCTTGTAGTGGATGAAAAAAATGAAGAAGTTGCGATAGGTGAGACTGGAGAACTATGTTTGGGTGGACCACAGATTACACCTGGATATTGGAAAAATGAAGAACGAAATGCACAAAGTTTTTTTACTAGAAATGAAAACGGAAATAGTATAAGATATTATAAAACCGGAGACTTGTGCTTAAAAGATGAGGATGGAGACTTTTTATATGTGGGAAGAGCAGATTTTCAGGTAAAAATAAGAGGTTATAGAGTAGAACTTGCAGAAATTGAGTTTCATGCGAAGTATAAATCAGAGAAAAAAGTGAATATGGTAGCGCTAGATATAACCAATTCTCTTGGTAATGCAGAGCTTGGAATTGCTATTGAGTCCGAAGAGTTCGATATTGAATATATTTTTGATTATATGAAATCAAAAATGCCATCCTACATGATACCTATGCACGTGAGGTTTATAAAAGAATTTCCTCATAGTATTAATGGAAAGATTGATAGAAAAGAATTAAAAAAACATTTTAATATAAATTAAACAATTAAAGCAACTAATTGATGAGTAGAGAAGAGATTTTATCTAAGGTAAAAACGGCATTTGTTTCTGTATTAGAACATGAAAATTTCCAACTTTCTAATGAAACTACAGCAAATGATGTAGATGGATGGGAATCTATTACACATATGATGATCATAACCGAAGTAGAAAAAACATTTGATATAAAATTTAAGTTAATGGACTTAATGAATATGAATAATGTTGGAGATTTGCTTAATAGTATCGAGTCCGAATTACAAGCGTAAATTAATATGTATAATTCATTTATAAAACGTTTTATAGACTTTACACTTTGTTTTGTAGGTGTTCTCATGCTATCACCGTTAATATTGGTTTTAATTATATTATTAATGATAGCTAATAATGGTAAGCCGTTTTTTTTTCAATCAAGACCTGGTAAAAATGAAAAAATTTTCAAGATTATTAAGTTTAAAAGTATGAATGATAAAAAGGATGAACATGGAGAATTATTGCCTTTTCAAGATAGGATTACAAAAACAGGTAAGTTTATAAGAAAATATTCTTTAGATGAAATACCTCAATTATTTAATGTGATCAAAGGTGATATGAGTTTAATAGGACCTAGACCACTTTTAGTAAAATATTTACCGCTATATAACGATTTTCAGAAAAAAAGACATGACGTACGACCAGGTATAACTGGATGGGCACAAGTAAATGGACGAAACGCGATTTCATGGGATGAGAAATTTAAGCTAGATGTTTGGTATACTGAGAATAGAAGCTTTAAACTTGATTTAAAGATTATTTTTATGACAGCAAAGAAAGTTCTGTTCAAGGAAGATATAAACAGCGGAGAAAATGTAAATATGCCTACTTTTACAGGTAACAATTAACCAAAAGGATTAAAAAACCACTAAAAACTATATTTTAAAAATTGAAAAATGCTGTAATAATAGGAGCAGGTACACAAGGTCAGGTATACGCTTCGTACCTTAAAGAAGCAGGAGTTAATATTGTCGGTTTTATCGATGATAATCCTGATCTTGTAGGTAAAGATGTTATTAATATACCTGTTATTGGTAGATATAAGGATTTATTTTTAGATGAATTTAAAAATAAAATTCAAGATGTATATTGCCCTATTGGTGTAAATGCGGTAAGAGTAGAATATTTATCTACCTTAAAAAAAGAAGGGTATGGAATACCTGGTTTTTTACATCATACTGTATCTATAGCGCCAGATGTTACTATAGGAGAAGCTGTATATATGCTAGCAGGTAATATTGTGATGCCACATACAACTATTGGTAACTATATAATGATTAATATGGATAGTACTATTGCCCATCATGTAACATTAGAAGATGGAGTTTTTATGTCTTCTGGGGTTAATATAGGTGCTTTAATCAATGTAAGAAAAAATGCTTATGTAGGTATGGGAGTTACTGCTATGACTGGTGTTAAGGAAATAGGGAAAGAAACATTAATAGGGGCAGGAACAGTAATAATTAAAGATGTTCCAGAATATACGACAGTAGTTGGTAATCCAGCTCGCGTAATAAAAACAAAAAAACCATAGTTTATGGATTTTGAAACTAACCACACGGATATCACTTTTATAGGATCTGGTATCTCATCGTCATTTACTATTTTGCATTTTCTTGATCAATTAAAAACAAACCCGATTGATAAGAGAATATCGTTAACAATTATAGATAAATATCCTGAATTTTATACAGGAATACCATATGGTATAAGATCTGGATTTTCGGTCTTATTAATTACTTCTCTAAAGAATTTTTTGCCGGAACCAGAAAGAACTAAGTTTATTGCTTGGCTTAATAATAATAAAGAATGGTTGTTAGAAGAGTTTAGATTGGATGGAGGAGCGTTATCGGCAGAATGGCTTTCTACTCATAAAGACAGGCTTAAAAATAATCAATGGGAAGATTTATTTATTCCTCGACGTTTTTTTGGGAGCTATATTGATCAAAAAATTAAAAGTAACATAAAGGAAGCGCAAGAAAATAATAGTATATCTGTAGATTATATTAATTCTGAAGTAATAGACTTAGATAAAAATGGAAATGAATACACTATAATCCTCCAGGATAATAAAGAAATCGTTTCAGAAAAAGTAATTCTTTCAGTAGGTTCACTACCTACGCTGCAATTATGGAAAAATGAGGACTTAATAACAGATGATAATTTAATCTTTATCAATAACCCTTATAAGCCTTGTTTAAAGGATGTACTTACTAAGCTTGATACTTTTTTAGAAAATCAAGAAACAGAAAAAATAAATGCTTTAATCGTTGGTGCAAATGCCAGTGGATTAGAAATGTTGTATAAATTGAATGATTTAGAAAATCTAAAATCTAAAATCAACAAGTTTACATTGCTTTCAACTCAGGGATTGTCACCAGATTCTGTAGTTGATGAAGAGGGTAAAAAAAGATATTCGCCTAAAAATTTACTTTCTCTTGCTGATCAACAGAATTTAAGCGCTAAAGAAATAGCAGAAGCAACATATAAGGATTTAGATATAGCAGACGATATTCATCTGGGAGCAGCATCTACTGTGGATATTATCTCAAGTGCCTTCGGTTCATTATTACAAAAATTGAGTACAGAAGAGCTTAAAAAGTTTGCTTGTTTATATGGTAATGATATTGGCAGAAGACAACGTTGTGCGGGATATCATTATTCTAAAACTATTGATATTCTTAAGAAAGAAAATCGTTTTGAACATATTGCTGGACGATTTATAAATATAAATAAAGGTGATAATAACCAATATTCTTTAGAATATTTAGATACAAAATCAAAAACAAATAAAATCGATAGCGATCCGGTACATATTGTTTTTAATTGTATTGGTGGTACAAATTTAACGGCTTCGGACATACCCACGTTACTAAGCAAAGTTATTGCCAATAAATTATGTGTTCCAAATGAATCTAAGATTGGTTTTGACGTTAATGACGCTTTAGAAGCTTCAGATAATTTACATATTGTAGGTCCATTATTAGCAGGTAATATTTTTGATGGAAAAGCCGTATGGCATGTCGAACATTGTGGCAGAATCATATGGTTATCAAACCTGTTAGCTGGAAAATTGTATAATTATTTTAATCAAAATGTAGTGAGCAGTTAGCAAAAGAATCAATCAATAAACGAATTACTAATAAACAACTTTAGCATTGGATAAAAATTACAAAATATTAATAAAAGATCTTGATGATGGCGCAGAAGTTTCGAAGTACAAATCACTTCTTAAAAATGAATGGGATAATAATGTGTACTATTCTATAGAACATTTACGTCATTCAGAGAAAGATTCTGATGAGTTAAGATGTTTTTTGTTTGAAAAAAATGATGTTCCTATTATATTGATGCCATTTGTCTTAAGAAAGATAAAAATTGAAGGAAAGCAATATCCATACAAGGATGTAATTAGTCCTTATGGCTATAGTGGTCCACTTTATAGTGATCAGGTTACTACAGAAGATCTAGCTGAATTTTGGAAGCAAGTAGACGGCTGGTATCGTGATAATATGGTTGTAACAGAGTTTATAAGATTTAGTTTAAACGAAAATCATAAGAATTATTCAGGGTCATTAATAGAGACATTATCTAATGTAAAAGGACTATTACTAGATGATTTTGAGGATCAATGGAATGCATTTTTACCTAAAGTGAGAAATAATTATCGAAAAGCGGTAAATTATAATCTAGATTTTAAGGTGTTCCATAAGGATCAAATTACTAAAGAGATAATTACAATCTTCAATGATATTTATGTAGCTACAATGACACGGAATAATGCCGACAGTATTTACTTTTTTTCTAGTGCTTATTTTGAGGATTTGATATTATCTAATTTAGATAATTTTTCTATTGTAGTAGTGTATTACGAAGGAATACCAATTTCAGTTGAATTGATAATAAACTATAAGGATATAATTTTCGCTTTTTTAGGAGGTACTAATGCAGAATATTTTAGTTACAGACCGAATGATTTTTTAAGAGTAAAAGTTATAGAATGGGCTGTTAAAAATGGAAAAAAACATTACGTTCTAGGAGGTGGGATGAAGGATGGTGATGGTTTATATAAAAATAAGAAATCTCTTTTCCCTAAAGATGAAGATGTGGTATTCTGTACAGGAAGAAAGGTAGTAAATCAGGGGATATATGATCAACTATGTATGTCATCCGATGAAGAGTATAAGGATATTAAGAAGGAAGATCTAAAAAAATATTTTTTTCCATTTTATAGATTGAATAATAGATGAAAAAAGAAAATATAGATTATTTTTTCCAGCTTTTCGAAAAATGTTCAATACCAAAGATATTTTCAGGAATACGTTCGGGAAAAGGTGAGGAGTCTTTGGCTAACCCAGATTTTGATATTACTCTGATAGAAAAACCGAATAGTATACATTCTGTGTTTTTTGTTCCCGATTATTTAAAACCAGATTTAGATACTAAGAATTTGATCGTTAAAAAGGTTGGTCAATTTTTTAAAGGATACGCTATTTTTTTAGATGATTTTGCAAGTGCAGATGCTTATATTAAACATCGTTTTCGGAGTAATGCCAAAGGAATACGAAGAAGAATTAAGAGGTTAGAAACATGTTTTGATATTGAATATAAAACATACTATGGAGCGATAGAAAAGGAAGACTATGATCTTTTTATGGATTGCTTAGAAAAGATGTTGATTAGGAGATTTGAACAACGTAATGATGTTAGTCAGACCTTGTTAAGGTGGGATTATTACAAGAAAATGTATTTTTCATTGATAAATGAAAAAAAAGCTTCTCTATTTGTGGCGTTTGATAACAACCAACCTATCATAGTTTCTTTAAATCATCATTTTCAGAACAGATTATTTAGTGCTATATCATCATATGATATTGATTATTCTAAGTTTAGTTTAGGAAGTGTAGAAATTTATAAAAAATTAGATTGGTTGATAGAAAATGATCATAAATCCTATGAAATGGGGATGGGAGACTTGAGTTATAAGAGAGAATGGTGTAATCACATATACAATTTTGAGCATCAAATCATATACCCTAAAAGATCTATTGTGGGCTTTATTAAAGGAAACATAGAATACACTAAAGTAAAAATTAAGGAATTTGTTTTCAAAGTAGCGTATGTAAAATATAAAGAATACAAGGCAAGGAAAAAGAAAAACCCTGCTGTTCTTGCAAGAGAGTATCAAATTGCCCCTATAGAAGATGTTAATTATAATAAAGAATTAATTGTTGTCGACTATAATACTCAAGAATATAGTTGGTTAAGAAGAATGGTTTTTGATTTTTTGTATACAAGTATCGATAACGTTAAAAATGTGAAAGTTTTACGACTTTCTGAAAAAGAAAATAGTTTTCTAATAGTTGGACAGTCAAAGATGCAAAAGGTTAGTTGTTAGTTTTTTTATTCATCCAATTTGTTGATATAATCACTGATAGCCTTAGCAATTAGACCTCTTCCTTGGTTATTCCAATGTCTATCATATATTAAAGTTGTAGAAGTCGTACTTTTCTCAAAATATGTTGAAAAATCAACGTATTTAAAGTTGTTTTCTTTTAAATAGGAAAGAAAAATAGGGCTTGTTATACTCGAGTCCAAAAGCAATATAAAACGATCTTTATCGTAACCATATTCACTAATTAAACTATTAAAATTTGCTAGATACTTATCTTCTTTCTCCTTTTTGATTCGTAATAACTCATTTTTATCTAGAGGTGGTTTTTTTTGGCTGGTTTTTAGAACGTTCATTAATCGGTATACCAATCTTTGCGGTGGATCCAGGATACCTATACTTTTGCAATAAACCAATAATTTACTTTTTTTAAGAAGTTTATTCATAGGTGATTCTAAGGCTAAACGCCCTGTTACTACTGCATATTTACCTCTCGTTAGATCATTAGAAAATTTGATTCCCAAAATAACCTTATCTATTTTATCGAATTGCTCTTTATAGGCATTGATAAGATGTAACTGATCGGCAAAATCATATCCAGCATAGCCGTATTCATAAACTTCAATATTAGGTATAGAATTTTCAATTTTTTTTCCAATCGAATTGTAATAATTTTGATGAAACCCTTCAATAAAAGAATCTCCGACTAGGGCAATTTCAATTTTATTTCTAGTTGGGGTAAACTCTCTGTAGGAATTATATCCTGATTTATTTATATGGTATTCGGAGAAATTTTGTTTTCTGTTTCCTGTAACTGAAAACCCACTTTGATTGGGAACCCATTTTTCTACTTTGTATTCATCCAAAAATCGAGTTGGGGTATCCTTCGCTAGATGAAAACAGCGAACTAACAACTCCAATGATATTAATATCAGAAAAAAATAAAAAGCGCTTTTAAGAACAAGTTTTTTCATTTTACTTAGATTATTTAATGACTTTAGAATTGAAAATAAATAAAGGATCGATCTATGTTATCATCAAAGAAAAGTAGCATTCCAAGAATTACTATTGTATAGATTACAAATCGAATAATTTTTGATTTAAACTTAAATGGAGATCTTTCATCTCTCCTAATTCTAAATTCGTATATAATAAAGATTACTAAAAGTATAAAATAATCTATCATACGATAGCCTAAAGGGTGTTCATATATTTCAAAATAAAAATTAGTATATAACTGTTTTAGAAAACCAAAAGCGTCCGTAATTGATTCCGATCTAAAGAATACTCTAGAGAAGGTTACAAGAGAGAAGGTTAGAAGCATTTGGCATATTTCTTTTATTGAAGGAAACCATCTGTTTTCTGCAACTACGTTGTTCATGTATATTCTATTGCGTCCCATAAGAAAAACAGGGATGTATAAAACAGCATGAATGGTTCCCCAAACTATAAAGGTCCAATTCGCTCCGTGCCAAAAACCACTAACTAAGAAAATTATACAAATATTTCTTATAGATTTTAACTTACTAACTCTACTACCACCAAGCGGGATATATACATAATGTCTGAACCAAGTGGATAGAGATACATGCCATCTTTGCCAATACTCGGCCATGTTTCTAGAGAAGTTTGGAAACTTGAAATTTGACATTAATTCAATTCCGAATAATTTTGAAGTACCTATTGCAATATCAGAGTATCCACTAAAATCACCATATACCTGGAAACTAAATAAGGTAACTCCAAGTATAAGTGTTGAGGCTGGATAATCATGATAATTAGCAAAAATATCATCCACTATCGGAGCGATAGAATCAGCAATAACTACTTTTTTAAAGAGTCCCCAGAGAATTAATTTTAATCCTTCTTTACATTGTACGTAATTAAACGTTCTTTTTACCGTAATCTGAGACAGTAAATTGGATGCTCTTTCGATTGGACCAGCCACAAGTTGAGGGAAAAAACTAACAAACGTTGCAAAAGAAATAAAATCTTTAGTTGGACTTAATCTTTTATAATAAATGTCTAATGAATAAGACATTGTCTGGAATGTGTAGAATGATATTCCTACCGGAAGTATAATTTTTAAAGTCCAAGAACTTTGTATTTCGTATCCAAAAATAGTAACAAAATCAATCCAAGAATCGATAAAGAAATTATAATATTTAAAAAAACCTAAAAGGCAAATATTAAAAATAACACTAACCCATAACCACCTTTTTCGAAGGTGATTAGAGTCGTTTTTATGGATAAATTGACCAACGATATAATCAATAATTGTACTAGCTAAAATTAGAAACAGGAAACGCCAGTCCCACATTCCATAGAAAACATAACTAGCCATCAGAATAAAACAATTCTGAAGTTTTAAGTTTTTACTAAATAATGACCAGTAAATTATAAACACTACTGGCAAAAAGATGAAAAAATCTAAAGAATTAAATAACATGAATAATCATTAATATAAAATTCGGGGGGATTTGTTTTATTACAATTTGGTGATTTCTTTTTTTGAAGCGTGTAAATTTTATTTAATTAATTTAATAAATCAAGAATTATCTACTTTTTTTTATAATTCCATTTTTAATGGGATTATTTCTTTCGTATTTAATAACTAGGGTAGGGGAAAAACCCTGTTAAGAAACAGGCAATTTCCTCATTAGTTTGTCAAAATTTACCAGTATAATTGCATAGAATATCCAAAACAGTATAAGTAAGAAATTACTGATAAATTATTTTATAAAATTTGTTTAAAAAATGTTAAAAGTGCTGTTGTTAGGTAGTTTAGAGAATACTGAATTATTTTTTGTAAGTTTTTACGGATATTATACGTAGGAATATATAGTAATTTTCTTACGGTAAACCCCTTGTTTTAGATGTAATTACAAACTAGCTATGCTGTTAAACGCATTTTTTAAGTATTCCATCTAAAATATGAGTTTTTCTAATGATATTTAATGTAACTAAACTATTTTAGCATTGGTTAAAGCAAGTAAGAGAAAAATACAAGTTGGAAGTACTACCCCCTTCTTCCTAAAATTTTTAGAGTATTAATAAAGAAATTGATGATTACGGCATATATGTTGTAATTGTTGAGGATAAATTATTGTTCATTAATTAATGGGGAAAATTATGAATGCAGTAGAGTCCAAGAAGATATGGCTTTCTTCACCACATATGGGGGGAACGGAGCAAAGCTATGTAAAACAAGCGTTTGATACTAATTGGGTAGCCCCTTTAGGTCCAAATGTTGATGGTTTTGAAAATGACATTGAGAATTATCTCGGAGAAAGTAGTAATGTAGCAGCTCTTAGTTCGGGGACAGCAGCTCTACATTTAGGACTTAAACTTTTGGGAGTTACTTTAGGAGATGAAGTATTATGTCAGAGTATGACATTTGCCGCTTCAGCAAATCCGATAGTATATCTTGGTGCAAACCCTGTTTTTATAGATAGCGAAGAACAAACTTGGAATATTTGTCCTGAGCAACTAGAATTAGCTATAAAAGACAGAATAGCAAAAAAAGGTAAAAAGCCAAAAGCTATTATTGCAGTACATCTATATGGTATGCCATATAAAGTAGAAGCGATACATAAAATAGCTTCGAAATATAGTATTCCTGTTTTGGAAGATAGCGCAGAATCTTTAGGAAGTTCTTATCACAATGTTAAATGTGGAACCTTTGGAGATATTGCGATTCTTTCATTTAACGGGAATAAAATAATTACCACTTCTGGTGGAGGTGCATTAATAGCAAAAAAACCTGAACTTAAAAACAAAGCAATTTTTCTTGCTACACAAGCAAGAGATAATGCTCCACATTATGAACATACTGAAATCGGTCACAATTATAGAATGAGTAATATCATTGCAGGAATTGGAAGGGGACAGATGGAAGTATTGGACAAACACGTTACTAATAGACGGAGTAATTTTAATTTTTATAAAGAAAACCTAATTGATTTCGAAGAAATTAAATTTCTAGAAGAACCATCAGGTTTTTATTCTAACAGATGGCTATCCTGTATAACAACTGTTTCTTATGAAATGAGAGAAAAGTTAAGGTTAGCTTTAGCAAAAGAAAATATAGAATCCCGACCACTATGGAAACCCATGCATCTACAACCTGTTTTTGCAGATTGTGATGTCTACCTCAATGGAATTTCTGATGACCTATTTGATCGAGGACTTTGCCTACCCAGCGGGTCTAATCTTGAAGAAGAAGATTTATTTAGAATTGTATCGGTAATTAAAAAAGTATTGAGATGATTAAGGATTACATAATTAATAACTCGCATAAGCATGCATCTAAATGGCTTGTATTATCTATTGATATTGCAATAACTATTTTTAATTTCTTTTTGGCATACGTAGTTAGATTTGGTATTACATTTGATTTTGATCTAACTAATTTCATATACCAAGTTCCGGTTATGACTGTGTTAGCTGGGATTAGTTTCTTATTAATTGGATCGTATAAAGGTGTGGTAAGACATACTGGGATGAGAGATGCTTATAATCTGTTCTTAGCTGTTACCGTATTAATTTCGTTAAGCGGTGCTTTAATGGTTTCTAGTAGATTATCATTGATGCCAGAGCTTTTAAATATTCCGGTATCAATTATATGTGTGCATTATTTGTTAAATATTATTACGCTTACAACGAGTCGTTTGATATTTAAATATTGTTACTTATATGTAAAATCAAAATTAGGAGATTCTTCAAGAGTAATGATTTATGGAGCGGGTGATTCTGGTTTGATAACATTGGCTGCAATTACAAATGATTCTCATAAATCTGTAACTGTAGTTGGATTTATTGATGATAACCCACAAAAGGTTGGAAAAACAATTAATGGAATAAAAGTATATCGTTCTGAAGCAATTACTCAAAGTTATATTACAAAACATAATATTACAGAAATAGTTGTTTCAATTCCTCATATAGACAAGCATCGTTTATCTAAAATATCAGATAATTTGCTGAAGTTATCTGTAAAAGTTAAGATTATACCTGCAATAAATGATTGGATTGATGGTAAACTAAATGTTTCTCAAATAAAACAAATACAAATTGAGGATTTATTGGATAGAGCTCCGATCGCATTAGAAAATCAAAATATTAAAAGAGAACTTGATAATAAGATTGTTTTAATAACAGGTGCGGCAGGATCTATTGGTAGTGAAATCGTTAGACAGGCTTCATTTTATACATATAAACATTTGGTATTAGTTGATCAAGCAGAATCACCATTGTATGATCTTCAACAGGAATTATTAAGCAAAGGTGTTACTAATTTTACGCCAATTGTAGCTGACATAAGAGATCACCAACGTATAGAAACAATATTTGACAGGTTTAAACCGAATATGGTATTCCATGCAGCTGCATATAAACATGTGCCTTTAATGGAAAACAATCCTTGTGAGGCAATTAAAATTAATGTTTTAGGAACTAGGAAGTTAGCTGATCTTTCTTCAGAATATGGAGTAGATAAGTTTGTTTTTGTTTCTACAGATAAAGCTGTCAATCCTACAAATGTAATGGGTGCTACCAAAAGAGTGGCCGAAATGTATATCAAGTGTTTACATAGAACAAGTAAAACTAAATTTATTACCACGAGATTTGGAAATGTTTTAGGTTCTAACGGTTCAGTGATTCCTTTGTTTAAAAAACAAATTGATAAAGGAGGACCACTTACAGTAACTCATAAAGATGTTACACGTTTCTTTATGACAATTCCAGAAGCATCTCAGTTGGTAATTGAAGCGGGTACTATGGGTAATGGAGGTGAGATTTTCATCTTTGACATGGGGGAGTCTGTTAAAATATTTGATTTAGCTAAAAAAATGATCAGATTATCAGGACTTAATTATCCAAATGATATTGACATTGAAATTACTGGATTAAGACCAGGTGAAAAGTTATACGAAGAACTTTTAGCAGATACAGAAAATACGTTACCTACATATCATAAAAAAATAATGATAAGTAAGCACGATGATGAGGATTGTCCTTTAATAATGGATAAGATTGATGATTTGTGTATTATGAATTTATTTAATCAAGATCATAAAATCGTAGGAAAACTTAAAGAAATTGTTCCTGAGTTCATTTCTAAGAATTCTACTTTCGAAAGTATCGATATCGAAAACAACGAAACTAATAACAAAGTACAAAAGGTATTAGTTTAGTCTTCTTTTTAAAATAGTAGCTATAAACAAGAATATTATTATACTTTTGTTTATAGATCAAAATGCCCTAAAGAATTTAAAATATGCATTCAATCAAGTTTTTACTTTTATTAGTAGTATCATCATTTGTTTTTTCTTGCAAAACACCTACTGATGTTGTCTATTTTCAAGAATCGAAAGATTTAGAAAAAATTAAATCTACGAATTCATTTACACCAGTTTTTAAGGTGGATGACGTAGTAAGTATTTTAGTTTCTGCAACCGATATGGATGCTGCAAGACCTTTTAATTTAATGCAAGGAGCTAGTTTACCTTCTCCTTCTGGTGATAGTGCAGGATCATCTGCTGCAAGTGGAGGCGTAGAACCTACATATTTGATCGATGAAGATGGAAATATTGATTTTCCGGTATTAGGAAAATTAAAAATTTCTGGCTTAACTCGAGTTGAAATTAAGGATATGATAAAGGAGAAACTAAAAATCTATATAAAAGATCCTATAGTAAATGTTAGACTTAAAAACTTTAAAATCACTGTTATAGGTGAGGTTGGACGACCTGGTTCTTTTACAATTCCTAACGAAAGAATTACTATTATCGAAGCTATCGGTTTAGCAGGAGACCTAACTATTATGGGAAAAAGAGGTAATATTATGGTGATTCGAGAAAATGACGGAGTTAATACCTATCATAAAGTAGATCTTACTTCTAAATCTATTTTTGATTCTCCAGTTTATTATTTGGCTCAAAATGATGTGTTATATGTCGAACCTAATGACGCCAGAATAAAGAGTTCTAAAGGACAAGATAAAACAGTTGGAATTGTTTTGAGTGTAATAAGTGTAGGTTTAGCTGCATTAGCACTTATTTTAAGATAGGCAATATATGATTTCTAATAATAATTCCGATAATACTACTGATAACAGCACCTTTATAGATGCTCCTAAGTCAAGTTTCAATTTTAGAGATGAGATTTTAAAGTATGTAAAAAAATGGTATTGGTTTTTACTAAGTGTTGTTGTTTTTGGAACTTTGGCATATTTACATATACGCTATACCATACCGCAATATAATGTGTCTGGTACAATTTTAATTTCTCAGGAGGAGAGTGTTAGTGAATCAGAACTGTCAGCTTTTAAAGATCTTGGTTTACTAGATGATTCTAAGAATAAAATAGAAAATGAGATTCAGATTATAAAATCCAGAACATTGCTTACCAACGTGGTAAATAATTTGAAATTAAATGTTCAATATTTTACCAAAGGTAGGGTTCTTGAATCGGAAAATTATCCTAAATCTTTAATTGAGATTAATTTTTTATCTGCAGATTCTATAGTTCATACAAAATCAAAGAATTTTAGAGTTTTAATTAATTCGCAGACTTCTTTTTCGTTCGTAGATAAAGAAGGACAGAAATTGAGTGATCACTCTTTTGGAAAGACCATTAATACTAGTATTGGAGATATCGTAATAACTCCAAACATTGATGGGATCGAATCAAACAAAGGAAAAGTTATACATATTAAAATAACTCCGGTAAATATTGTAGCTCAGAGTTATAGAAATAAATTATCTGTTATTACAATAGGCAAAGGATCTTCAATCGTAAAATTGTCTTTAAATGATCCAGTAAAGGAAAAGGCAAAAGATATCATCAACAATTTGGTAGAGGAGTATAACAAATCTACTATTGAAAATAAGAAATTGACATCTGCTAGAACAGCTGGTTTTATTAATGAGAGATTAGATCTAATTTCTGGTGACTTGTCTGAAGTGGATGATGAAGCTGCAGGTTATAAATCTAAATTTGGGTTGACTAATGATGTGTCTGCACAAACACAAAGAGTGGCAGATATTGACTCAAGAAATTTACAAGAAATCAATAGGTTTGAAACTCAATTAAGAAAAATTGAATCAACTAGACGTTTTGTGCTTAGTCAAGATGGTAAATATGATATTTTACCTTCAACACTTGGTTTTGATGATCCTTCGATTACATCAACAGTAGCTCGTTATAACGGATTAATAAGTCAACGAAAAAGATTATTAAAATCTTCTAGTGTACAAAATCCCGTTGTAGTTAATATTGATGAGCAAATTGGTTCACTTAGACAAGGGTTAATTGCTAGTTTAAACGGTGCAAAAAACTCTATTAATATAAGTTTGAATAGTTTAAGAACTCAAGACAAGTATTTTAGTGGCCAATTGTATAATGCGCCACTAAGACAAAAGGAGTTGACTGCTATCGGAAGAGAACAAGGTATAAAAGAACAATTATATTTATATTTATTACAAAAACGAGAAGAAGCCGAGATTACAAGTCATATCACATTATCGAATGCACGTGTAATTGATAAAGCATCTACTTTGGGTTCTTACCCAGTATCACCAAATAAGAAGATGATTTATTTTGGAGCGATATTTTTTGGTTTTGCGTTGCCTTTTTTGACTATCTATTTATTAGATCTATTCAATACTAAGGTAAATTCTAGAGAAGACTTAGAAAGATCGTTATCTATGCCAATTTTAGGAGCTATACCAAAAACTAAAAGTAAGAAAAGTAAGATTGTGGTTTCTAGAAATAGCCGATCATCTATTGCAGAGGCCTTCAGAATTCTTAGGACAAATTTAGGTTTCTTAATGGCAGGTACGCATAAGGAAACGGGTAAAATTATTTTTGTTACTTCTACAATTTCTGGAGAAGGGAAGACCTTAGTTTCTTCTAATCTTGCAAAAACATTGGCAATATCAGGAAAAAAAGTGGCATATTTAGGAACTGACTTTCGTGATCCAAAGTTTCATAATTTCTTTGAATTACAAAAAGGGAAAGATACTCCTGGATTTACCAATTTTATTATGAATTTGGACATTAAACCAGAAGATGTTGTTTATGAACAAGGAGAAAATGATCCTCTTTTTGTAGTGCCTTCTGGTGTTATACCTCCTAATCCAGCGGAATTATTGATGAATGATAGAGTGAAGGAAATGTTCGATTATTTAGGAGATAATTATGATTATATAGTTGTAGATACAGCACCAGTAAGTTTGGTAACGGATACTTTATTGATTGGGCATTTTTCTGATTTAAGCATTTACATCGTAAGAGAAAATTATTCAGATAAGAGAATACTTCAAGTTCCAGAAAATTTCTATAGAGAAAAACGTCTTCCTAATATGGCCGTATTACTAAATGCAGCAGGTGATAAAGTAGGATACGGGTACGGTTATGGATATGGAGCAAAAGATTAATTAAAAGATCGATTCTTTTTCATTAATGCCGAAATTTTTTCGGCATTTTTTGGTAAAAAACCTTTTTCAAGAATCTCGAATTGATGATAATTATGAACATCAGAACCAGCAAAATCATAAAAACCTTCAGCTAGTAGTTTTAGCGATTTATTCTTAACCTTTTCTCCGTAAAATCCTGAAATAGAAAGTAAATTGAGTTGAAATAAAAATCCAGATTCCTTTAATTCAATGTATTTATCCATATGGTCTTGATAAAACGAATAACGTTCTGGATGTGCTAAAATAGGAGAGAATCCTGCTAGTTTAATTTCGAAAAGAAGTTCGTTTAAATTAATTGGTGCGCTAAAAGTTGACATTTCAACCAGTATATATTTTTCATGTAGTGGTATAATATCATTTGCTTTAATTCTTTGGTAAAATAAATCATCTAACATATATTCTGCACTAGCTTCTAGTATAATATCAAGATCTAATGTAGATAATACTCGTTTCATTTCTTGATGTTTACTTTTAATTATCTCAGAAGTATTTGGCCATACCTCTTGCATTACATGAGGTGTAGTAATAATTTTTTTTACTCCTAAATTTCTAAATTGTTCAATAATGTAAGCAGATTGGTATACAGTCTTGACTCCATCATCTATATTAGGTAATAAATGGGAGTGCATGTCTACATAACCTTGCGGAATGATTTCTTTAAGATTAATTTCTTTCTTTGATAAAAAATGCAACGTGTTCGTTCTTGTTTTGGGGTTAATTAAAGCATTATACTTTAATGTGATGCAAGTATCCCTTAATAGCTTACATCAAGTTACTTACAAAAGTAAAGATTATTAGACGTAAAAAAAACTGCCTAAGAAGTAAAACTTCTTAAACAGTTTTCGGATTATTGAAATATGCTTCTTTTTAGTGTCTTGTAATATCACCAGATCCTGAAACTTTTTTATCTTCTTTTTCAGGATTCCCTTGATAATCAATGTCTCCTGACCCTGTTACACGTGCTTTTAAATAATGAGTAGATGTTAATTTAATATCTCCAGAACCTGTCACAGATGCATCTACATTTTTAGCTTTAAGATCATATGCTCGCACATCCCCAGAACCAGTTACATTTAATTCTAGGTTTTCTGCAGAACCTTTTAGCGTTAAATCACCACTACCAGAGACAGATCCTTCTATTTCCTTAGCTTGTACTTCTAAGCCTACATCTCCTGATCCAGAAACTCTAGTTTCAAAAGATTCGGCCTTTATAGTATCTTTGGAATAAATATCTCCTGATCCAGACAAACTTACTTTCGATATATCTTTAAATGGTACCGTAATAAGTATTATTTTATTTCTACTTGGTTTTAAATAATATTCTTTTTCTACATAGATTTTTAGAACATCACCTTCTACCTCAGTGATTACGTGAGGAATTAGATTACTTTCCGCTTCAATTTTAATATTACCTTCGGTTCCAGCAACTAAAGCGACATCTAAACTACCTTTTAGTTTTACTTGATCGTAGCTTGATAAATTTCTGGTTTTGGTTACTACATTACCATTTCCTTCTATTTTTTTTCCTTTTCCCCACCATTGTGCATTTACGGATGTTATACTGCATAATGCTAAGCCTAAAATGATTGTTACTGTTCTCATAATTGATTGAATATTTGAATTAATTTTTTCTTAGTTTAACTCCACCATAACTGGTAGAAATATCAATAGAATTTCCACTGTTTTTTTCTCCGTGATATCCTCTATAATCTTTACTGGAATTATCTTTACTTTTTTTCATTGTACTAATGCTATCATCAAGATTAATTCCTCCGTAGGAAGTTTTTATAACAAAATCAAAACTTAGAGTAGAGTCATACCCAATACTTACACCAGTATAATCGGTTCTAATATTGACATTGTTTGTTGTTGATTCTAAGTTTTTAATATCAATTGATCCGTAGTCAGAGTTGATATTTACACTGTTACTTATGTTTCCAATATTAGTATCTAGGTAATCACCATTTCCTTTAAAAATTCCTGCTTTTTCCACTTTTAAACTACCATAATCACAGTTATAATTAAGCTCTTTGACCGCTTTTATTTTTGATTTGGTATAGTCTGCATTAAGTAGAACCTCATCTCCCATATCTAAAATAAAATCTGAGTAATCAGCATTAATTTTTCCACTTTTCATATATTTTATTGTACTGTTGTGAGTGTAATCTATACTTATATAGTTTTCATTTCCAAGTAATTCGCCCACAATGATCTGACCATAATCACAGCTTATTTTAGCATTCCCTTTTGTCTTATCAAGAGTTATACTTCCATAATCGTTATTTAGATCTACACTGTTTGTAATTGGTACTTTTACCGTATAATTAATTTCTAGCTTTAGGTTATTTCCACCCCAACTATCTGAGAATTTAGACCACCATGATTTACTATCTTTGTTAAATGTAGTTCTTGCACTTACCATTTGTGAAGATGCTTCAAAATCTACGCCAATACTTTCAAGTTTTTCTATTACTTTTTCTTCATCATTTCCATTAACTTTTATATTAATTTCCATTACGATTTTATCCTGATCCCAAGAAGTTATATCTAGATTTCCATAATCGTTGCTTATTTTTAATAAAGCATTACTGCTTACAGAAAATTCTTTCTTCATAGATTTCTCTTTTGTATATTTTCCTTTCTTTCTAATATCTCCATTTGCTAGAGAAATGGCCGGTATAAGAAGTAGTAAGTATATTAATTTATAGTATATTGGTTTCATTTTCATTTAATTTTATTTTGTTGATGTTGTCAATTTTTTCTAATACTTTTTCTAGTAAAGTTGCTCTTTTCTGAAAGTTTTTAATCATCGCGCTGATTACTCTTTTATCATTACCACTTTCTACTAGATCTTTTTTTAGATGTTCATAACTAGATTCTAATTTTTCTAATTGTTTCATTGCATCCGCAACTAGTTCCGTTGTTTCTACAGATGAGTTTTTATCGATTTCTTCTAATTGGTTTTTGATCGCAACTGTAAAGAAATTTTGAGTATCCTCCATTTGTGGAGAAACACTGGCTAAATCAGCTTTTTCATTAGTATTAAATATAGGAGCTATCGATATAGTACCTATTAATATTGCTATAGAAGCTGCAATAGCTAATGGTTTTATCCAATTTATCTTTTTAGATGTAAGAGGAATAACTTTGTTTTGCTCCTGTAATTTCTTTAAAAAATGTACTTTATGATCAGCTGATGGTTCAAATACATCAAGTTGATTTTCCAAGCGTTCAAATAACTTATCTATTTCATCTTCCTTTTTCATGTAACTATTAATTTTTTACGTAAACTTTCTTTCGCGCGAGAAATCAGTGTACGGCAATTAGAATATGATATATTTAATATTCCACAAATCTCTTCATAATCATAACCTTCTATCAAGTGCAATGATAATGCGGTACTATAGCTTTCTTTTAATTCTTTTAAAGTATTTAAAACTGTATTAGCTTTAACACTAGTCAAATCTTCTCTTACAATCCCTTCTGTTTCATCTGTAAGTGCATATTCAATGGTTTCTAAAGGGACCTCACCATAAATATTTCGCTTACGAGATATTGTAAGACTAGAATTAACAACTATCTTTTTTAACCAAGCTCCAAATACCTTGTTGTCTTCTAACATTGACAGTTTGGTAAATGCTGTTAAGAAAGCTTCTTGCATCACATCTTCAGCTTCTGCAGAATTTTTTATAATTCTATAAGCTGTGTTATACATAGCTTTATAGTATCTGTTATAAATTTCCATCTGCGCACTCTGATCTTGCTTACGGCACCTTTCTATCAGTTGCTCAGTATTTAGTTTGGTTAGTGTCAAAAATTTCAGTTTACTTTATATAAAGATATGGATAGATCCTTTTTGTTACAGTTTTAAAAATATTTTTTTGAAGTTTATGGCATAACAATTGACTTATCTAAGTAGAATCAGGTACAAATGCCTTATTTTGCAACTGTTATCGATTCTAAAATTAGATTTAATAAACTTTTAAAGAATGTCATTTTGATTAGATGACAAAATGACTTTGTATATATACTTATGACGAAATCCAAATTAACAACTCTTGACAGTTTGTCATTTCAAGGAATAAATGAAGATGCAGAATTAATACCTTTAATGACACCTGAAGATGAAGAGGAAATCGATAAAGAAGAACTTCCGGAAACGCTTCCTATATTACCATTGAGAAATACTGTTTTATTTCCAGGAGTAGTGATTCCCATTACTGCTGGTCGTGATAAATCAATTAAGCTTCTTAATGAAGCAAATAATGGAAATAAAACGATTGGAGTAGTTTCTCAAAAAGAAGAAGACGTAGAAAACCCTACTTCTAAGGATATAAATAAAATTGGAGTAGTAGCTAGAATCTTAAGAGTTCTTAAGATGCCTGATGGAAATACAACTGTTATTTTACAGGGTAAGAAAAGGTTTAAGATAGATGAGATCTTAGAAGAAGAACCATATATTAAAGCAAGAGTATTAGAAGTTCCAGAAACTAGACCTGCTAAAGAAAATCAGGAATTTAATACGATTATTGACTCTATAAAAGAATTGGCTTTAGAAATTATAAAGGAAAGTCCTAATATTCCTTCGGAAGCATCTTTTGCGATTAAAAATATTGAAAGTAATTCATTTTTGATAAATTTTGTTTCTTCAAATCTAAATTTACCAGTTGATGAAAAGCAAAAAATATTAGAAATTGATAGTATTAAGGATAGAGCTTTAGCAACGTTGAAGTATATGAATTTAGAGTTTCAGAAATTGGAACTAAGAAATGATATACAAAATAAGGTTCAGCATGATATGAGCCAGCAACAACGAGAGTATTTTCTTCATCAACAGATGAAAACGATTCAGGAGGAACTAGGTGGTGTGTCTCATGAAGATGAGTTAGAGGAAATGCAGGTTAGAAGTAAGGATAAGAAATGGGATGAAAATGTAAAGAAACATTTTGACAAAGAATTGTCTAAGATGCGTCGTATGAATCCGCAAGTAGCCGAATATTCTATTCAACGTAATTATTTAGATCTATTTTTAGATTTACCATGGAATGAATTTAGTAAAGATAAATTTGATCTAAAACGCGCCAAGAAAATCCTTGATCGTGATCATTACGGTTTAGACGAAGTAAAAAAGCGTATCATAGAATATTTAGCAGTACTAAAGCTGCGTAATGATATGAAATCACCGATACTATGTTTGTACGGTCCTCCGGGAGTTGGTAAGACATCATTAGGGAAGTCTATTGCCGAAGCATTAGGTAGAGAATATGTACGTATATCACTAGGTGGATTGCGAGATGAAGCAGAAATTAGAGGACATAGAAAGACATATATAGGTGCGATGCCTGGTCGTATTATTCAAAGCCTTAAAAAAGCAGGAACAAGTAATCCAGTTTTTGTTTTAGATGAGATAGATAAACTTTCTGTAGGAAACCAAGGAGATCCTTCTTCTGCTTTATTAGAAGTGCTTGATCCTGAGCAAAACTCTGAATTTCATGATAATTTCTTAGAAATGGGATTTGATCTTTCCAAAGTGATGTTTATTGCTACTTCCAATAGCCTTAATACAATTCAGCCAGCTCTAAGAGATCGTATGGAGATCATTAATGTTACAGGATATACGATAGAAGAAAAAGTTGAAATTGCAAAACAACATTTATTACCAAAACAATTGGTTGAACACGGATTGGATAAATCTCATTTAAAAATAGGAAAGGTACAATTAGAGAAGATCGTAGAAGGATATACAAGAGAATCTGGTGTTCGTGGATTGGAAAAGCAAATTGCTAAAATGGTGCGGTTCGCTGCTAAAAATATAGCAATGGAAGAGACTTATAATATAAAGGTAAGTAATGATGATGTTGTAGAGGTTTTAGGAGTTCCTAGATTAGAACGTGATAAATATGAAAATAATGAAGTAGCAGGTGTTGTTACAGGATTGGCTTGGACTAGTGTAGGTGGTGATATTTTATTTATAGAATCGATTCTTTCCAAAGGAAAAGGAAGCTTAACAATTACTGGTAATTTAGGAAAAGTAATGAAGGAATCTGCAACTATTGCTATGGAGTATATAAAAGCTAATGCGGATGTTTTAGGAATTAATCAAGATATTTTTAGCAACTACAATGTTCATATTCATGTTCCGGAAGGAGCTACTCCTAAAGATGGTCCTAGTGCTGGAATTACGATGCTTACGTCATTAGTGTCATTATTTACCCAAAGAAAGGTCAAAAAGAGTATTGCTATGACAGGTGAGATAACACTAAGAGGTAAGGTATTACCTGTTGGTGGAATTAAGGAAAAAATCTTGGCAGCAAAAAGAGCTCATATCAAAGAAATATTGTTGTGTGAGGATAATAAAAGAGATATTGATGAAATTAAAGCAGAGTATCTCAAAGGATTAAAATTCCATTACGTTAAAGAAATGAGTGAAGTTTTGGAATTAGCATTAACCAAGAGTAAGGTTAAGAATGCTAAAAAATTGTAATTTTTAATATTTATTAATAATGAGACATATTTTTTCGTAAAAAAAAATATGGACTTTAGGTATTGATTTTACTGGATTATTTTAATTTTCAGATGTTTAAAATAAAAATAATAAAAAAAAAGTGTAACAAAATTTAGTCATGCTCGTCATATAGATGTAAACAGTAGAGAAGTCAACAAGATCTATTATTAGATAAAAAAGTTGAATGTATACTTAAAGGGGATTAATCCTGATACATCTTGGGATTGATGCTTTTTAGAAAAAGTATTTAAATTTAACTTACAATCAAAAAGCGAGATTTACTTTACTAAATAATTACAAGTTCGAACAATATTTTTTTGAGCGTTTATCCTGATACTCCTTGGGATAAGCGCTTTTCTAATTTTGTAAAGTAAATAAGACTATTTTAGTTTACTTTTTTTGAGGTTTACACGCAACCGTAAGTTGTATAAATGTTTTACTTTTAATATGTAAACCAGACTTTATTTTTTTAATTCATGTTTTTGTCAACCAACATATATATTACACATGGAAATCTCTTAAAACCCGAAGTTAGAATGTCACACCTATAATAGTCTAAAATGGCGATTCCTCAATAGGTTCATTAGCTAGAAAAGTTTTGGTTAAAACGGGATTGTTTCCAGATACAATCCCGTTTTTATATATTATAGTTCCTGTATACTAAAAAATATTACTATTCTTGCATATGATGAATATTGTCCCGCAAATCAACACTCAAAGATTAGCAATAAAACTTAAACCCTCTGCAGAAAAAATGGTGAAAAGAGGACACCCTTGGGTTTTTGAAAATAGTATTATTAAACAAAGTAATAAAGGAAATGCTGGAGATTTAGCTATTATATATGACAGCAAAAAGAATACTATTATTGCAATTGGATTGTATGATCCATATTCTCCAATTAGAATTAAAATAATTCAGTTTAAGAAAGCAGCTCAAATAAATGAAGAATGGTTTGGTCATAGAATTTTACAAGCTTATAGTATTAGAAAAGAGTTATTAGAAACAAAGACAAATAGTTATCGATTAATATTTGGTGAGAATGATCAAATGCCAGGTTTTATTGCAGATGTGTATGATACCGTTTTAGTTATAAAATTGTATTCTCATATTTGGTTTCCATATATTAATTGGGTGCTACCTTGTTTAATAGAAAATACAGAATGTAAAACTGTTGTAATGAGACTAAGCAGATCATTACAAACTAGAGGTGATACATATAATTTAAAGGACGGGGATGTAATTTTTGGAGATTTGGAGAATGAGGTAGTAGTGTTCGAAGAACATGGAGTTTTGTTTTCGGCGAATGTAATTAAAGGTCATAAAACTGGATATTTTTTAGATCATAGACATAATAGAAAGAGAGTCGGTGATCTTGCTAATGGAAAAACAGTATTGGATGTGTTTTCTTATGCAGGAGGATTTTCTGTTCATGCATTGGCTGGGAATGCTAAAGAAGTTGTGAGTCTTGATATAAGTAGACAGGCTCTAGAAATGGCAAAAGATAATGCTTCTTTAAACAAGCATTCGGGAGACCATAATATAATGGTTATAGATGCTTTCGAAGGGTTGCAAAATCTTATAAGCGATAACAGAAAATTTGATATCGTTGTTATTGATCCTCCATCTTTTGCTAAGAGAGAAAGTGAAATTTCTAAGGCAAAGAATAGTTATGCTAGATTAGCTAGGCTAGGAGCTCAGTTGGTTGGTGAAAAGGGAATTTTAGTTTTAGCCTCTTGTTCTTCTAGGGTAAGATCAGAGGACTTTTTTAATATATGTGATGAAAACATATCTCAAAGTGGAAGAAATTTTAGTGTGTTGGAAAAAACATATCACGATATAGATCACCCAATAACATTTGAAGAAGGAGCGTATTTAAAGTGTGTGTATTATAAAATGAGTTAATGTAAATGATCAATTTCTGAACCAGGTTGAAGCATATTAATGTTACGTATGAAATGCTTCAACCAAATTTAGGTTCAGTTATTGTTTTCTTATCAGTGCTTTCCAAAAACATGTACTTTTGCTCGATTTTTAGATAAATTTTTGGTGTCATAGAAAAAAGTGATATCCCTTATAATTCGTTTGTTACCTTTTAAATCAATAATTCTAGTCGCACCTCCTTTTTTGAAATTCTTTTTTACTTGAATTACTTGCTTTTCTCCATTTCCATATTGTACAACTATTCGATGCATATTTATAGAACCATTGGTTACTTTTACTTTTAGTTTTTTAAATGCACCATCTTTTGCTGTTACTTTAATAACATCTCTATCAATTTTATAATTTACTGTTCTAGATCCTAAATGTTCCCATTTTATTTTAACGGTAGTAAAGCTGCTTCCTACTAAAAATAATACCATTAAAAATGGTACGATTAGTTTTTGTCTTTTTTTATTTTTCATAATTTAATGTTTTAGTGTTTAGTAGTAAGACCATGCTAATCAATAAAGGTTTAATTATAATTTTAAAAAAAATAGGTTACATACTTCAAATATGTAACCTACTAGGTGTATCTTTTACAATATTATGTACTAATACAAAATGTTTAGTGCTGTTTTATCCGTATCGGTAAATTCTCCATCTTCAGTAGTTCCAAAACATGCTTGCATGATAGAATCAGCATAAGCGGATGTAGGTGTTCCAGGAATCCAAATAGCAGGTGGTTCTGCTGGTAGAGGACCAGAGTAACCGCAGCTTTGACGATTATACCAATCTTGATGTCTAAGACCAATACAATGGCCAATTTCATGGCCTATTACATGTTCATTTACATTGGTTGTAAACGCATCTGTTCCAGAGTTGATTCTAACCCATTTATAAGGTTCTCCAAGTGTGTTCGGAAAACCAGCATTTCCGCCACCACTAGCTACATTAATTTTATAAACTACCATATCGGCGTTGTTGAAATCAGTACCAAAAGTAAGATTGAAATTTAAACTATTTGATAATGCATTATAATTGTTAACGGCCCAACGCAGTGCAGTTTGCATTTTAGAAGTCAATGCAAAATTCCCTCCAGTATATCCCAATATATCAATATCCCTATAATTAGGAGAGACCAAATTAGTATCTCTATATTGTTTATTGTCACCATTTAAAGATTTTAAATCTGAATAAGATGTAAGCTTATCTATAGGAATCGTAATATCTCCGGATATTAAATAAGTGCGGGTTTTGCCATCTAAGGTGGTGATTTTTTGAATAGTAACATCATCGATATTTACACCCATATTAAATAACTTGGTGAGCTGTTCTTTAGTTGGTTTCTTATGTGTTTCTTGGATTTCTTCATTAATTTCTTTTTTTTGACAGGAGAAGTTGGTTATAAGAACCATAAGACAAAGCATTAACAATGTGATTTTTTTCATCGTAGTGTATTTTAATTTCAGTTGATTAGTTTGAATTTTACGATAAGTTCTTGCAAAAGTGTTCCTTTAAACATCAAGTGCTCTATGAAAAATATTGTTGGGATAGTTGTATAATATTTGTGTGGTTTTATATCGTGCAAATATTTATTTTTCAAAACTACATTTTAGTAATATAATGAAAAAGGGGTATACAACCCAAGTTGTTGGGTGAATACCCTTTATATTATGTTAAGGAATGAAGTGGAAAGTAAAAATACTAATTATTCTACTTTAGTATAATTTTCGGATTGCGAATAATGACCAGTTTCATCAATTGTTATTTGTTGATAGGATTTTTTATCCATTACTAGTTCAAATCTAAAAACTTGAGTGGTGTCTACTATTTTCATCATTGGTCCAGATGCATATTCTAATCTTTCTTCAAGGATATTACCTTTAATTGAATATGTTCCATATCCAAACCATTCATTACTATCTGCTGGGTCATATCTAGTCCACATCACTTTTCCTTTACTATACATTTTTACCTGTCGGTATCCATTTGGATTTAATATGGTATCAGAGATTTCATTGTGATCATCATATAGAAATTGATGCTTTAGATCCCAAACACCTTCTAGGTTAAAATTATTGACATCAGAGGTGTTAGACGTATTGTAAATTGAATTTATGGAGAAAAAGCTGAAAATGATTAATAAGAAGGATTTCATGATGGAGTGATTTTATGAATTGAACATCAATAAGTTACAAAAAAAATATGATTTTGTTTTGTTTTAAAAAGGCTTTATAATTTCTTTAGGAGAGATTGTGAATAAGAATTTGATAACAAACATGAGAGGCCGATAAAAGTAAGGTTCTTAAAACTTAAATTTGAAGTAGAAAAATGGTGTATCTGTATTGTTTTATTCTTAATGTAAAATATGATAGAGTTCCAAAATAAGAATTTTATATGACTGAATATGTTTTGTTAACTGATGAGCAAACCTATTTTGTAGAATATCTAATAGGGGAGTTGGTCTTGTCTAATAGTATTAGTGAAGCAATGAAGTTTAATGATGAACATTTGGCTCTAAAGTTTAAAAAGATGTTGCATAGCTCTTGTAAATTGACTACAAGTGTTAATACATATATTGATTAAAATAGATTATCATAAAACAGTATTGTTTTATCAATGTGTGTTGAGAAGATAATTGATGTTTTAGGTTGTAATTGTACGAATGCAAATGAAAAAAGGGATATGTATCATATACATATCCCTTTTTTAAAATTTATTTTCTCTTCTTAGTTTGATGATAGCATTGCAAAGAACTTGTCTAGATTTGGTAATAATACAATTCTAGTACGTCTATTAATAGCCATATTCTCTTCTGTGTCATTTTCTACTAAAGGTTGATAGCTACTTCTTCCTGAGGCGATTAACTTAGATGGGTCAACATTATACTTCTTTTGTAATAATCTTGTGATAGAAGTTGCTCTTTTTACACTTAAGTCCCAGTTATCTTCTAATGCAGGTGTGCTAATCGTTCTTGGATCAGTGTGCCCTTCGATCATAACATCAAGACTTGGTTCAGAGTTAATAACTTGAGCTAATTTTTCTAAAATATCATTTGCTTTGTTACTAACACGATAGCTTCCGCTATTAAATAGCATTTTGTCAGAAATAGAAATCATCACAACAGTGTTATCAATGTCGATAGAAATATCCTCATCCTCTTTTAAACTATCGTCTAAAGAACTTTTTAGGTTATGAGAAACAGCTAAATTCATTGAATCTTCTAGAGTTCTTGCTCCTTGAAGTTTTTCTGGATCTACTTGAGATAATGTTTGTTTCATTTTTTCTTTAGTATTGTTAGAAATTACCGCAAGGTTATCTACCATTACCATTTTCTCATCATTAGAATCTCTTAATGAATTTATTTTTGCATTATAATCAGCTACTCTTGCTTCTATTTTAGCAAATTTAGATTCTAATTCTTCTTTTTCAACTGTTGTTTTCTGTAATGTACTACGAGTATTATTTAGATCCTCTTCTAGAGCTAAATACTTCTTTTTCGAAACGCAAGATGTGGTCATTAAAGCCCCCGATATTGCAATTAATGTGAATACTTTTTTCATGGTTATTTAATTAATCTTTTATACTTACCTAAAACTACTTGTTCTTAGTTTTATTATAATTTTACCTACTAAACTTTTCACATTGAATTCTTAAAAATTGTTAAAAAAAATTGCTAAAATTAGTATACCGTATTATTTTTACGGTAAATTTATCACCGAATTATTTGTAATAAATTGAATTACAACGCTTTAGTTTTTCAGCCTGTTTGGCTAATAAATCTAATGTTTGGTTAATAAATAATTTTAGTTGTAACGAGACCATAAATAAATCGTCTTATAACAAACGAAACGCCCAGAATGAACTTTACTTTAGAATTTAAATTTTTGGAATTTCATGTTTTTGAATAGGGGAAAACTAACTTTATTAATAATATTATGTGTTACAATGCAAACAGTTGTCGCACAGAAATCGGGTATAGAAGATAACGTAGTACTACAGAATTATAAAAGGATAGTATTAGATGGAGGTATAACATATTTACCTATATATAAGGTGAATAGAAAAAAAGTTATACCCATTGTCAATACGGTGGATACGATTAGTAAAAAGGATATTAGCAAGATTTATAAAGAAGATTGGAGTACCACAGTATTCAATACGTACTGGAGGAATAAACAAAACAAACATCCTTTTTTATTACATTTCGCAGACTCAACCTTTTCTTCTCCAGTGGATCATAAAATGGTTGTCACTTCTAGATATGGATGGAGAAGGGGAAGGCCACATCAAGGAATAGATATTGACCTTAGGACTGGTGATAATGTAAAAACATTATTGAGGGGAAAAGTTAGATATGCTAGAAGACACGGAGGTCATGGTAAAACAGTAGTTATTAGACATGATAATGGTTTAGAGACAGTATATGCGCATCTTTCGAAATATTTGGTTAAGGAAAATGATATTGTAGAAAAAGGCCAGGTGATTGGTAAAGGTGGAGTATCAGGAAATGCTAGAGGTAGTCATTTACATTTAGAAGTAAGATATCATGGAAAAAGTATTCACCCAGAATATTTATTTGATTTTTCTCCGGATACAAAAATAAGATCAAATGATATAGTGGTTACTAAAAAGTGGATAACTCCAAGATCTCACCGTTCTACAAGACAAAGTAAGATTGTAGTTCAAACTAACATTGAAGAAACGTTAGATGAAATTAAAAATCCGACGAAAAGTATTTACATAGTAAAAAAGGGTGACACACTACACGGTATAGCCAGAAAACATGATACTAATGTTTCCGAAATATGTAAAATAAATGAAATAAGATATAATTCTGTTCTTAATGTAGGACAAGAAATAGTAATCTATTAGATATTAATTTTCTACGTACTTGTTTATCATCTCTAATAGGATGCTTTTGTCGTAAGGTTTTAGGATATAATCGTTTAAACCTGCTTGCATAATTTGTCTATTTAGTTGCGTAACATCAACCGCAGTTAACGCAATTATAGGCGTTTCGTTATCAAATTCTCTAATTCTTTTGGTAGTACCGATTCCATTTAGTTTTGGCATATTTATATCCATCAAAATGATATCATAAGTATGATCTTTAGCAAGTTCTATAGCATCAAAACCATTGTCAATAGTCGTACACTCAAAATTTTCTTTGGAGAGTATTTTATCTGCAACTAATAGATTAAGTTTATTATCATCAACAATTAATGCTTTTTGCTTATTGTTATTTGCGTCTGGATTAGCTCCCTTGTTATTTTGGTTAATTGCTTCCAAATTTAATACAAAAGCATACTCGGAACCGGCTTGAGAATTATTTTGCAAAATGATTTCTCCGCCTATTGATTTAGCAAGTCTCTTTACTATTGTCGAATTTATTCCTGTTCCTAGATAGGACTTTTTTACCTTTTCTATATCTATGAATTCTTGATAGATAGATTTTTCATCTTCTTCAGATACTTCGTTTCCATCATGTTTAATCTTAAAGGATATATTATTAAGTTTACCTTTTTTATTGATCAAATGAACCGAAAACACTATGTTTCCATTTTTAGTAAATCGCAAAGCGTTACTAATTAGATTCATTAATATCTGCGATAAGATAGCTGGATTTCCATGTAATTTTTCTGGAATGTCATTATCAAAATCTAAATCCAAAGTATTACCACTGTTTTCTGTAGCATAACCAAAAGAGTGTATAATATTCTGAGTAAGTTCACGTAGATTAATTGGTCTTTTATCGGTAATAATTGTATCAGACTCCAGAATATTTACCTGTAAAACATTATTAATAAGAGTCAATAAATAATCACCAGAAAATTTTAAAGACTTAAGATTCTTATTATGTTCCAATTCTGGATGTTCATTATACAAAATATTAGTCAAGCCCATAATTCCATAAAGAGGAGTTCTTAATTCTTGGCTAAGTGAAGATATAAACTCTTGATTTTTTTGTACTTTCTTTTCTGTAGAAGTCTGTAAAGAGCTTAGTTCTTGGTCCTTTTTTTTAAGGTTAGAAGCTAATAAATAGCATTTGTAACTTAAAAAAAGAACTAAGATGGATAATAAAGTCCAGATGGCATAAGAGATCATTGGTTGTTTTTATGACAAAATAAAAGATATCGGATTTATCTTACAAATTTAAAAAGGAGTTTTTTTCATAAAAGTGATTTTTTTATTGGTTTACTGAATATATTGATTGTTTGGTCGAGTTTTTGATAACTAATAATAAAAAAAAGTAAGGGAATGAGTATCTTTAACGACAATATCTGATAAAGGAGTGAGGAAGATGAAATCTACAGTTATATCGGTGTTATTATTATTATTTGTGAATTTAATGAGTTCACAAATTGAAAAGCCTTTATCATCTATAAAAATAGATGATAATAGTAGCACTTTAGGAACAAGTACATATAAACTTACTCCAGGTTTGACTAAACCCAAAAATAATTTTAGTTTATACAAAAGCCCGAAAGATTCTATAAGGTTTAATAGAACTCAAAAACCTTTTGATATGACTGGGGATAATGGTCTATTACAACCAAATTTTAAGGTAGTTCCTAAATGGTTCCAGAAGGATAAAGAAATAAAGGAAGAGTATAAGTCAGATCAGTATCTAGGAGATTTTAAAAGTAAATCAGAATTTGTTTATCTTATTTATCGAGATCATCAGTCAGTAGATGGTGATTTAGTCCGTATCTTTTTAAATGATGATGTAATCCGATCAAATGTTTATTTAAATAGTGTATTCGAAGGGTTTAAGATAGATCTTATTAAAGGTTTTAATAAGATTGATATAGAAGCTCTTAATCAAGGTACTTCTGGTCCCAATACGGCAGAGTTTCAGCTACACGATGATCAAGGTAATCTCATTACAGCTAACGAATGGAATTTGACTACTGGAGTAAAAGCAACTATAATAGTTGTTAAGGAGTGATTTTTCAACTACTATTTATAACTCAATCTTCTTTTTTTCTCTTTATGAATTCCTTTCTTAGGTTTTCATTATTTATTTACTCGAATATTTTTTCTACGTAACATTTCACTTTGTTTTTACAAACTTTGTGCATATTTAATTCATAGCTTTATTAATATTTTTTAATTTTTTGTGATTTTTTTGAAATACTACACACTAATGATAAAAAGAAACTCAATATGAGTAAAGAAGAAGAGTTTACTCGGATTATTAAAGAAAATGAAGGAGTTATTTTTAAAATAACCACAGTTTATACAGATCAATCCGAAGACCAACAAGATTTATATCAAGAAATAGTATATCAATTATGGAAGGCTTATGATTCTTTTAGAGGAGATGCTAAGGTAAGTACTTGGATGTATCGAGTGGCATTAAATACAGCGATTACAAGATTAAAAAAAGAAAAGAGAAAAGGAAATAGAGTAGGGATTGATCAAATAGTACTTAAACAAACGGAAAACTATAATACAGAGTTCGAAGAAAAATTAAAAATACTATATGCGCATATTAAAATGCTTAGTGATATAGAAAAAGGGCTCATTCTATTACTACTAGAAGGTAAGAAATATGAAGAAATTGCATTGATTACTGGATTGACTCCAACCAATGTGGGAACTAGAATATCTAGGATAAAACAAAAATTAAAAACTCAAATAGTTAAAAACGGCTAGTAAATGGAATTAGAAGAAATGCAACACGTATGGTCTGAGATAAGCGGGCAATTAGAAAAACAAAAAAAACTAACAGATAAAATGATTATGATGATGACACAAGAACAGTATAGAAAAAAATGGAATAGAATTGCTTACCCAGAAATATTTGGAACAATTATTTGTTTCGGTATGGCATTGTTAATTTTATTGAATATTAATACGTTAGAAACTTGGTATAATATGTTTTTTGGTATTTCATCTGCCATCATACTAATTATATTACCAATACTATCGTTAAGGTCTATTAATAAAATGAGTGGGATTAATTTCTATGAAAATAGTTATAGAGATACTTTAGTAAAGTACACTAAAAATAAAAAACAATTCCAATCACTTCAAAAAATATCCTATTACCTCAGTTTTTTACTAATCTTTTTCATTTTACCAGTTACTTCTAAAATTCTTGGAGGAAAAGATATGTTTACTGGTGTTAAAAACCTCTGGCCATTATTAATTTTTATACCTATGGGAATTACCTTTTTCGTGTTCTTTGCTAAATGGGTTAAAAAATGCTATGGAAAGAATATTAATGATGCAGAAGAAATATTAAAAGACTTACAATCAAATGAATAAATTGATTTTTGTATAGTGTAAATGGTATCTAAAATTAGATACCATTTGTTGTTTTTTGCTAAAATTTATTAATTTCGGTTTATGAAATCCACCCTTTCGAGTTGGAGAATTTAGAAAACCATATTAAAAATATAGCGAATACTAAGATCATAACTGGCATATATACTCTTTGACCTGATAGCTCTACAAAATCTTGTATAAAAAAATTATAGGTTTGTTGAGCTAATATTCCTAATAATGATACTATAAAAAGTACAATGGCAATTTTTTTTCTTATCAAAAGAGCAATGCAACCAAAAAGTCCAGAAAAAACTGCTATCGCAAATACAGAAGTTACCCAAGCCGGGATATTATTGTAAAAGTGTTGATCTGCTTCTGGCATCGCATTTAGTATTTCTTCTGTCATATATGCTTGACCTAAGTAAGCCATTACTCCCATAATATTCCATAAAAGTGCGATAATACTGATGACCCAAAACCATACGGGTAATTTGTTAGTAGTACTCATAATTAATTGATTATTAAGTTGTTTTGAGCTAACAATGTATGCAGAAACCTAGTCAAACGCAAATCTCACTAGGTTGTCAATTGTAAATTATTGTTCAATATATTAGAATTATAAAGATTGCTAGTTGTTTTGTATTTTTAAGAAATCTAACTAATTATTAATATTATGAATCTTCAAAAAAGATATAACAACATAGGTAAAAATTTCTTTTTTTTAATGTTTATTGTTCTGATTTTTATGGTGTTATCTTGTGGTAAGAAAGAGCCAGTATTTGATAAAAATTTTGTTCACTCTGTTTACATATGGCTTAATAATCCTGATAACCCTGAAGAAAGACAACTTTTTGAAAAATCTCTTATTAAATTCCTCAATACCTCAAAGTATGCCAAAACTAATTTTGTTGGTACTCCAGCAGGTACAGATCGAGAAGTAGTGGATAACACATATACGTATTCTATAATAGTTACTTTTTCATCAAAAGAAGAGCAAGACCTTTATCAAAAAGAAGAAGCTCATTTATTATTTATTAAAGAAGCTTCTTCCTTATGGAATAAGGTGCAGATATATGATACTATTGTTTTAGATTAATATTTTTTAATGATCATATTTATTATGGTTTTTGGTCAAGATAATTTTCCAATTTCCCGAGAGCATTATCCCAGAATTGTTCGTAGAATTTTAACCATTTATTAATCTCTATTAGTGGTTGTGTGTCTGCTTTACAATAACGTTCCCTTCCTTTTGAGTTGATTGTTACTAAACCTGCATTTTCAAGAGTTTTTAGATGTTTTGTAACACCTTGACGACTCATTTCGAATTGACTTGATATTTCAGTAATTGGCAGGGCAGTAGTCGCTATGACCAACGCATGAAATATTTCTCGTCTTGTGGGATCAGCAATTGCTTTAAGTATTTTGGTAATCTTATTCTGCATGTACTTCTTGTGTTATGTAGTTAAGTAAATCTTTAATACAGTTATCCCATCCACCATCGAAACTAGTAAACATTTCTACAGCAGTTTCTCCATCATAATTTGAAATGCCGGAATGTTCTAAAGAAAGTTTAGTACCACTAGCTATTTCTTCTAAACGCCACACTACAGTTGTTTCAACATCTGTGCCTTGTATTGTCCATGTATATATTAAGGTATAGGGCTTTGCTTCTTTAACAGTCCCAACTATAGGTTTACAGTTCTCTTTGTCAGGAGAGTGAAACGTATATTGATAACCAACTTCTGCTTTGAAATCTGCTGGAAGAAACCAAGTTGATATTTCCTCTTGTATGGATATGGCGTTCCATAATTTATCAATTGAGTGTGTGAAAATTTGTTCTTTGCTAATTACGTCTTTCATTTTGTAAAGTTTTAAGATTTTAATGATGCAACTAAAAGGTTGCTAATTTAATAAAATAAAACAAAAAAGCAACCTTTTAGTTGCATTATTTTTGCCTTTATATGTTTGAAAACAAGTTTGATAAACTAAAAAGGTAGTATATTATTTTTTTAGATTAACATTTATTACTAAATTGAAACTCCTCATAACTAAGTATATATTCCCCAATTTTTTAGTATTAAAGTATAAGAAATGATCCATTGATTCATATCTCTGGAGATATTCTAAATAAGTATGTTTTTTTCAATATACCCGATATTGGGTATGTTGTATATACTTGATATTATAGAAATTAGTAGTGTTGATTTTATATTGAATTATAAAACAGCTAAATAATTCCTATAACATGTGTTTTAAATTATATTATACATTAACATAGACTATCGTATGGCATTGATTTATGATCAAATAAATGGAGAACCAAAAACTCATGTATTAATTATAGGGGTTGGAGGATATCGTTATTTATCTGGAGGAGTTGAAGAAAAGGAACAGAACTACGAAAAAATTGGTCTTTTACGGCAGCTATCATCACCTCCAAAGTCTGCATTAGCTTTTCGAGATCATTTGTTAGAAATAGAAAATGATGTTCAGAAGGATTTAGTTAAACCTTTAGGAAGTATTGAGTTATTGATCTCACCATCACCAGATGACCCTAATCCTGGTAGCAATGATGAACAATTCGAAGCGGCAAATTTTGTAAATATCTCTAGAGCATATAATGATTGGAAACAACGCTGTGATATTAATGAGAATAATGTTGCTATATTCTTTTTTAGTGGTCATGGTGTAGAAAAAAAAGATCATTATTTATTAGCTGAAGATTTTGGGGCTAATTCTAATAACCCTTGGTTGATGGGTAGTTTCAGTTTTAATAAAACAAGAAACGCCTTTCATTCCTGTAAAGCATCTACTCAGTGCTTTTTTATAGATTCTTGTAGGAAAATCAATGCACAAATGCTTCAACAAGATTTACCAGACATACCTTTAGATATTCCATTGTTGACAACACCAGATTGTAAACATGATTTAACAATGAAAGCGGCCGCACACAATGAAGCAGCTTATGGACCAAAGAAGAAACCTTCTTTTTTTACTCAATCAATAATAAAGGCTTTGCAAGGATATGCAGCTGATAAAAGAGGTGCCGAATGGGTTGTGAATACTGGAGATATTGCTACGCAAATTCATAATATTCTTCGTACAGTTAAATCTACAGAAGGATATAAACAACGATGTATTTATGCGGCTAGTGATCCTGCTAGTTTGATTACTTTTAGTAAAGCACCACCCGCACATTTGTCTGTGGCCTGTGATCCAGTGGAAGCTACTAATGTGTCAAAACTAATTTGTACTGCTTTAGAAGGAGGAACTGAATTTACCGAAGAGCCTAAATCTGACTCTTGGAAATTGAATATGACCGCAGGAATTTACAAACTGCAGACGGAATCACAAAGTGATGAATTTAGTAATGGAGAAACATATGCCTTAGTTAGAGCAATAGCAAACGAAAAAATTAACTGTTCCCGAAATGAGTAATCTATCTATACATATAATAACACACGGGAATGATTCTTCTCGTATTCCAAAGAAAATCACTGTTTTGAATGCAAAATTGGAAGAACTTCATTCTTTTTGGATGAGTTATGATAATTCTACAACTCTTGAGGTAGTTCCAGGTGTTTATGGAGTAATATTAACACTTGCTTCTGGTAATAAAATCGAAAAAGCTGTAATGGTAAAAGCTGGTTCAACCGGAATCGTAAAATTTGATTTATCTGGTTTAAGCCCCAGTGAAACACAAGAATGGGCTTATTTATCTAAAAATTTATCTACACATAGTGACGAAGAAAAAGATTTAGTGGATAATGTTTATTTAGGGGCTTGGATTCGATTATGGAAAAAAGATAATGAAAATTGGAATGTAGTTGAGATTCCTATACAAGAATCTAGCTCTTGGAATGAAGAAGGAGTAAGTTACGAATTGGATGTAGAACAAAGTCAACAATTTTTGCAAGTTGGAGGTCCTAAAATTCCGTGGCGATTAATTGCATTGCCACCAAATAGTCATTTAATGTGTCTTATTAGACCAAATGAAGGTCCTGAAGGTATTGTACACCCGTTAGAAGTTACAGTTACTACTGATAACTGGCATGCAGAGACTATTTTGACCTTACTTAATCAAGATTCAAGGTCTAAAGCACAAGATTTGTATCAGAGTTCTGGTCTTAAATCATCTTCTGCTCAAGATTTGCTTTACGGAAAAATGACAGATCCCGCTGCTGCTGCAATAGGCGGGTATTATTTATTGAAAACAGAAGAATTAGATCGATTGCATAATTGGGCAGAAAATTTAGCTAATTGGATGCCGTGGATGTCTGATGGCTCTATTATTTGGGCATGGCAACTTATTAAAGAAGGCAGAAAAAGTGGAGAAATAAATATCGATGAAATTAGATTCCGATTTTTAGAAGCTACAAAAAGAGGGATACCATTATACACAGAAGGACTAAAATTATTGTGGAAAGGTTTAAAAATGTTATCCAATAAAGAAAATTTGGATCTTGAAATAGAAAAGGCGTTAGAATTGGTAGAGATGTATGCAGAAGCTGCAGACTGGACAACAACTACAACTACTTTTAACGGATTAGATCCTAAAAATCCGTTAAAAAAAACAAAAAAGGGAACTCCAAAAGATACCTCTCATATTGCCTATATATATGATGTTCCATTAAATGAATTGTTACAGGATACTGATTTTGATCCAGTAAATGATAATCTTGAAATATTCACTGATGATACAATTTCTCAGAAGTTATCAATAGAGTCTGATGGTCAGATCGTATCCAATGATGGAATAAAATTTAACTCCGTTTATAAGGCAGCAAAGGAACTTGGTTTAAAAGGAAATAATTCTGAAGTACGAAAAAAAATGGATAGTATACATATTAAATTCCCTAAAAAGGATTTTGATGATGAGATCAGAATGTATAGGATGGGAAAACGAAAAAGAAAACTTTAAAACGATGTTTAATATAAAATTTTTGCCGGCGAGATTCGGAGATTGTATCTGGATAACCTATGGTTCTGAAGATAATCCTAGTCGAATTCTCATTGATGGCGGTACTGGCGGCACAAGACATAGTATTAAAAAACTAGTCAATGAACTTCCAGAAGATCAAAAAAAACTGGAATTATTGGTGGTTACACATATTGATCGAGATCATATAGAAGGTATTCTTAGATTATTAGAAGAGGATCAATTACCTTTTCGGATAAGAGATTTTTGGTTTAATGGATGGAGCCATATAAATACTAATACTCAAGATGTAATAGAACATTTTGGGGCTGTCCAAGGGGAACGTCTTTCTTCGATGATATTAAAGCATAATTTGTCTTGGAATGGCGATTTTAATGGAAATACTATTAAAGTTGATCAAGGAGAGTTGCCAAAAATAACACTTCCAGGAGGTATGAAATTAACTATTCTATCACCTGCGCAGAAGCATTTATCAGAATTAAAAGGTAAATGGGAAGAGGAAGTAAGAGCAGCCAATTTAGATCCAGGATTTGGGTTAGAAGTTAACGATGAGGATGTCACAGAAGATGCTATTGAAAGTTTTGGAGATGGGTTTCCGGATGTTGATGAATTGGTAAAAGAAGACTTTGAAGAAGATACTTCAGCTGGGAACGGAAGTAGTATTGCCTTTTTAGCCGAATATGAAGGAAAGAAAGTATTGTTTTGCGGAGACGCATTTCCGAGTCAGTTACTAGAGGCACTAAATAAAATTGCTCCGGAAGAGAAAATTGATTTAGAATTATTTAAAATATCACATCATGCCAGTTCTCATAACACAAGTCCAGAATTATTAGATAAAGTAAATTGTAAGAATTTTGTGATTTCTACCAATGGTAGAATTTATAAACATCCAAAAAAGGTAACTATTGCCAGAATATTAAAATCTTCTGGAGAAAACACTCGACTAATATTTAATTATAAATCTAAAATAAACGAGATTTGGGATGAGAATTACTTAAAAAGTAAATATAATTACACTACAATATTTCCTACCCCAGAAGATGATATTGTAACGATTGATCTTTAATATAAACCACAATAAATAACACTTTTTAAATCAATTGATTATGAGTGATTGTACTAAGAAACCTGTAATAAATTGTCACACCCATATTTTTAGAGGAGAACATGTTCCTCCGTATTTAGCTAAAACCTTTGTTCCTTGGCCATTTAGTTATTTATTAAATACATCATTAATCCTTAAGCTGTTTAAAAATAGTATATCTAGTAATAATAAAAAATATCAGGATCCTTATATAGAAAAAAGACGTAACAGGATACTAAAAGCTATTAATTTAAGAAGAAACAAATTACTTTCAGGAGTATTATCATTGATCGGAATGATACTGACTATTCATGTGTTTTTTATAATATTTAAATGGCTATCACTTGTTTTTAATCCTGAACAAAATGAAATAATAGGGTATATTGTTAAACTCCAGACTTGGTTAACAGAGCATTACCTGTTGGTTCCAATAAAAAATGTATATCTGCAAGCTCTTCTTTCTTTCATACTATTTAGTTATTTCAAGAGTGGACGTAATTTCATTTGGTTTGTTCTAAGTAAGACTATCAAGTTTTTTGCTATTCTACCAGGAAAGATGACCAAAGATTTATTAGAAAGATATTTGTTATTAGGGAGATTTACTTTGTATAAAAATCAAAGTAAAATTTTTTCATCCATGAAAGAACAATATCCGCCTGGAACAAAATTTATTGTTCTACCAATGGATATGGAATATATGGGTGCTGGTAAACTAAAACCAGAAAACTCTTATCGAAATCAGATGCAAGAATTAGCGGATATAAAGGAAAATAGCACTAATAAAGATGCTTTTCTTCCATTTGTATTTGTCGAACCCAGAAGAATAAAAGACGAAAAAGATCATTTTAAATACGCTTTTAATAACGGCACAGTTACATTAGAGAATTGTTTTATCAAAGAATATATAGAGGATAAAAAATTTGATGGGTTTAAAATATACCCAGCATTGGGCTATTATCCTTTTGATGAGGAGTTATTACCACTTTGGAAATATGCAGCAGATAATCAACTTCCAATTATGACACATTGCATTAAGGGAACAATCTTTTACAGAGGAGCAAAGAAAAAGGAATGGGAGTCGCATCCAATCTTTAAAGAGATTGTAAACCTTAAAAATGAAATTTATGAACCTTTACTATTGCCACAACGCAAAAACAAGGATTTCTCTTTAAATTTTACACATCCTATGAATTACTTAGTGTTGCTTAAAGAAGAATTATTAAGAATTTTGGTAAGCCAATGTAGACAGGATATAAGAGATTTATTTGGGTTTACTGACTTAAATACAGAATTGAAATATAATTTATCTAATCTTAAAATTTGTTTTGCTCATTTTGGTGGAGAAGATCAGTGGAATAAGTATTTAGAACTAGATCGATATGGATACAGTAATGAATTAATAAAAGAACCAGATTTTGGAATAGATTTTTTATACACCGCTAATCAAAAATTTAGTTGGAGAAAACTTCAAGATTGCTGGAAATATGTTGACTGGTATTCTATCATTTGTAGTATGATGTTGCAACATGATAATGTATATGCTGATATTAGTTATATACTGCATGATGATCAAATTTTTCCATTGTTAAGGCAAACTATTAATAATCCTAAATTAGGTGATAAAGTTTTATTTGGGACCGATTTCTATGTGGTTAGAAATCATTCTGCAGAAAAGAATTTGGTGGCTACTACAACTGGTAACCTTACTGTAGAAGAATTTGATAGTATTGCACGTGATAATCCAGCGGTCTTTTTATCTAAGTTTTAATCACAATTATTAGTGGAGTACCATTTGGCTATTGTATTTTCTGCAGGTTTATATCTTGGAGAGAAATCAAGATCAGTGGCGGCATTTTCTTTTTTTGATTGGGTGTTCCATTGCCAAATGTACGTGCCAGCAAACCATTTTTTATTCCACAATTCTTGATATAACACTTCGAAAGCTATTTGCTGGGTTTTATCAGATTTCTGTTTAGATAATATACTCAGTGCAGAACCCCATTCCCAAGGTCTGATGGTTCCTGAAGCTTCACTTTTATATCCTACTTCTGTAAATAAGATGGGTTTATTATGATTTATGGATAATGATTCTAGCATATCAATATGTGTTTTCCAACCATTCCTAACAATATTAATTTCTGGGTTTGGTTTTTGGGTTAAAGGAAAATATGCCTGAATGCCTATATAATCCATATCATTCCAAAAATCAATAAACTCATATTCTCCATCCCAATTTGCAGCATATGTCAATTTTCCTTTATAAATAGCTTTAATTTCTTTAACCAATAAATTCCATTTTTTTGGTTGAGCTTTTAACGAGCTTTTTAATTCAGTTCCAATACAAAAAAGTTCAACATTCATTAATGCTGCCATTTCCGCATAATGTATCATATTGGCACGATAAGAGTCAAACCAGGTATCCCAATCGGATTCATTCGTATGTGTAATATTTGATCTCCATCCATTAGATAACCACAGGTGTGGTTTAAGCATGATATGGATGTTTTTTTTCTTTAGCTCTTTAATTGTTTTAATATGCAAACTATCTCTTCGCGACCATTGACCAATTTCTTTAGGAACTCGCATTGTTAATGTTTGTTCATTCTCTTGATCTAAGAATGGAACAATAGCAACCCATTCTATGTTAGATTTAACTAAATCATCGATTGCTTTAGTATGATCATTATCATAATTCCAACCAAAAACATTCATTCCACGATGTTTTCCATCTATTTTATATAAATCTTTAGATATACCACTATTGTTTTCTACCGTAGGAATCCAGTTATATTGGAAGTTTTCATAGCTGTTTTTAATAACAATAAATTTATAAATACCAAATAATACGATAGCAGGAGTAAAGAGTCTTAGTGACAGTTGTTTCGCCATTAATTTGAAACCTTTTTTTCTCTGTACTCTAATGAAGTACCTGAAGATTAAAAAACAACAATAAATTATAATAAATAAAACATGAATGGCTTTAAGAAAATTAGTTCTTTCTAATGCTTCAAAAAAATACTTAAAAGAATCTATAAAAGTAACATCAGCAATTACGATAGCACCTATGACAAAAAGAATTAGACTTAATATCCAATTACATATATACACTCTAAGTATAGTAAATAGTTCTTTTTTCATTATTAGTTTATAATCTATTGTATAAGAAGAATAATTAATGATTGTGTTACATAGAATTTTAGCTCAATATCCTTTTTTTCTTATAAATAAAGCACAAACTTTTCTTAAAATGAATATGTAATAAACAAATTTGGATTTTAGCTAAAGAGAAGTATGCATTGCAATCTATTTCATATATCTTTGTAGAACACATGAGGTTTTTAACCATAATATTATCTTTTTTCTTGCTAGCTATGACAATAGCACCGTGTTCTGATTCTTTTAATGCAGAGCATCAAGATGAATTGTCAATAACTGATAAGAATCATAATCACTCCGATGATACAGATGATTCTTGTGCTTCCCTATGTATCTGTACTTGTTGTGGACTCTCCATTACCTATGAATTAATAAAACCATTTGACATAGAGGTTAAAAGTACAATCATATCAAAAGATGATTTCACAGATCAACCAGAGTACAATTTCTTTTATCTTCCTAATATTTGGCAACCGCCTCAATTTATTTGATGAATATAATATTGGCTTTCACAGAATAAAAGTGGAAGAATACATTTATCTAATAAATAATATCATTTTAGAATGAAAAACATAATATGGAGCGTAATGCTCTTCATATCACTATGTGCATATACTCATGCGCAAAATAGTGTTTTAAATATAAAAGTACTTAATGAGACAAATCAAGAACCTTTAGTTGGTGCTTCCGTTTATATCCAAGATATAGAGAAAGGTAGTATAACCGGACTTGATGGTTTGGCAATTATTAATGATATTCCTAAAGGAAATTATAGTATTAAAATTTCATTTTTAGGATTCACTTCTTTTGAACGCAATGTAGAAATTCCATATGCGGAAGAATTGATTGTGTATCTTAAGGAAAATGGAGAATCTTTAGAGGAAGTGTTTTTGGAGTCTAATAGAAGTACCCGAACTATAAAAAGAATTCCAACTAGGATAGAAGTTATTGGTGGCGAAGAATTAAGTGAAAAAAATGCTATGAATGCGACCAATATCTCTATGGTGTTAAGAGAAAGTACAGGAATACAGATGCAGCAAACATCATTAAGTAGCGGGAATTCTAATATAAGGATTCAAGGATTAGATGGTAGATATACTCAGTTATTAAGGGATGGATTTCCTTTATATTCAGGGTTTTCGAGTGGTCTTAGTATTTTGCATATTCCTCCTTTAGATTTAAAACAATTTGAAATCATAAAAGGAAGTTCTTCTACACTTTATGGTGGTGGAGCTATTGCAGGATTAGTGAATTTAATTTCCAAAACACCAGAAGAAGAACCAGATTTAGATATTATGCTTACGCAAACACACGCTTTAGGAACTACACTTAATACTTTCTTTAGTAAGCGTAATAATAAGTTTGGGATTACCCTCTATGGATCTGGTCATTATCAAAAAGAATATGATCCTGAGGATGATGGTTTTAGTAATTTACCGCGCACTAAGTCTATTTCTATAAACCCTAAGTTATTCTACTATCCATCAGATAAAACTACGTTTTGGTTTGGTGTAAATGGGACGTATGATGATAGAATAGGAGGAGATGTTAATGGGATTGAAAATGACGATAATAATTTATATACAGAAGAAAATGTTTCAAAAAGAGTAAGTACACAAACCGTCTATACTACAGAAATTGATAGTTTAAGATCCATAAACATAAAAAATAGTTTCGCTTATTTTAATCGTGATTTAATCGTTCCAGATATTAATTTTAGTGGAACTCAAATTAATTCTTTTACAGAAATAGCATATAAGAAAGATGGACAGAGAACTGATTGGATTTTTGGAGCTAATTTATATACCATAGATTTTGATGAAGATTCTAGTTCTTTAGAAAGAGATCAGAATGATGTAACTGCTGGATTATTTATTAATAACATTTATGATTTTTCTGAAAATTGGATATTAGAAACGGGCTTTAGAGCAGATTATGCTGATGGTTGGGGATTTTTTCCGTTACCCAAAGTATCATTGTTATTTAAATCAGATAATTCCTTTTCCAGTAGGATTGGAGGTGGATTAGGGTATAAGATCCCAGATATCTTTACTGAAGAAGCAGAACTAATTAATTTCAATAATGTTTTAGCCATTGATGATACTCGTATAGATGCAGAACGATCTTATGGAGTAAACCTGGATTTCAATTATGAGACTTACCTTAATGATGAAATAGATTTTTCTATTAATCAATTATTCTATGTAACTGCTATCCAAGATGGATTATTACTTAGTGATACTGGTACTGGTTTTTTTGAATATGAAAATGCGAATGATAATATTGTAAGCAAAGGAGCCGAAACAAATATTAAGTTTAGTTATAAAGACTTTAGATGGTTTCTTAATTATGCTTTTATAGATACTCAACTAAATTATTTGGATGGAAACCCACAAAAACCATTAACGGCAAGACATAACGCAGGAAGTGTTTTTATGTATGAAAATGAAAAATGGCGAATAGGTTTTGAAACCTATTATACAGGCAAACAATTACTTTCTAATGGTTCAGAAACTACAGATTATGTTTTAATGGGATTGCTAGGAATGCGCAATTTTAATTGGGGGACAATCTTTGTCAACTTTGAAAATTTTACGGACAGAAGGCAGAGTAGATTTTCTACTTTAGTTTTGCCTCCTGCTAATGACCCTACGTTTGCAGAAATCTATGCTCCTACAGATGGATTTATACTAAGTGCAGGAATCATACTTAAACCTTTTGGACAAAAAGAGCATCATTAGTAACTTTATTTAATAGGATATCTTCTCAGTGTGGAGAAGATATCCTGTTTTAAGTCTTTAAGATTTTATGTTCTTAAATGTTTTTCTTCTCCATAAGTATCCAAAAATTAATATGATTATTACATAAAAACCATTAAAAATCATAGCATGAGCAAACTCATTATTAGTTTCTGTTAAGGTGAGAAATGTACCTCCGAAATGATTATTACTAGCATGTACTAATGCTCCTATAAAAATAGAATAACGATTAAAACCTAGGTAAGCTATAATTAATGAAAGCGCCATGCCAACTAGTGGGTAGGTTATAAAAGCTTCTATATAAGGGTGGTTTGGAAAATTATAGCCTTGAAGCGCAATGGGCATATGCCAAATACCCCAAACTAATCCAAGAACAAAAATTCCTGCAAAAGCTCCAAAACTGTTCATTAATTTTTCTTGAAGATATCCTCTCCATCCAATTTCTTCTCCGAGTATTAGAAATACTGTAATGGGATATCCCAATATCAATAAAAGAGAAAGGGTTAATGGAGTTTGATTAATCTGATCTAATTTTTTTGCAATTCTTATATCTAAGAGCATCTGAATGCTAATAACGACGGCAAAATAAATAATAGGAATTATAAATGAATATAATGAACTTTTGAGATCTGGTTTAAAAAATTTTAAATCCTTCCAGGACCCTCTTTCGTTTTTGTTAAAAATAATTGCAATAATAGCTGGAATAAATGCGTAAATAAAAGTTATAATAGTGTATGCAATAGGATCTGAAAAATCTAAAAGCGTAGTAGTAGAAAATCCAAAAACCCAAGAAATACCAAGTACTAATAAGATATATTTTTTTGATTTTTGATGTTGATTTGTAACTGATGTTATAGAATCATTAGTATTATAGATTGAATTCATAAGATATTATTTATCAGATTAATTTGATTGGCAAATAAATAGATAAACAATGTTTCAATCGACTCAATGGAAGCTTTGAGACTTTTTTTCTAATTGTTTTTTGAACTTTATTGGTGTCATTCCAACTTGTTGTTTGAAAACTCTATTAAAAGTAGCTTTAGAGTTAAAACCAGAATCAAAAGCAATAGATAATAGAGTTAATTTCTCGGCAACTCCAAGTTCTAGCTGTTCTTTAAAATAGGAGACTCGATAGGTATTTACATATTCATAAAAATTAGAATCCATACAGATATTCAATAAGTGTGATAACTTTTTATCTGAAACATTCAGAATATCGGCAGTTTTTTTCAAAGAAAGATCTTGTTCTTTAAAAAGCTTCTCTTCACTAAACTTGATTTGTAATTGAGTTTTAAGGTTTAAAAGTTCTTCTGATTCACAATTGAAAAATGACTTAGATCTGTTTGCAGAATCATTAATCGGGTTTTGTGATATTTCATTAACCAAAAAAACTTGAGTTTGATGGATACCAAAATACCCAATATACCAAATTAGTAATACTAAATAAAAGAGATTGGTGTATATGAAAACAGGCATAATAGGATAAGAAACAATTAGTACCCCACTAACAAGGTCAATAATTAAAAAGACAATGAATCCTCGAATCCATATTGATAACCATTTTAGATCTAATTTCTTTAAATTGGCATAATTATTTTTTACTAGTTTTTTAAAACGTTTTAATAACTTATTACTTAAAAATAGATAATAGGAGAGGTGTAGTATACCTAGAAAAGGAATAACGATAGAAACAATTCTTAACAAGGTTATTTCCTCATCTATAGGTAATCCAAAAATATATTGGGGAATACTATAAAAAATAAAAGCGATCCCAAACGGTAGTAAACTATATATAAAACTTTTTCTATTTATATTGGATGTATAAATTGTTTTGATGTATTGAAAGATTAATGGGCCTAATACAAAAGGAGCAATAAAACCGATAGGCGATACTATGGTGCTAAGAAAATTCCAATTTAGATATGAAGAAGCATAGGTTAGAAAAAGAAATAAAAAGCTCAAAAGAATATTTAGAAGAAGTTTGTTTGCTTCACGTTTTTTCCAAGTGTGGGTAAGCAGTAGCATTAGAAAAAAAATGGTACTAATTCCAGAGTATGTTAAGAATGTAGAGAAATCCTTCAAAAAAAGTCAGTATTGGTTCAATTAGATGAGATTATTTCTAATTTGTAACCTACACCATGAACATTAGTTATCTTTACCTCAGAATCTTTACCTAGTTTTTTGCGTAATTTAGAAATAAACATATCTAAGCTCCTTCCAACAATAACTCCATTGTCTTCCCAAACTTGTTTAATCAATTGCTCTCTTTTTACAATTTTGTTTGGATATTTTGCAAAAATAGCGAGAAGTTCACTTTCTTTAGCGGTTAAAGAGATTTCATTCTTATCAATATTTAATTTTTGTTGATCAGGATAAAAAATATGTTTACCTAAAATGATTTCATTAGAAGAAATATCTGAAATGTTTTCTTCAGACTTCTTTTTAAATAAAGTGAATCCGGTTATTAGTGTCAGAACGATAATAATAAAATAAAGAGTATTAGTGCTACCCATCTCACTATATAAAGCCGAAGTATTTTCGTTGAGTATGATTACCTTAATAGTATAACAGTTTTTGGGTAAATTCCTACCTAAACATGAAATTTCATTATCCTTAAAAGGCCCCAATATTTCATAACTATAGGATACTTCATTTGTTTTACAATTAATTAATTCAGTAATATAATCATAAGGAACTCCTGTTTTTTTAAATTCAGCGTCTATAGTCTCTGCTAATATTTCAGGGTTGATAAATATTTCTTTTTGAAAAGATACTTCGAAAGTTTGATCAGATATTTCTTTTACTGGTAGGACAAGAGATGTAGCATCATTGTTTTTTAATAAAAGTTTATTACCAACACTTCTTAACGCAATTTTTATTTTCTCAGGATAAAAGGAAACTTCTTTTGAAGAAAAACTATGTATTGAGAATAGCGCTATTAATATAACAAGAGTAGTGGCTAATATTTTGACTTTATTTTTCATAAAATGACCAGTTATTTACAAATAACGGAAAATTTACAATTGATATACACTTTTTTACAATTGATTTAGCAAAGTAGCGTATTTCCAGAATTACTTTCGTTTGAGTAAAATTAAAAACAAAAATTAATGAAAACTAATGTAAGAATTCAACTTAATAATTTGAGTGTAAATATTGTTAAAATCTATATGAGCATGTTCGCGTTTATAATGTTTTACGGATGTTCTGGTGAAACAGATTTTATTGTGACTGATTCTGGACTTCAATATAAAGTAGTCAAAGATGGTTCAGGACCCATTGTAGAGAAAGGACAAGAAGTCCTTATTCACGAAACAACTAAGTACACAAATGATTCTATAGTATATACTTCGAGAAATAGAGAAGAACCTTTAAAGATTTTAGTAGGAGGAAATCAAGTGATAAAAGGAGTTGATGAAGGGTTGTTAGGAATGAAAAAAGGAGAGGTACGAAAATTAATTGTCCCACCTTCCTTAAGTAAAAGAATGGGAAAGGTTACATTTCCTCACCCTGATTCTACATTGCTTTACGATATAGAATTAATTGATATTCTCGAAAAGAAACCAATTCCAAAAACTACAAACGGCAATAGCCTAAAAATAGATAAGGAAAACAGTGAAATTAGATGGGAAGGCTTTAATAAACTCCATACTAGCGGACATTATGGAACTGTAGATTTTATTAGTGGTGAATTTTTTAAAGAAAAAGAAAAGGTTACTGGAGGAGAGTTTATCATTAACATGAATACCATAGCCAATATAGATGGAGGGTATAGTGAGATGTTAGTAGATCATTTAAAAAATTCAGATTTCTTTGATACAGAGAATTTTCCTGTAGCTAAACTTTCTATAGTAAATGTAACTTACAATGATGATTCAAATGCTTTAATAACAGCAGATTTAACGATTAAAGATGTTAAACAACCTATAGAGTTTGAAGCGAACATAAAATATAATAACAGTAAGCTGATTTTTATCTCTAAATTTATAATTGATAGGACGAGATGGAATATAACATATGCATCGGGTAGTATTTTTGGGAATGTAAAAAATAATTTATTATCAGATGAAATACATTTTGAAGTCAAATTATTAACTGAATAATGCAATTGAGATATCCAATTTTATTTGTTTAACAACCAATTGTAAAAAAATAATGACATATTTTATGATAAAAATTCTGCAAAAATGCATAAAAGGAATTAGTTTTGCAGCCCTAGAAATGAGAAAATATGTCGGAGTCAACTACAGAATTACAAGAAAAGAAAACAGGAAAAGACTTATATAGCTATCAAAAAGGGGCTATAAATAGGATTTTTAAAAGCTTTGAGGATGCTAGAGAGGATTACCATCTTTTATATCAATTACCAACTGGAGGAGGTAAGACGGTTATTTTTTCTGAAATTGTTAGGCAATACTTAAAACATCACAATAGAAAAGTATTAGTGATGACACATCGTATAGAACTATGCAAGCAAACATCAAATATGCTTACAGGTTTTGGTGTAGATAATAAAGTAGTAGACAGTAAAGCAAACTTAGATGATCAAGAAAACTATAGTTGTTTCGTAGCTATGGTAGAAACCTTGAACAATAGGTTGAATGAAGATAAATTGGATATTTCCGATATTGGTTTGGTGATTATTGATGAAGCGCATTATAATTCTTTTACTAAATTATTTAAGTTTTTTGAGAGGTCCTTTATTTTAGGAGTTACAGCAACACCATTAAGTTCTAATATAAAGTTACCAATGAAGGACAATTATGATGAACTAATTGTAGGTGAAACTATAGAGTCATTAATAGAAAATGAATTTCTAGCACGCGCAGAAGTATTTGCTTATAACATGGGGTTAACTTCTTTAGAAGTTGGGTCTAATGGTGATTATACTGTAAAATCATCCGAAGATTTATATACTAATAGTAATATGCTAAGTCAATTATTGCAAGCATATGAAAAGCATTCTAAAGGCAAAAAAACATTAATTTTTAATAATGGTATCAACACTTCGTTGCATGTGTATGATACTTTTAGATCCGCTGGATATCCAATCGCGCATTTAGATAACACAGCTACAAAAAAGCAAAGAAAACAGATACTTCAGTGGTTTAAAGAAACTCCTGATGCTATTTTGACATCAGTGAGTATTTTAACAACAGGATTTGATGAACCTACGGTAGATACAATTATTTTGAATCGTGCTACAAAGTCATTGACTTTATATTATCAAATGATTGGTCGGGGCTCTCGAATTTTAAAGAATAAATCTTCATTTAATGTTATTGATTTAGGAAATAACTATCATAGATTTGGTCCTTGGGGAGCTGATCTGGATTGGCAAAAAATATTCAATTCTCCTGATTATTACATGGATAAGCTCCTTAATGATGAGGATATAGAAAGTAAATTTAAGCATGAAATGCCTGCAGAATTAAGAGCAGAGTTTTCAAATTCTGAGGAAGTTTATTTTGATATTAAAGAAACGTATCTAGATTCTGTGCGAAAAGGAGAGTCTTCTAAAGTAGTACTAGAAAGATCAATAGCTCAGCATGCTAAAATTTGTATAGAAAATAGTGAAGATGTATATGATGCTATTGCATTGGCGAAAATGTTAGGAGATGATATTGATCACAGAATTCAGAGCTATGCAAAATGTATCAGTAGAAGTACTCACAATTTTTTATCTTGGTTGAAGGATGACTATAGGAAAAAACTTAATTCTTATTTAAGAGAGAATTTTGACGAGAAGTTTGAAGAGATTCATGGAAGATCACCAGAATAAGTTATAAGTACTATTCTTTAGGGAATTTCCATGCTACAAAACGGCTCTTTTTGTTTCCTTGTGACATTTCAATAGTTTTATGGATGGTCTTTAATTTATTAAGTTGCTTATAAATCTTTGGTAAATTTTCTTTTTTGGAGACTAATGATGTAAACCAACCGACTTGATTTTTGAAATCAGGACTTTGCTTAATCATTCTTTTGATAAACAAAGCTTCGCCACCATTGCACCATAATTCATTTGCTTGTCCACCAAAATTTAATTCTAGCTTAATCATTTTATCTGATTTAGACAAATTGTTCAATTTTCGCTGTGTTCCTTTTTTTGCTTCTTCAGGAGAAGAATGAAAAGGAGGGTTACACATAGTAAAATGAAAATAATCTTCTGATTTAATTATACCCTTAAAAATATTAGCATTGTTCTCTTGATGCCTTATTTCTATATGATCTTTTAAATTAGAATTAGATGCTACGTTTTTTCTTGCATAAGAAACTGAGTCTAAATTAATATCAGATCCAACCATTGTCCAACCATTAATCTTTGCTCCTAGAATCGGATATACACAGTTGGCACCAACTCCAATATCCAACCCTTTAACAAGACTTGATTTATTTATATCATCGGCTAGTAAATCAGTTATGTGATGTATGTAATCAGCTCTTCCTGGAATGGGAGGGCATAATGATCCTTGGGGGATATCCCAATTCTCAATTTCATAATAATAGTTTAGAATTGCTTTATTTAGTTCCAAAACAGCTTCACTATTAGAAAAATCAATGGTGATGTTGTTATTATGCGGATTGATTATTAAATAATCAGATAGTTGCTTATGGTTGTTTTTAAGTTCTTCAAAATTATACGAAGAATAATGTTTGTTTTTTGGATGCAATTGATATAGGTATTTAATCAAGTCAAATATAGTAATATTCAAATCATATTTTTTTGATTTATAGTTTGTAATCTTTTATTGATTTTGGATAAAATATTGTGTTTTAGTGTTTTGTTTTGATAAAACTTAGGTGAAACACGTATTGCTTTCGTTGAAATAGCATATAATGTCGTTAAAATGCATTGTTAATTTTGTTAAACTTTTCGTTTTTTACTGTTAAAGTACTAATTAATCGTGTTTTAGTTATGCGTTATTTTTGCAGTATTACACTTACGGTTTAACCATAATTTATAAAATTTAACATTTCAAATGTTAAAATCCATAACTCCTTATTGTATGCCTTATTCGAAAGGATTATAGTTAACTAGACTAGTTTTAGTATTAACAATTTAATTTTGTTAAAATGTAAGTTAATGTATTATAGTATAAATAGTTAATATTGATACATAGGGGAAAATACCCCCTTATTTAAGTAATATTATTCTCTATCTTTGAATTGATCGATTATCACACTCATTCTCACACAAGTAATAATAATGATTACAAGCAATAATTATTTACGCTCGTAATAACTTAATTAAAGGCTTATTTAATTAAAAAGATTAGACTCATTTTAATTTATTAAATAACAGTAAGAATAGACTTACTAAGATAGTTAAGATATAGCATCAACAATCAAAAAAAAAGACAACAAGCCATGAAATTATTAAAACTACTATTTGTGTTATCGATTTTTGTTTCCTGTGCCGCAGAAGATGATTCTGATTCGTACGCGATTGAACAAATATTTTCGGATAACTTAGAGAAAACTATAAAAGTCGATATTATATATGTTCAGCCATCAGGTGTGTCTGGAAAATCTTCTTACAATTTAAATGAGAATGATTTTATAGCAAATTTAAATGGTAGTTTCTTCCATAGATATGGAATCGGATTAGAAAAAGGCGATGTAAAAACATTAAATAGTGATGAGTTATATGATTTAAAAGATAATAGAGGACGAGAATCTAGTGTTTTTTTACAAGAAACTCAGGATTATTACCGCGAGGACAGAATAAATGTTTTTGTAATGAAAAGATCAAATACAATTGCTATTGCTGGGATAGGTAAAGATAAAAGAGCTTTAATTACTGATGAATTTTTGTTCACATCCACGGCTCCTCACGAAATAGGACATGCTTTAGGTCTTCATCATTACCCAGAAGAAGGGAACATTATGAGTCAGATACGACCTTACCTTAGAACTGATTTTACAAGTGTACAAATAGATAGGCTTAAAAAGACATTAGAGAAAATAGAAGAAGAAAAATAAAACAATTTCAGGCCCCAATCAATAGCCCCAATTTATTCGAACATCCCCTTTTAGTATGTGTGCATTATGGCTCTTTAGGTACTATTTTTAAAGAGTGTTTGTACAATGTTTAGTCAAACAGATTGTATTATTTTAATTTAATCTGTTTGATTTTTTATAAGAAAAATCTGTGCTTTACCCTTAGAGCAGTTATTATTCTGCATTAATTTAATTCTAAAAAACATCCATAAAATGGATGTTTTTTATTGTTATGTTTGTTGCTACTCTTTTTATTTAATTCGTACTTGATGCATTGAGAAATAATATAACTTTATACGAAGATGATAGGATTATTTAACATGAGGGGTAGTTACTTTTGGCTATATTTTAGTACTTAGTCTTTTTGTATCACTTCTATGATAGCAGGTATAAAGAAGAATAATTAATTTTTCACACGCACAGCTTCAAAAGTTTTGAATAAAATACCTTTATAGGCTCTTATATAGCATTTATCTTGGTTATCTGAATCAATCCACACTTTTACTGTATATGTTTTTCCGCTATCAGCATTATAAATTGTTCCACCATCTAACTCTCCGTCTTTAAAACTTAAGTTATTAAGTATGTCCATTCCTAATAAAGGGCGTTGTCTTAATTTTTGGTCAGGATTTTTATTGTCTAGACCATTAAAATTAGAAATGGGATTCTCGGCGCGTCTATTTATTTTGCCAAAAAAAAGATCTTTATTTTGGTAAATTTCAATAATTGAACCTCCTTCTATTTGCCATTTGCCTATATATGTTTCAGGGGAAATAGAAGAATTATTTAATAAAAAAGAAATTAAAATAATGAAGGTTAATCTCATTAAAAAGTATGTTGTATAAGTTGTTTGTTTTGGAAATATAGGTATAAAGTTTGAGTTTAATTTCTATTTATCCAATTAACTACATACTAAAGGATAATTTTTTGAAAAGATTTGTATGCTAATAATGAATACACAAGCATTATAAAACTCTTATATATAAACAAATAGGATATAATATGTGTAGAGGAGTTGTTTAATATTTTCTGTCTATAATATCTTTTATATCTACTTCCATATAATCTGCAATTTTTTGGAGTCTTTCGAAATCTTTAGCTAAGTTTTTACGCTTTACTACATAATCTCCTGCTTGCGGACTTACTCCCAAAGTTTTAGAAATACCGTATACCGTTTTGGCTCCTTTACTTTTTTTCAGAAGCTTTTTCAAATTCTTATTTACCATAATTCAAACATACATGTATTTTTTTAATATTCAAATAAAATTTTATTAAAAATTAATTTGATTAATCAAATTATGTATGTATATTCGTCAAAACCAAAAATCATCAACTATGAAACTCTTACTTATTACTGCTTTACTTTGTGTATCTATAGGTTATGCGACAACCGAACCAGTAAACGAAAAGGAAAAAACTAAAAAAGAGAAGAAGAGTGTTAAAGAGAATAATTCTTTAATCTCTAAAAATTTTCATTCTGTAAAAAGATGGAAAATCACAATAGAATACACCAATGGTGAACAAATTTCTAAAACAATTACTTTGAATGAAAGATCTACAGTTAGTCCTTTAGAAAGTGCTTTTGTAGAAGCAGAAAAATATATGAAGACACTTAAAAATGTAAAAAGTTATAATGTATCGCCAGTGTCAGGTAATTCGTTTGTCTTACTTGCAGGCAATTAAAAATCCTAAATTCGTCTCAAAACTACTATTGAGAACATAAATCCTACTTAGTTATAAAAAAGACAGTATTTTACTGTCTTTTTTTATTTTAATTCAAATTCTAGTGTATAGGTTTTATATGGATGGTTATTTTTTGAAGTTTTTTGGACTTCATTATCAAATACGTGATCTAGATTATTACCAGCTAAATCTTCTATACTAGGTCCAAAAATTATAGTATAGTTCCCTTTTTTCCAGTTTCTTTTTGGTATAAATGAAACTACTGTTTCATCCTTCTTTAGCTCCCAGATACCATCTATAAGTTGTCCTGCACTATCTAGTATTTTTATATTACCAATACTACTACCATAGTCTATTGGTTTTTCACAATTTATTAGTAGATTAGATACAGAATGAATGTTAGGGATTTTAATTTCCCAATTATTTATGTTTGGTTTCTTTCTATCTGCAACGGTAGTAGTAAACTCTTTAGAGAAGTTTTTTACCATATTTACGCCGTTATGATCTTTAATTTCTTCCGAAATCACCAATCTATATTTTTTTTGAGGGATGAACACAGACCCTAACTGTTTATTTGGAATTAGATTTCGTTTTTGTCTTCCTGGTTCTATCCAAATGGTCAATAAAGTTCCATCCTTGGAGATTAAAGCGTTTTGCAGAGGTAATATTGTTCGATCTATAGGTTTATTAGAGTCATCTACAAATTGAATATATTTATAAATATTATTTTCATTAATTGGTCTAGAAAACTTAACATACCATTTTAAAATATTGGTTGGTACACTTGAAGTACTAGGATACACTTTTAATATTTTTAATGATTCGTAACCTTCAGGAACTGGCAAGGAAAAATAGTTGATGGTATGATTGTATACTACGGTATACTTTTGATTCCACCCAAATGGGACTGCGGGTGTAAAGCTTAATGTATTCTGATTTTCCTGAATTTTTCCTAGAATCCTGGTAGAAACAGCTATTCTATCTTCAGGAATTTCTCCTTTAAAAACAAATACATCCTGGGCTACGGATATGTTCTTGGGTATAATAACTTCATTTTTATTAAAAATGTAATTTTCAGATGTTTGACCTAACGATAAGTTAGTAACAACTAATGCTAAAATTCCAAAATAATATCGTTTCACAATAAAAAGTCAATAGTTCAGGTTTATAATGGGACAGATTACTTTACCCACCAGCTATTACCTGTTTTAAGAGCTAGATTTCCGTTAGATTCTCTTTGGATAATTACAAAACCATTACTACCGATTTTATCTAACTGTTGTACATTAACATATGGAAGATTTACATAATCAACACCTTCGGCAGCTCCTTTTTTTACTACAGGTTTAGTTAACTCACCTTGATATGCTTCTAAATCTTTAAAATCAATTTTCATTAATGCTCTATTACTATTAGAAATTAATAAATACCGATTTCCTTCATTTTCAATTTCTATCATATCAATAGGAGAATTGCCACTTCCAAGTTCAGCCACTGTTCTTCCTTTTTGATGTTCTCCTGATTTCATTTTATTCATTGGAAAAATAACTAATGGAGTACAAGTATAACCAGCCAAAACTTGTAATTCTCCATTGATTTTTGTTGGAATAAATGTTTTAATAGGTGCATGTGTTTCATACTTACCATGCGCAGCGTGGTAAATTTCTAAAGAACTATAATTTTGTGTCTCTGAAAACGGAAAATCAATAGCTCTAAATGTAGAGGCAAATTCTTTGTTACTTAGTCCAGATAATAATAATTTTCCATCTGTATATTTAATATCCGCAACGGCCCATTTTCTTAATTTTCTTCCTCTTCGGTCTTCTGCTTCTTTAGATATAGGATCTAATAATGTAGTTTTAGTGTAAGACACATTGTCAAGAGGTACTTGCTTTAGGACATTGTCCTCAACTCTTAATAATATGGGTATTCCAGAGCTATGATTAATAGAAAGATAAATATTATTGTTATTTGGGTTAACTACCATATCCGTAATTTGAACTTGATCAATAGTGGTTCCCATCATATCAGCAACCAATTTATCTAGATTGTCTAATTTAACTTTCGAGTTATCCAATTTAGGGTGTTCACTAAAATCTATAGCTACAACTTGTGCAGCATTACTATCCCCAATAAATAAAATACCTTCTGGTCCAAAAGTCATCTTATGTATTGAAATAATACCTGGATTTCCGGTTATAAAACCCTTTTTTAAGATGGAATTAGCCTGAGCTTGACCAAAGAAAAATGATAAGATAAGTGTAACAGTTAGAGTGATAAGTGTTTTCATGATGAGTGATATATGAATAAATCCTTGATCACAAAATAATAAAAATGAAAGATGTTTAGAGTTAAATAAATGCCAATACTGATTGTCTAGGATAAAACAAAAGAATTATTTTAAAATCAAAATAATTGATTTTTAACAAGTTCATAATAACTAGAACTTACAGGGATTCTAATGTCAGTAAGAAAAAGATCTTTTCCTTTTAGTGCAGTAACATAGTTCTTATTAATAATAAATGATCGATGAACTCGCATAAATATTTCTGGTAATGTCTCTTCTAGAGATTTTAGCGTTTGATGACTCATTATTTTTTTATTAGTAGTATGAAAAACAACATATTCACTATCACTCTCGATGTACTGTACATCACTGTATTTAATTTTATGTAGATCATACCCAGATTTTACCGTAATTTTTCCTTCGACATTGCTGGTTTTAGGATCCTTTTTTATCTTTTGTATAGCAGCTAAAAATCGATCAAAGGTGATTGGTTTTAATAAATAATCTAGTGCATTTAATTCGAACCCTTCCAACGCATATTCAGAATAAGCAGTAGTGAAAATTATTTGAGTTGTAGTAGGGATTATTTTTGCTAAATCAGTTCCCTTTAATTCAGGCATTTGTATGTCTAAAAATATGACATCAATAGGCTCATTTTTTAGAATATTTATTGCTTCGAGTGGGTTTTCAAGTGTAGCAATTATTTCTATATAATCCAATCGATCTATATAGGTTTTTAAGAGTGTTCTGGCTAGCTCTTCGTCATCAATTATTAAACACCTAAGCATTATCGTCTAATTTTATATTTAGTTTTACTTTAAAAATATTATTGTCATTGGTAATTAATAAATTGTGCTTTTCGTGATACAATATATCTAATCGTTTTTTAACATTTTCTAATCCAATTCCTCCAATTTTATCTTTCATTATTTTTTCTTTAGGAATACTATTAATTATTTCAAAATTGATATTAGATGTGTTTGATGTTATATCAATCTCTATAAAGGATAGTGGTTTTTCAATATTACTATGTTTAAATGCGTTTTCTATAAATGGTATAAAGAGCATAGGAGCAATAGAAACAGTATTATCATCTATATTAAACTTTGTTGTAATTTCATAAGGTTTACTATTTTTTAAAGAAAATAATTTGATATAATTTTTAATATAAGTTATTTCTTTTTGGATAGAAACATAAGGGCGATCACATTCATAAAGTACGTATCTAAGCATTTCGGATAAGTAACTGATACTTTGTTGTGTTTTATCAGAATCTATTACTGAAAGTGCATAAATATTGTTTAGAGAATTGAATAAAAAATGTGGGTTAATTTGTGATTTTAATAATTTTAGTTCTGTTTGAAGGTTTTCGTTTTTACTTCTAATTATTTCTTCTTCCTTTTTTTGTGCGAACAAAAAAGTTTCTATAAACGTAGCGATCAAATATGCAATCATCAAATTAGAAAAATGAACCATTAAAATAGATGGGGGTTTTATTCTTCTTGGAGGTCTTTTAAACGGCGGATTAGCTATTCTGGGGTTATTACGAGGAGAAAGCAGTCTAGCGGATAAATTAGAAGATATCGTAGATGATGACAATGCTGACACACAAATTATACTGAGAGAAATTAAAAAGAAGAATAAGTATTTCTTTTTAAATAAAAAATGCTTCGCAACATAAAAAATTAATAAACCAATAAGTCCAATTTGGAAAGCGAAAAGAATGGAGTTTTCGATAAGAAATTTTTCATTATTTTTTTGTCCAAATGATAAGAAAAACCAAATAATTCCCCATAAAACTACTTGAAAAAGAAACCTTTTGTAATTATTCATAGTACAAATTAAATGAAAATATAATAGTTGAGTTTCATAATGGATGATTAAGAGTTATATCTTTTAGTTCGTTCGCAGAATAGAAGCAGCTATTCACCTAAAAGTACATATAGTCGACAGAAAACTCCTCTATTGCATTATACTTTTGACGAAATTTATAGTCTATACAAGAAACATAAACATAAAAAAAATGAAAAGTAACTTGTTGAATTTAGGATTAGTAATGACACTTTCTTTATTACTGTTTTCATGTAAAACAAATGCACAATCAAAAGATGAAAAGAAGAGAGGAAAAGAAAGACCTACTGTTGAAGAGATTTTTGAAATGATGGATAAGAATGAAGATGGAAAACTAGCAAAGGATGAAGTTAAAGGACCTTTAGAAAGAGATTTTGCGAAAATTGATTTAGATGAAGATGGGTTTATTACGAAAGAAGAATTAAAAAAAGCTCCTAAACCTGAAAGAAAAGGACCGCCGAAAAGAGAGCAATAATTTATGACTAAAAAGAATTAACTAAATCTAAGTAATGATGAATATAAAACTTATATCTAAAAAGATTATGCCTGTAGCATTATTAATTTGTGTTGTCTGCATTGTTTTTATAGCTTGTAGTGGTGATGATAATGGAACATCTACAACGGATGATGATGGTACTGTTGCCGAATTACACGCTGCTTTTGCAGAATTCGATACTGATGAGACAGATATTTATTTAGATGGATCTAATGTAGTTATTGAAACTACAGGAAGACCTAATCATACAACCTCTTATTGGGGTGAGGGTAATGCATTATATATTGAAGAGCCTGATGTTGCGTCAACACCAAGTATAATACCTAATTTTGATGCTTCTGCCACTTTAGTAGTTTCTGCTAATCCACAATTAGCGAATAACACAACAGCAACATCGTTGGGAACAATTGGAATAGCTGTGAGTGGGGCAGCGCTTTTTAATGATCAAGAAGGAAATGGTGCCCTAGATCAGGCAGCAGGATCTTTGGATTATACGGGCGGACATATAGGACCTGGAGTATATCATTATCATTTAGAACCTAGAGCATGGTCTAATGATGATGAAAATTTGATCGGGATTATATCAGATGGATTTTTTATCTATGGTAGAAAATGTAATTCTACAGGTACGTATCCTACAGATTTAGATGCTTCTGGAGGTCATACTCATATTACACAGCATTCGGAAGAAGCTGAGTATCATTATCATGTTATTAATGAATTATATTCTAATACAGGTAGTTATATAGTTTTTGCTGGACCATTTAATGGAACTCCCAATGCGGTTAATTAAATGTTTTTTTATAAGTAGTTTTTTTTCTATCTGTTTTATGGCTTGTAAAACAGATAGGAAAAATCATATTGTTGATACGGATAAAAAAATAATTAATAATATTTTGGTGCCAAAGGACTTGCTGATTTTAAATGCAATTGAAGGAAAATGGTACTATGAGCAAAAACCTTTTTCCGGTTATGCTGTAAAGTTTCATTCTAATAAAATGCTTGAAGAAAAAGTGGGTTATTATAAAGGTAAAAAAGAAGGTTTAGCTCAAAAATGGTTTTCTGATGGTTTGTTGCAAAAAGAATCATTTTATATAGCCAATCACCTTGATGGAGTTGTGAAAATTTGGTGGTCAAATGGTAATATAGCTTCAGAAGCTAATTATATAAAAGGAACTCGGAACGGAGTTCAGAAAAAATGGTTTACAAATGGTCAATTGGCTAAACAAACTAATTTGATTAATGGAAAAGAAAATGGGATGCAACAAGCTTGGTTAGAGAATGGAAAGCTATATGTTAACTACGAAGCTAAAAACGGACGTGTTTTTGGCTTAAAAAGAGCTAATTTATGTTATGAATTGGAAAATGAAATTGTACAGTTTAAAAAGTTATAGTGTTATTTTATGTTGTTTGTTTTTTAGTTGTAAACAAAAAGAAAATACTAGTAGAGTAGAAGTGTTACCATATTATCAGGATGCAAGTTTTACACCGCATTGGTTAACTCCTTATGCTAAAGAGCTTAATAGTTTTCATAAAATTCCTGATTTCTCTTTGGTGAATCAACAAGGAAAGATTGTAACTAGTGAAACCTTTGATGATAAAATATATGTAACTGATTTTTTCTTTACCACATGTCCTGGAATCTGTCCAAAAATGACTTCCAATATGTTGTTGCTACAAGAAGAGTTTAAAGATGATGAGGATGTTTTATTATTATCACATTCTGTAACCCCAGAACGAGATTCGATACCGATATTACAAGAATATGCAGAACTAAAGGGTGTTCTGAATTCTAAATGGCATTTAGTGACTGGAGATCGTGATATAATTTATGATCTAGGACGTAATTTTTATTTCGTTGAGGAGGATTTGGGAGAAACAAAAACGAAAGAGGATTTTCTTCATACCGAAAATTTTGTTTTGGTGGATAAGAAGAAGCATATACGAGGTATTTATAATGGTTTAAATAGAGCATCGATTGGTCAGCTTATTATTGACATAAATACTTTAAAATCAGAAAAAAAATTTTAAACTTTTTTACCCCAAGACCAATGATATAGAAACAAAAGAGTTAGTTGCTTTTGTATTTATAGATAGATTTTGTGTTTGAATCTGAATCCCTGTAGTCTCTATGATTGCAGGGGTTATTTTTTTTAAATATTATTTTTGATGAAATCAATAATATCAATCTGAACTAGCATTATAAAAAAAGGCTGAGTTTTACAACAACTCAGCCTTTCTAATCACCAATTATCTAATATTAACTATCGTTCATAGCAATTTTTTCCCCCTTGCTTCGGTTAACCCAATAGTTTAATTAAATAATCGGTTTATCATTTTTTTTGGTGGTATGATAATTTCTTGATTTACACTATCAAACCAATATAAATAGCTGTTAATAGTCGCACATAGTTCATTATTAGCATTAAAAAAACGATTTCTAATGGTTAATTTTTGACTGTCATTATCAATACAAATAAGTTCCAGATTTATAAAAAAATCTTGCATAAACATTAAATGTTTTCTTTGGTTTAGGGATTCTATAGATTCCTGTACATTAAGTTTTGTTTTGTTTCTTTTTTTGTCGGTATACCCTTTGTCAAATAATAAAGCAAGTAATACAGATGATGTATATGCCATGTATGCAGAGTTTTGCATTACCATATAATCATCAACATCCTCTCCTTTAACTTTAAAATTTCTTCTAAACATTTTGTTTTATTTGATATTATATTCCAGAATTCTTCATTTTGTTAAGTTTTCGTTTTTTCTTGTTTCCTACCTGAAAAGCTCTAGATATATTGAAACCAAGATGTATATCTCCTTCAAAGAAATTATCTGTAGATTCTGTGATGAAGCTTTTTTCTATCATAGTAATAGAATTGGATAGAATTATTTGAAATACGTGTCCTCCTGTTTCTATATCTACCCCAAACGCTAAAGAGTTTGTTGCGTCGATAGACTCTAACGGATTAGCAGTATAAAAGTATTCTCCGTTTATAGATATTCTTTTAGTTAGCTTTAATCTACTACCTATACCGACAGCAAAAATATCGTGTGGATCATCATTAATTTTCACAGAATTTCTATGAATATAAGTTGGGGTAATTTGTAATGAAAATGCAGGACTAAATTTTCTGGCAATTAGTATTTGTGAAACATAGGATAATTTTTGACTAAAAGTAGGCTCATTTTCTGGGTCAAAATCCTTTAATGTTCTATAAGCAATGCTTGAGAAAAGTGATGCTGTAAATGGGAATGATCCTTTACCAGTACTTTGCTTTAAGAATTTGTATTTAATAAAGCCATCATATGTTTTGTCAAAACTACTTCGACCTACTCCTAACATTATATTATCAGACAATCCATATTCAAAAGCAAAACGGATATTAGATTGATCCAATCCATATAATTCATCAATTCCAAGATTAACTCGTCCAAAACGGTGTGATATTACAAATTCTAATGTTCCTTTATTTCTATTCTCTACGGAGTGTCCATTTAGAATCCTAGTTCCTTTAAAGGTAGAAGTAGTATAGTTTTTTGTTTGTGGAGTCTCATCTTCTAAAATATCCAGTAGATCTTGTGCATATGAACTAGAACTCATAGCCCAAAGTGCAAAAACAATTAAAAAATTCTTCATATTATTTTTTATAAGGTTTGTGATCTAATTCAAATGTTATTTTTATACTTTCTGCTATATTATTAGTTACTACGGATGGTATTTCGATTTCGAAATCAGCCACCTTTATTGGGAAGTTTCCTTTTAAGAATATATTTTCTTTGTTTTTGCTAATTATACCTTTAGTTTCAATTTTTTTTGTTACTCCATGGATAGTAATATCACCAACAATTGATACAGTTTGTTCATTTTTAGTTAGTGTATTAAAATCCAAAATTTGGCCTTTAAATATTGCCTTAGGATATTTGTCAGACTCTACATAGTTTTCATTAAAATGTTCTTGCATCAACGATTTTTCGAACATAAATGATTTCATCAAAATAGATATTGCTATTGTACCTGTTGATGTATCTATAATACTTAATACCTGATTGTTTTCTGCTTTTATATCTTCTATTGGTGTGGCAGAAAAGAAAGAAGTATATCCTTGTTTTGTTAAAAATTTCCCCTGTCCAAAGGATACAGTGGAAAGTAATATTGTGAATAATGATATATATAGAGATTTCATTTCTTTTTAAGTTTATGGTTTATTCAATAATCACGCATTTAACCAATACTACATCCATTAAGTATCCTGTGCAGATGCCTTTAATATTGATATGCTGACCTATGTTTAGATTGTTTGTTTTTAAGCTTTCTTCGGAAGTGATGTAACAGGTTACATTGCCTATAGTATTCTCATTACCTAATGTAATGATGCTATTTCCGTTTTTTCCAGAAGTTATTTCTGTAATAGAACCTTGAACTTGAATAATTTGTTCTAAGTATTTAGCATTTGCTTCATTTTCATTGTTAGAAAAGCTATCTATTAATTCATTAGATTCTATCGATATATTTGGTACAGATTCTGATATATTGACGAAAGGTTTATTATATATTTTATTATAAATAAATATCCCTGTTAGAATCAGTAGTAACATGGATATGCTAAGAATGCTTTTTGTTTTACTATTCATAATATTAGGTTTAATTATTTAGAGCTCCATTTTCTATCCAACAACGGATCAATTCTATCTGATCATTGCTTAAAGAACCTCCTAATGGCATTGTCCTATTTACTACTTGCGTTCTAACTCGTTCTGAGTTGTTACTTATGTTTTCATAAGTTCTTAAATCGGGAGCTTGGTTTCCTCCATGACACCTAACGCAGTTATTTTCAATAATTGATTTAATATCAGTTGAAAAAGATATAGCCGGATCGCATAATTCTTCTGAGATAATACCAGATTCTTCTTCTACATTTCTTTCGCAAGAAAGAAAGGTGATACTTAATGTAATTATTAGTATTTTTTTGATTTTTAACAGATCATTCATTTTTTTAAAAATTTAAAATAAGAGGAAGAAAGCAAGAAGTCTTATCTCCCTCTTATAACCAACTAACTACTTAAATATTTATATGACGACATTAAGATTAAGTTTTTATAATGCTGTGGTATCTGTACTAACTACTGGCCATATACCTGGAGATGGAACGCTAATCCCGTAGTTATCTCCTCTTTCAATGTCTTGTCCGAAATAGTAAAGTGGTCTTCCTTTATAGGTTAGTTGTGATCTGCCAAATACATCGATAGTACCAAAGTCATTAGCATCTAAAATACTTGGAAGTTTGTCGATATCTATATGAAAAATTGGCCAAATTGGATCATTAGAAAAATCCTGTGCTGTATAATTGTTATCGTCTTTAGTGTCATTAACAAAAGCATAGATTGTTCTACCAGTGCTACTAGTCATGTAAAATGTAAGCTCGTCTCCAGCAACATATTCACTTGTGAAATTTTGATCATTTCCGTCACTATCTCTACCAATCAATTGAGCTTCTGCATACATTAAAGAGTAATCAGGTTTTGCGATATACCAATTGTTACCCACTTTATCTCCGTTAGTATCACCGGCTGCGTTATCATTAAAGAAATAATATAAAGGCCATCCTTTATAAGTGTTTTGTTTATCACCATCCGTTCTTGTGATTACTCCAAAATCAGCAGCATCCAAGCCATCATCTAATGTTAAATCTGCTTGATAAAATATTGGCCAAGCCGTTTTACAGTCGTTATTGCATTCTGATTGCGTTTTAGTATCTCTAGAAAAGAAATAAAGAGACATTCCGTTTGCATCCGTAAGGATATTTCCGAATTCAGGATCTGCAACCAATCTTACAGCGTTTGTATCAGGAGTGGGATCTGGTTCGATAATAGTATCATTGTCATCACTACTACAACTTGTTAATAATGATATGAAAGCGAATAATAAGAAAATTGAATTTTTCATTTTTAGATTATTTATGATTTATGATGCAAATAACCGGCAATGAAGGAGGTAGAATCAAACAAATATATGTGAGAAGGAAAAAGTAGCGTTAAAAAGGAAAAAAAAGACTTGAAATATTCAAGCCTTTTTTTTCTATATGTTTATTTAAACTTATATCATTAGTAGTGGTAGCTAGATCCTAAACAATGAAAAAAATGATCTTAGAATCATACTATGTTTACCTGTTGTCTACCTAAATTACATTGAAACGCAATAGACTTTAATCGGTAAAAAACAAGTTAAAGTTAGGCGATAGGTAGTATTGGAAAAAGAAGAAATTGTTTATTTATTTTTTAAGAAATATCGCTTAGATATTTAACCATTGTCTAAATTCAGCAGCCTTATTTTTGCTAATAATTATTTCCACATCTGCATCTTTTATCAAAATTTTAAGCTGACTGTTTCCGTATTTTATAATTTTTGCAATTGCGGTAATACTTATAATAAATTGACGATTTGCTCTAAAGAACAATGAGGTATCCAGATTCATTAGCATGTCATCTAAACTATCATTACTTGTAGATTTTTTACCGTTAAAACACACAATATATGTTATTGTGTTTTCTGTATAAATGTACGATATGTTATTTATGGGAACAGGAATCAACTCATTTCTAATGTAAGTAAGAATTCTCTTTTTACTTGATTCTTTTGTGTTTTCAGTATTAGATTCTATGTTTGAGTCTATTGATTCCTCTTCTGTGTTTTCAACTACTTTTTGTTGATAAGCAATAAGATCAGTGTTTAACTTCGACAGATTCAGTAATTCACTTTCTAGGTCTGTGTTTTTCTGCTCTAATTGTTTTTCATAATAACTTCCGATTATTCGAACGGCCATAAAAGAAGATAAAATAATTAATCCTCCCATTAGCGCGAAAATTGTATAAAAACTTGTTTTCAATTTTCTAATTTGACCACTAACCTTGTTTAAATTAACGTGTGCTGCAACAATAAGATCAGAATCTTTTACTGGCGCTATATATACAATTTCTGAGATTCTATCGATAGAGGGCAAGCTGTCAGTTTCTTTTCTTTGATTAAGTAATAGATCATAAAGTTTATCAGAACTATCTTCTTCACTTAGCGATTTAATAAGAGATTGATCAGAGTTTACTTTCTGACCAACTTTGGTTCTGTCCGGATGACATACTTCTTTTCCTGACCAATCAAATACAGAAATAAAAGAAGCTTCGTTATGTGTATTTGCAATTGTATTTTGAATATTTTCGATTACAATTTGTTTATCAATACCTCCCGATATTTGATAATGTGATAATCTAGAAATCTCGTTAGCTTCTCTTTTGCTGGATTCTAACTGGATTTCGATGAGCTGATTAGCACTTACTTTAATAAAGTATTTTACGCCAAATGATGCGATAATTAGAAATATAACTGATATAGAAATAAAAGTCAAAAAATATAATCGATCTTTTCTCATTGATTAATATCTATTTAAGATAATTAAAAGCTACAAAATGCTTAGAATTTTTTAAAAACGAAAATAACATACTTTCTTACTATCGTATTTAAAAACAACGAACAATAATAATTCATTTCAATCTCTTTTTTTCCTTTTTAATACATATTTTTCATCTTTATCATTATTTTTTTTCTGGAGTATATTAATTCTTCTTTATTTGCACTCGTAATTAACTCTAATAATAAATAAATGAAAACCAGCTTTTAATTAATGAACAGAAAAAATAAAATAACGATATTTCTTCTTAGTCTTCTATTAATAGCAGGGGCATACTTTTATATTGAGTACTATAATACATCACATATTGATATCAATAATGCATCTACAGAAATAAGTACGGATTCCCAAAAATTAACGGCATCGTTTATAAATAATGAAAATGACGCTAATTTAATTTATAAGAATAAAATTGTAGAAGTAGTTGGAGTTGTAAAAGAAGTTACTTTTTTAAATAATAGGAATACTATTATTTTAGAAGGTGAGAATAAAAATTCTAGTGTTTTATGTGATATGCAGTCTGATCAATTGAGGATAGTAAAAAGTCTTAAAAAAGGTCAAAAAATAGAATTAAAAGGGATTTGTAAAGGCTTTCTAAAAGATGTTATTTTATTAAATTGTATGCTTATTAACCAATAAACCAATGAATAAAGTTATTGTTTTACTTTTTCTTGTTACCAACATTGGATCTTCTGATATTAAATCAGATCAGATTATCACACGGCAGGGGCAAGTTTCATTTTTTTCATACACTTCTGTAGAAAATATAGAGGCTAAAAATAATCAAGTTTTAAGTATAATAGACCTTTCAAAAAATGAAATCGCGATTAGTATGCTTATGAATGCATTTGTATTTAAAAAGTCATTAATGCACGAACATTTTAATGAAAGTTATATTGAATCGGACTTATACCCTAAAGCTACTTTTAAAGGACAAATATTGGATTTCGATCCACTATTAGAAGGTGTTCAGACCAAATTTGTAAAAGGAACACTTACGATACGGGATATAGCTAAAGAGGTTGAGATTAAAACCAGTATTGAAAATATCGATGGGAAACATGTCATAACAGGAGATTTTGAAGTAGTTGTGAAGGATTTTGAAATTAAAATTCCACCTATTCTTAGACCCAATATCGCAGAAGTTATATCAATTAAATTTAGATTTGAATATCAACCATATGAGAAATAATAAGTTTTTTCTTTTATTCATAGTTATGCTAATTGGATTTGGTATTTCTATAAACGCTCAGGATTTATTGGAAACTTTAGAAAAAGAATATCCAGATATTCCTCAGTATGAAATTGCTACTTTTAAATCTACAAGAATTGCGATAGGCCATTCTATAGAGAATAGGAAAGAAGGTGTATTGCAAGTTATGGCAATGAATAGGTATTGGAATATACCTAATTATCAAGGGCAGAGTTTTATAGCTGATAAATGGAGTGCAAGAATTGCTCTAGAATATGGGATTTCTAATAGATTGAGTACAGGAATAGGTTGGACCACTTTAGAAGATGTGTATGATGGTTTTTTGAAATATAATTTATTACGTCAACGTAAAAAATCTAAAAACTCATTTGTTAGTGTTACTCTTTTTCAAAATGCCTCATATAGAAGTGAGAGTGAGGGTAGGTCTGCAATTTATGGTGGTTTCGAGGATACATCTTTTAGCGATCGTTTAGCTTTTACTACTCAAGTGTTAATAGCTCGTAAATTTACTCCTCAATTTTCTGCACAGATTTCTCCAACATTTATTCATAGAGGTTCTTCTTTATCAGATGAAGATCCTAATAATCATTTCGCTATTGGTATTGGAGGGCGATATAAAGTAGGTGGTCATGTATCTATTGTATCCGAGTATTATTATGTTGCAAATCCTATAAAATCTGTAGACACTTATGGAGCCTTTGCGCTAGGAGTAAACTGGGAGTTAAGTGATTTAATGCTACAATTTCACATGACTAATGCTTGGAGTACTGTAGAAGATGTATTTATAACACAGACGCCTAATAATTTTAATTTACAGGATGGTAATTTTACTTTTGGTTTTACGGCGACTTTTGCACTGCATCTAAAGCAAAAACAACCTTAACATTATAATACATAAAAAAAGAGACTCAACACAATTTGTTAAGCCTCTTTTTTATTACTGCGGAAATACCTTTTGTTATTTCTTTTCGGCTTTATCTGCAATAATTCTATTCTCTCGGTTCGCCAATTCCCATGCTGTATGAAAAACTAGTCTAGTTCTGTTTTCTAGTAAATCATATTCAATTTTATCAGGGGTGTCACTTGGTTGGTGATAATCATCATGAGTACCATTAAAATAAAATATTACTGGGATGTTATTTTTTGCAAAATTATAATGATCAGATCTGTAATAGAAACGATTAGGGTCGTTCTCATCATTATAAGTGTAATCCAATTCTACATTTGTATATTTTGTATTTACTTCTTCAGAAATATTATGAAGTTCCGTACTTAGCTTATCACTTCCTATTAAATATACATAATTTCTATTTTCACTTTTACGTTTTGGATCTATTCGACCGATCATATCGATGTTTAAATCTGCAACTGTGTTTTCTAATGGAAAAATTGGATCTTTATCAGTGTAATAGCGAGATCCCAAAAGACCTTTTTCTTCTCCAGTAACGTTTAGAAATAAGATTGACCTTTTCGGACCATTACCATCTTTTACAGCTTTGGAAAAAGCTTCTGCAATTTCTACCACCGCAACGGTTCCTGATCCATCATCGTCAGCACCATTGTATACTTTTCCGTCTTTTACTCCTTCGTGATCTAAATGTGCAGATATTACTATAACCTCATCAGGTTTCTCGGATCCTTTGATAAATGCAGCTACATTTTCTGAAGTTATCTTCTCAGAAACATTTTTGTAATCCATAGAGATTTTTGTTTTAATGATACTAGATGTATCATTAGTAGCAATATCGCTAAGAACTGATTTTGCTAAATCTTCATTGAGAAGTAAAAAGTAAGGATCTTCTTCATTGCCAGCGAGTGACATTCTACCCGAGGAGTTAGCAAATTGTGCAACTGCTAACTGATACACTTCTGGGAAATAAAATAAAATAGCTTTAGCTCCTTGATCTATTGCCGCGGTACGTTTAGCGGCAAACTGTTGTCTAATATTAGACCATTTAGACGCTTCTGATGTTCCAGTAACCATAAAAGTTCCATCTTCGTTTTTAGGTTCTCCTGATTTAATCAGAACAATTTTATCTTTAACATCAACATCAGAATAACTAGAATACTTTTCATCATCGATTCCAAATCCAACGTAAACAATTTCATTGATAGAAATTTTATCTGTCTTTCCTGCACTTAAAGATATAAAATCTTCGATGTATGTAAATGACTTGTCGTTAACAGTTAGCTTGATTTCAGGGTTACCTGCAACTTCAAGAGGTACTTCCTGAAAATAGTTACCATCGCTTTTAGCAGCAGGGACACCATACTTTATATAGTGCTCTTTTAGGAAGTTAATAGCCATTTTTTGACCAGGCTTACCAGTTTCCCTTCCTTGAAACTCATCCGATGCATATGTATATAATGCAGTTTTTAAATCTTCGGAGGTAATTGTATTGGCATATGTTACCGGATCATTAAGAACTTTTTTTGTCTCTGCCGATTTTGTTGTTGTTGTTTTGGTAGTACCACAAGCTGCAATAAGAGCTGTAATAGCCAAAACAGAAAATACTTTTTTCATAAAGATGTGTGAATATTAATTTTTTTTTTGATTGAGCCAAAAATACAAGAATTTATATATGATTTTATTAAGTGGCTGAAAAAATAGAATTGATCAAATCGTTTATGGCGTTTTAATTCTAGATTAAGTGGATAGATGTTAGTATAGATAGATCAAATTATATTTGTAATTTCGTTTTATACATTTAATTAAATGATTAAAAAATGTCTACTACCAACCAATGTAAAAATTGTGAACAATCCTTTGATGAGTCGTTTGATTATTGTCCATATTGTGGGCAAGAGGCAGCTGATAAATTGACTTTTGGAGTTTTATTTAGTAATACTATTGGGAATTATTTTGCGGTAGATGCTCGTTTCTTTAAAAGTTTCGTCCCATTAATGACTAAGCCTGGTATACTGGCAAGACGTTTTGTAGATGGGAAACGCCTTTCATACCTGCATCCCGCTCAATTTTATTTATTTATATCAGTTGTATTCTTTTTCATTTTTTCATTTACTGTAAGGAAAGCCGATAATACCCTTAATAAAAAGTTCAAGAAAGAATTTAGTAAAGATATCAAGTTAGATTCTTTAGATTTTAAAAAAGATTCAATTGGTATCGAAATTGCTAAAAAAGCAATAACTGAAAACGCTGCACTTGCTAATATAGCAAGTGAGGATATTAAAATTATAGATTCTGTGATTTCTGCGGAACAAAAAAATCCAAAGCTCTCGTTTAATTTTAAACGCCAACAGTTAGATTCATTGATAACTATTGGTGCTCCCCAAAGTGAGAAACTCAAGATTATGGGGGTTGATGAAAATGATGGAGCAATTACTAAAAAATTTTTTACTCAAATATTGAAGTTTTATGAGCAACAGGGTGGAGGAATATTAAAAACTTTTTATGATACGATTCCTATTACAATGTTCTTAATGCTACCACTATTCGCTTTTTTGTTAAAAATATTCTTTTGGACAAAAGGAACCTTTGCACATCATATGGTATTTAGTTTTTATTTTTTCACATTTGTTTTTACATCATTTTGTTTTCTGATTTTTGTTAATTTACTTGTAGATATCCCTATATGGGTACAAGTTTTATTCTTTTTATCTTTCATTATTTATTTGATTCTAGCGTTTAGGAACTTTTATAAAGGTAGTTGGATAGGAGCCGTTTTTAAAGGTTTTGTAGTAAGTTATGTGTATATGATGATTATTGTACCGCTAGCTTTTACGGGTATTATTTTGGTGTCTATATTTTTATATTAAAGATTAAATTTTCTTGTTAACGAAGAAGTAAATTTTAAAAGAAGTAATGATGAAATTGAATATAAATAATACATTTTCTGAAGAATTGCCTTCGGACCCGATACTTGAAAACTCTCGTAGACAGGTTAGAAATGCTTGCTTCTCTTATGTTACTCCAAGAAAAACAAGTAATCCAACAATTTTGCATGTTTCTGATGAAGTAATACAAGATTTAGGCTTAAGTCAAGATGATGTTAAATCCGAAGAGTTTTTACAGATAATGACCGGTAATAAGGTGATGAAAAACACAAAACCTTATGCAATGCATTATGGAGGTCATCAATTCGGAAACTGGGCTGGACAATTGGGAGATGGACGTGCTATTAACTTATTGGAAGTTGTACATAATTCCAAGCGTTGGGCAGTTCAATTAAAAGGAGCAGGAGAGACGCCTTATTCTCGTAATGCTGATGGTTTAGCAGTTCTTCGTTCTTCGATACGCGAATATTTATGTAGTGAGGCCATGTATCATTTAAGAGTTCCTACAACTAGAGCTTTGTCTTTGGCTATTACCGGTGATCAAGTATTAAGGGATATATTATATAATGGTAATGCAGCATATGAAAAAGGAGCAGTTGTATCGAGAGTTGCACCTTCTTTCATTCGGTTTGGTAATTTTGAAGTATTAGCCGCTCATGGAGATCATACAACGTTGAAATTATTAACAGATTATACCATCAAATACTTTTATCCCGAGATAACAAACACAGGTAAGGAGGCCTATATTTCATTCTTTAAATTAGTTAGTGAAAAAAGTTTGAAGATGGTTATAGATTGGCAGCGAGTAGGTTTTGTTCATGGAGTTATGAATACTGATAATATGTCTATTCTTGGTGCAACAATAGATTATGGACCTTATGGATGGTTAGAAGTATATGATCATGGATGGACTCCTAATACTACAGATAGTCAGTTTAAACGTTATAGATATGGTACACAACCAGAAATTGTTCTATGGAATCTTTATCAATTAGCGAATGCGTTGTTCCCGTTAATTGAAGAAGCAGATCCATTAGAAAATATTTTGGACGCTTATCAAAATTCTTATAAGAATGAATATATCGATATGATGACATCTAAAATAGGATTGTTTACTAAGCAATCCGAAGATCAGCATATTATAGAACAATTAGAAGAATTACTTCAGGTTGTAGAAACTGATATGACTATTTTTTTTAGAAATTTAAGTACTTATAAAAAAGGAAGTTATAATCAATGGATGCAAATAGTTTCGGAAGCATTTTATACACTTAGTGATGTAAAGGAGGATGTTCTACAACGTTGGAATGATTGGTTTTTAATGTATGATAATAGATTGAATGTAGAGGTTTTAAGTGATGAGCAACGCAAAGAAAAAATGGATACTATTAATCCTAAGTATGTATTACGTAATTATATGGCTCAGTTAGCTATAGACGACGCTGATAAAGGTGATTATATGTTAATCGATGAATTGTATAAAATGCTTAAAAAACCCTATAGTGAACAACCTGAATACGATAAATGGTTTGCTAAACGTCCCGATTGGGCAAGAGATAAGGTAGGTTGTTCTATGCTATCTTGTAGTTCCTAATAATAAATATTAGTGAAATTTATGTTAGATGTAATAAATAATATTAAAGAAGGATATTCCGAAGGGATTTATAACAATGTTAAGTATAGCATAACCAAAGAAGTTTTTAATAACGGAAAGTCTTTTAAAATATATGCAAAAGAACTACAAGGAAATGATTTCATAAGTTTAAATTATTACATCACTTCTACTTCCGAATTATTAAAACCTTGCGAAATGCCAAAACAAAAGGTTATTAATTTTTTGAATAATGTATCTTTAGTTTAATGATTTTTTTAAAATTTAAATAATTGATTTTAAATAACTTATATTATTAAGCTTATTGTTTTAGTTTAAGTCATTTTTCTCCTGGATGGTATGTTTTTTTAGCACGTTTTTCTACATCTTCCTTGTAGAATGCAGCTTCTTTAAATTGAACATTTACATACGGTTCTATTTGATCGTCGAAATGTGTAGAATCGGGATTACCACTTTGTCCACCAGCTAAACTAGTTTTTGCTTTTACTTTATCACCAAATTCCACAACTGCAACAAAACTATTTCCTCTAGTACCATAAATTTTCTTAGTATTATTAGTATACCGAACTCCATATGCTGCAAGTGCTCCCCAGCGTCCAGATGCAAATCCAACAGGAGTGCTAGGTTTATTATCATCGAATGGTTGTTTTATATCTCCATTAATACGTTGAAAACGATTTACCTCTCCCCATGGAAGGATACTTCCAAAGTCTTCTTCTATTTGAGCTAGAGTTTCTTTAAAAATAGACAGTCTTTCTTCTAACGGAGATTTTTCACCAAAATAGGTGAGTAGTGCCATATCACTAATTCTTTCTTCTGGTCTTTTCCCTTTTTTTGCATAATTGGTCCCATAGAAATGTGCTAGCGTCATTGCTTTGGAATCTACGGAAGTTTTGTAATCCCAATTACGTAAAATTTCGATAGCACTGCTTAATTCTTTTATTTTATCATTTTTATCATAAGCTTCTACGAGTCCGGGAATTAATTTTTCGAATGCAGGTAAATATGGATCATAGGCTAACGATATAAGACTATCTATCGTATAATTCTTCTTGTCCTTCAATAGTTCAATAGCGTGAACGCCTCTAAAGTTTTCTCTATCAATAGACATATATGCAGGATATTCTTCTTTTTTTGGGCTAAACTCTAACGCTGCGGTATATGGTGTAGAATTACAATTTTGTAACCAGCCATTTTTAGGATTCACAAGCATTATAGCTTCATTAACAGGGTGTAATCCGTTCCAATCGGTTTTAGGATTACTTCCATCAACAGGTTTGGTATAATCAAAAGATTGATCCCTAACTGGGATAAAATTACCATGGAAATATGCAATGTTTCCTTCGGCATCTGCATAAACGGTATTGTTTGATGAATTCGTTTTTATATCCATCATATTCCTAAATCCTTTATAACCAGTTTGTTTAGTGCGTATATAGGATTGTTCTAATGCTTTTACTGGTTCCCACATTAATGAGGTTGCAACCCATTTACCATCTTTAAGATGGGTTATGGGACCATGATGGGTTCTATAAGCCGGAAATGTTTTTTCTTTTAAAGTATCATCTTCTTTATATTTTAAAACGACTTTGTACTCTTTTATTGGTCTTAGTTCATCTCCATATTTATACATAGGTTTACCATCTTTCTCAATAGTTGTTTCAACAAATTCATCAATAACATCAGTATACGTAGAAGTATGCATCCATCCAGTTTTTTCATTAAAACCTTGATATACAAAGAACTGTCCCCAAGTAACAGCTCCATATGCATTTAATCCTTCTTCGCTTACCACATGCACTTCTCCTCTAAAATAAAATGAAGTATGTGGATTAATTAATAACATCGCATTTCCTGATTTTGTTAATGATCCAGAAATAGCAATTCCATTAGAACCTTGCGGTTCTAGCATTTCCTTTTCCTTTTTTAAAGCCACCACTTCTGATATTGGCAGTTCCATACCGCCTTCGTACATCGCTTTAATTTTGCGAGTAGAAACACGTTCTATATCACCACCAATAGAACCTTCGCTAAAATACATTGGCATCCACGGTTCAAAATGTGTTAGTAATCTAGGAGTTACCTCAGGATGAGTTTTTAGATAGTAATTGATCCCATCAGCAAAAGCAATGCACAATTCTTTAAGCCATTGTGGACTCTGTTCATAATTAGCTATTGCTTCTTCCTTGGTCATAAATAATTTAGCTCTAAGATCACTATAAAGAGCTTTTTCTCCCTCTACTTCTGCTAATCGACCTGTAGCCCAAATATAATTTTGTTCTACACGATTAAAATCATCTTCACATTGTGCATATAATAATCCAAAAACAGCATCAGCATCTGTTTTTCCATAAATATGTGGTACACCAAAATCATCTCTTATAATCGTGGTATTTAAAGAATGTTCTTGCCAACGTTTTTCTTCATCACTAAGTTCTATTTTGGTTTCAGTTTTACAAGAGAAGAGTAGGAAAGAAGTAATGCAAAAAAATATGACTTTTGATCGTATCATAGAGTTAGTTATATAATAAATACGGTGTATGAGTTTTTATTTTAAAAGTGTGTGAACTCCATTTTCTAGAGCAAATAATGTAGATATTTCTTTTTGAGTAAGATTTCTGTTAAAAATAGACAGTTCATCCATCAATCCTATATATCCTAATCCTAAATAAATATTAGATTTTTCTAATTCCCATGAAAAAGGATCTGTAATATCATCTCGTTGTCCCTTTAATACACCGTTGATGTATAAAGAAGTTTCACCTTTTCCAGAATTTAAATTTTTAAAATTTATAAAAATATGCGTCCAAGTTCCTTTTGCAAAAGGAGGCTGAGAGACTGGAATTAATTGATTTTTAAAAACTGGGTCATCATTGTCAGATATGGTAGTATCTTTTTTCCAAGAAATTTTATCTCCAATAACTCCCAGTCTGAAATCTCTAGGGTTTTCTTTGGTAAAATCTACCCAAATAGATGCATCATTATAACTTACATCCGTAATTTGGATTGGATCACAATATCCTGGCTCTAAATCTGTAGCAGGATCAAGATTGAGCCAAAAAGAAACAGCTCCATTCCATTCTTTTTGATTGTAAGCAATATTATCTTTACTAGTGTAATAAATATAACCTTTACTATCCTTCTCATAAAGAAGAGCTCCACCTTTTAAACCTTGGTTTTCTGATAAACTAACTCCTTCTTTGTGTAAACCCATTTTGGCAGAATCTCTGGCTTTTCTTGATGGAACAGTATATAATTTAGGATCTCCTAAAGAAAAATCAGCATCAGTTCCATTGTCAAAAGAAGTGTAAAATGTTAATGCTTTTTTTAATGCTGTTTTAGTAGTATCCTTTTTAACTACATCTTTTGGAGTATTATCTTTTTTGGTATTGTCTTTTCCACAGGATATTGCCATAAAAGACAAAGCTAAGGTAAAAATAAGACTACACTGAAGGGAGGGTTTTGCAAATTTCATGAGATGATAGATGTGTGTTTATATGGTTATAAATATATAAAAATATACCCACCAAATACTAGGGTGGGTAGTTGAAACAAGAGTTTTAAATAAACTTTATGATATTATAATATTAGTTTTCAATTTTTTAATTGATATCTTCTTGTTAAGAATGCGATCATACTCAAAAACAAAGTTATTATTGTTAAGGATACTATATAATTGTTATTATGGTTTAGTCCTCCGAAGTAATCCATAAATGGTATTTTGTTCATGTTTGCATACGTTATCATAAAGAATACTATTTCGAATAACTTCTTTCCTTTAGTCAGTATTCCTAAAGTGGATGCCAACAAAACAATAAAAATTGACCCAATTATTATATGAGCGTTTGATAATAAATCAAATGTTATAAACAGTCTTATAATTAATGGTGAAGCTAGTGATAACATTAGTATTGTTCCGGCAATTAGTTGTGAACTTAATAATCTACTTAATGGTTTATATGATGTAAATGTAATATGATGTACATTATTATGTATTTCTTTGGAAGATATTTCTGATAGTCTATGAACTTGTAAAAACCATAGGACCGGAAGAATCAATGGATATGCTATATTAATAGGTGCAATTGCCAAGGATATAACCCCAATTATGTTAATAATCCATAACCATCTTTTTCCTTTTCTAAAGAGTAGCATTAGTTCTGTTTTGACCAAAGAAACAATCCCATAATTAGTGGTGGATTTCTTTAATTCAGATACTATGATCTCTTGATTATTTTGTGTCTTCAGAATTTTAGGAGTTAAACTAATACTTCTTAGTTTCTCTTTAATACTAAACCTGTGGAATAATGGTGTAACGACCATTATAATCATCATACCAAGTAATACCCATATGAAACGACTTACAATAAATACTGTGGGAAATGATATTCCATTAAATTCAAACTTTTTAGTCTCTTTTATATTTCCAATAGCATATCCGATGGATAAATCTGTTTTTTCTTCTACTTTTATAATGCTTCTAACCGTTTCTTCCATGTGATGCATTACTATTTTAGTACCAAATGGGTCTAGAGCAAATTGTGATTTATCATTATTAGCTGAAAATACTAATGCTGAAAATAAAAAGAAGAACCCGATATTTTGTAGTACTGAATATTTTCTAAATACTACTTCAAAAATTATTGCCAAAACAGCTATAAAAAACATTGCTGGAATTGGAACTAATAGATACGGAATTAAAAAGTTTAATATTTCTAATGAATAACCATCATTATATAAATAAAATAGTATTATACTCATTAAAAAAACAATGAACACTATAGTAACTAATACCAAAAAATTACTGAGTACTTTGGATAAAAGGTATTTAAAATTAGTTATTCGGGTGGAAGCAGTTATATGCCCGATTTTAGTGGTTAAATCTTTATTAATACTGCCGTTAACTAAATAGAAGCCAATTAATGATAAGAATATACTAGTCATTATAGCAGTAACATACCCGAACCAAGCAGCATTATAATATCCAACATGATCAGCAATTCTAATAGTAGAATAACTGGCATTAGGTTCAGGTACAAATGTATATGCTATCGCTAGACTTATACATAAGGTGATAAGAAAGCTGTAACTTCTGGTTCTTTGTAGGTAATCAAATTTTATAGTTGATAAGAATGTTTTCATAATGAATGATATTTAGTAAGCATAATAAACCCCAATATGTACCTTTTGTAAGAATATTATAATTGCAATTATTATTAGTGCAGTTGTAATTGATATACCTGCGATAGTTTTCTTATTTCGTGATTTTTTCATGATATTAATTTGTTTTAGTTAAGTATAAATAAGCATCTTCTAGATTGGCTTTTTTTGATTTAGATCCCATTATTGGATTTTCGGAGATATATCTAATCATTAATCCTTGTTCTTTTCTTGCTGTACTAACAATTATTTGATGATTTTTAAAATCTTTTAATTCTTCTTTATTTATAGTGATTTCAAAAACTTTTTGATCAACTAATTTTATGAGTTGTTCTTGGTTTCCTTGGGATAATAGCGTACCATCTTTCATTACAGCCACTTGATCAGCTATGGTATCAATATCGGATACGATATGTGATGATAAAATAACGATACAATCTTGTGCTAAATCCGAAATAAGATTTCTGAAACGAACTCTTTCTTCTGGATCCAGCCCTACAGTAGGTTCATCAAATATTATAATTTTAGGATCATTTAAAAGTGTCTGTGCGATTCCTACGCGTTGTTTCATACCTCCAGAATAGCTTCCTATTGGTTTTTTAGCTGCCTCTAGTAAATTGAGCCCTTCTAGTAACTGTTGTATTTTTGTTTTAAGATTTGGACCACCAATACCTTTTAAAGCTGCTATGTATTCTAAAAATTCATAGGCATTAAGGTTTTGGTATACACCAAAATCTTGTGGAAGAAAACCTAATTGCTTTCTTATATAGTTTGCATCCTTCAGAATGTTATTTCTGTTTAGAATTATTGTACCGTCTGTTGGTTTACTAATGGTAGCTATCATTTTAAGAAGTGTTGATTTTCCTGCTCCATTAGGGCCTAGTAAACCTAATATTCCTTTTTCGATAGTAATTGAAAAATCTTTCAACCCATATTTATTTCTATTGTATTTTTTTGATACGTTTTTGATTTCCAGTTTCATGTTTTGTTATTTATTAAATTATTAATAACTAGATTTTAATACATTCCGATACTTTCTATTATAAGAATGGTTAATTCAATGATAAATTCTATTAGCGATTTCATATATGTGATATTTAATTGATTGAGATCAAAAGTGATATATTATACCAATAGAAAGAAAAAAGAATGATGAGTGGTGGGTGTATCGTGATATAGTAACAAATGTCCGTTTAACCCTTAAATTGATCAACTTGAATAAAAAAGTAGTACTTACATCATGAAAAAGAGGTATTTCATAAACCAAAACTTATTTTTGAATGTAAAATTTAAAAAATTAATATGTCAAGATTAGATACTTGGGTTGATAATAAACTTGTACAAAACATACTCGTTTGGTTATTTTTGATGATTATATTTTTGATGGTTATCCAAGCCGAAAATAGATTGCTGGCATCTTCTGCTATTATTGCTTTTATAATACCTCCTGTTTATATCAGTAACCTGAAAATATTACCGCTATTTTTTACAAATAAAAGGGTACTAGGAGTTGTTTTATTTTCTTTAAATATTACATTTTTTACTTTTTTGGGAGTTGCTTTGTTAAGTAGTTTTTTTGAAAGCTTTCAATGGAGAATGTTATTAAATATATTTGGAGCTGTTTTATTGGTAATACTATTTGGAACCGCTTTGAAGTTGGCTAGAGATAGTTTTTACAGACGTCAGGAAGAAAAAGAGGCTGAGTTAAAGCTCTTGAAAGCACAATTAAATCCTCATTTTTTGTTTAATACCTTGAATAACTTATATGGTTTATCTGTGATTAAATCCGAAAAATTACCAGACTTGATGCTCAAACTTTCTGATTTGTTAAGATATAGCTTGTATGAAACGAAGGAAACATTTGTTCCTTTAGAGAAAGAAATCAAATACCTTGAAAACTATATTTCATTAGAGAAAATAAGATTAGAAGATAAAGCAGATATCCAATTAAACATTAAAGGTTATGATCCTTCTGATAAAATTATAGCCCCGATGCTATTTATTGTTTTTGTAGAAAATGCTTTTAAGCATTTGGGAGTTTTAGAAGGAGTAAAAAGCAAAGTATCAGTAAATATTGAGATAGAAAAGGATTCTCTTAACTTTAATTGCTTGAATACTATAGATTCCATTCGTACAACAAATATTGAAAAAGGAAAAAGTGGCATTGGTTTACAAAATGCGAAAAAACGTTTAGATTTGATGTATATAGACAAATATAAGTTACAAGTAAAACAAGAAAAAGATTTTTATCAAGTTGCATTAAATCTTAATTTTTAAATGAAAGTACTACAGTGTTTAATAGCAGATGATGAACCAATAGCTCGACAAATTATAGAGAGTTACATTAAAGAAATCCCATATTTAGAGGTAGTAAATACCTGTAAAAATGCGTTTGAAGTAATGGAGTTTTTACAGGATAATACGGTCGACTTATTGTTTCTAGATATCAATATGCCAAAATTATCTGGTATTAGTTTATTAAAAACAATTCGTCACAAACCTAATGTGATTATTACTACAGCATATCCTGAATATGCAGTAGAAGGTTTTGAATTATCGGTAACAGATTATTTACTAAAACCTTTTAGTTTGGAACGATTTTTACAAGCTGTTTTAAAAGTGCAACAGCAAACAAGTCCTATTCAGGATACTGTTGTTGTAGAAAAAGAAAAAAGTACAAAATCTGTATATGTTAAGAGTGATAAGAAGATTATTAAATTAGACTTAGAAACTATTAACTATATAGAAGCTTATGGTAACTATATCAAAATATATACAAATCAAATGATTCTAACACCTGTAACATTATCCGATTTTTTAGAAAAATTATCTGATAACTTCGTTAGAATTCATAAGTCATATGTTGTCAATTTTAATGAACTTAAGTTAATTGATGGAAATCAAATAGTATTACAAAATGATAGTAAATTACCTATAAGTAAATCTTATAGAAAGTTAATTCTAAATAGAATAGATGGTATTTAGCGATATCAATTAGATATATACCTAAGTTTTATTTAAATAATTGGGTGATGTTCATTTTATACATAGTGCCAATAGGTATTACTTGATCCGCAATTAAAATTCTATTTCCTTCGATACTTTTTATATGTTTTTTGGCTACTGCAAATGATTTATGAACTTGTAAAAAATCATCACTGGCTATTGTAGCTAATAGATCAGTTATTTTTTCTCTTACAGTTATGGTTTCTTGAGTGGTAACAACCTTAGCATAATTCCCAGCAGATTCCAAGTATTTAATATCCTCAATTAAAACTTGTATGTACTTTTTATTACTTTTTAGAAAAATACTTTTTTCAGGAGCTTCTGTACGGAGATGATTAGGGGAAATAGATTTTGATTCTGATGCTGTAGCCTTATTTACTGCTTTTAGAAAACGTTCGAAACTAAAAGGTTTTAACAAGTAATCCAGAATATTCAATTCATATCCTTCTAAAGCAAATTCGCTATAAGCTGTGGTAACAATAACTTTAGGAGGATTAGAAAGTGTTTTCAAAAAATCGAATCCTTTTAATTTTGGCATATTAAGATCTAGGAAAATCAAATCTACCTCATTAGTGTTCATATATTCAAAAGCTTCTAAAGCATCATAACAATGTTGAAGCAATTTCATGTTTGGTAATAAATCACAGTAACGCTTTATAATACCGTGTGCTACATGTTCATCGTCTATAATTAAATACTTAATCATAATTGTTTAAGGGTTAGTTGTACTTTATACACATCTTCTGTTATCGCAAAAGATAAAGAATGTTTTTTTGGATACACTAATTCTAGTCTTCTTTTCAAATTATTGAGACCAATGCCAGGTTCTTTTGTAACCTCGGATGCATCAAAGTTATTTTCTATTGCAAAATGTATTTCATTGGCTCCAGATGTCATATTTATATGAATATAAGCTCCATCCCTTAAATTCTCTACTCCATGTTTAAATGCATTTTCTAAGAGTATGATAAACAGTAATGGCATAACCTTAGATTCTTCATTTTGAATATGTAGGTTAAAATTGACTTCTGTCTTTTTATGATAACGCATTTTATGAAGCTCAATATAATTTTTAAGATATTCTATTTCTTCTTTTACCGTAACAAAATCTCGTTGTCCTTCATAAATACTATACCGCATCATATCAGATAGTTTGAGTATTAGTTCTTGAGCTTTTTTGGAATCTTCTTCTACTAAACCATATAAGTTATTAAGGGTATTAAAAAAGAAATGAGGATTCACTTGACTTTTTAGATGTAATAATTCAGTTTTAGACTTTTCGTTTTTTAGTTTAATAATTGTCTTTAATTGTCTGGATACCCAACGAATCCCTACAACAAATAGAATACTGAAGTAAAAGAATGATAAAAGAGTGGCAATTAATTCTTCTTCCGTGGCCACTAAAACCATTAAAACAAAAGGAGTACATATAGCAAATAGCCAGAAAATGATTTTTAGAATTCTAGGTCTCATATTCAATATTAATTAAATAATGTATCTCCACCAAAGAAGTTGATGAACACTATTTAACTCTATTTAAACCTGATCAAACTAGGGATGAATTTATTTGCTATTTCTAGTTCGTGTTTGTATCCCTATTTTGAATTCGTTAGTAACTATTATTTACCTCTTTTGTTACTTGATCATAGGTTTGTTGGAAATATAGAATCATTTAAAAAACGAACAGTATGGAACTAATCATAGATAACTTATCAAAAACCTATGCAAATGGTGTAAAAGCATTACAGAATGTTACACTGCATATTCCTAAAGGGATGTTTGGGTTATTAGGGCCCAATGGTGCAGGGAAATCCACTTTAATGAGGACTATCTCGACACTGCAAGAAGCTGATATAGGTTCAATTCAATTCGAAAACATCAATGTTTTGAAAGAGAAAAATGAACTTAGAAAAACTCTTGGTTATTTACCACAACAATTTGGTGTTTATCCTAAAATATCTGCAAACATATTGCTCAATCATTTAGCAGTTTTAAAAGGTATAACTAATAAAAAAGAACGAAAAGAAGTTGTAAATAGTTTATTGCATAAAACAAACCTGTATGATGTAAGAAATCAAAATTTAGGAGGATATTCTGGTGGAATGAAACAACGTTTTGGTATTGCTCAGGCTTTATTGAATAACCCAAAGCTACTTATAGTAGATGAACCAACTGCAGGATTAGACCCTGCAGAGCGTAACAGATTTTATAATCTATTAAGTGAAATAGGCGAAAATACAATTGTCATTTTATCAACGCATATAGTGGATGATATAAAGGAGTTATGTACTAATATGGCAATCATTAATCAAGGTCAAGTAGTACTACAAGGAAAACCCTTAGAGCTTATTCAAAAAATTGAAGGTAAAGTATATCAAAAAACAATAGCTAAAAATGAATTAGATATCTATAAAAAGAAATATAAGGTTATCAATGAAAAACTGTTTTTGGGCAAGCCTGTTATTCATGTGCTGAGTGATGAAGATCCCAAAAATGGTTTTGCTCCTATAAATGCCAGTTTAGAGGACGTTTATTTTTCACAAATTAATAATTAATTCAAAAATTATGTGGTACGAAATATTCAAATTTGAACTTAAATATAGAGCAAAACGTCCAGAAACATATGTGTTTTTTGTGTTTCTTTTTTTGTTTTCTCTCGTTGGTGTAGATTTTGTTTTTCAAGGAGTGGAGATGGGATTGGTGAAAAAAAATGCACCATTGGTAATTGGCAAAACTATGGGAGCCATTACAGGCATTTTTATGATTATGGCATCAATGATTATGGGAGTTCCTGTACTTCGTGATTTTCAATATAATGTAGAGTCATTATTATTCATTAATCCTATTAAAAAAAGTGATTATATCATTGGACGATTTTTAGGATCATTTACAGTATTATTATTCATTTTTAGTGCAGTATTGTTTGGTATGATTGTCGGTGAACTCATGCCTTGGCATCAAGATTTATTACCATTTATGCCAATAAATTATTTACAATCGTTTGTAATTATAGTACTTCCTATATTATTTTTTGGAGCTTCCTTGTTTTTTGTTACTGGGATGTTAAGTAAAAAATTACTCGTGGTTTATACACAAGGGATTTTCTTATTCGTATTTTTTTTACTTACTAAAGCTGTAAAAAACGAATATATACAGGCTATTTTGGATCCTTTTTCATTAACAACACTTACTCAAGTTTCTAAGAATTGGTCTGTTACAGAACGTAATTCGTTAGAAATATTATTTAATGGTGTGATGCTTCATAATAAGTTATTTTGGATGGTGTTAGGTGTCATTATTCTAATGATAGGTTATCGTAAATTTTCCTTTACTATTAGTTCAAAAACTTCTAAAAAAAATAAGGTTAAAAAATCAAATATTGAAGAAGAATTATCAGTACTTGGGTATTCTACACCTAATATAAGCGTACAATATACAATCAAAACATATTGTCTTCAATTAATAGCGCTTTCTAAATTTTATATTATTTCCTTATTAAAAGAGACTTCGTTTTGGGCAATCGTTATCTGTGGAATGATTATTATTTTGATCAATTCCGTGAGTTTAGGAACTGTTTATGGTGTGGATAGCTATCCTGCAACATATTTTATTGTAGAAGAATTGCAGGAAATGTCTCTCTATTTTTTTGTAATTCTTCTTCTTTTTTATTCTGGAGAGCTTATTTGGAAAGAAAGAAATGCTAAACTAAACTTAATATTTGATGCTACCCCCATTTCTGATACCATTCCATTGATTAGTAAATTTGTTGCTCTTGTTAGTATTTATATCATATTGATGTTAAGCTTAATTATAACAGGAATACTGTTTCAGATTGTTAACGGGTATTATAATTTTGAATTGAAGGTTTATTTCTTTGGATTCTTTTTAGAAATATTACCATTCTTAGTTCTTTATACCGTCATTGCACTTTTGTTTCAAGTTATAAGTAATAATAAATTTGTTGGAATCTTACTCACATTATTGTTTTTCATTATCAATATAAGTTCAGAATATTTTGGATTTCAACATAGCTTGTACAAATTTGGAGGTAAAACTTTAGGGACATATTCGAGTATGAATGGTTATGGCCATTTTCTAAAACCATATCTCTGGATTAAAAGCTATTGGTTGGTGTTTGGTAGTTTGTTATTAGTCATTAGTGCTGTTTTCTCTGTCAGAGGAACAGAAACAGGACTAGTTAAACGCTTTAAAACTATTAGATATCGTTTTTCTAAACCAATAAAGTGGTTTGTTATTTCTGCCAGTCTTGTATTCATAGGTATAGGAGTTTATATATTTTATAATATTAATATACTAAATGATTATTGGACAAATTCAGAAGAAATAACATTTCGTGCTAATTATGAAAAGGCGCTAAAACAATATGAGTATATACCGCAACCTAAGATTACCAAAGTGAATTTAAATATTGAATTGTTTCCTGAAAATAGGTCTTATGAAGTTCATGGATATTTTATTTTAAAGAATACATTGGATCAACCAATACGTGATATTCATATTCAAAAAAAAATAGCATCACACGTACAATTGGATTCTGTTATTTTCGTCGGAAATAATGTATCTATAGACACTAAATATAGTCAATTTGATTATTCGATTTATTCTTTATCCGAAACATTACTGCCGGGAGATTCTATTAAAATGAAATTTATACAATCTTATAACCCCATAGGATTCGAAGATGATAATTCCAGTACACAAATAGTAAATAATGGTACTTTTTTGAATAATCAGGAGTTCCCAACAATAGGTTATAATAAAAAATATGAAGTTCGTGATGAGGATAAGCGGGAGGAATATAAACTTGGTACTAGACAAAATAAGGCTAGGAGAGAGGATGAACGTGAATTGGTTAATGGAGTTTCTGGAGGCGATTCTGATGGAATTAATTTTGAAGCTATTATTGGTACAAATAATAAGCAAACTGCAATTACTTCTGGTACTTTAATGAAACAATGGGAAGAGAATAACCGAAATTATTTTCATTATAAAACGAATTCTCCGATGATAAACTTCTATTCGATTGTTTCTGCAGAATATGAAACAAGAAAAGATGTTTGGGAGTCGTCTATCACTGATTTTACTAAACCTGTATCCTTAGAAATATATTATCACAATAATCATATATATAATTTAGATAGAATGATGGCTTCGATGAAAGCTTCTTTAAACTATTATAGTACTAATTTCAGTCCTTATCAATATGAACAATTACGTATTATGGAATTTCCTAGATACGAAGTATTTGCTCAGTCTTTTCCTAATACTATTCCTTTTTCTGAAGCTATAGGATTTGTATTAGATATTGATGATGAACAAGATGTGGATATGGCCTTTTATGTTACAGCACATGAGGTTGCGCATCAATGGTTTGGTATGCAAGTAGAAGCTGCAAACGTACAAGGGCGTCATATGATTTTAGAAACGTTGTCTCAATATGCAGCTCTGATGGTTTTAAAAAATAATTATTCAGAAGAAAAGGTGCAACAATTTTTAGAATTTCAAAAAGAGATATATAACAAAAAACGAAAAAAATCCAATGCGCGAGAACCTTCACTGGCATTAGTAGAGAATCAAGATTATGTCTATTATAACAAAGGAGCCGTAGCTATGTATACATTGCAACAAGAAATAGGTGAGAATGCTGTTAACAAAGCATTAGAGGATTTTATAAAAGATTGGCACAGTCAGAATGGGATGCTTAAAACCGTGTCTGGCAGATATGCAACTACAAAAGATTTACTCTCATATTTTAGGAAGGTTACAGCAGAAGATTTGCAGTATATTATTACTGATTTATTTGAAAAAGTAGAATAATTTGTTTGTTAAGGTAATGTCTAATTATTAAATAAGTAAGCCTTTCAAAAATGAAAGGCTTACTTATTTAATAGATTTTTTTATAAGAATATAATCTTTATCTAATTCATCTTAAGTTTTAAAACACTTATTTTTGAACACTTATTTTATTGAAGTATGATTGTTTATTATCAAGTATTTTTATGATATAAACACCAGTATTCAAGTGTTGTAAATCTAAAGCTGCTGATTTTCCATTAATATTCTCTGAGTGTATTCGTAAACCAGCTAAATTATAAACTTCTACTCGAGCTAAACCTAAACCAGAAACAGTTATGTTTAGTAAACTATTTTCTTTTAAAGGGTTTGGGTATACTGTAGGCGATTCTTTTGCTACATCTTCAGGAAACTTGTTATCTGTTTTAAAACGATCTCTACTTGCTAGCCATTCCATATCCCAATGTACACCTCTTACTAAACATCCTTCAACACCCATATCAACTCTACCGGGACATAATGGTTCGTCATTCGAATCATTGATCGGTCCGTTTCCACATTGAACATCGTTATAGATATTGTCTCCATTATTTCTAGACCTAAATAATGGGTGTTTTTCTAATTCGTCACAAATATCAACTACACTGTATTGTGTTCCATTAACAATTACTTTTTTACTTCCTAAATTGTGATCAAAATTAGTGCTACACCAACAAAATCCGTTAGCCTCATAACTGTCGTGCCAAGAAACTCCTCCAGGATTTAAAGGAATATCTCCACAATCCTGAATTAGAATTAGATGCGCCACATTGTATTCACAATCTCCACCTGCATATCTAGCAGCTACTTGATATTCTGCATTGCTCAAACCTGTAAAACTATAAGATCCAATGTTGTCATTAACCGTAATAGGGTAGGAGTTTCCTCCATCAATACTTAATTGAATTTGTGTGTACACATTTGAATCTTCGAAATTGACAATAATTTGACCATTATTGTTGCTACAACCAGGATTAGTTTGTGTAATTGAAAGTCCTCCAAAGAAATCTGAACAATCTTCCCCAATGGTTGTGCAAGACAATACTGAGACATTTGGTCCTGTAACTTGTACATAATCAATATTACCAAGTCCTGAGTTATTAGTTGCTTCCAAACGTACATCCTTTATTCCATCAGAAAGATTCACTGTTATTGATTCTGTTTCCCAAGTAGTCCAGCTTCCCGTAGTGTTAAAAGAAATATTACTAGCTACTGTAGATCCATCTACTATTAAATTTGCAGATCGGTTACTTGTGCTAGCATATCTCCAAGTAATGGTATAAGATCCGGCTGATCCATTTAATTTCCAATCTATCCCATTGCCATTTGCATTTGCAGTATTGATAAAACCTGTTCCTGTATGTCCTGTATGATTGTTATCAATAGTTCCTTCAGCAGAGCAGAATCCAGTTTCATCTTCTTGAATGATAATTGTATTATTAGTAGCTCCATAATAAGTAGGTACATTTTGCTTAGAAATACCTGGACCTTCATATGCCACAGACAATACATTTCCACCAGTTCTTTCAAAAAATAGAACTTCTATCTCATGATATCCAGCTTCTAAACAAACTGTTCCGGATTCTTCACGTGCACCGTGTAATCCATCATTATCTACTACTTTAATTCCATCAATCCAAAGAGTAGAACCATCGTCGGATGTTGTGTAAAATGTATAACTACCATTACTTGGTACATTTATATAGCCATTAAATGTTAATCCGAAATTATCTTGACTTTGCGTATTACTAAGATCAATTGCAGATGCTATTCCAGTAGATATTGGTGATAGTGAATTAAAATTAGGAAGCGAATTCCAATTACCTTCATAATATACATAACTAATACCAGAAGCAAGGTTAGAAGGAGGTGTTACATCTGTTAACGGTGAATTACAAAGGTTAGTTGTCGTATCTTCCGAAAACTGAAACCAATCAACATCTAATAAATATCCACTTCCTCCCTTAAAGACCAAATAAATATCTTGCTTTTCACTTATTTCAGATATATTTGCTGTTAGGGTTTCCCATGATGTAAAAGATCCAGTATTAGTAACTTCTACTGTTCCCAATAAAGTTCCGGAAATACTTCCTTGTCTTATTTCAATTGTCCCTCCAGAAGTCCCACTTGATACAGACATTTCTATTGAATTTGCACCAGAACCAAAATCAATATTTTTATATTGTACCCAGTCACCATTATTTACCCATCCTACAAAAGAATTAGTAGTTCCAGTTTGTATACCAGATTGTTCACAAAAATCTTCTGCTTCTATCTGCGAAAATGCATCATGACTTTCACAAAGCTCCACTGTATCTTCGCTAGGATTAACAATATCATATCCGTTAGGACCATTATACCAAGAAACATTATCATAATAAACGGTTCTTGTTTCATTGGTCTCATATTCCGAATCTTGAAAATTATACTGTCCCATTTTTAAAACTGTTAATGAACCAGCTTCTTCGGACCCAAAATCTTGATCTACATTTCCTATCTTCACATCGTTACTATCAAAATTTCCGAATCCAAAATTTATATTCGTTTTTCGGTATTCACTAACTCCATTGACCCAAATCTCAAATTCACCTTTGTTTTGATTAGATAAAATAAAATGAATCACAATCGGAACCTCTGTTTCATAAGGAAAATTAGAATATACTACTTCTTCAACATTACTACTACTGCCACCATTAGATCTATGAATAATTGTTAAGTCCCCATTTTCAACTTGTAACATTGACTCCCAAGACCAAAAACCAGGAATAAATCCAAAAATCTGAGCAATACCTGCTTTTTTGTTTTTAGGATAGTCAGAACCTAACTCTAAATTCATGCCATACCATCCTTCTTTGTATGTTGTCCATTGGTCTCCACATGCTTCGGCTCCTTTGTCCATTCTTGTTCCATTATATCCTTCTGATGTCCACCAAGTTTTTAGACGTCCATTAACAACTTTGGAGTAATTAGGGTTTTGAGTTGTACAGACATTAAATGGACCAAGATTGCCGTTGTCAAAATCATGAGACAAAAGAATTTGAGCCTTAGAAGTATTCGTGAGTAGTAGGAATATCCCAAGGGTTATTAAGAAGTTACAGTTTGAAATTTTCATGGTATATAGTTATTGTTTCATTATTAGTTAGTTTCTTTTTCATAATCTACAGGTATTATAATTTTAATGGAAGTAATATGGTATTGATTGGTTTTATGAAAAAGAATAAGTGTGTTTTAAATAATAAATTGGTTGACCAATTTAAACATAAAATTAACATATGATCTTAAAGGATCATTTAGCCTTTAGAATACGTAGAGAATTATATAGAATTCGTTTATTATTTATGGAAAAATAGTGGAATAGAAATAGGGCTTATTTAATTTAAAATTGAATTAATTACCAATTGTAGTAGAATACTAGTATTTTTAAATCCAAATACTAAAAATTTTTTATATAATTAAAAACACTCATTTTACATTTTAATCAAACTTTTATAATGAAAACAAACATCATCAATCTATTTCTTATCGTTTCAGTGCTTTTTGTAGGCTGTAAAAAAACGGAAGAAGAAAAAACGGTAGAAAAACAAAAACCACATCAATCATTAGATGCTCCTGTGGCTAAAAAAGTAGCAGAAGAATTAATAGCGCATGATGATACCCGCGTAGATAATTATTTCTGGATGCGTTTAAGTGATGATCAGAAGAATGCAGACACTCCAGATGCCCAAACACAAGATGTTTTGGATTATTTAAATGCAGAAAATGATTATAAGGATGCTGCTATGAAGCATACGGATAGTCTACAGAAAACATTATTCGATGAAATCGTTGGACGTATTAAAAAAGATGATTCTTCTGTACCTTATAATGATAATGGATATTCCTATTACACTAGATTCGAAAAAGGAATGGATTATGCATTGTACTGTCGTAAAAAATTGGAGGATAATGCTACAGAGGAGATTATGTTGAATGCTCCGAAAATGGCAGAAGGATTAGCATATTTTGCATTAGGAGGAATATCTATTAGTTCTAATAATAAAATGCTTTCTTATGGTGTTGACACCGTTTCTAGAAGGAGATATACTATTTATTTTAAAGACTTAGTGACTAACGAAACGCTTTCTGATAAATTAGTAAATACCACAGGAAGTGTAGCTTGGGCTAATGATAATAAAACAGTCTTTTATACTTCTAAAGATTCAGTCACTCTAAGAGCAAACAAAATTTATAAACATGTGTTGGGTACCGATCAGTCTCAAGATGTATTAATATTTAATGAAGAAGATGACACCTTCAGTACATTTGTTTATAAATCTAGATCGGATAAATATATTATTAGTGGGAGCTATCAAACGTTGTCTACAGAATACAGATATTTAGATGCAGATACCCCTAATGGTACTTGGAAGGTAATCCAACCAAGAGAAAGAGACCTCGAGTACGATGTGGCTCATTTTGGAGATCATTTTTATATAAATACTAACCTGAATGCGAAAAATTTTAAATTAGTAAAAACACCAGTAAATGCTACAACAAAAGAGAATTGGGTGGATGTGATACCACATAGAGATGATGTTTTGTTACAGGGTTTTACTGCTTTTAAAAATCATCTAGTGCTGAGTGAACGAAAAAATGGTCTTAGTACTATCAGAGTAAGAAAATGGGATGGTAATGATGATCATTATATTTCTTTTAATGATCCAGCATATTTTTCCAGAACTAGTGTTAATATGGATTTTGACACAAATATTGTACGTTATAGTTATACATCGTTAACAACTCCTAATAGCGTTATTGATTATAATATGGATACCAAGGAGCAAACTGTTTTAAAAGAACAAGAAGTATTAGATTCTAATTTTTCTAAGGACAATTATGTATCAGAACGTTTATATGCAACAGCTAGCGATGGTGTAAAAGTTCCTATATCTCTTGTTTATAAAAAAGGAATACAAAAAAATGCTAGTACACCACTTTTATTATATTCTTATGGTTCTTATGGAAGTAGTACAGAACCAAGATTTAGTTCTACTAGATTAAGTTTGTTAGACCGAGGTTTTGTTTTTGCCATGGCTCATATTAGAGGAGGTCAGGAAATGGGCAGATATTGGTATGAAGATGGAAAACTTCTTAAAAAGAAAAATACATTTACTGATTTTATAGATGTTGGAGATTATTTAGTAAAAGAAGGGTATACCAGTTCTGATCATATGTATGCCTTAGGCGGTAGTGCAGGAGGTCTACTTATGGGAGCTGTTTTAAATATGAAACCAGAGCTTTGGAATGGTGTCGTTGCAGCGGTACCATTTGTAGATGTAGTATCTACTATGATGGATGAAACAATCCCTTTAACAACATTTGAATTTGATGAATGGGGAAATCCTAAGAACAAAGAATATTATGATTATATGAAATCATATTCGCCTTATGATAATGTAGAAGCAAAAGATTATCCTAATATATTAATAACAACTGGATACTGGGATAGTCAAGTACAGTATTGGGAACCAGCGAAATGGATAGCTAAGCTTAGAGAACTTAAAACAGATGATAATCTTTTGATTATGGATTGTGATATGGAAACTGGACACGGAGGTGCTTCTGGGCGTTTCGAAAGATATAAAAGTGTGGCGTTAGAGTATGCTTTTATGCTTGATCTAGAAGGAATAGAGAAATAGATTTTTATAAAAAGATTGATTTAAAGCCAGTAAGATCTCAATGCTTACTGGCTTTTTTATAAATTTGAAAAAAGTGGTAGAATTAATGGATAAAGACTTTAGGAAAGTAATAACTACTACAATAATATCGGTTCTTATGTTTTCTTTTAATTATGGTCAAGTAGTTAAGAAAGATTCTGAAGGAAGCTTATCTAAAAGATGGCAAATTAAAGGAGACAGCATTAAACGTTTTAAAATTGAACCTTATAAACCGGTTTATTTTTTAGTAGCTAATTATACAACTGATATTAATAATTTTCCGACCAGTGATAACCCACTTAATTTAGCAGAAGAGTCATCTGATTTTTCGGATACAGAGTTAAAGTTTCAATTAAGTTTTAAAACCAGAGCTGTAAGAAATCTTTTTGGTAAAAGAATAGGAGGTGATGTTTGGGTGGGATATACACAATCTTCTAGATGGCAATTATATAGTGCAAATATTTCTAGACCGTTTAGAGAAACAAATTATGAGCCTGAAGTAATGTTAGTATTTCCTACAGCGTATAAAATTCTTGGTTTGAATGGTGTATTTGCTGGAATAGGAATTAATCATCAAAGTAATGGAAGATCGAATCCTTTATCTAGAAGCTGGAATAGAATTGTATTGCAGTTCGGTTGGGAAACACCTTCATGGAGTTTCGTTCTAAGGCCTTGGTGGAGATTACCAGAAGATAGGATAGAAGATAATAACCCTGGAATAGAGGATTATGTTGGTAGAACTGAATTTCTAACAGTTTTCTCAAGAGGTAGACACGATATTAGTTTTTTAGCAAAACATTCTTTACGCGGTGGGAATAAAAACAGAGGGAGTATCCGGTTTGATTACGCTATTAAAGTTCTAGATCAACTACAAGTTCATGCGCAATTTTTTCATGGATATGGTGAAAGCTTAATAGATTATAATCATAATCAAACAACTTTTGGAATAGGTTTATCTCTTCTTCAATGGAGATAAATTTTATTTAAATAACAAAAAGGCCATCGATCATAGTGACGACGGCCTTTTCTAATACTTATTGGCTAATAAATATTATTTATTACTTTTTAACAAGGAATCTTTTTGTAATAGCTAATCCATTAGAATTAGTAAATCTCACAAAATATAGTCCATCAGCGAATTGAGAAATATCAATTCCGAAAGAAGATTTTTCTGGATTTATTTTCTTTACAATAGAACCATTAGAAGAAATCATAATGATCTCATCATACTTTCCTTCATTAATCTCAATGTTCAATGTCGAAGTAGCAGGAATAGGATAAAGCTGGATACTCTTATCTGCTATTCTTGTAAAAGAAACTAATTCATCACGGCTAGAAGCTCCTATAACTACTACATAATCTTCAACCTCTCCATATCTAAATGATTCACATGTTGAAGGTATCCCATTATATTTCATTGATACTCGCATACGGGTAGCTCCAGCAGATGCTCCAGATGGTACAGTAAAACTACCAGTATTAACAGCATCTGTAGAAGGGCTTTTTGACCAAACTAATTCATTCGAATCATCAAAATCACCATCTCGATTATAATCTATCCAAACAGCATATCCCTCGTTGTAAATTGTTCCGGTCCAAGTTGGTGTAATAGTAATAGTGTTGGTATTACTTAAATTTGTTGTTATAGCTGTATAATCTCCATATCCACCGGCCTCAGCTGTAGTTGTATTATTGATACTTCCTATTTGTACGTTAGAAATGTATTCATCGCTAGTTATTTGTCCATTAGAATCACAATAGCCAGTTGGTGGTATATTACCACCACCGCTTCCATCGGCGCTAAGGTTAATTGTATAATCTTCTACTTCTCCATAAGTAAAAGTCTCACAAGAAGTTGGAATCGCATTGTATTTCATAGAAACCCTCATTCTTACAGAAGTTTCAGAAGTTCCACTAGGTACAGTAAAAGACCCACTATTACTACTGTCTGTAGATGGGGATTTAGACCAAACAAGTTCTCCTGTATCATCAAAATCTCCGTTGTTATTATAATCTATCCAAACTGAATATCCCTCTGCATATACAGTTCCAGTCCAAGTAGGAGTTACAGAAACCGTATAGGTTTGACCTTCATTTAAATCAGTAGAAATACCACTAAAATCTGAATAAAACTGAGCTCCAGAAGTATTATTAATTGTATTCAATTGCACATTACTGATAAATTCATCATTTACGTTAGTACTAGCAGAATCACAATAAACAGTTGTACTACCATCGATAGTGGTAAACGTAGTAGTTCCATTTCCAGAAACATTACCAGCAGCATCTTCTGCAGATACAGAAACGGCGTATGAAGTTAGAGGAGAAAGACCTGTAACATTAAAGTCTGTAGTTGTAGAAGTTCCTACTACAGTCCCATCAATCGAAATAGTATATCTAGCTACACCTACATTATCAGTAGAAGCAGTCCAGTTAAGAATAGCACTACCAGCTGTAATATTGCTAGCAACTACATTTGTAGGGTCGGTAGGAGCTTGCGTATCCGGAACTCCAGCTTCAATCTGAAATTTTCCTACTACACCAGTTCTACTACCATTTACATATTCATTAATAAACCAAAATGAAGAATCGTCTGATGGATCTACATCAATTTTACTATAATCACCATAACGTGTTCCAGGAATATTACCTGATCCATTAGCAATAAGTTCTTCTGCTGTAGTCATAGTTCCTAAAGGATCAGAACTTAATCTACCTGTGAAATAAGAACTAACTCTTACCGTCGATGGAGTAGTAGGACCAGACATAGAAGTATATCCCATACCAATATTTCCTTGACCATCCATTGCTAAACTAGCATGCCAAGCATGTCTTCCATCTGGCGCTGTATAAGTACCTTCTTGATATAATGACCAAGGTTGATTATCACCACTTTGTCTAAATTCATACCAACGAATTGCTGCTAATTCTCCAGAACTAGCATCTGCATCTACCACAAAATTGAATACTGCAGAGTTATGAGTTGCAAATTTTCTAAATTGTGCTTGATTCATTATTGTTGCCTGTAAAGCATCGATAGAAGTACCTCCTCCTGGTTGCGACAAATTAACAAAGCTTCCTCCATCAAAAACACTAATAAAAGGAGTTGTAACAATTTCTTGTGGGTTAGAAACTGTAGAATTATTAGGATTATTCCAATCTACATCAGCAGTCCATACCTTTATATGATCTACCGATACGCCATTCCAAGCATTATCCTGTAAATATAGAATTGTGGCACCTCCGGGCGCCGGTAAATTGCCATTGGTAACATTCAAAGCTTGTGGACTAAAAAAACCACTAGTCACTATGCCAGGAAGATTAAAACCTAGAATTTGCGCATTAGGATCTCCTGCTAACATAGCATCTCTTTCTAGTGCCCATAATTTATTAGTTCCACCTGTATTTTCAGTGATATAATACCCATCACTCCAAACAGATAACTTTTGATAGTCTTGTATTCCTGATATGTTATATACAAACCATCCAGAAGTTACAGGATTTGGACCATCAGAAACTGCTACTTGAGCACCAGATCCCAAAAATGAAAGAACCCATCTGTCAGCTGCATTGTCGTAAGAAGCAGTAAGGTCACAACAACCACCTGACGGAAAAATTGCAGGATTAGGAGATGTTTGTCCTACTAACTGATTACCAGATTTATCATAAATCATAAAACCAGTGTTGTAAACGACAAAAACATGATTTGGACCTACAGCAATAGAAGGGTCAGTTGGTTGAGAATTCGATGAATACGTATCAAAAACAAGACTAGCAGGAGCTCGTTGAACACTTTGCTCCATTTTGTTTTTGTTTCTGAAGAAATAATCATTTTCAGTTTGTGGGTCTTTACCCGAGGTAATTTGATTTCCTAATGATCTTTTATCCTTAGCTTCCCTGACAGAATTATCTGGTGCAATAAGATCGTTAGGCCTTGATGCGATTGACGATACGTATTCTACCGAGGATACTTTTCCATGGTAAAATGCTTTCGTTCCGGTTTGTTGAGCTTGAGTCATAAAAGAGACCACAAGAAAGGCTGTTAATAACTTGAGTTTTAAATTCATTTGTGTTAATTTAAATGGTTAATTGACTTAAATTTAACTTAAATTTCAACAGTAATTTAAAATTATTTTGTGTTTTTTTTAAATGAAAGGGAAGACCATATTAAGGCTGAGTAATAACCATTTATTAAGTTAGTTGGATGAGAATTTATACAAATATTCTATAAAAATAATGGCCAAATAATGTAATTAATTCTATTGCCTTTTTCTATGTTATTTTTAGTTTAAAAATAAATTTGTAACCTTTTTTAAAATCATTTTGTCCAATACATGTGAATTCACAATCAAAAAAATAATCACATTTTAAATTGATCAAAATGATTTTATCAAAACGAACAGTAAAACTATGGATATTGATTTTTTATTTAATATCTATACCAATGTCCTTTGGACAAAAGAGTAGTAAAACAATACGAGTACCGGATGGAAGAGTTATTGATGTTGCTTTATTAAATAAGCATATTAAAAAAGCTATGGATTCTATTGATTTACCTGGTCTTTCTATAGCCATAATAAATGATAACACTATTGTATATCATAATACATTTGGTTTTGCAAATCTTAAAACTAAGAAACCGGTTACAAAAAGAACCATCTTTGAAGGAGCATCTCTTTCAAAACCTCTTTTCGCATATTTTTTAATGAAAATGGTAGAAAAAGGAGTTTTGGATTTGGATGAACCAATATATTCGTATCTAGAACCTATATTTCCTGAAGGAGTTATTCATAAAGACTCATTTGAGGATTATAAGATTTTAACTCCAAGAATTATTTTATCCCACGGTTCTGGTATTCCTAATTGGGTAAAAGGAAAGCCAATTGAAATTAAATTCAAACCGGGTACAGATTTTTCATATTCTGGAGAAGCTTATCAACATTTGGGCGCAGCTTTTGGTACTAAGTTAGGGATAGGATGGGGGAGCAAATTGGATTCTTTATTTTTAAAAGAAGCTGCGCATCCCATCGGTATGGATAGAAGTATATATACTTGGAACAACATCTATAATGAAGATGTTGCAAATGGCCATATAAAAGGAAAAACAAATCCAGAAATTAATAAATACAAAAAAGTTGGTCCTGGTTTTAGTTTGCACTCAGATGCAGAAGATTATGCATTGTTTTTAATCGAAATGATGAACCCGAAAAATATTAAGGTGACTACACGTGATCAAATGCTACGGGAACATAATCATTTTAAACCTGATAATAAGTTGTTAAAAGAAACCGGTCAAACTGGTTGGGGTCTTGGTTTTGCTCAAAAACCTACTCCCAATGGACTGATGCATTTGCATACAGGTAACAATCATGATTTTCAGGCATATGCGATGTTTGTTCCTGACCAAAAATATGGTTTTGTGATTTTTGCAAATTCAGATAATTTATTTCCTTTACTGGAAACAATAGAGAAATTTTTAGGAGAACATTTTTAATATAAGATAAATGAAAGATTTAAACGAAGTATTTGTATTCATAACAATGATAATAGCTATTGTATTGATTGTATTCATAATTGCTAGATATACGTATTTAATAAAGAAGACATTAATAGAAAAAGGAATATATATAGATCAAAAGAATAATAAATTGAAATATTTAGATATTGGCTGTATCATTTTTGGTTTAGGTATTGGATTATTTGTATCCTCGTTATTTACAACATTTAATTTATCTGAAGATGCCGCGGATTTATTGATTTGGGGTACCATTTTAATTTTTGGAGCTACTGGATTGATTGTTGCTCATTTTATAAGAAAAAGACTTGAGAAATAGTCAATACAAGCAAGAATACGATCTAATTCGTAGAATAAATGATGGTGATGCATCAGCTTTTAGACAACTCGTGTATGTCTATAAAGATGTATCACTATCACTTGCTATTTCAATACTTAAAAATCAAGTTATTGCAGAAGATGTTTTACAAGAAGTGTTTTTAAAAGTATATAATAAGTTGCACACATTTCGGTTCAAATCGTCGTTTTCTACTTGGCTATATCGTATAGTGATTAATACCAGTTATAATGAATTAAAGAAGAGAAAGAATAGTATAAATATTGATGAATTAGAGAGTGGTTTTATAATTTCATTGGTAGAAAAAAATGCAATGGATGAAGCTGATCAAAAAAGATTTATAAATTTAGCATTACAGCAATTGCGCCCGGATGAGGCATTAGTACTCCGTCTCTTTTATTTATGTGAATATAAAATAAAGGAAATTGAAAAGGTTACAGGATTTAAAACCTCTAAAATTAAGGTAGATTTATATAGAGGGAGAGAAAATATGCATTTCCAGCTAAAAAGGTTATTAGGAGATGATTTAAATAACTTATTATGAAAGAAGAAAATGTAAAAAAAATATTAGAAAAAAGTACAGTAGAAACTTCGGATGATTTTATCAATAAATTAATGAAGAAAGTTGATGTTCTGCAAAATACTAAAAAGTCCTCTTTTTGGTCTTTTAAAATTGTTATTGTTGCTTGTTCAATTTTACTATTTATTGCAATAGGATCTCTTCACAATTTTCCAGAACATAATTTCAGTATGTTTGGTTCATTTTTCAATAATATTCCGAAGACTCCGTTTTTTTTAATGATTATTATAACAATATTGTGCTTTATGAACAGTATTATAAGATTAAATTATTTCAATGAAAAATAAATTAATCTTGAAGTAACACTTTAAATAAACACAGTTAACATCTTTTAAAATAATTAACTGTGTTTATCTATGTACATGTATTTAATATGCCATTTCCACTATTTCGGCTGCAACTTCTGGCGTAATATCTTGATGTTCTCCCAAAGCAGTCATACCATGATCTGTAAGGTTTTTTGCCACTTTTTTAGAAAAACCTTCGTAATCATCAGTATAATCTCTTAATCTGGTATCTATTCCTAATGATTGATAAAAGCCTTCAGTTCTTTTTATAGCTTCTCTAGCTCTTTCTTCCGTACTACCTTCTGTAACGTTAAAAATACGTTCAGCATATTGAGCTAACTTTTCTTTTTTATGCTCGAATTTTTTGGTGTATGCACTAGGTAATATGACAGCTAATGTTCTTGCGTGATCAATACCGTAAAAAGCTGTAAGCTCGTGTGCTATCATATGAACACTCCAATCGGTAGGAACCCCTTTTTGAATATAACCGTTCAATGCCATTGTACAACACCACATAAAATTAGATGCAGCGGTGTAGTCACTAGGATCTTTTATTACGGAAGGTGCTATTTCAATTAATGTTTGTAAAATTCCTTCCGAGAAACGATCTTGTAGAGGTGCGTCTGCTGGATACGTCATATATTGTTCTAAAACATGTGTATATGCGTCAGCTATACCATTAGCCAATTGTCTTTTAGGTATACTGTGGACTACCGTTGGGTCACAAATAGAAAACTCAGGAAATAATCCAGGTCCTCCCATAACCATTTTTTCATTAGTTTCTGATCTACTAACAACCGCACCGCTATTCATTTCACTTCCGGTTGCAGGTAGTGTTAATACAGTTCCAAATGGTAATCCTTTTAGAGTTCTTATTCTTTTGGCTAATATATCCCAGGGATTATCACCTTCATAAAGAGCTGCAGAAGATAAAAATTTAGTTCCATCTATGACTGAGCCACCACCAACGGCAAGCATATACCCGATGTCTTTAGTTTTAATTACTTCTAGAGCTTTTAATAAGGTTGTATATTCTGGATTAGCTTCAATCCCAGAAAACTCTATTACTGTATGTTCTTTAAGAGCAGCAGTTACCTGATCATAGACACCGTTTTTTTTAATACTTCCTCCACCGTATAATAATAAAACCTTCTTGTCTTTTGGTATTTCATTACTTAACTTCTTAATCTCTCCTTTACCAAAAATCACTTTAGTAGGTACGTATAATTCAAAATTCCTCATGATTTTTATTGTTATATATGTTGATTAGACTTTGTTTTTCGAAATTATTTTTACAAATTTCAAAATAAATATGCGGTTAATAATTGATCTATGGTAAGAAAAACAAAAATATTACGACTTTTGTACTATTAAACCAGATAGTTTATTTGGTTTTACAAATAATTAGAATCAGATTATTTTTTTAGATTTACCCCAATGATAGCACCTATATTACCTAAAAATGAAAAGTTTCGACAAGCTGCTGTAGAAAAGTATGATTTATTAGATACTTTACCAGAAGAGAGCTATGACAATATTACTTCAATAATGTCGTATATCTGCGATGTACCCATTTCGTTAATAACACTTTTAGATAAAGAACGTAATTTTTTAAAGTCTCATCATGGAATTCCTTTTAGTGAATCACCTCGCGAAATTTCATTTTGTGGACATGCTATCAATTCGGATGATCCTATTACAATAATTAAAGATTCTAGAGAAGACGAACGTTTTGATGGAAATCCTCTTGTAACTGAGCATCAGGCTGTTTTTTATGCTGGTGCACCGTTAATTGATTCAGAAGGTTTTAAATTAGGCACTTTGTGTGTTTATGATGTTAAGCCACGAGAATTAACACTTGAACAAAAAAATGCATTGCTTGCAATGTCTAAGCAAGTAGTCAGTTTATTTGAACAACGATATCAGAATCTAAAACTAACCCAACTCCGTGATAAATTGGAGAAAAGAAATGAAGATCTTAAAAAGTTCGCAAGTGTAGTTTCCCATGACCTGAAGTCTCCCTTGGCTAATATCATTTCTCTTACGGAACTTTTAGAAGATGATAATAAAGATAACCTTAATGCTGAATCACTACAATATTTGGAATATCTAAGGACTTCTTCCTATTCGCTTAGAGATTATATAGATGGTATTCTTAAGTTTTATAAAAGTGATGATATTGTAAAAAATAATGAAGAAGAGATTGACATTGATCTTTTATTAGAAGAATTAAAGAAAATAACCGATTCTGAACATAAAGTTGATTTTAATCTTTATTCTGATGTAAATCAAATTTTTGCTAATAAAACAGCTTTAATGCAGGTACTGATTAATTTACTTACAAATGCAATTAAGTATAATTCAAAATCTGAGATCGTAATAGATATAACACTTAAGGAAGAAGAAAATTTTTACATTTTCTCTGTAAAGGATAATGGTGATGGAATCCCAAAAGATTTTTTAGATAAAATATTTGATCTTTTTACGGTAGTAGGAGTAGAAGATAGAGATGGCAATGTTGGTACTGGTATTGGCTTGGCTACTGTAAAGAAAATAGTTAGGAATTTAGGTGGTGATATTTCGGTTATTTCTTCTAAGGGAACTGGCAGTACATTTACTTTTTCTATATCAAAAACTTAGAAAACTCCCAATTGTATTATTCAATAAAAAAAGATTATGAATCTTTAAAAAATGAAAGTTGATTCTATAAAAAATTGTGTCAACCATTAGATAGGTAACTTATCTAACTAAGTAATTACTTAATATAATCTTCATTTCGCAGAAAATGAATAGCATTTCATAGAAAATGCAATTTTGTGATTAAACTTCTCTTGTTTTTTTTAGTCATTAATGTGTAATTTCAAATCAACAGATTATGAAACAAATCATATTAATAACAACAATCTGTATTATTACTTTTATAGGGAGTATCTGTATACATACGCTTTCTAATCCAGTTAATCCATATGAGTTAGTTATAAATCTTTCTTCTTTTAAGAGTGAATCAACCAATTTTGAATTGATTAAAAATACAATAAACACTTTTGTTGATTCTTTTGAAATGGACACACAATCATTTATAAAAGATAAACGATCAATAAAAAACATATGGTTATTGATTATTCTAAGTATAACACTACTTACCATACTAATAAGAATTTCTATATACCCAAAAATAGAACCACTAGCACCTTCAAAATAATTAACTATGAAAAATAAAATTTTGGTACTCATTTGTATCTTTATAATGAAATCATTATTCGCAATTTCTTTATACGCGGATGTTGTGATAGACACAACTACAGTAATTAATAATACCGAAACTTATCAAATATATACCGACGAAGTATACGTATACCTTACTATTGAAACGATTGATTCTAAAGTTGCAACATCTATACTACGTCAAGGAATAAATGTATATTTTGATACGAAAGGTAAAAAGAAAAAGAATGTATTTATTACCTATCCAATAGCCAATAATCAACGACCTCCAAGAAGAAATAAGGATAGGCCTAATGAAACTAGAGAATTTCCTGATAATGATAGTATAATACGTCAAATAGGATATAGGCTAAAAAACAATACACCACAAAAAGCATTGTATCAATATTATGATAAAACTAAAGAGTTTAATACACTTCTTAACAATGAAGGTATTACGATCAATTTAGCAGTTAATGAAGAAAGAAACAGTTTTATTTATTATTTAAAAATTCCTAATAATAAAATCAACGTAAAATCTGGTATTAATTTTAATAAGCTTTCTATAGGTGTAAAAACAGTTGAGATGTCTCGAGATAATTCGGAAAGAACTAGACCTACGCAACAAGCTTCTGTTCGAGGAGGTGGCAGAAGAGGTGGAGGAAGATCTAATGGTGGCGCTCCCCAAGGAAGATCTGGGAATGGTCCAGGAGGAGGAGATCAAGGTAGGTCAAAAGGCAGAAAAACCGAATCCGTACCTGCTATAGATTTTTGGTTTAAAACAACATCCAAATAATCATAAGAGCTTTAGATAATCATTAAAAAGAAGAATAAACAAAATATGAAAAAGTTTAAAATTCCTTCCTTGTTAATTACCATGAACATTGTTATAATTAGTTGTAGTGATATACAATTCAAAAAAACAAGTCATTCTCATGATGGCTTCAATCATACTCATCAAGATGCAGTAGATTATTTTGATTCATATTCATTGATTAATGAAAAATATGGCACAAAAACCAAAGTGACTGTATCTAAGAATAAAAGAATTATGGTTACTAATGCGCTTCCGAACCATAAAACAGGTGATTTTCCAAACTCTGGAAATCCAAATAAGATTAAAGCGCAAGAAAAAACATATAGTTTTCCCTTAAATCCAATATATACCGGTAAGGCTGTTTGGGTAAGAGAACCAGGTGTGGCTCTAAATGGTATTAAATTCGAACCGGGAACTGCAGAAGTAGTAGAATGTGAGAGTGGAGAAAATTACAGAGTAGAAGCATTACAAGATGTAATTGATTTAGGTTTGGATTTTAATCACGCGCATGTACAACCTACTGGAGCGTATCATTATCACGGTACTCCAACTTCTATTATTGCTGATTTTGATACAGGAAAAGATTTGGTGCACATTGGATTTGCTCACGATGGATACCCAATATATTATTCTAAAAGTGGAATATATAAACCTAGTTATAAACTTTTAAAAGGAACAAGAGAAGGAGAAGATTGTAGCTATGAAAATCCTATGACTCGTATGGATATTTCTATTGGTGGTCATCACGATGGTACCTATGGATCAGATTTCGAATATGTAGCGGGTTATGGAGATTTAGATGAATGTAATGGAATTATACATAATGGAAATTATATTTATTTAGTTACAGAAAGCTTTCCTTATATCAGCAGATGTTTAATGGGTGAATTTAAAGAACAGAAAAGATCGAGAAGACCTTTTCCTCCAGACAAAGGACCAAGAAAAGGATGAATAAACGTAGTTATTATATAAAGATGTTTTCTACAATAGTAAATCTCAAAAAAGGTGTTTGCAATTTTAATGTTACGTCTAATTAATTTGTGTTAAATATGCTCTTATGAGTTTTATGTAATTAATTAGTTTTGTAAGATAAGCTTCGTAAGTAATTACGGAGCTTATTGATTAAGTTGAATACCATTTAAAAGTATAATATACTCTGACGGAATTATAATTTCGACATATTTTGTCTAGTATTTACTATTATTTCGTGCTATAATTTTAAAACAAATAGCATGTTCAAAAAGTATAAAATTTTTAAATGGATTCTTATCTCCTTTGGGAGTATTATTATTTCTCTATTCATTTTTGGGTGGTGGTTTATGGGGTTAATACCGTCATCGGAAAATATGAAAGACATTACATCAACTCAGATGTCTGATTTACCTTATTTATCAAAAAACAAAATTGATAAGCGTGGAAAGATTCTAGCAATCGTTACTAGTACGAATGTAATGGGGAATACTGAAAAAAGTACCGGTTATGAATTGACCGAATTATCTAGAGCGTATTATGTTTTTCAGGCAAATGGTTTTGATGTTGATATAGCAAGTCCTTTAGGAGGAGAACCTCCTGTAGTCATAGATGCTGAAGATATGGGAGAATTTGATTACGCGTTTCTTAATGATAGTGTTGCTCAACTTAAAGTTAAGTATACAATTCCTGTAGATAAGATTGACCCTGATCTATATGAGGCGGTATTTTTTGCAGGAGGTAAAGGAGCTATGTTTGATTTTCCAGACAACGAGTCAATACAAGCTATAGTCAGAAACTTATATGAAAATAACAAAGTAGTCGGAGCCGTATGTCATGGTCCAGCCGCTTTAGTAAATGTTACGCTTAATACCGGGAAGCATTTACTAGAGAATAAAAAAGTTAGTGGATTCACTAATGCAGAAGAATTGTTATTGATATCGGATGCAAAAACAATATTCCCATTTCTTTTACAAGATAAATTAGTTGATCAAGGAGGTGTTTTTAATGAAGGGACGATGTATCTAGAAAACATAAGTAAAGATAAAAATTTGATTACCGGTCAAAATCCTTGGTCTACTTGGGTTCTAGCAGAGTCAATGATTACTGAATTGGGCTATAAGCCTAAATTTAGAAAAGTTACAGGAGAAGAAAATGCCGTAAAAGTTTTAAAAACATATCATGAACAAGGTTCAGAAAAGGCTAGAGGACTTATTGATCAAATGTATACTAAGGATAAGCAACCTATGTCTAGAGTATTAATTGCAAAACATGGGATTATTGCAGCTATGCAAGGAAAAATAGGTCGTTTTATTAGTTTAACAAGCCTTACTTCGTATGCAAAAAAGAAATCAAAAGAAAACAGCTAGTTATTATATATCCTATATAGAAACTTATTCTATATAGGATATACTTCATTGGAATATGAAATATCCCTACATTTGAAAAAAAAGTCCATTGAATTTTTCCGATATCTTACTTATTATACTTAGCAGCGCAGGACTCTTGCACGGAATATTGTTCGCTTTTTATTTGATAGGTTTTAAAAAGAAAAAAACGCTTACTAATTTATTACTTGGACTGATTTTAGTATTTATGGCTTTCCGGATTGGTAAATCTGTAATGCTTAATTTTGGTAATAACTTGGAGCCTATTTTTATATTTATAGGATTGGCTTTTTTATTATTAATAGGACCTTTTTTTAGATGGTATATTTTGGGAATGACTGTTCCAGGCTTTAAACTTCCTAAGTATTATTTTATAGAAATTATTCCATTCCTTTTAGTGTTTTTTGCTAGTCTCTTAGTTACTAAAGAATGGTATGAAACAAGTGATTTTGTTATTTTAATATTTGGTAGTGGTTTGGTATTTATTTATCTGCATTTTGCACTTTATATCCTCTTAGGATGGATTGTTATAAAAAAAATAAAGAATCGATATCAATCGGTTAAAATAACTAAATCTCATAAAGCTATATTTGATTGGTTGCACCTTTTGGCATTTGGTTTTATAATTATTTGGATAACATATGTATTAAATATATTGGATGAATCAGTTCCCTATATTATTGGACCTGTAGTATATTCTATAATTATATATTTCTTGAGTTACAAGGCATTTCAACTAAAGGCTACAGATTTAAACGGTAATGCTTTTAATGTAAATGATGATTATTCATTATTTGATGAAATATCAAAACTAATGAACACAAAATTATATTTAGAACCAGATCTTTCATTGATAAAATTGAGTAAGTTGCTCGGAAAAAGTGTACAGCAAACATCATCTGCGATTAATCAATATTCTAATAAAAACTTTAATGATTATATCAACCATTACAGGATTCAGGAAGCTAAAAATAAGCTGTTAAATGTTGGAGATAAGTACACAATTTCTTCCATAGCTTTTGATACAGGTTTTAGCAGTCTTTCTTCTTTTAATAGTGCATTTAAAAAATTTGAAGGTGTAACACCGTCGTCTTATAGAAAGAAAAATTCTTAATTAATAATACAATATTTCGAATAAACCTAATGATAAAATTATATGGGTTTAAAAATATTTACTACTTATATTTGGTATAAACTTTATAAGTGAAATTAGTTTACGATTTTCTTTTTATCATTGGAATGCTTTTTTCGTGCATTTATATCTATATTTTTTATAAATCAAAGGATAAAGGACTTCATAAATCAATTTTGATTGTATTTTTTGCATTATTGGTTTTCGTTTTGTTAGAATCGTATGCTTCGATACATAATATCGAGATATTACTAGACATCAGTTTTTTAATTGTGTATGGAGTAAAATTGGCACTTGGACCTTTGTTACTTTTATATATTCAATCCCTATTTTTAGATGATAAAAAGGTGTTAAAAAATGGAATTATTCATTTAACTCCTTTTATTGTTTTTGTTATTCTAATTTCTGCTCCATACAAGATAGCAATGGTTTCGGGAGAATATTTTGTAGACTATATCGATGTTATTCAACAATATCTTTTTATCAAGCGACCGTTATTAGATATTATTTATTTAATATATATCTATATCAGTTTTAGAACTTTTGATAAGTTTAAAAAAGCATTAAAATGTAATTATTCTCATATCGAGCATAATAATTTTATTTGGGTACGATACCTTTTAATAGCTCCATTTATTATTATTTTTATTGATCTGTTTTTTGTTGGATATCAAATGCTATTTGGCTATTTGAGATGGAGGACTCAAAATTTGATTATGTTATTAACCTCTATTTCTGTTTGTTATGGATTGTATTATGGCGTTAAGCAATCTAAAGTATTGGTGCCATATTTTTTATTAGATAGTTCTATAGGTAGCAAGGATAGAAAGAAAATGATCAATGAAAAATTAGAATCTGAGTTTTCTTCTTTCGAAAAATTGCTTGTAGAATTTATGGAAAAAGAAAAACCTTATTTAGATGAAGATTTAACACTTAGTAAGTTAGCATCCGGAATTCATATTACAGACAAGAAATTATCAGCTTTGTTAAATCAGTATTTAGAAATTTCCTTCTATAATTTTGTGAATAGCTATAGGATTAAAGAGTTTAAACAATTAATAGCATTACCATTATATAAAGATTATACAATAGAAGGAATTGCTTATGAATGTGGATTTAAATCTAAAGCGAGCTTTTATAGGTTATTTAAGAAAGAAACAGGCCAATCTCCATCAGAGTTTAAAATAAATCAAAATTAATCTCATTTTCTTGTCTCTTTAGAAGCAGAGAGACCCATCATTACTCATTTTACAGTTGTTTTGTTGTTTTAATAGTCAATTTAAAATTCATCAAAACAAATGAAAAAAACATTAATCAAAAAATGGGTTTTGGGAACAGTACTAGCTATATTAGTAATTAGTATTGGTTCTTGTATCCGAGTTAATTCGAAAATCAATCAACACCAAGGAGCAAAAACAGAGCTTGTTAATACCTCAATTTTTAATTCTATTAATTCTCCATTAGCAATTACCAATATTAGTGTGTTATCTAAAGATTGTACTAAAATGTTGGATAGTCTAACAGTATTAATCAAAGAAGGTAAAATAGTTTCAATAGATAAACGAACAAATGTTACTAATGAGTATACAAATATCGATGGGACCGGTCAATATTTAATACCTGGTCTTATTGACACACATGTACACTTAAAGAAAAGTAGGAATGATCTTTTATTATTTCTAGCTAACGGAGTTACTACCGTAGGAGAGATGTTCGGTGACAAGTCACATTTAGAATGGAGGGAAGAGGCAAAAAGTGGAACATTGAGTCCAAACCTTTATGTAGCAACTAGAAAACTTGGTAGTGAAAAAGGTATGATATCAAAGATTAAAAGTTGGTTTGGAGCACCAAAATCCTATACAAGTCAAAGAAAAGCGCGCAAAGCAGTTCGTAAATTTAAAGAACAAGGTTATGATGCAATTAAACTTACTAATTTAAATCCAGAAATATATGAGGCTATTGTAGATGAAGCTGTAAAACAAAATATACCGGCGATAGGTCATTTAGGTCCAGAAGTAGGATTAGATGGCTTGTACAATTCTGGACAGTCTCAACTTGCTCATGTAGAAGAGATTGTTAAAAACACAATGAATGAGTTTGGTGTAGTTTATTATAATAAAACAGAAGAATATCTTCAGTTTTTGAAGGAAAGAGCTGATACTATAGCGATTAAAATTAAAGAAAAAAATATCGTAGTATCTTCTACAATATGGTTAGTGGAAAGTTTTCCTAAACAAAAATTAGAATTAGATAGTTTTATCAAAACAATTCCCTTAGAATATGCTAATCCAGGTATTGTTGAAGGATCGAGTATTACTAGAGGGTGGACACCAGGAAATAATTACTACGAGAATTTGAATGCAAAAAACGACCCTGAACTTCAAAAAAGGGTTAAAGGATATTGGGAAACCTATGTAAAAGCTCATCATATCATGACCAAAGCATTAATTAAGCATAATGTAATAGTTGTAGCGGGGACCGATGCTAATGTAGCATGCGCTACTCCTGGTTTTTCATTGCATCAAGAATTACATTCTCTTAATAAAGTTGGTTTAACGAATTCTCGTGTATTACAGTCTACAACGGTACATGCTGGCGAATGGATGCAATATAATATTGGTAAAATTGAAGTTGGTTATAATGCAGATTTAGTGATACTAAAAAAGAATCCTTTAGATGATATCACTAATACTAAAACAATTCGGTCAGTAATTATTAATGGAAAACTTCTAAACCGAACTACACTAGATAATATGTTAGAATCTGTAAAAGAAGCTAATAGCAGAAGTAGAAAAATGAGTATAAATCAATATATCAATTAAGTAAAGAAAAAATAATGAATATAAAAATAAAACGAATTATACTAGGTGTATGTACTATAATTTTAATACTTGTGATATATCTTTTGATTCCACAAGTTAGTAATCCCACACCAAATTATGAAACTGCACTCACTTATGGCATTCCTGTTTCAGAAAAAATAAATAACATATTAACTCCTACCATAAAACCTAAACGTACTAGGGCTATAATGGTTATGCAGAATGAAAAAGTTATTTATGAGTATGGGCCTACTGACAAAATAATGAATGGACATTCGACTAGAAAGGCTATGCTGAGTTTGTTATATGGAATAGCAGTTGATCAAGAACTAATAAATCTTGATAAAACACTTGCTCAACTTGAAGTAGATGAATTTATTCCTTTAACTACCCAAGAAAAAAGTGCAACGATAAGGGATTTATTAATGGGTAAATCAGGTGTTTATTTACCTGCTTCTGGTGAGCATGATAATCAAATAACTCAACGACCAAAAAGAGAAAGTCATAAACCAGGAACTTATTTTTTTAATAACAATTTTGATGCAAATGTTTTAGGCACCATTTTTATGAAAGAAACAGGTATTAGTATTGGAAAGTTTATGGAAGATAATTTAGCCAAGCCACTTGGTCTTCAGGATTTTGATTCAGATAATGTAATTATGGGAAGCCCTTGGTTTATGCCGAAGAAAAAAACAATGCATAAACAATATTATATCTATATCAGTACTCGTGATTTTGCAAGAATCGGTGCTATGGTAGCGAATAATGGAAAATGGAATGGTAAACAAATTATATCAGAAGATTGGATTACAAAAAGTACATCCTCCTATAGTGATCTTACTACTAACCATATTAATTATGGAAGATATGATGGGTTTGGTTATCAGTGGTGGACAGCTTCAGATACAAATACAATCTGGACGGATGGTTATGGAGAACGATTTATGATCATTAATAGAAATAAAAATTTGACTTTAGTAGAACAAAACTTCACCGGAAATTCCTTGTTAAGTTCAGGGTTTTGGTTGATCAATAAAAATATGGATTCAGGTTTACTAAACTTGATGAAAGCTCATGAAACTATAACCTCTACTAATTACAACAACAGCTATAATTCCAATTAATGAAAAATACAAGATATACTATTTTGATAATGATTTTTATATGCGTGTTCACAATAGATGCACAAACATATAAAGTAAAAGAACAAGAACAGATTAAAGCATTTGTTAAAGTAAACGTATTAACAATGCAAGATTCTATTACCAAAATGTCACAAACAGTTATTGTAGAAAATGATAAAATTATTGCATTAGGTAATAGTAACGATATTAACATACCAGATAATGCAAAAATAATTGATGGTGAACATAAAAAATATCTCATCCCAGGTTTAACTGACACCCATGTTCATTTACATCGCAAAAAATCAGAAGAATGGATGCGTTCATATGTTGTAAATGGTGTTACTACAGTTTTAAATTTGGGAGGCTCAAAGAGGGTTTTAAAACTAAGAGCGCAAATTAAGGATAAGCAAATTACAGGACCAGATATTTATACTGCAGGTAGAGGTGGAGTTGTAAAAGAGTTGAATAGACCACAATATAAAGAAGTAACATTAGATAGAATAGAAGAACGAATTATCGAAGACAAGGCAAAAGGATATGATTTTATAAAGATATACGGGAAAATGACCATACCACAATTTGAACATATGATGAAAATTGCTAAAAGAGAAGGTATTCATGCAATGGGACATATTCCAAGAAACTTAACCGCTCATGATGCATTACGAATTGGTCAAAAATCTATGGCTCATACCGAGGAATTTATTTATACTCAGTTTACAGAATTTGATGAGCAAGAAGTAAAAGATTTTGCCACAAAAGCTGCAGAAGAGAACATATGGTTAATTGCAAATATTATTGCTTATGAAAAAATAGAACTTACTTGGGGGAAACCACAAGTAATGGATTCGATTTTACGATTGCCCGAAACTAAAAGTTTACATCCTAAAATTCAAAGGATTTATAAAGCTGATTGGTATGGGTCCAGAGATGTAAAGAGTAGGCCTTATATAGAGAAAGTTTATAAATTTTACTTTCCAATTGTAAAACATTTTCATAATGCTGGAGTTAATATTCTTGTAGGCACAGATACTGCATTTCCAGCTGCTGCACCAGGAGAATCTGCAATTGATGAGATGAAAAATTTGGTTAAAGCTGGATTAACAAATTACGAAGCTTTAAAAGCCGGAACGGCTAATGCTGGGGTATATATCAATAATTTTATCGATAACAATTATTATGTAGGCAAAATAAAAGACGGTTATACTGCTCATATGATATTACTTCCATCAAATCCTCTTGATGATCTCGATATCTTGAAAGAACCAGAAGGAGTGATGCTAAGAGGCCATTGGTTTAATTCAATTGATTTAAAAGAAATGGTACGTTGGGATAATTAATATTTCGGATACTAACAATATAATTTTATCAATAATCCTTAGTTTGTCTAATATCATTATAAGACAAACTAAGGATATCTTACTTATAGTTGATAACCTATTTTAGATATTATTTGTTTTTTTTCATTCCGAAAAGAAATCTAGGAATCCTAAAAGGATATACAAGAAACTTATATACAGATATAATGATGATAAAGGATGTGATTGCTAGAATTAATAGTTTGATAGATATACTCCATGATTCCTGTAATATATAATATCCAATAACGATAATAACTGTTTGATGTAGTATGTAAAAAGGGTAGATGCCCTGATTGAGAATCTTTACTAAAATACTTGGTTTGTGTAGCCAAATTTGACCATATCCTAACATAGTAATTATTATCGTCCAACCTACAAGTACAGTTAAACCATACCAAATATCCCAACGCATGGAAATATCCAAATAAGTTGCAGCTATATTATTGGGAAGAAAATAATATATATAAAATAATAGTGTAGCCATAAATGCTATACATGCATTGCATTTGCGGTATTTTTTTAATGAATCCCATAATGTTGGTTTACTTGCTATGATAATACCAGCAAGAAAAAAATATCCGTAATATAATGTAGAGGAGAGGTTTGTTATAGATTTATCATCTTCAGGAAAATAATGTTTAGCTACTATTTTAATAATGATTAACGGTAACACTAAAAGAAACATTCCTAAAGGTTTAGCACAAAATGTATCTAACAACGTTTTGAATGGTTTAGCATAAGAAGATTTTGCCCAAATAATAATCGGAATACAGCCAATAGATAAGTAAAATAGATTTTCTATAAACCATAGATGATTTACTTCTAAATGTTCTAAGATATTTTTATAAAAATCTAAATACGAAGAATAAGATCCAATATTTTCTATATAAGTTTGTGGAGGTACAATTACTAATACTCCAAAAATTAATGGAATTAGAAGTCGGATTGTACGTTCCTTAGTAAACTGAATCCAGTTACGTTTAGAAAATGCAAATACTGTTCCTGTTCCCGAAATAATGAATAATAATGGTAATCTAAATTGTTCGAAAAATACCATAATATCATCTAACAGTTTACTAGATTCGGTATTCATAATGTGAAAGTCATCACCGTTAAATGGCATTCCTATATGATGTAAAAAAACTAAAAAGATGGAGATTACACGCCACCAATCAAGGTCATATCTTCTTTCAGTTGTATTCATAACTATTGTTTAAATCAATAAGGACAAAACTATAGTTATCTATTACTTGAAAACACGACATTACACAAATGACGTGAAAATGACGGGTATGTTTTATCAAATAGAATGTAGATGAATTACTTTAATATTATTATAATAATTTTCACCTTTTCTTTTTGCGCTTTTTCTTAGGTTGTAGATTCGTATTTCTTTTCTTTTTTTCGGTCACAATGGATTTCTCCCTTTGTACCTTTTTTAGATGTTCAATAATCTTTGATTTCACTTTTGTGATCAAAATATCTTTCCTTTTAGAATAACTATATACACAGCCTATTATTAATGATAGACCAAGAACAATAGGAATAGAACCATTTTCTATAAAAGGAAACTGTGTGTATAAATTAATAGCTACTCTGGGCGCGAATGTAAAAAACACATATACCCCATAACTAAAAGATAGTACTCCGAGAATACCAAAAGTATAAATATTCGATTTGATATTCTTTAACGTATCATTTTCCAGTTGTTTAATATTAGCAACACTTAAAAAAGGATTATTAAGTTCTTTTTCTTTTTCAATGAAATGTAAAAAGTCGGCATTCACAAAATCAAAAGACATCCCATGACTTCTTTTTTTTAAATCTTCTTCCGTTATGATGTATTTCATACTGTATTGCCTATAATATTATTTGTAGTATTGATATAAATCAGGATATATAAATTATAGAGCAAAATACTAAGAAATGTTTAAGTGATCAGGTCCTTTTTTATTATAATTTTAGATTAAATAAGAGATGATTCGGCGGGTAGACTCGTCACACTTTGTCCGTTAACGATAAACAGGTCAATCTTATCTTCTGCGTCCAGAATAAGTTACTGCTTCACCTTTACCAAAAGCGTAGCTTAATCCAAATGTAAAAAAGCGTCCACGTTGTCCAAAATTATAGGTTTCGAAAGTAGGTTGGTTTACAAAGTTTTCCTGAATTCTAGAAGCAAAAACATCACGAATACCGAGATTAGCGACTATTTTTCCTTTTAATATTTTTTTACGCATTCCAAGGTCTAGAAAAGCAAATCCACTTTGTTTTCCTTGTACAGTTTCGAAATCTGAACGGTAATTTCCATTAATTTCTAAATCGATATCTGCAGGTAAACCTAATTTTGTACCTAATCTAGTGGACCATTGATTTCCATTAAAATCAAATACTTGATCTTCAAAAGTTCCTTTACGATCAAAATAGTTGAAATTAAAATCTCCTGTAAAAGTTAACCATTTCGTAGGGCTATATTTCCCATTTGTTTCAAAACCTATGGATGAATTAGTTCCTATATTTTCTGGAGTACTAAAATTTACATTATCAATAAACGTTGATACTCTTTCTACAACGTCTGTTGTATAACGATGATATAGACTAGAACTCATACTAGCTTTTCCTATTTTATATATGCTAGTTAGTTCATAAGAATTAGTAAATTCTGGTTGTAGTTCTGGGTTCCCTGTTCTGATATTAAAATTATTTCGGATATTAAAGAAAGGATTCAAATCTCTTAATCGAGGTCTAAAAATTCTTTTTGAGTAACCAGCCTGAAGTGAGATTTTGTCGCTTATCTTATAAGATGTATGAAAACTCGGAAAAAAATTAGTGAAATTTCGTGAGCTGCCTTCATTCGTATTTGCCAATAATGTTTCTAAATCAGTATTCTCTATTCGCAAACCTCCTTTTACACCCCAGATATCATTTTCATATGCTAAAGTAGCATAAACACCTAATACCTTTTGTATCCATTCAAAATCATTGGTTAGACTTTCGTTAATTACATATTGTCCATCAACTAAATCTTCAACTTCAAAATCATTTCCAACATCGTTTATAACATACTGAGCTCCTGTTTCGATACTATATTCCTTAGTTAATGGATTTGTGTAATCAGCTTTAAAAGTAAAATCTGCTTGCTGATAATTGGTAGCAGTACGTTGGTTACTGTCAACATTTTCTCCTTCTATTGTGATATCCTCAAATAAAGAAGATTGGTCTTTTCCAAAGAAACTTCCTAAAGCGCTTAATTGAAAAGTGTGATCTTTATTGTTTTTAAACTGTTTTTTCCAATTAAACTCATACTGCCATTTGGGATTCGTTGCATCAGTGGTTTCGTTACGTACCCATTGTGATACTAATGTATTATCACCATCAAAAAAGCGGAAATTCGTTTCAGAAGGTTGATCTTCTATTTCATAAGCAAAATTTCCAGAAAGTGTAAACACATTATATTCATTAAGATGGTAGTCTGTTCCTAAAGTTATATTGAAGAAAGTTTCATTTCTAAAATTTTCACCTTCACTAAAAACAACTTCATTATTTTCTAAATTACGGTTGATTGCTTCATTATCTCTTGGTAATGATCGATAACCTGCACCGATCTGGGTAAATAGATTAAATTTTTCTGTTCTACGATTAAGGCTAACTCCTACATTATGATTGTCGGGAATTCCTGTATTAAGTGAAATGGAGCCATTCCATCCCTTTTTTTCTTCTTTTTTTAGAATTATATTTAAAATCCCTGAAGTACCAGAGGCTTCATATTTAGCAGAAGGATTTGTTATTACTTCAATACTTTGAATCATATCAGCAGTAATGGTTCCCAGGGCATTACTAGATTCATCTGCTAGGACTGATGGTTTTCCATTTATTAAGATCTGAACACCTCCAGTTCCTCGAAGGCTTATCTCTCCTTCGATGTTAACATTCACAGAGGGGACATTATTTAATACTTCTAATGCACTTGCACCTGCTGTACTTAAATCTTTTCCAACATTAAATACACGTTTATCAAGTTTAAATTCTGTTTTAGATACTTCGCCTCGAACAACAACTTCGTCCAATGTTTCGCTATCCTGATATAGTTTAACTTTTCCAAGACTTACTCTATTTTCTATCGTTTCAAACTTTTGTAATTTTAGTGTTTTAAATCCTATAAAACTAATTTCGATATAGAAATTATCTGCTGTAGTGTTTATCTCGAAAGTTCCATTGTCATTAGTAATTGCACCAGAAATAGTTGCTTTAGAATTTGTGTCATTTAGAACAATCGTAGCATAGGGTATAGGCTGACCCGTTTCTGCTTCTACTAATGTGCCAGAAATTAGTATTTCTTTATTTTGAGCCCAAATTGTAGCTGTTAAAAAAAGTAAGATTATAAAAACCCGATTGTTCATTGTATGTTTTATTTTATTTTGATTTTTCAAAGGAAGGAAGAAGAACAGTTTTTTAAAAATCTACTTGGGTAAACAACTGTTATAATCCTATAAACGACATGATTGTTATTGACAGTAATAGATTTGTCGTTTAGGGTATTGGTTTAGTGGATTAGATGTAATGTTATATAGTTAGAAAAGCAATAAACTATATTTGTTATACAATTTTTTAGATATTGTGAAAAACACATTATTACATAAAGAGGTTTGGTTCCAAGTGATATTACATATTGTAGTATTTATTTTCTATTCTTTTGACCGCCGCAATCCGGAAATACAATTCTATCAATTTGTGTTTTTTTTGAATTTTGTAATTGCTGGTCTTATCATCAATTATGTACTTCTTCCAAGATTTTTATATCCTGGAGCATATTTAAAGTTTATTTTGTTTTTTAGTTTGGTTGTGACTGGAGTAATTTTTGTTGAAGAATCTATTTTAGAAAAGATTTATTTTCCAGATACTAGAGGAAGGAAGTTTTTAGGAGTAGTTTATAACTTAATGAGTACACTGCCTACATTGTCTGTATTGGCAGGGTTTAAATTTGGTTGGGATGCACTTATCAAACAAAGAGAGGTTAAAGAATTAAAGGATTCTGTAAAGGAGAGTGAACTTCAATTTTTAAAATCACAGATTAATCCCCACTTTCTTTTTAATAATATGAATAATTTATATTCGTATGCTATTGAAAAGTCACCGCGAACACCAGAACTTATTCTAGAATTATCGGGGGTACTTCGGTATATGTTATATGAGTGTAAGGCAAAATATGTTTCTCTTTCTAAAGAAGTAGAACAATTAGAGAACTTTATTAATCTTGGGCGATTACAAATAGAAGGGCGAGGCACAGTTACGTTATCTAAAAATATTGAACGAGCAAATTTTTGGATAGCTCCATTAATACTGATCGTTTTTGTGGAGAATGCTTTAAAACACGGTAGTTCTAGTCAGACCGATGGTATCCTTATAGCTATGGATATTAAGGTTACAAATGAAGGGATGCTTTATTTTAAGTGTTCTAATACATATAAAAACCAGACTAATACTAATAATTTAGATAGTGGAATTGGTTTAGAAAACGTAAAAAAACGATTAGACATATTATACCCAAAGGCACATAAATTACATATTAATAATGATAAAGATATGTATGAAGTTCAATTAATGATCGATCTAAAAAAGTCTAAGGAACCATGAATTGTATCATTGTAGAAGATCAATTACCGGCGCAACGTATTCTAAAAAAGTATATAGAAGATATGGGTACCCTAAAACTTATGGGAACCTTTACAGATGCTATTGAAGCTATGCAACTAATGAAGTCTACCAAAGTAGATGTTATTTTTTTGGATATACATTTACCTAAGATTTCGGGTATTGATTTTTTAAAAACACTCTCTAATCCGCCTCAAGTTATTCTTACGACGGCATTTCCGGATTATGCCTTAGAGAGTTATGAGTTTGATGTGGTGGATTATTTATTAAAACCCTTTTCTTTTCAGCGATTTATCAAGGCTGTTTCTAAAGTAGAAAACAAAAAACAACAGTTATCTTTAGACGCTAATACTACAGAAATTAAAGAAGTGTACGCAAAAATTGGTTTCGATCATGTACGGATTCTTATTGACGACATTACATATATTATATCCGACACAGATTATACAGAAATTCATTTACAGGATAAAAAACTCGTGTCCTCCGAGACTTTACGTTATTGGGAAGAGCTTTTACCTTCTAAAAACTTTATGAGAGTACACAAATCTTACATTATTAATACTTCAAAAATCGAAAAGTTTTCTGGTAATCAGATATATTTAAGTAATCAAAAGACAATTCCTTTAGGTAGGGCCTATAAAAGTAATTTTACAAAAAAAATCCTGTAGAAATACATCTACAGGACCAAATCAACTCTAAAAAAAGCATCAATCTGCTTTGGGGTAATCAATTAAAATTAACTGCTTATTGCAGGTTTATGCTATTTACTGCATCAGAAATTTCATAACCTAATCGCAAACCTTCAATTGCATCTTGTTCTATATGAACACCTAGTGGGACACGTGAATAAGCATTTTCAGTAGCCATTTCAGTGAATGAAGTAAAACTTCTTGGCGTTCCGTTAAATTCTATATCGGTAAAGTCATTATATGTCCTATCTGTAAAATTAACACTATCCGATCCAAAGAATGCTATAAATACTCCTGCGCCAGCACCAGCAAAAGTAGCATGACCAGATGGGTAACTTGGGAAAGCTGGATTCGTTTCTTCGATAAACTTAGACAAGTTAGAAGTAAAATCTTCATCAATATACTCCCAAATATAATTACTTGGACGCTCGATGTTATAGGTATATTTGTCATCCCAGGCAGAAACCGCTGCATCATTTATTGCAAAACCAAGTCTTAACAAAAGTTCTAATGCTCTATCATAAGCCAAATCATTTTGCTCTATTAATTGATTTGCAATAGAAAATTGTCTTCCCGGAGGACTTATCATAAGTCCTTCAACATCATCTGCCCAAAATTCTGCGATCCATAAATCTTCATTATTAGCAGTGGCAGCAGTAGTGGTAGTTTCATATACCTCATTCATTTGTTGGTAATAATCACTTGATGGATTCGTACTATGTTGTAATACAGAAGAAAATGCTACACTACTTGATTCTTCTGGTGTTATCGCAAACGTTCTAACTTCTCTCCAATATGGAAACCATGCATCTTCATTTTCATTAGCAGCCCATAAACCTACGCCAACTGGAGCTATATAATCTTGAGGGGTTGGATTTTGTATTTGTTCTTCACCATCTTGATCAGTTTCGCTATAAGCGATAACTCTCTGTGCAACGTGTCTTCCCCAAGTTTCTGAATTTTCTATTTCAGTATCAGAAAGTCCTTCGGTTAATTCTGCTTCTTTTTCTTCTTGAAAATCAGAAATTCTTTGTCTTACACCAGTTTCTAAATTAATCATAAAATGATCTATGGCTAATGCATAAGCAGTATTTAAAGCAAGTTTTAGATCTACATCATCTTCAAGAGTATTTGTGTTAATATTGAAATTATTAAATCTGTCTGTATTGGATGAGTAGTTGTCCATAAAAGGAACTGCTGTTTCGTAACCGGTTAAATGAATATATGCCAAAGATCGGGTTACTGTATTTGGTCTCATACTTTCTGTATATTGATCTATTGATACCCACAGATTACTCCATTCTGCTATAAGTTCTGTTGTTTCATCCGTTAATTCAACATCGATGTCAGGAGAATCTATATCATTTATAAAATCATCATCTTTACTACATGATTGAAAAATGAATATCCCTGCTATTAAAAGTGTTGAAAATTTTAAATTCTTTATTTTCATAATTTTTGGTATTAATAAATTTCACAATAAAAGCACTATCAATAACTATAATGTGCTTGTTTATGTGTAATACGTATGAGTCATATTTTTACCCAACCCTTTTTTTGAAAAAAATATTTTTTTATTTTCTTTGTAAGTTTTTTTTAAATTTAAACAGCTGTTTGTTAGGTGATTGTTTGCTGTTTAGGGATTAAAAAAATAAATTAATTTGAAGGTTAGGAGAGAAGTTACTTGCCTTTCTAAATGTATTTTCTGTCGTGTTTTGAAAAACGTTTACTGTATTATCCTGATCATATACATTGAGGATAGATAAACCAATAACAGTTCTAAAGTTTCTAGATGGATTATAGAATGTATATGAAGAAGAAAAATCTAATTGATGTAATGCATCAAATCGATCAGAGGAGATAGGGTTTTGATTATTTCCAGAATCTGATTCTTCAGAAAAAATGACTGGCATTCCAGAAAAATATCCCCAAGAAATTGCAAATTTCCATTTTTTGAGGTTTAGTATACCAGTTAGATTTATAATATGTCTTTGATCAAAGAAAGCATCTGTTTTCATATTATTAAAATCGGTCTCAGTTTTACTCAATGCATAACTTATCCAGCTTTCTAGTCTACGCCATTTTTTTTTTATAAATATATTTGCTCCAATACTGGAAATATTTCCCAGATTATCATTAGACTTATTAGTGATACGCTTAGTTTTTTTATAATATAGCTCTAAATCTATTAACCATTTAGACTTATCAAGAACACCACCTAACATTGTTTGTATTCCTTTTTGCGTCATTATATCATCATTAGGCAAAAACCATAATTGATTGGTTATATTAAAATCATCAAAATCATTATTTAATTTTTTTTGAATGAATTGATTTGATGTCCCTAAAGAAGATTTTAGATATAAATTTTTATTTATAGAGTAACTCGCCAATAACCTTGGATTTATGTATAACTTATTTAAAGGAGCATAGTAATTATTATGAAATCCAAAGTTAACATTCAATTTTTCATTCCAATTTTTTTGGAGAGACACATAGGTGGAGTGAACTATGGCATCTTGTTTTCTTTCGGAATCGACACCATTTTCTTCTTCAATTTCGTTACTAATCAATTTATGCTCGGTTAAGGTATATCCTGCTTCTAAAGATGTATTTTGATTGTAATTATAAATAATTTCAGTAATTAATCGAGTATCAGAAATTACATTATCGAATTTTTCTCTATTGGATCTTTCTTCTAATACAAATCCTTCACTAAGGCTAATAAGATTCATATTAGATTTACTAACTCTTAATTCAGTTGTAAGCTTTTCAGAAAAATGAGCTTTCCATTTTCCTGTAACACCCCAATTGTCTAGTTCTAAATCTCTAAAATCAACTTGATCATTATTCCCTGTATTTTTTATTTCCGCAGATAAATTATTTTGAATATTTATAAAACTTAAAGAAGTTGTATGCTTATCATTGACCTTATAATTTAGCTTAGCATTCATGTCTAAAAAATCAATTTTAAAGTCAGAAGAAGTATTAACTTCATCTGCAATAGACTCTAATCTACTACCTTGAAAAATTAAGTTAGAAATAGCCTCTAATTTTGGAGATTGAAAACTTGGATAACTTGTCCTAAAAGCAGCAGAAAAAGATAGTTTATCTTCTATAAGCTTAGTTTTAACTGTTGCTCCTGCAAATAACGTATTTATAGCAATTTCATATTTAGTGGTATTTGGAATTTTATTACTTGTTGTCATATCAATAAGTCCTCCAACACGACCACCAAATTTTACGGGCAACATATTTCTTTGAACTTCAACATTAGTGATAACAGCTGTATTATAAGGAGAAATTGCTCCTAAAAAATGTCCTGAATGATATATAGGGATATCATCTATCTGAACAAGATTTTGATCATACGTATTCCCTCTAAAATTAAGATTTCCAGATTTCCCACTTGGAGAATGTATTCCGGAAATATTATTTATAACATTAAAAATATCACCATCAGTTTCTCCTGCTAATAAACCTAAGGATTCTGTGTTAATTTGTAAGCTATGATCACTAACGTTAGCATCAATACCTTTTGTTAGGTAACCACTTAAAATAATTTCATTAAGTTGATATTGCTTTTTAAATAGATTTACTTTTTTTATTCTTATTAAATCACTAGCTTTTATGCGTATACTCTCATACGAATAATTAAGAATATGGATAGAATCTAAAGGGAATATATTATTTAAGATAAACATATTATCCTTAGCCAGAAGATATTCTATTGGTTCTTCATTGATCTGATATTCTAAGGTAGATATATGCTCATTATTTTCATTATCAAATACTTCGAATGTAATGTTCTTTCTTATTGGTAATACTACATAGTTAGAAGTGTTTTTGTTTGTGAATTTTACAGGGACCATTTTTTCTATTACTAAGATACAATCTGTAATATTTTTGCAATCAGTATTTTGATCTAAAAAAACCGCATCAAAAAAAGTATGGTTATAGGAAAAGCTTATTCCAAATTTTTGTTCCAACTGTTCTAGTTTATCCGAAAACTTAATGAGATTATTTGTTTGCGCAGTAGAATTAGTAACTAGACAAAACCATAAAGTAAATAAAAAAAGATAATATGAGAACCGCCTCAAATTCATATATTATTTTATTAGCACGATATTATTATCATCTATACTATATTCAATCTCCATTGAACTAAATAAAGTTTCTAAAGCAGTTTTTAAATCTTTGTGAGTTATTGTACCTGTAAATTGTAAGTTCTCATATTTTTCAGGTAATTCTATTTTTGTTTGGTAGTACTTTTCTAGATCAATGACAATTTCCGATAAAACGACTTGATTATATTTGCTATAGCCATCGATCCACTCAGGTTTTTTTGTAGTATGAGAGTTACTAGATAATTTATTTTCTTTTGCGGATATAGATTCTCCTTTTATTAGTATTTTTTGTTCTTGATTATAGGTAACATTTACTTTTCCTTCATAGCATTTAACTTCAAATATTTTGTTAGTGGCATTTACATTAAATTGGGTTCCAAGTACTTTAATACTTCCAACTTTGGTCATCACCGTAAAAGAGCTTCCTTTTACAACATCAAAAAAAGCTTGTCCTGTTAAATATACAGTTCTATCCTCAGTCCATTTTTTTTCATTATAGGATACTGTTGATAATGCATCCAAGGTAATTTGTGAACCACCAGGGAGATCTATTGTCTTTGATTCTGCAACTAATGTATTTATGGTTTTGGTTTGATTAAATAGATAATTCCAAGAAAAATATCCTCCAGTAATCAATATTGCTATACTAGCGGCAATACTAAGCCATTTACTTGTTTTATTCTCTTTCACAGGAGTAGGAGAGATGACAAGTTTTTTACGCTTTTTAAGATCTTCAAGGCCTGCTTCGGTATCAAATTTTTTTACTTTCCAAGTATCAATATCATCTAAAACTACTTTTAATTCATCTAATTCTCCAGACGTATCAAGCTCTTCTTTTTCGTCTTTATTTAAACGATTATCTAACCATCTAGTGATTAAATTGTCTTTAGTAAATTTGTTTTCCACGCTTAAATATTTTTGATTACAATCATTTTATATACGTTTCGATTTCTAAATTACCCAACCTGATTATATATTATGTTTTTGTAATTCTGTTATCTCTTTAAGTTTAACCAACGCTTTAGCAATTCTTTTTTCTACTGCTGTTTGACTAATTTCTAATTTTAGCGCAATTTCTTTAAAAGTAAGTTTTTCGATTCTATTTAATAAAAAAGCTTCTCTTTGCTTTTCTGGTAGAGCAGAAATAGTAGCTTCTATTTTTTGTCTAAATTCTTTAGTTCTTAAATGAAAATAAGGGTCCTCATTGTCCATTATTGGAGAACTATTTTTTTCAAATTTTAAAACGACTTTTTTAGATCTTAAAGAATCGATGTATAAATTTTTTGATACTGTATATAGAAAACCAACTGCCTTTTCAAAAATAATTGTTTTACACTTAGCCCATAGTTTAATAAATGATTCTTGTACAATATCCTCAGCCTGATCTAAATCTCCAAACTTAAAATAGAGATGATTTCTAAGGCTTTCAGCGTGAGTTTTATACAATGTATTATACACCTGTTCCTCGCAAACTGAGAAAGATTTATCCATCGTTTTCAATTAATTATAGGTAAATATATAATAAATTGTTAAAGGAATTTAATTTTATAAAAACAATCAAATACTATACTTTCATATTTCATTTTTAGTCTATAAAAGGATCAGCATATTTTTCATCCCTTATAAATTCTTCATCAGTTAGTGTATTTAAAAAATCTATTAAAGCTTGTTTATCGTCTTCAGATAAATTTAAACGACGAACATTGTTTCCTTGGGTTAATCTATTATCTAAATTCGGATTGTTCTGTACACCACTATTGTAATGTTCAATAACCTGTTCAAGTGTTCCAAACCGACCATCGTGCATGTAAGGTGCTGTTAATGCAATGTTTCTTAGAGATGGAACTTTAAATTCTCCTAGATCGTTATTATTTCCTGTTATCCCACCAACACCAAGATCCGTAATTGTAGCATCCAATCCATTATTTCTCGCATTATCTCCTACAAAAACATTAGTAGCATGGCAATCAAAACATCTTGTTTGATTACTCATGAAAAGAGTTTTTCCTCTATTTTCGGAGTCTGTAAAATTAGGAAAATCATTATTTATATTTTGACTTTGCGCTAATCCATTGTCAAATTTTGATTGGTATGAAACTATAGAACGTATAAATTGAGATAACGCTAATGCTATTCTCTCACTGGTAATGGTTTCATCACCAAAAGCATTTCTAAATAAAACAGTATAGTATTCTTCATTGGCTAATTTTGTTTCTAATTCTGGTAAGGTCATACCCATTTCTACTAGATCCTGAATTGGCATTAATGTCTGTATTTCAAGTGTTGGAGCTCTTTCGTCCCAAAAAAACCTTCCATTATTATAAAATTTTGCGTTAGATAATCCCATGGAATTTCTAGCTGTCAATCCACCGTCAAAACCTACACTAAACTGTCTTGGATCAGAAAATCCATTCTCTTGAATATGACACGATGCACAGGAAATAGTATTATTTAAAGATAGTTTATTGTCATAAAAAAGAACCCTACCTAGGGTTGCACCATGATCAGTAATCTCATTATTATTTGGAGTATTATCCTCAACTTGTAATTCATTATTTAAGAAAAAATCAGGCAATGGAATATCAGCATAATTAAAAGGTGATGTTGGTAAATTTAGTGTTATAAACTCTGTAGAAGTACTTGGAATATCTGTATAATCATCCGTACTACATGAAATTGAAATTATTAATACTAAACAAAGGGATGGAATATATTTTTTCATATAAAACTACTTTTATTATCAAACAGGTTAATTAATAAGAACTAAAGCTATTAGTATTAGTACTTTGTTTTTAATACGTATTTGAAATAGACTTACCCAACCCTACATTTCAAAAAAATAGTATATCCTTTTTTTAGGAGTTATGTATTAATGAATTTTTAGATAAATTAAGCAATGCACTTCGTTATGTATAGTTTGTGAAGAACCAAACCTATAGTATTATCTGAAGCGAATTATAGAGATCTACTTACGAATTCTCATTTAATTAGGGCGAAAAATTATTTAGAGAATGTAACTACTAATGATAGCGTAAATTTGAGCACCCTAGAAATTGGTTGACCAATTTATATTTTGTTGAAAAACAATGATATAAGTAATAGATATGTGATCATTCTAATCTTGTTTTCTAGATACAACTAGTAATAGGGCATTATAGGAGATTAGTGAAGAAGGTGCATAATATGATTGAATAATTAACGTAACTATTATGCTACTCCAATTTTTACCAATTCTTTTACCGTTAACTGTATTACTATTTCAGATAACCTCTATACAGTTATTTTCTAGCAGACCTTTATTTATTACACATTCTATTCTTAGGAAAATTATACAAAAGCAGAATTATTTTACACTGAAGTCTACACACACTAGATTTAATTTATATAAGACTGTCAACCATAAATTTATTTCAAAAATTAATCCGTTCGGTATGGAAAGTACCATTATCCTAGTACCACAACATAATAACAAAAACAATACTTAAAACTCTTAAACAACCTATTAATAAACCATCATGATGAAAAAAATACTATTCATTCTTTTAGTCTTTACTATTGGGAATTTAGTTTCTCAAACTACTGTCAATTCTTTACAAGCCTTATTACCTTATTTAAATGACAGTAATGCAAACGTAAAATTAGCCCCAGGAACATATTCTATTACAGCAGCAGATGTTGCTGCTGGAGATTTTAGTAATCCGCTTTTACTTTTTGAAGGGAATAACAGCGCCTATGATTTTACCAACGTTACTATAAATATTGACACTGAAGTATTAAGCAGTTTTGGAAATGTAGATGTGAATTTACTCCAGATTTTGGGAAATAATAATACGCTAAGAAACCTGAAGTTAGTTAATGTAGGGAATAATGCTCCAAGAAAGAGAGCGCAAACAATAGTTATGGATGGATCTGATAATTTATTAGAAGGGTTTCATATGACTGTTCGAGGTTCGTATCCCTATGGTTATGGGGATGCCTTTGGTAAAGGTGGCGGTCCAGTTATCGGTCATCGTAAACATTCGGCATTGTTAGTGCGTGGAGAATCTAATCATGTAAAAAATTGTACGTTAATCCATAGATCTTATGGGCACGCAATTTTTATGCAAGCTGCCAGCAATCCAATTATTGAAGGTTGTTACATAGAAGGGGAGATGCGTTCCACCGATGATATGCTTAAAGAAGAAGGTACAGGTTCTCCTGCAGATAATGTGGATTTTATGACTGTTTGGGGATATAGACTTCCTCCAGGATATATGATGAGTACTGGAGAAGGTGGTATACGGGCGTATAATGCGGGTACAACTTTTATAAATGGAGAAATTATCGAAAGAGGAACCTCTAATCCCACCGTTCGTAATTGTACTATAAAACATATGAGAACCGGAGTAGTGTTAGCACATGCTTCTGGAAATGTGATTGCTGAAAATTGCACAGCTATAGGTTGTGAGCAAGGTTTTGGTTTAGGGAGTGGTACAGCAATTAATTGCAAAGCAGATATTTCTCATGGGCACGCTTTTAAAAGTACATATGATAATGATAGCTGGGATCTTGATATTGAAATTATACCAGCCGTAGATCCTTATTATAATGGCCAAAAATGTATTGCCTTTATCGGAATGGATAATTCAAATTTAACCTTAACCGGTGGCGACCCGAATCTTCCTTCGGATTATAGAATTCAAATTGGTGGAACACTTGACGGAGTTCGCTTCAAAAATGGAAATTTAGATTATCAAAGTACCCATAATGGCAAGAATAATAAGGTTATTAATAATACTAAGCATCCAATAGTAATTGCATCTGGTAGTACAGGTTCTTCTATAGAAACTTGTGGTTCGGTAACAGATAATGGTTCCAATAATAGTATAACTAATACAAATGATTGTGAAACCCAAACATCATTTACTCCAGACCCAAACAAAACATATTACATAGATTCTCCAGCACACAATCTTCGACTAGCGTCAAACGGATCTAGCGAGGATCCATATACTACTTCGACGACCACTACAGGAGATAATGTAGCTTGGAAATTTGTAGACAAAGGCAATGGATTTTGGCATATACAAAGAGCTGCTGGCGGTGCTAAACCACGTTTACGAACAGACAATTCAGAATTTGCTGATATGCAAGAGACTAGTTATTCTGGAACATATACTTATTACAACTTTACACAAGGGACTAGTTCTGGTACTCACTTTTTAACATTACCAGATGCCCCTTCAGGGAGAAAACGTTTACAAATTAATAGTGAAGGTTTAGTTCGTTTCATGAGTTCTAGTTTAAATGGAACTTGGGAATCATTTTCTATAACTGAAGTAAGTACCAATAACAATGAATCTAGCACTATAGTGCATATTACAAAACGTAATGCGACAGGCTTTGCTATAGACGGTATGGGTGATGGAACCAACGGACAGAATGTGTATTTATGGTCTGCCAATCAAAATAATGTAAATCAACAATGGATTGAGATTGATCGTGGTAATGGCTATTATTCCTACCAAAAGATGGGAACTAACTATTGTATAGATGGAAATGGCGGTGGAGCTGATCGACAAAATGTGTATTTGTGGGAATGTTCACTGAATAATCAAAACCAACATTGGAAAAAAATATCAGTTGGAGGTGGAGCGTATAAACTCATAAAACGAAATGCATCTGGATATGCTCTTGATGGCGGTTCTAATGGAGCAAATGCACAAAATATACAGCTTTATGATGCTTCAAGCACTAGCCAAAATCTACAATGGATAATTACACCTATTGATAATATCAAGACTCCAGAGATTTTCGAAGGTAATCCAGTATTCATGTATCCAAATCCTGTAGTAAGTACTGTAACTATTACGGGTGCTGATAACTCAATCATTAGAGTATATGATATGAATGGAAAAGAAGTATGGTCAAAATATGTTTCTAATAATAATGAAACTATAGATCTAAGTTTTCTTTCTTCTGGCTTGTATTATGCTAAGGTGAATGGTTCGCGAAGCTTTTCTACGATAAAAATTGTGAAGAAGTAAACAAGTAGATGATATAAAAAATAAAAAAGATGATTATTAAAAATAGGATAAGTAAACTAATAGTAGTAATACTATTGTTTTTTAATTATGCTTTAGTAAATGCCCAAACTATTGTTAGTTCATTGGTTGAATTTCGTGAAGCGGTACAGAATAGTAATCAAAACATAATTTTAGAATCAGGTGATTACTATCTAGAGGATTTACCTAGCAATTCTAGAGTTATTAATTGTACAGGATCCGGTAATACTATAGATATGACTGGAGCACGTATTAATACCTTGGTGGGGTCTATTAGGGAGGTATATTTTATTATTTCTGGTGATAACAATATTTTACGAAATGGTGTTGTTGAAGATTTCTACAAGAATGGTTTGGATGAAGTGACTGATTTTAGTGCTTATAATAATGATCGATATAATCTGGCATATGGGTTAAGAGGTGATCCTATTATGTCAATTACGGGAAACCAGAATTTAGTAGAAGGTCTTGAAATGATTGTAAAAGGATCTTTTCCTTATGGCTACGGAAGTCAATATGGTATTGGTTCCCAAAACACCTTTGGTTTGAGCAAGCGTTGTGGAATTTTAATTACAGGAAGTGATGGTGGTGGAATTGGAAATACCCTGGATGGAATCACAATGTATCATTATGCTTTTGGACATGGTATTTTTATGCAAAGTGGAGCTTCAGAAACAACAATTAAAAATTGTTATATAGAAGGGAGAATGCGTTTAAGTAACGATATATATAATGATACGGAAACCTATGATTTACCTTATATAACAGATTATAAGTTTCCAACAGGTGATGGTTCTTGGAGATTGCCTTTTGAAGAATCGTATGATATTCCTTTGAATCATGTATATCCTCTTTCTGAAGATGGAATTCGTTCTTATAATAATACAGGAAGTGTAACCGTCGAGAATTGTACAGTAAAACAAATGAGAGGAGGTATTCGTCTCTACTTAGCTTCTAGTGCAACAGTAACTAATAGTCAAGCAATTGATTGTGGTTCTGGAGGAACTAATTATAATATGCCTGCAGGAGGAACAATAATTGGGTCAAGTGGTAATTTTACTTATGCTCCCCTAAGTGATTTTCGTTTAAGTCGTTCTCGTCAAAATATTGAAATGACAATTATTCCTTCTCCTAATGCTATTGGACCTCATAATATAGCAGATATTTTAGGGAATGACCACAATATAATCTTTCATAGAACACCAGGACCTTTAGATTTAGACGAAGAACGTGCAATAGTAGTGTATGGTGATAATTCAACAATTGTAAATGAAACGGAATATACTATTATTCTTGAACCTGGGGCTACCGGCAATACTGTTAGTAGTTGTGGGCTTGTAATTAATAATGGTTCTAATAATAGTATCTCACAATTAAATGATTGTGATACTGTTCCACCACCAAGTTCTAGCTTTACTCCAGATCCCAATAAGACTTATTATATAGATAATCCATATCACAATCTTCGACTAGCTTCTAACGGATCTAGTGAGGATGCATATACTACATCTACGCAGACTACAGGAGATGATGTAGCCTGGAAATTTGTTGCTAAAGGAAATGGATCTTGGCATATACAAAGAGCAGCTGGAGGTACTAAACCACGTTTGCGAACAGATAATTCAGAATTTGCAGATATGCAAGCGACTACTAATTCAGGAACATATACTTATTATAATTTTACTCAAGGAACTAGTGCAAATACACATTTTATAACGCTTCCTGATGGTCCTTCAGGACGGCAACGTTTACAAATCGACAATAGCGGCTTAGTTCGTTTTATGAGTTCTAGTTTAGATGGAACTTGGGAATCATTTTCTATAACCGAGATAACTCCTAATAATAACGGTTCTAGTACTATAGTGCATATTACAAAACGAAATGCGACAGGCTTTGCTGTAGATGGTATGGGCGATGGGGCTGATGGTCAAAATGTTTATTTATGGTCTGCCAATCAAAACAACGTAAACCAACAATGGATTGAGATTGATCGTGGTAATGGTTATTATTCTTATCAAAAAATAGGGACGAATTATTGTATCGATGGTAATAATCAAGGTGCTAACAGACAGAACGTATACCTATGGAGTTGTGCTCAAGATAACCAAAATCAACATTGGAAGAAAGTATCAGTTGGAGGCGGAGCGTATAAACTCATTAAACGAAATGCACCCGGATACGCTCTTGATGGAGGTTCTAACGGTGCCAATGCACAAAATATACAGCTTTATGACGCATCAAACACTAGCCAAAATCTACAATGGATAATTACACCTATTGATGATATTAAGGCTCCAGATGTTTCTAATGATAGCAAGGTAATCTTATATCCAAATCCAGTAATAAATACTGTAACTATTAAAGGAGCAGCAAATTCTATAATCCGTATATATGATATCAATGGGAAAGTATTATCTGTAAAACATATTTCTAATGATATAGAAACCATGGATGTAAGTTCACTAGCACAAGGATTGTACTATATAAAAGTAAATGGGGATACTAATGTATCTACTATTAAGATCAGTAAGAAATAATATTTAAAATAAATACTCATGAAAACCCAATCGTCAAGTAAAAACAAAGTCCTCATATGGATAACTTGTTTTTTTTCTTTATTAGTTCAATTTACATATGGTCAAGACTTTAATATTTTAGTCTTTCACGAAACCAATGGATTCAGACACACAGGGGCCATAAATGCTAGCATTTCTATGTTAGAAGAATTAGGATCCAATACTGACCACGATACCTGGTCTGTTGATAATACTAGGGATGCTTCTGTTTTTACTACTGAGAATCTGGCGAATTATGAGGTCGTTATATTTTCAAATACTACAGGAGGTGGCCTTTTAGATGATAATCAGCAAGCTGCGATGGAAGCTTTTATACAAAACGGAGGTGGATTCCTTGGTTTTCATTCTGCAACAGATACTTATAGAAATACGAATGCTGTATCTTCTTGGCCTTGGTATAATGAATTGGTAGGTGCTATTGTACAGACGAGTCCAAATCATACATCAAATAACTTACCAGGTGTCATGAATGTCCTCGCTAATCACCCAGTTGTTAATCATATTGGAAACGTTGGTGATACATGGGAACACGAAGAAGAATGGTATTACTGGGAACTTAATGGCGGACAGCTAAGTGATACCAATGAAAACCTCTTAGAAGTACAATCTACTGGTAACCAAAGTTATGATGCGACACGACCTATAACCTGGTTAAAAGAGTTTGATGGCGGAAGATCATTTTATACCGCGTTAGGGCATAATGGAAGTACCTATAACGATAATATACCTTTTAGAGAAATGGTTGAAAAAGCAGTACTATGGGTATCTGATAGACTTGATATAGATGAGCCTGTAAATGATTGTGGAAATAACCTAACAAGTCAATGGACTGATCTCTTAGAAAATGATTTAGATTGTTGGGAAGTTTGGATGGGAGTACCACATAGTACAACAGGTTTGCCAGGTAGTAGTAGTAATGTTACTAACGGTTCAGGAACTCCTTTAGGTTTAAATAATGATCCTACCAATGTTTTTTCTATAATTGAGGAAAATGGCGAAAAGCAATTATACATTACTGGAGAAGTATATGGAGGTCTTACTACATTAAATGAATATGATAATTACCATCTTAGTATGGAATTTAAATGGGGTGAACTAAAATGGGAACCTAGATTAGATAGACTTAGAGATAGTGGTATTCTATATCATGCTAACGGTGATCATGGAACTTTCTGGGACGTTTGGAAGTCTTCTCTTGAATTTCAAGTACAAGAAGGAGATTTGGGTGATTATATTGGTTTAGCTGGTACACAAGGTTTGGTTCCCTCAGAAAATAATGGGGGATTAACGTTTACGCCAATGGCGCCACTGAATACAGGAACATTAATCAGAGCAGGGTCAAATCCAGAATTACCAAATGGCGAATGGAACCTATTAGAGATTATTGTAATTGGCGATAGAGCTATTCATTATGTAAATGGTGTTATGGTTAATGCTTTGCAAGATGCTACTTGGAACGGAAATTCTGTGACTAGTGGTCAAATACAAATACAATCCGAAGGAGCAGAATTATATTACCGTAATATTAGAATAAAATCAGAAACTGAATTCCCATCAGAAGATGTTGCAACACTTGGGTGGGGTGATGATCCTACTACACCAATTTGTACTGCTAATGCTCCTATAGGAGAAATGATTGCATTAAGAAAATCTGGTGGAGATCAAAAATGGATTACTATTGCAGAAGGTAATTCTAATTTGATTGCTAACGGAGAAGAAGCTGATAGAGCATTATTTTATGTAGAGGAACATACTAATGGCTGTATTGCTCTTAAATCTGTGAGTACTGATAAATATATTCAGGTAGTTGGAACAAATAGGAATGCAGCGATCCGTGCAACCGGGAATGCTCCAGGAACTTGGGAAAATTTTGGTTGGGAACAAAAAGGATCTAATCAAGTTGCTTTAAAAAGCTTATTTAATAATGGATGGATACAAGCCAATTGGAATGTAGACAATAGTACTCTTTTTCCATTAGGAGACGCAGATGGGACTTGGGAAACTTTTGATTATGAGATAATAAATAATGTGTCAGAAAATACTCTAGTACATATTACTAAACTAAATGCGCCAGGTTTTGCTATCGATGGAGATCATGACGGAGCTAATGCTCAAAATGTTTACTTATGGTCAGAAAATGAAGCTAACGTAAATCAACAATGGATTGAGATTGATCGTGGAAATGGATATTACTCTTATCAGAAACAAGGAACTAATTTTTGTATTGATGGAGATAAAGATGGTGCTAATGGCCAAAATGTATATTTATGGACCTGTATGGATAATAATCAGAATCAACATTGGCAAAAAGTGGCCGTTGGAGATGGAGCATTTAAATTAATTAAACGTAATGCGCCAGGTTTTGCAATTAATGGTGGTAACAATGGTGGTAATGGCCAAAATGTAAACCTGTATGATTCTTCGAATACTAGTGAGAATTTGCAATGGGTTATTACATCTATCGAAGATACCAAAGCACCCGAAGTTTCTAATGACGGCTCTGTAGTTTTATATCCTAATCCAATAATAAATAATGTAACTATTCAAGGTGCAGAAAATTCTATTATTCGAGTATATAATATGAACGGAAAAGTAGTAGTAACAAAAAATATTTCAAGCAATGATGAAACTATAAACCTAGGTAAACTTTCATCTGGTATGTATTATGCTAAAATAAATGGATCGAGAAGTGTATCTACAATTAAAATTGTAAAACAATAAATAATAGTAGTCTTAAAACTTTTGGGAATAAAAGACCTAGTGATTTTATTTCCAAAAGTTTTATCCAGCTCCTAATTCATAATAAATCTATCGAAATTTTGTAAATAGGAGTAGGAGAGAAGTGTTTTGTTTGTTAACTAGTTTATTTATCCTTATTTAATTGTGATATAATTTCCTGTAATGATATTTTAGCTTCTTTCATAACAGGCAATAATGGCCAGATGTGAGGCATGTTCGTACCTTCAACTAATTTGAGATTAACATTTGCAGCCTTAAATTTCTCCACTGCTAATTTTTGATCTGGATATGCGATATCACGTTCCGCTATATATAAAATAGTTTCTGGAAACTGTTCAAAACTTCCATATAAAGGTGAAATCATTGGGTTTTTTAGATCTAAGTTTCCTACACACATTTTTTTTGCACTTAAAATACCTAATTTTGATAGCATTGGATCAACCAAATCAACGTCATTTATATCAGTATTAGACATAGATGCATCCATTACTGGGGAAATAAGAATTATTTTTTTCGGTATTTGTAGATTATTAGATATTATTCTTTGTGTTAGTGTGGTAATTAATGTTCCTCCCGCAGAATCACCTATTAAACAAATTTGATCCGAGGTATAAGTTTCTAAGGCAAGACGATACATTGAATCTATATTGTCAGATATTTCAGTTATTTTATGTTCCGGTGCCTTCGGATAATTACACAACCAAATTGTAAAATCAGTTTGTTTAGAAATAGCTTTGATTGTATCCCAATGATGTTTAGCAGGACCAGAAATAAAAGCGCCTCCATGAATAAATATCAATAATTTATTCTGTTCTTTATTTTGTTGTATTTCTGTTATTGAAGAATCAGAAATTTTAAAATTTCTAGTTACATGTTTTTTGAAAAAACCACCTTTTGGTTCGTAAACATCCTCTTTTCTTAGCTTCCTAAAATCAACAGGATCCTCGCTAAAATTCTTTTTTAACCCCTTTAATTTAATAACTAATAGCGTTAGATAGTATGTAAAACTTTGTTTCATTTATTGACTTTAGTAATTGATATAAGGTACCTATTTGCTAGGTATTGCTCGCTTTAAAAATGTATTCCATATTTTATGAGACATATTTATTTTAAAAATTAATCATCTCAATAACTCTTGTTTCATTATCCGAAAGTTTTATGTGCTGCATGATACCTCCACCTGTCTCATCCCATAACATAAAAGCAATGACATAATATTCTCCTGCTGGCAATCCTGTAAATTCGAATTCTCCTTTTTCATTACACATTGCCTTTCTAGTGTTATGATAACCTTCGGGGTCAGGAACAAACTTTGGAATTCCATCTTCTATATATACATAAGCGGAATCATCATTTTCATAAATATGATTTAATCGTTCTTTAGTATAGGCAGAATATGGATTTAGTTCTATTCTAAAATCTTTTCCAAAACCTATATCTCCATTTTTTGACTTAAATTTTGCTATGCCTTTAATACTAGAACTCCCTTCATTATTGAACCACTTAACATTTTCTTCAATAAACTCACTTTTTATTTTTATAGTTATATCCACTTTTTTGTCCTTATTGGCACAACTACTAGATAGAATAAGTAATACTAGTACTAATGATATATACCTCATGCATCTATTTTTATGTTGTCTTTTCTCCGGGTTTTATTTTCTAAATATGATATGAATATATAATCTATTTTATGAATATTCAACGTTTTCCTATCGAAGATTATATGAAACCATTTTTTATTTTTTTTATAAGACTGGTTTACGAATCATAGTTATTCCTATCCATATAAACCAAATTATTTGACTTATACCAAAGATTTCTGTGAATAGGTCTAATGGATATATTGTTAATATACCTGCAGTTCCAACAAGTATTCCTAAGATAGTTAAAGGTCTAGGAAATGTTTTTTTGTTGAAAGCAACGAGGCTAATAAGTAATACCCAAATCCCACCTACAATTTCATTTCCACCACCAAGTCCTTCAGAAACGATACTTACACTTGACCATGTTTCCATTGCTTTTTCTGGGGATGTATTTCCTATTTCAAGTATCGAATTAAGCCCTATATTAGTTATCATTCCACAGGCGATTACTAATCCAACCCAAATTACACCAAAAACAAAAGCTAATTTAGAGACATCAGGTAAGTCCTTTTCTATGCGTTTATGAATAGCTAGTACTACTATTGATAATAATACACCAAAAAGAATATAGCTTGTAAAATTTAGAAGGGACAAGGTTATATAATTTTCAGATAAAAAAGCTAATTCTTCCTTAGCAGTTGCATTCTTGTCAGGATATTCTAAAACACCGCCGTATATAATGAAAGCAGTAATATAAATTAACCCTTCAAAAATTGAACATAATCCGCCTATCTTCTGTAAGTATTTTGGTGTCATTTTATCCTTTTTAATTAAGACGTTATACTCTTAATATTGTTACTAACGATATTCGAAATAAGCGAAATAGGTATATATTGATGTATTCTTATTATATTTTAAAAAAAAATGTGTAAAAAAAGTGTTAAATTTAACAAGGCTTAATCGTACATCAACACACAAAATCATGAAACTTATTATCACTACATTATTGCTAATTACCTATATCTCTTCTTTTGGTCAAACCAAGCAAGAAAAATTAGAAGAACGTCAAAAAAACAAAGTAGAAATATTTTCTTCGCAAGAAAAGGATAATCTGCAGGCGTTTGTGGAAGCACAAGTGGAGAGAATGAAGCTTTCCGAAAACTTAAGAGACGATTATTATATGATTTTAGGATATCATACAAATAAAATGGCTCGCTTGGACGATAAAGATGCTCAACTCACAGAAAATGAAGTAAAAATAAAATTTAAAAAAATGCTGACTAATCTTGATGGAGATGTCGCCGAGATATTAACAGAAGATCAGTTTAGTATTCATAAAGAAAGTTTTGATAAAATAGTTACGAGTGTTTATAATCGTAATGGTTGGGATAAGAAATGAAATTATGATTAAAGGATTCTATCAACTCTATATAGTTTTAGGTTTTTTATGTTGTTCTCATTTGGTTATAGGGCAAGAAACTGATGTGCAACAAGAAGAACCTGAGACACCTATTTTTAATCAGGAGGAATCGGATTATATAAAAAAATGGTTTAGAACTATAGTAGATGATTCTAATTTAAATGAGGAGACTATAAATCGTTTTAATGTAATCACTTCTTATTACGGCTTAAAAATGAAACAGCTAGGAGAGGACCATAAACTAACAAAGATCGAAATTACTCAAGGCTTTAAGAATCTGGTAAATGAACAAAATAAAGAGTTAAAACAAATTTTACCAGCAGAACAATATGAAAGTTTCTATGACTTTTTTGATAAACTCTCATGGTCAGTAAATAAGCGGTTAAATCAATTATAAATTAATATCTCACACACATATCATTTTTATATGAAGAATATAAAACTCTTTTTTTTAATTTCGATATTACATTTAATAGGATATTCACAGTCATCAAAAACTGTTACAATTGGTATTCTTGCGGATAAGTCTTTTGAGGAGACAATTCCTTTGCTTACTAAACTAAAAGCCGAAATAAAAGGGGTTGTTGGCCAAGATGCAACCATTGTTTTTAGAGAGGCATTAGAAAATGAGTTCGATGTAGAAAAAGCAAAATCAAATTACAAAACACTAGTAAATTCTGATGTTGATATCATTTTGGCTTTTGGGGTTATTAATACTATTATTATTGATAAAGAAGAAGAATACCCTAAACCTGTTATTCTTTTTGGTAGCGCAAATAGTGATTTCTATGATTTTCCAGAAGGTCAAAAAACGTCCGAAATAAGGAATATTACTTATTTGATAACACCTTTTTCTTACACTGATGATCTAACTGTTTTTAAAACTTTATTTAATTATAAAAATATAGGAATTATTGTAGATGATTTTATCCCGGAAATTCTCCCTATAAATAAATTATTTGATGATTATTTTGCCAAAAACGATGGTTCTTATAGGCTTATACCTCTACCTAAAAATGGAAACATTAGTTTAGATTTAAATGGTGTAGATGCAATTTATCTTGCTGGTGGATTTTATTTAAATGATAATCAATTTAAATCATTGGTAACTGATATCAATTTAAAAAAACTTCCTTCATTCTCTGCATTTAGTAAAGAAGATGTAGAAAAGGGGATTTTAGCTTCTAATCAACCTGAAACTAATATAAATCAGTTCTTTAGAAGGATTGCGCTTAATGTAGAATCTATTATTAATGGTGTAAACTTATCAGAACTCCCAATATACCTTGATTACAAAAATGAACTTTCGATTAATTCTAGTACAGCAAAACAAATTGGTTTTCCGCTACGTTATAGTATGTTAGCCAATGTGGATTTTATAAGTGGGAGCAATGATGTCAATACCGGAACATCATATTCTATTATTGATATCATGAACGGAGTAGTGGATAAAAACCTTTCTCTTGAAAACGAAAGAATAAATATTGAATTAAGTAATCAAGATGTTAAGACCGCAAAAAGTAGTTACTTACCAGATCTTTCTGCTAGTGCGACTGGGCTATATATCGATCCAAAAGTTGCGGAGATCTCTAACGGAGCTAATCCGGAATTTTCTACCTCAGGAAGTGTTACGTTAGAACAAGTGATTTATTCCGAAAGTGTTGGAGCTAGTATTACTATTAATGAAAACTTGCAAAAAGCACAAGAAGAAATTTACAATGCTGCAGAGTTAGATGCACTTTTGGATGCATCAGTAGCTTATTTTAATGCATTAATACTTAAAACAAATGTAGAAATACAAAATCAGAATCTTCAAGTAACAAAGAAGAACTTAGATATAGCAGATCAAAATTTTATTGCTGGAGAATCTGGTAAATCAGATGTACTACGTTTTAGAAGCCAATTAGCTCAAAACACACAGAGCTTGATTAATGCAGAAAATCAGAAACAACAGGCTTTCAATGCAATTAATCAATTATTAAATAATCCTATAAATACAGAATTTGATATAAGTGATGCCAGAATATCTGAAGGAATATTTATTAATTATAAATATCAAGATTTTTTAGAAATTCTAGATGATCCAAAATTACGCCCATCGCTGATAAAATTTTTAGTAGAAGAAGCAAAAAGAAATGCACCAGAATTAAAAAACATTGGTTTTAACTTAAAGGCTACGCAACGTACGTATCGATTGAATAATCTTGGTAGGTTTGTTCCTACTGTAGCTTTACAAGGACAATATGATTTAGCATTCTCGGAATCTGGTAAAGGATCAACTATTCCTTCCGGGTTTGCAGCTAGCCCAGATGGCACATATAATGTTGCGTTGAACTTGTCGGTACCTATTTTTCAGCAAAATCAACGAAATATAAATAGACAGACCGCTAGGATTCAAGAGGATCAATTATCTGTGCAAAAAGAAAATGTAGAATTAAACATAGAAAGAAATGTAAATGATATTTTACTAGATTTAATTAATCAAATTGCCAATATAGAAATTTCTAAAATATCTGAAGAAGCTGCCAGAGAAAGCTTAGATCTTACACAAAATGCTTATTCACAAGGTGCAGTTCCCCTTATTCAATTAATCGATGCACAAACTAATTATTTACAAGCGCAACTCGCAAGAGCAACAGCAAATTATGATTATTTACTAACTTCTATGCAATTAGAAAGAGCAATTGGATATTTTTTTTTAATGAATACAGAAGCTAGTAATCAAGATTTTATCCAAAGAGCAAGACAATATATTCTAAATAATAACTAAGTAACAACTATGAAATTCGTAAAACGTATACTCCTGATGGTATTAACTTTTTTAATATTTAGTGCCTGTAAAGATAAAGAGATCATAAAAGAAGAAGTACTGAGACCAGTACAATACCAGGTTGTAGGAACATCAGATACTCAAAATATTAGAACTTTTAGTGGTGTAACCAAAGCTGGTGACGAAATCGAACTGAGTTTTAGAAGTACTGGAATTATAACCACATTAGATATTAAAGTAGGTCAAAAAATAAACAAAGGTGATTTAATTGCTAAGTTAGATAATGTACAAGCCAATCTTGCATATGAACAATCAGTTTCTGCGCTAAATAGCGCAAAGTCTGCTATGAATACAGCAAAATCAAGTTTAGATAGAATAAAATCTTTATATGAAAAAGGAAGTAATTCTTTAAGTGATTATGAATCTGCAAAAAACAGCTACCAAAGTGCATTAGATCAATATGAGTCGGCTAAACGTAACAAAGGTATTCAGCAATCGCAGATTAGTTATGGATATATCAAAGCACCAAAAACGGGTATCATAGCTGCTAAAAATAGTGAATTGAATGAAAATGTTAGTGCAGGACAAGTAATCGCAATATTAAATGCTGGAGACCATACCAATGTAGAAGTAGGGCTACCAGAAAATGTAATTAATAAAGTGAAATTAGGGATGATTCCAGATATTTCTTTATCCTCCTTAGAAGACAAAAAATTTAATGGTACTGTGATTGAAATAGCTCCTATTGTTGGAGAAGGTTCTGCAACATATCCAGTAAAGATCGATATAACAGATCCTGCCAAAGAAATAAAACCTGGTATGACGGCTAGTGTAACGTTCAATTTTAGTAGTGATCAGGATCAATCGGATGCTACATTGATAATACCAGTTAAGGCGGTTGGAGAAGATGGAGAAGGTAATTTTGTGTTTTTAATTACGGCAGAAGATGGATCTATTGCAGTAGTAAAAAAACATCGTATAGAAATTGGAGAACTTACAACCAATGGGTTTAAAATTAAAAAGGGGCTTTCTGAAGGACAAAAAATTGCCACCGCTGGTTTACAAACCTTATTAGATGGTCAAAAAGTAAAATTACAATAATTAGTATCAAAAGAATCAACTATGAATTTTGCTAAATTTTCCATTGAAAAAAATCGTGTTTCTTTAAGTATCCTTGCAGTAATTATGATAATGGGTATGGTATATTATGCGTCACTTTCTCGTGATAGTATGCCTCCATATACAGTTCGTGTAGCTTCAGTGGTTTCTTCATTTCCTGGAGCAAGTCCAGAAAGAGTAGAAGAGTTGGTGACCGATAAAATAGAAAAAATTGCTCAAGAACTTCCTGAACTCAAAAAAGTAACAAGTACTTCTAGAACTGGATTATCAGTTGTTCAGGTGGAATTAAAAATGGAAGTTACTCCAGAGCAGTTACAATCTGTATGGGATCGACTTCGTCGTAAATTAAATACAATTGATGATTTACCTAATAATGTACAACCACAATTAAATGACGATGGTATTGGAGAAGTGTTTGGAATTGCTGTCGGAATTACTAGCGACGGGTTTTCTTATGCTACTATGAAAGAAAAGGCAGATGATCTTAGGGATGATTTAATCAAATTAGAGGATGCAGCCAAAGTAGAAATTAATGGATCACAAGATGAACGTGTTTTTGTGAAGTTTGACAATACTAAATTAAAAGCTTATGGGTTAACTTCTAGCACCTTACAAGGAATTATATCAAGTACTAATATTCTAAATTCTGGTGGTGAAGTAAATATCGAAGAAGAACGAATTATTCTTGAACCAACAGGTAATTTTAATTCTATTACAGATATAGAAAATATGTTAATACCTATTGGGCAAAGCGGACAAGTTGTTAGTTTAGGGGATATTACTAAAATAGAAAAAGGATATATTGACCCTCCTAATCAGAAAGTAAGAATCAACGGTAAAGATGCTATTTCATTGCATATTTCACTAAAAGAAGGAAGGAATATTATAAAATTAGGGGAAGAAATTGATATTTTATTAGCCCAATGGCAAGCGAAACTCCCTATAGGGTTAGAAGTATCTCGATTAGCTTCAATAGACCAATATATAGATCTTAAGATTAATGATTTTCTGGGTAATCTAATGCAGGCCATTGCTATTGTGCTGGCTGTAATGCTTATTTTTTTAGGCTTCAGAACTGGAATGGTAATAGCCAGTTTGATACCTATCGTTACTATTACAACGATTATGGTTATGGGACTTATTGATGTAGGGCTTAATCAGATTACACTCGCTGCATTGATAATGGCTTTAGGAATGATGGTTGATAATGCTATTGTTGTTGCAGAGTCCATAATGGTAAAAATGGAAAATGGAATTGATGTTAAAAAAGCTGCGATTGACTCTTGTGCTGAATTATTTATGCCTTTATTGATTTCTACATTAACCACTTCTGCTGCATTTCTTGCATTCTTTATGGCAGAATCAGTAATGGGAGATATTATGGGACCTATTTTTGTTGTGATTACCATTGCGTTGCTATCATCGTGGATAATTTCGTTGAGTATTATCACTTTATTTTGTGTGTTTTTTCTAAAAATCAAAAAAAGAGAAGATGGCAAAATTGGCTTTTTGGATCGTATGATTAACCTCTTAAAATCTAAGTACAAAGACCTTATTTTAATAGTATTAACTTGGAAAAAGACAGTGTTGATTAGTATTGTAGTTCTATTCTTTTTATCACTGTATGGATTTACAAAACTAGCGTTTGTGTTTTTCCCAGATAGTGATCGTAATATGATCACAATTGATATTAACTTACCCGAAGGAACCAAAATCGAAAGTACTACAGCTACTATATTAAGTATTGAAAAATTTATAACGAATAATTTAAAAGTTACAGAAAAGAGGTCCGATGGTATTGTTGATTGGTCTTCATATATAGGAAAAGGACCTTCATCTTATGATTTGGGATATAGTGCGGATGAAGCAAATTCAAATTATGCTCATATTCTGGTAAACACTTCATCTTTTTTGGTCAATAATGATATGGTAAAAAAGCTAGATGCTTTTTGTTTCGATACATTTCCAGATGCGGATATTAAAGTTGGATTATTAGGGTCAGGTGGTAGTGGAACTCCTATAGAAATTAAAGTATCTGGAGATGATCCTGATAAATTATCAAGTATAGCCGAAGAAATAAAATCCAAACTTTTTAGTATTTCTGGAACTAAAAACATAAAGGATGATTGGGGACCAAAAGGAAAGAAATTTGTTATAGACATTGATCAAAACAAAGCGCAAACAGCTGGTATTACTAATCAAGATGTAGCAATATCATTACTAACGGTATTAGATGGTTTTCAGGCCGGGGAATTTAGAGAAGATGATAAATCTATTCCAATTATAATGACTAGTAATCAAGGAAAACAACAATCTCTAGCTTCTTTAGAAACCCTTAATGTCTATGGTCAAAACTCTGGGAAAAGTGTTCCCTTATTACAGATAGCTAATATTATTCCGAAATGGCAATATTCTAAAATTAAAAGATTAGACCTTACACGAACCATTAATGTTTCTAGCGAATTAACGGAAGATGGAAATGCCTCTGAAATAACTGCGATAATAACACCTTGGCTAAAAGAACAAGAATCAAAATGGGGAAAAGAATATACATACAAATTAGGAGGAGATGCAGAAAATAGTGCTGAGAATATGGGTGCTGTAGCTAATTATCTACCACTTTCGGCATTTATTATTGTAATGCTATTAATCATACAATTTAACTCTTTTAGAAAAATGACGATGATTGTAACTACAATTCCGTTAGGAGTTATCGGTATGGTTATCGGATTACTATTATTTGGTGTCCCTTTTGGATTTATGGCATTTCTAGGTGTAATTTCATTAGCAGGAATAGTGATCAATAATGCAATTGTATTAATTGATCGCATTGAAATCGAAGAAAATGAATTAAAAAGAAAACCCCAAGATGCTATTATTGCGGCTTGTATTCAGCGTTTTAGACCTATTTTATTGGCAACATTTACTACAGTATTGGGTTTAATTCCCTTATATCTAGGAGGTGGAGAAATGTGGGAACCTATGGCAGTAACTATTATGATTGGTTTGTTATTTGGTACTGTAATTACACTGTTATATATTCCATCATTCTATAGTGTATTGTATAAAGTAGATTATAAAGAATATACTTTTAATGATGAATTATTAGATTAATCTTGCATAGTATCAGATACAATGAAAAAAAGATTATTACTTGTTCTAATATTGCCATTTTTTTTAGGCTGTTCTTCTATTAAGTTGATAGACTCATGGAAATCCAAGGATTTTCAATTTTTAAAAGCTAAGAAAATATTAATCGCTGCAAAAAGCCCTAATCTAGAAATTAGAAAATCATATGAAACAGCAATAGCCGATCAATTAAAAGATCATAATATTGATGCAGTGATGATGCATAAAATATTTCCTGATTTCGAAGAAAAAGAGAGAACAGCACCAAAAGAAACAGATCAAATAATAAAACTATTTGTGGATAAGGGAATCGGAGGTGTTCTGGTTACATCTTTAAAAAACACAATCGAGACAAAAAAATCAGATACTCCTCAGCGCGCTAATATACCCGAAGAGTATGAAGGTAAAAGTTTTCTAGCTTTTAATAATGAAGATGATATCAATAACACCTTACCTAAACTTTCTGCACCAGAAAATGGTGGTACTTTGCCTACATCCAAAACGTATATTTTAGAGGCAGTAACCTACGATCTTACCTTAGAGAAAGACAGACAATTAGTAAGTGTTTCTGTAATAGACATTACTGATCCAAAGTCTGCATCTAAGGTACTCGACAATTTTTCTAAAATTGTTTCTAATCAGTTTAAACAATAATGATCATTCCTCATAAAATGTGGTATTATAATAAATCATTAATTCTTTTGTTGTTGTTTATAATTTATGGATGCGGAATAAAAGAACCTATTGTACACCAGCCTTTTCAATTAAATAATGCTCCTAAGAAAATAGCAATATTTTTAGATGGAACGCACAACAATGAAAGTAGCTATACAAATGTATCTAAGCTTTATAATTTAACTACACTACAAAACAATCCCGATATAAGAGCTGTTTATTTAAGAGGTGTAGGGAATGGAGCTGATTTATTGGGAATGATTACCGGATCTGGTATTAAAAGAGAAGTATGTAAAGGGTATCTATATCTTGCAGAAAATTATAATCATCTGCGCGGAGATCAAATTTATATTTTTGGCTTTAGTCGTGGAGCATATGCATCTAGAATTCTCGCTGGCCTTATTTATGTTGCTGGGATTCCAGATTTACAACATATTCCAAAGGAAGAAAGATTACAATTTGTTAGAAAAATTTATGATGCTCATAAAAGTAAAAAGAACCTTCGAGAAAGGAGAGAGGATGTTAAAAAAATAACCAAGCAGAATACCCTAGATCCAAATAATTATAAAATAGAATTTATGGGCCTATGGGATACTGTTGCTGCCCTAGGAATACCTAAATACGATGAAGAATATTATGCGCCGAAAAATAACTATTTTGATCAATTATGTAATGTAAAAAAAGCAGTTCATGCATTATCATTAAATGATAATCGAAGTTCCATATTCACTCCAGTTTTGCTTACTCAAGAACGATTAGTTGCTACTTGTAAAGAAGTTAAACCTGAAGACGTAGTGAATGAAGTTTGGTTTTTTGGCGCTCATTCTGATGTAGGTGGAGGTGCTAAAAACACTAATATTAGTGGAGTTTCCTTAAACTGGATGATTGATCAGCTTACCGAATATAAATTATTACCTGAGAATGTCAATGTATACCAAGATCGTTTTGATAAAACTAACAACCCGGCAAAAGGATTTGTTCGCTTATTTTACCCGAGAAGAAGTCGTAAATTGTCATTTTTAGTATCAAAAAATGGATATAAAAAAGAAAAATTAAAAATACATCAATCTGTTTTAGATCGATTAAAAGTTTCTTTGCAGACCTATGAAATTAACTTAATTAAACTATTTAGTGAGTGTTTTGAGAAAAATGATTTAGGAGGTTATGATTATATAGAGGATACAGAATGCTTTATAATTGAAAAATAAATATGATAAAAAGAGTATTTAAATATCGCTTCGAACTGTTCTTGTTTAGTCAGATAAGTATTCTTTTTGGGTCACTGATTTTACCAGAATATTTTTTTGAAAAATTTATATCACCTTTACTATTCCTTATCAATTTAATAGCAGGAATTATATTGATTTCCAAGAAAAAAAAGGTAATGTGGTTTTTTACAGCTTTACTAATTATATCTGGAATTGTTTTTGGTGCGGGTTTTTTAGAAGATAAGGGAAGTCAACCCTTAAAGTTACTTAATATGGGAGTGTACTTTTTGTTTTACACCATTGTAACTTTTGAAATTATACAACAAATATGGGAAGCTAAGATCGTTAATAAAAATGTGATTTTTGGGCTCATTAGTGGTTATATATCATTGGGATTAATTAGTTTTTTTATTTGTTTGAGTATAGAAATAGTACATCCTGGTTCTTTTGAAGGACTTAACGCAACTGTAGAGCAATCTCAATTATTTACAGAACGTTTGATGTATTATAGTTATATAACCTTAATGACAATAGGATATGGTGAAATTGTACCTGTAACCTCTTTAGCGCAGAAAGCAGCTATTTTGATCGGGATGATAGGGCAATTTTATTTAGTAATTTTAACTGCTATTGTAGTGGGGAAATATATAGGGCAGATTCCTAAAAATAATACAGAATAAAATATAAGAATTATTAGTAAATGATTATTAATTTCTAAGATTAGATAAATACCATTAATAGTAAAATATAGTATTCTTTACAAACTAGATAAACAGATGAAAGCAACTAATTTCTCAGTATACAGTAATCGACTACTTTTTAATGTTTCAGCAATTTTCTTTTTTATAACAGGAAGTATGTGTAGTCAAAATTTAGCTGACCTCTACAATAAAATTAACTCATCGGTTGTAGTTATTGATGTCGTTAGTATTGGATCACAAGGAGAAGGTGTTAATAGAAAATTGGCAACACAATCATCACAAGGTTCAGGTTTTTTAATTTCTAAAGAAGGATTGATTTGGACAGCAGAACACGTAATCAAAGCAGCAGAAGTAATTACTGTAGAATTTGTAGATGGTGATAGGTATGAGGCAGAAGTCATATCTTCTAATCCAAGCGCAGATGTAGCTTTATTAAAAATTAAAGATGAGTTTTTGGTAAATAATAAAACAGTAGCTAAAATTGGAAACTCTGACAATGTCCAGATAGGGGAGGATATCTTCGTTTTAGGTGCTCCTCATGGTTTCAAACAATCGTTATCAAAAGGAATCTTAAGCGGTAGGCACATTCCAGAAAATTTAAGTAACAATTTTATTAAAGTAGAATTTTTACAAACTGATGCTGCTATCAACCCTGGTAATTCTGGTGGCCCGGTTTTTAACATGAAAGGAGAAGTGATTGGTATTGCTAGCAGAATATATACCATTTCTGGGGGATTCGACGGTATTGGATTTGCAGTGTCTTCTAATGTAGCCAAAAAAATATTAATGGAAGATCCAGATACTTGGACAGGAATGGATGCAAGAATAATTTCTGGGGATCTTGCTAAAGTGCTTAATATACCTCAAAGATCAGGTTTGCTAATTCTTAATACATCTACCCAAGGTACAGCCGGAAAACTGGGCTTAAGAGGAGGACAGATCCCTGCTATTATAGATGGTGAACAAATAGTTTTAGGAGGAGATGTTATTTTGGATATTATGGATATAAAATTTGAAAATGATAATAGCGGATATCAAATAAAAGAAAAGATAAAAACATTAAAAAAGGGTGATTCTATTTCCATAACTATTTTGAGAGAAGGTAAAATAGGTACTCTAAAATTCCCGAAGCAATAAATAGTCCAAATTGTTTCATTGGATTATTAGTTTGTTTCAGGTCCATATTTATACGTTTCAGTTTATATAGCCTCTGTTTTCAACAGATCTAAATATACTTTTGACTAAAGATTAAGAAAATCAATTGTTTAAAAGTATAATATAAAATCAGATGAAAACAGTTCTTAATATATTAAAAATATGTCTAGTATTACTAATATTTAGCGCTACAGAATCTACAATTGCACAAAGAAATAATACTAGTCGAAATAGAGCAACTTCAGAAAGAACGTATCCAAAAAACAACAATCAAAGTTCCAGAAGTTTTAGAGGCGATGGTTACCGTACGCAACCTATATATCGTAATCCACGATATAGATATCCTAGACATCACCGGGTGATTACTACTTTGCCCAGACACCATGTTAGAGTAATTTACAGAGGATTACCATACTACTACTATTCGGGAACATATTATACAGTTTACGGTGATGGATATGTAATCGTATTGCCACCTGTTGGATTTAGAGTGACTGTATTGCCAGTAGGTTATGTAAGAATTATAACTGGACCCTCTGTTGTTTATTACCACTCAGGAACGTATTATAAAGAAATAGAAACAAGTGAGGAAATAGAGGGAAAATATGAAATCACACAACCACCTGTAGGAACCCAAGTTAAAGATATACACAAAGATGCAGAAGAAGTGATTCTAGATGGAAAAGTGTTTTATGAGTATAACAACATGTTATATAAGAAGATATCAACTTTTGATGGAAATACAGCTTATGAAGTAGTATATATATCAGAAAACAACTAATTAAAATACATATTATGATAATTTCAAATAATAAACCCTTGGTAATTCTTTTTCTAATAATAGGACTAACAGTAAATGGTCAAAATGTAAAAGAAGCTATTCAAAATACGAAGCAAATTATAGAAGGGAAGAAAAACCTCGAAAGAGATAGTAAAGAATTAAAAGCATTAAAAGTCAAAATTAAACTATTTGAAGAATCTTTTGACTTAAAGGATGTTACAAGAGTAAATCTGTTAAAAAAAGGTATTATAACAGATATGATTCGAGAAGTCGAACAAAGTAATCTAAAAGCAAAACAGGCTAGAATTGAGATAGCTCAAAGTTCTTCGGAAATAAGATCTGAAAGAAGGGAAATACGAAATAATCGTGAAGACTCTGATCGAGGTCGATATGATAGAAAAGATGATCAAAGAGACATGGCGAGAGATAGAATTAATAAACGAGATGATCAAAGAGATAGACGAGATGATATTAAAGATTTTGAGATCCAGATTAAAAGAGCAGAACGTCAGAGAATAATCCTTAAAGAACTTAAAGATTTCAATTTCTCATTTAACCAGGCTGAAATAGAAAAAATGATCGCTAAAAAGAGATTAGTTTCAGAATTTGTCCAAACATTAGAGCAAGATATTGTGGCTACTAAAAGAGAACTCGCAGAAGATAATAGAGAAAGAATAGAAGATAGAAGAGAACGACAGGATGATCGTAATGAGAAAAATGAGTATGAAACAAGAAAACGACGTAGAAGATTGTAAATAAATGATGCCGTAATAATTATGGGATTAATAAAAGATTGAGAGTAGAATTTAATCAAATTGTTTTAAAAAGCCTTAGGATTACCTAAGGCTTTTTTTTAGGTGTATATGTGACGTCTTATGAATAGAATTTACTTAAAACACTTCACTTTATGCTTTAGGCGTTTTAGCATCAATTTTAGCTGTTTGGATTTAAAAACCAGAATATTACCTGTTTTCTTAGGATACATTTGTACAAGAAATAATATTTAAACAATAAAATCAAATAAGATGAAAACAGGAAGTTTTAAAATAGTTTATAATAGCAAGACAATGTTTACAGCAGAAGAAATTAGTTCAAACACCGAAAAAGGTACTAATCAAGAAAATGAATTTGTACTTATCAAAAAATGGTTCGATAACCTTTATAAAAAATTAAAAAGTTTAGGAAGAGGAGCTGGATATGCAATTAGTAATTAAAAAGAAAGAGATATGAAAACGCTAATAAGAATAATTCGAAATACTGTGAATAGAACTAAAAATAAAAAGCAGCATAACCATTTTTATAATAGCTCAAGAAGCTATGATCAGGATGAAAATACTTTTTTATTTATTTAAAGAAATTAAAATTAAACAATTATGAAAACTAACATAAAAATAATAATAACAATATCAATAATAATGAGCTTGATTAGTTGCTCTTCGGTAAAAGTAACTGACTCGTGGAAAGATATAAATACTACGAATATCAAAAACAAAAATATCATGGTGGTAAGTAGAACAAATGATGTAATAATCCGTACAAGATTTGAAAGGGATTTGGCTAATAATTTAAACCAAAAGGGATATGAATCTATTGAAAGCTTTATATTATTTCCTGACTCTAATACCAATTGTGATGTTGATAAAGATGAGTTGAATCTGATTAAAAAGGAAATTCAGGATAATGGAATAGAGATAATTGTTGTTACAAATTTAAGAGATACTCAGGAGTATACCGAAACAGTTACCATAGGAACTTCCTATCACGTAGATGTTTTTCCTTACTACGGAAGAGGTTACTATAGAGGGTTTTATCGATATTATGATAACTCTTATATTAGTTCAGATCAAATAACACAGGTTACTGCTCATAACACAAGGTATATTTTGGAGACATTAGTTTATGACTTAACTAAACCCGAAGAAAAACAATTGATATGTGTTATTACTTCTAGTATAGAAAATCCCGATAGTTTAGGAAGTACATCAAAGGATTATGCAAAGCAAATAGTGAAAAAATTGAAAACATAAGTTTTTTATGATTGATTCGTTGGTTGTTCCGTCGGAGGTTTTGAAGTATCTCCGGCGGATTTTATTTTATTTTGAAATTTAATCCTAATGATAGATTATTAAATCCTTGTAAAGTATAATCCAAGTTGATTCCAAACCAATTAACATTAACGCTAGCTCCTATATTCGCTCTTAATCCACGTACGTTGTTTTTAATATCTAGCGGATTTATAAATGATAATGTTTCGGTTTCCGTTTCGATTATATAGCTACCTTTTAGTTTGGTAGATGAATTACCGAAAACATAACCTAATCCTCCGTATACATTAAATACTGGGTTTTGAGTAGATCCAATAAGTTCAAATAACCAAGAATTCAACGTGGCATCTATTTCTTGATTAGTTCCCGTTACGAAACCATCAGAAGCAAACTCAAAATCACCTATCAAAGTAGTATATGCAATTAGACCAGAAAGTGCAATTTTTGACTCATTTATAGGTCTTATCCATTTAGAAAATTGGTGTTGAATTCCTATTCCCCAAATCTCTAGACTAATGTCTTCAATATTTAGTTTAGGAAAATAACGTATTCCAAGTTCGGTATATTTGGGCAACCCTATTTTAAATTGCAAAAAAGCATTTGGGAGTAAATTTATATCTATCAGTCCTATTCCTTCTGGAGCGGTAAATTCGAATTGTTCTCCATCAACTGTAGCAATAAATTGTAAATCAGAATCACCTCCCAAAATAGTAGGAATTTGAGCCATTCCGCTATCATTTTGACCTATAGATAAATTTGGAATGTCTCTAACATCTATTTGAAAAGTTTCTTTCTCACTAGGGATAAAAGAACCATTAGAAACAATAGAAAATTTCATATCCCATACATCCATTGTTTTGGCAGAATTATACCAACCTCCTGTTAATCCATACATAACACCTTCAGTCATTGGTTCTGTATATCTGGCAGCTACTCGTTCTGTAAATTCAATCCCAATCAATAAAAAACTTCTTAGGTTTTCTTGTGAAAACCCTGAATAAAATAAGTTAAAAAAAAATACAAGGATCAATTTTTTCATTATGAATATATATGATAGTTAAATGTACCATAATTAAATCAAATCATTGTAAATCAATACTATAAAATATGCCTCATTTTACATCTGAGATAATTCATATACGATTTAGGTTGTTTCATTCATAAAAGCGAAATCCAAGTTTATTCTTGAACATACATTTGTAAAATAAAATCATAAAAAATATAACAATGAAAATTTCAAATGTAATTCTTACCACTTCAATTTTAGGTAGCATCTTATTGTTTACCACAGCGGGGTTGTATAAAATAGAAAGTAATAACAATATGGATCATAATATCCCAGAACCTTGTAAATGGAATCCAGAATTAGAATTGAACAATTTGGCTTCAGAACAATTATATAATGATTTGTCATTCGAATCTGTTTTCGGAACCTATAATGAATATCAGATAAGTCCAAAAGATATTTTTGATGTATCAGAAGGAGAAGATATAATCTATTAATTCAATATGGATATTCAGAAATCTCAGAATTATATCAAGATAAATTTAATTACATTTATAGGGTATATCAAACGAAAATTTATAATGATAGGTAGCAAAAAGGTCAAACATATTATTGTTTTTAAGATTGCATTGCTTATCACTATATTAATTAATCTACCTAGAGCACTTTCTCTTTTTCATATCACTGACAAGCTAGTAGATTCTTTTAGTGAAGTATCCTTAGGAGATATTTCATTAAGAGTTATTTCTTTTTTTATTTTTTCTCTGTTAGCTCTTTATATTAATACAAATTGGAAAGAAAAATATGCATTTCTTAGCTTTTATAGTAAGACTATAATTACTGTAGTTTTAAACACTATATTATATTTAGGGTTTGTGTATTTATTTATAAAAGGTTATGCGTTTTTTATAGGGAAACCATTATCTGAGTCTGAGGTAGGTCTTCAATACTTTGTTTATTTTGTAATTCTATTGATTTGCATTTTTGTTGCTAGTATTCTTAGGTATCAAATTAGTCAACAAAAACAATTATTAGAGAACGAAAATTTAAAACAACAAAATTTACAAAAAGAGTTAACCGCATTAAAAAATCAAATAAACCCCCATTTTTTGTTTAACTCTCTCAACTCATTAAATTCTTTGATTAGAGACAATACCAAAGCAACTAAGTTTGTTAATAATTTATCCTTTTTATACCGATATATTTTACAGAGTGGTGAACGAGATTTGGTAACGGTAAAAGAAGAACTTAAATTTTTACAGAGTTATATAGAGTTGATAAAAACAAGATATCAGAGTCGCTTTGAAATAGATATAAACATAGATCAAGTACTATTGTCAGAAGAAATTCCGCCATTGGGACTTCAATTACTAGTTGAAAATGCCGTAAAACACAACGAAATATCTCAGGAAAACCCCTTAAAAGTAAAAGTATATAGTTCTGACAAAGGCATATTTGTAGAAAATGTTATAAAAGCCAGAACTTCTTTAGTACAAGGCACAGGAAATGGTTTGATTAATCTTGATAAACGTTATTACTTATTAAAAAAAGAGCATATAGTTATTGATAATAGTAATGGTTTATTTAAGGTAATACTTCCTTTAAAAACAGACACATGAGAGTTATAATTATAGAAGATGAAATTACAGCTAGTGATAACTTAACATACCTTCTTAATAGAATAGATGCGTCTATAGAAGTAGTAAAAGTTTTAGATTCTGTAAAAAGTTCAATAACGTACTTTTCGGAAACCGTTGATGCCGCACTAATATTTATGGATATTCATCTTGCAGATGGCATTTCTTTTGAAATTTTTGATAAAGTATCAATCGATGTCCCAATAATTTTTACTACAGCCTATGATCAATATGCTATAAAAGCCTTTAAGGTCAATAGTGTTGATTATTTATTAAAACCAATCGATCAAGAAGAATTAGCTACGGCGATTACAAAGTTTAAAAACCAAAAACAAACCTCGAATACAGTATCTAATCAAATAAATGATGTAGTTCAGTTTTTACAAAATTCTTCAAAATCATATAAAAACATGTATCTAGTACATCATAAAGATGAATTATTGCCGCTACCAACAGATGATATTTCTTATTTTTTTATAGATATGGGAATGGTTAAAGCTATAACCACTGAAAATAAAGGGTATATAATTGATAAAAAATTAGAAGATATTGAAGAAGAGTTAGATCCTGAAAAATTCTTTAGAGCGAATCGACAATTTATTATTCAAAAGAAAGCCATAGTCAATATAAAATACTATTTCAATGGAAAATTAATTATAAATATTAATCCTGTTTCAAAAGAAAGAATCGTCGTAAGTAAAGCTAAAGCTACAAGCTTTAAAAATTGGTTATCAGAATAGGTTTTTATTTAGAATCATTCTGATTTTTAACAATTTAATTAATCTGAAGGATGTAGTTTTATAAAAAAACATTAAATTGAAGTAGGTTAAATATTCACACATTTGATCTAATTTAAAAATGGTTTGCATATGGGCTTATATAATATCTTCATACTTATTTTTTTAGAGTAAACCCAGATAAAAATCAACATTACAAACAGAGTATAAATCTTTTCATTTTGAAAAGAGCACTAAAGATTGTTTAGGATATAGATATTATAAATATCACGTACTGTATTAGCATATATTAAAAGTTTTTAAATAGTATTGATTAGTTTATGAACTATGATATATATCATTTTTTGTCCTAAATGATTGGTACATCTTTATAATTAATAATAGACCTTTTAGCTATGCCAATAAAAAGTTATTTAGCACATCCCTATCAAGGAAAAAAAGATCAACTTATAAGTGCATTATCTTCACTAGAAAATTGCGAAGTTATTCCTGCAAAAAATCAAGAACTTCTTATAGTAGTTACAGACACAAATAATTCTGTCCAAGAGGATATTTTAAGAGAAAAATTAGAAACAATTTCTAGCTTAAAACTATTAGCAATGGTTTCAGGGTTTAATACTCCAAATTAATATATATGTATACATCAACACTTACCAATAGAAGGAGTTTTATTAAAAAAATGGCAATATTATCTGCTATGACTGCGGCGACATCAATGTTTCCAGGTATTATGTTTGCGGATGAACAGGAGAAAGGGATACCTTCTGGATCAAATTTGGATTGGAAAAAAGCGCCTTGTCGTTTTTGTGGTGTGGGTTGTGGTGTTTTGATAGGTACAGAAAAAGGGAAAGCTATTGCCGTTAAAGGAGATCCAAAATCTCCTGTTAACAAAGGACTATGCTGCGTAAAGGGATATCATTCCATCATGGCCTTGTACGGAAAAGATCGTTTAACTAAACCTTTGATAAAGAAAAATGGAGAATATGTAGAAACATCTATGAAGGAAGCATTAGACCTTATTGCTTCTAAAATGAAAAAAACAATTAAAGAACACGGGAAAGATGCAGTTTCGATTTATGGTTCTGGTCAGTGGACTATTCCCGATGGATATGTAGCATCAAAACTATTTAAAGGATGTATAGGAACCAATAATGTAGAGGCCAATGCTAGATTATGCATGGCTACTGCTGTAACAGGCTTTTTAACATCATTCGGTTTGGATGAACCTATGGGATGTTATGAGGATATTGATTATGCAGATACATTTGTGTTATGGGGTAATAATATGGCTGAAATGCATCCTGTTTTATTTTCCAGACTGTTAGATCAACGACTTAAAAAAGGAGTGAAAATTATTGATTTTGCTACCAGAACCACTCGCACAAGTATGGCAGCAGATAAGTCTATATTATTTAAGCCTCAAACTGACTTAGCAGTAGCAAATGCGATATGTTATGAAATAATTCATAATGGCTGGATGAATCAGTCCTTTGTAGAAGAACATTGCAATTTTAGTAAAGGATTGACTAATATGGGATATGGTTTGGAAGACGGCTATAAGTTCGTAGACAAACCTGAGAAAATTAGCTTTGAAGATTACAAAACATTTCTAGATGATTATACACCAGAAAAAGCTTCAGAAATTTCAGGCGTATCGGTCAAAGATATTAAGTATTTAGCCGCACAATTTGGAGATCCAAATAAAAAGGTGATGTCGTTTTGGTGTATGGGAATGAATCAACATTCTCGAGGAACCTGGATGAATAATTTAGTATATAATATACATTTATTAACAGGTAAGATATCTGAACCAGGAAATAGTCCATTTTCATTAACTGGTCAACCCAGTGCTTGTGGAACGGTAAGAGAAGTAGGGACCTTAACTCATAAACTTCCACATGGAGTTGTTACCAATAAAAAACATCGTGAGTTTGCAGCTAAAATATGGGATGTTCCAGTCGAAAATATAGATCCAAAACCTACATATCATACTGTAGAGATGTTTCGAGCACTCGATAGAGGAGATATCAAATTTATGTGGATTCAGGTAACGAATCCAATGGTCACAATGCCAAAGTTAAAACGCTATAGGGATGGAGCTAAAAAAGAAGGGCGATTTATTGTTGTTTCTGATATTTATCCAACTCCTACTACTGATATTGCGGATATCATTTTACCTTCTGCAATGTGGATAGAGCGAGAAGGTATGTATGGTAATTCTGAAAGGCGTACCCAATACTTTGAACAAATGTTAGAGCCGCCTGGAGAGGCTATGAGTGATACTTTGCAATTAATTGAAGTTGCCAAACGAATGGGTTTTGAAAAACAATTCTATTACAATGAAGAAACTCATATAGAAGAAATTTATACGGAATACCGAAGACATCATGAAGGGAAAAAGCACAATATGGCTCCGCTAGAGGTGTTAAAATCTCAGTCAGGTGCTATGTGGCCATATGTCGATGGAAAATCTACACAATGGAGATTTAATGCAAAATACGATCCAGCTTGTTCTAACGGAAAAGATTTCCATTTCTATGGAAAACCAGACGGTAAGGCAATAATCTGGCAACGTCCTTATGAACCTGCAGCAGAAGAGCCAGATCAAGAATATCCATATTGGTTAGGTACAGGTCGTGTAGTAGAACATTGGCATACAGGATCTATGACTAGGAGAATCCCTGTATTACATAAGGCAATGCCGCATGGATATGTGGAACTACATCCAGATGATGCTAAACGTTTACAAATTAGAACAGGAGATAAGGTTAAATTAACAACACGACGTGGAGAAATTGTTTTACCAGCTTCTGTGGATGAAAGAGGAGTACCAGCTCCTATGCAGGTATTTGTTCCTTTTTTTGATGAAAATATGTTGATTAATGACATCACCTTGGATTCTTTTTGTCCAATTTCAAAAGAACCAGATTATAAAAAATGTGCGGTAAAAGTAGAAAAAGTATAAATAATGAAAAGACGACTTGGTATCATATTATTATTTACTCTTTTATTCATTGGTTTTATTATCAATTGGGGATATAGTTATAAAAAGGGACTGGAAGAAGCCTATATTCCTATTGCTAAAGAACAAGCACTACCGATTATTTATTCAGAAAAAAAAGTTTTTGAACGCTCCGAATTTGCTTTAGATTATCTCAATATGCCAATAGATGAAGCTCATCAAAGAACATTAGACTCATATTATAATAATAGAGCATATCCTGGAGCTCCACCGAGTATTCCGCATCCATTGATTAAAGGAGAAAGGGGAATGGGAGGAAAAGCATGTTTACAATGTCATCAAAATGGAGGCTTTACTGATAAGTTTAATGCATATGCTCCTGTAACGCCTCACCCAGAAATGATTAATTGTAGACAATGTCACGTAGCACAGAATGAATCATCATTTTTTAAGGAAACTACTTTTAAAAAAGTGCTTTTTGCACAAGTAGGGAACAATAGTGCTTTACCTGGAAGTCCTCCAATGATTCCACACGAAATACAAATGAGAGAAAATTGTTTGTCTTGTCATGCTGGACAAGCAGCACCAAAAGAAATAAGAGTAACACATCCCGATAGGATTAATTGTAGACAATGTCACCTGCCAGATACAAGAAAAGTAGTTGATTCCAATATTTTTACTAGAATTAAAAACACTAAAGATGAATAGAAAAATGTACAAATATTTTTTTACTTGTGTTTTTTTGATAGCACTTATTTCTTGCAAACACCAGGAAAATGAATATCATAGCTTAACAGATAAAATAAAAGCAAAAAGTGAAAAATATCAAGGAGTATCAATCTCCTCAGAATCCTATATTGGAAATCTTAAAACTATCGAAATTACAGAAGGTGATCATATATTTTTAATCCCTGATCGCAAAAGTCAGATTACATCATATGCCTGTACCGAATGTCATTCTAAACCAGTAGAAGAATTAAAAGGAGTAGCGTTAAAAAAAGCACATTGGGATGTTGTTTTGGAACATGCTAATCAAGAAATAATGAATTGTAATACTTGCCATAATGGTAATGATATGGATAATTTACAAAGCCTTACTGGTAAAACTATTGATTTTAATAGAAGTTATCAATTATGTGCTCAGTGTCATAGTAGTCAATTTGAAGATTGGAAAGGTGGAGCTCATGGTAAAAATATTGGAGGATGGGCTAAGCCCAGAGCAGCAATGACATGTGTGAATTGTCACAATCCTCACAAGCCTAAAATATTATCCAGATGGCCTTCTAGGTTTAATACACAAAAAGTTAAAGAACGAGAGTAATATAATAACATTTTAGTATGATTTTTCAAAAAAATATAAAGCTATGAATGGAATTGAGAAATATTTCAAACTAAATATGAATAGTACTACTAAACAAACTTCTGGATCTTGTGGTTGCGGTAGTTCATCAGGAAATTGTGGGTCTCATAATAGTAATCAAATGAGTGATGAAGATTTTGATACAGCAGTGGATGCAGCTATTGGTGACGAAAGGAGAAAAGATGGTTTTGATCAAGTTTTTGAAGTTAAAATGGATCGTCGTACTGCATTCAGGAAATTAACCGCGAGTTTATTGATTGGAGCGGGAGCTGCTAGTACCTCTTGTAGTGTAACTACTGGAGATGATAGTAAAGAAAAAGCGCAAATCGATTGGGAAGAACAGTTTAAAGGAAACTATAAACTAATGACGGATGATGAGAAGAAAGGTACCGTGGATCGTTTAGTGCGTTCGTATCAACTACGAAAAGGGGAAAATATAAAAATGACCTCTACGAATGCTTCTAAGGATGTGCTTTTTGGGTATGCATTCAATATATCTAAATGTCAGGGATATATGGATTGTGTAAATGCCTGTGTGAAAGAAAACAATCAGGATCGTAATTCTGAAATGCAATATATCCGAATCCATGAAATGAAAGACGGAGAAGGATTTAAGTTTAATGAAGCTGATGATAATTATTATCATGAAGTACCCGCTGAGGGGCATTTTTATATGGGAACGCAATGTTTTCATTGTGATAATCCACCTTGTGTAGATGTCTGCCCCGTACAAGCCACTTGGAGAGAAGATGATGGTTTGGTTGTAATTGATTATGATTGGTGTGTAGGTTGCAGATATTGTATGGCAGCTTGTCCATATGATGGTCGTCGATTTAATTGGAGTTCACCTGAAGTTCCCGAGGAAGAAATTAATAAAAATCAACATTATTTAGGGAATAGAATGAGGAAAAAAGGTGTAATGGAAAAATGCACTTTTTGTGTACAACGTTCCAGATCAGGAAAAGATCCAGCTTGTGTAGAAGCTTGTCCCACTGGTGCTAGGATTTTTGGAAATTTACTAGACCCTAATAGTACAATACGGTGGGTTTTAGAAAATAAAAAAGTGTTCAGGCTTAAAGAAGATTTAGGGACGGAACCTAAGTTTTGGTATTTTATGGATTAATACTGGTAATAAAGTTTGACAAATTTAGGATATAAAATATTATAAAATGAATGGATTAAAATCCTCAGTAATATTGATATGGGTACACTAAAAGTTTTAGGAAGTTTAATTAAGGATAGCTTGGATATTATTACCAGAGGCTCTATTAAATACCTTATTTGGATGGGATTTCTTACATTCGTTATGTTAGCAGGGATGTATTGTTATTCTATTCAATTAGAAGAAGGGCTTGTCGTTACTGGAATGAATGATCGAGTAAGTTGGGGGTTATATATATCTAATTTCACTTTTTTGGTTGGTGTGGCTGCCGCCGCTGTGATGCTCGTTATGCCTACTTATGTATTACATGATATCGATTTTAAACAAGCAGTTTTAATAGGAGAGGGGCTAGCTGTGGCAGCGTTGATTATGTGTTTAGCTTTTGTAGTGGCAGATATGGGTGGTCCTTCGGTTTTATGGCATATGATTCCTGGTATTGGAGTTTTTAATTTCCCAGCTTCCATGCTTACTTGGGATGTGATTGTTCTTAATGGATATTTGTTTATCAATATCACTATTCCTTTTTATATTTTATTTAAACATTATCAAGGAAAAGATGCGAATCCTAAAGTATATGTACCTGGTGCTATTTTATCAGTATTTTGGGCAGTAGGAATCCATTTAATAACAGCTTTTTTATATCAAGGGTTGCAAGCACGTCCTTTTTGGAATAACGCACTATTAGGGCCTCGATTTTTGGCTTCGGCTTTTGCAGCAGGCCCAGCTTTAATCATTTTGGTACTTGCAATGATTAGAAATTTCACAGAATTTAAGATTGAAGATAAAACAATAAAAAAAATAGCAAAAATTGTTACCGTTGCAGCTCAGATTAACTTAATTATGTTGATTTCTGAATTGTTTAAAGAATTTTATTCTCCTACACATCATAGTGAAAGCTCAGTTTATCTATTCTTTGGTTTAGAAGGTAAAACAGCTTTATTACCTTGGATCTGGACAGCTATTCCTCTAAATGTTCTTGCAACAGTACTCTTAACTTTTGGAAAATTACGTAATAACTTTAAAGTACTTTATTTCTGTTGTTTTATTTTATTTCTTGCCATTTGGATTGAAAAAGGTTTTGGTTTAATTGTACCAGGCTTTATTCCTGGTCCTTATGGTAAAATAGCCGAGTATACACCTTCCGGTATTGAAATAGGAGTAACGCTAGGTATATGGGCGTTGGGAGCTTTTGTTTTTACAATTCTTGCTAAAACTGCTATAGGTATAGAAACAGGAAAATTAAGATTTAAAAACTAATACAATTCATTATATAAGTAATAAAAAAATGAAATGATAACAAGTGTTATGAATGAATTACGCCTCTAAAAAATCTTCTTCAAAATTAGAGATAAAATCGTGTATATATTTTCTATTACGATGTTTCTTTTTTACCACTAAGTAATGTTTTCTTTTTAAACCATTTTTCCCAATACGCTTAAATACTAGATCTTTTGACAATTTAAAAGAGTTCAATTGCCATTTTGGGGCACACATAATTCCCATATTAGCTTGTATCATCGATAACGTAATTTCTGTAAACGGAATTGCAGAGATTTTAATTGGATTTATTTTATTAGGCCTTAAAAAATGTTCATAAACAGCTACACCTTCGATGGGAAAAGAGTTGATTAACAAATGTACATTTGCGAAATGACTAGCATCTAGATACGCTAAATTATTCAATGGATGTTCTTGATGCATAATAGCAAAAATCTCATCTCTAAATACAGGAATACTAGAAAGTTCATCAGAATTTGGTCTTGTAGTCACAATGGCAATGTCTATATCATTAGATAATACTTGTGATATGGTTTGATGTGTTGCTCCAAGACTTATATCAATATCTATTTCTGGATATAAGATTCCCATTTTTTGAATAAATGCCGGGATAGAATGAAAAAATGATTGACATTCTGCACTTAGTTTAATAGTACCTTTAGCTCCTTCCTTTATGTGTCTTATGGCAGTAAAACCTTCATCAATAGAGCTAAATAGCTTGTTGGCCAACTTATATAGTTCAGAACCTTCTTGGGTTAACTGCCATTTATTTCTAGTTCTATAAAAGACTTTAAATCCTAATCGTTCTTCTAATTCACGTAATTGATGACTTAAGGCCGATTGCGTTAAAAATAGTCGTTCTGTAGAATTAGCAATACTACCTTCTTCTGCTATAGTTTTAATTAATCTGAAATATTTGAGTTCCATAAACACAAAGATAAGTTGCTTACCTATATGTCATAGCTGAAATTATTTCAGTTATAGTTTTATTTATCTCAATTTCAAAATTATATAAACTTTAATCTTCCTTGTAATTTTGGGATAAATAACATCAATTAATTAGAACTTTTATATGAAAACCATTGGATTGATAGGAGGAATGAGTTGGGAATCATCAAAATTATATTATGAATTTTTAAATATCAAGACGAAAGATTTTTTGGGTGGCTCTCATTCTGCAAAATGTATCTTGATTTCAGTAGATTTTGCTGAGATTGAACGATTAACTTTTAACGATGATTGGAATGCTATAGGAGAACTTATGAAACAAGCAGCACAACAATTAGAAATGGCAGGTGCGGATATAATATTACTATGCACCAATACCATACACTTAGTTAGTGATTATATTTCTGAACATATAACTATTCCTTTCCTTCATATAGCTACAACCACAGGAGAATCTATTAAAAAATTAGGTCTAGAAAAAATAGCCTTACTAGGTACAAAATTTACAATGGAAAAAGATTTTTATACCAAGGCATTAACAAATGATTTTGGGTTAGAAATTTTAATACCGAAGAAAAGTAATGGACAAATTGTTCATGATATTATCTATAATGAATTAGTAAAAGGACAGTTCACCAACATTTCAAAACAAATAATTATTGAGATTATAGAAGAACTACAAAGTCAAGGAGCGCAAGGTGTTATTTTGGGTTGCACCGAATTACCTATACTAATCTCAGAATCAGATATAGAAATTCCAATATTTGATACAGGAAAAATCCATTCACATGCAGCAATAGAGTGGAGTATACAAAGCTAACAAAAATTTTACACCTCTATTAATCTGATATAATATAAAATAGATACAATTACATAAATTAAAATTTTAACAATATACAATGGAAAAAATAAAACCTTTATATCTACTTAGAGTATTCATTTTTCTTATTATGGGTACTCTGTTTTCGCAAAAGAATGAATTAAAAAACCATATACTTTTTTATAGTTCTTTCGACAGAAAATTATCTGCTGATATATCCAAGGGAGACGGAATGATATATACTGCAGAAAGCTATAAAAAATCAAATAATGCAAAACCTGGATTACATAACCCTAATGTTGTCTTAGCTAAAAATAAAGGGATGATTGGTGATGCACTTCATTTCACTGAGAAAAACACTACTGCTATTTTTTATAAAGCTTATAAAAATGTTGATTATAATAACAAATCATGGAGTGGTTCGGTATCGTTTTGGTTACAATTAGATCCCAATAAAGACTTAGCGCCAGGGTATTGTGATCCCATATGCATTACAGATACGAGATACAATGATGCTGCCTTATGGGTTGATTTTACTGATCATAACCCAAGAAAATTTAGATTAGGAGCTATGGGTGATCTAAATATTTGGAATCCAAATAATAAAAATGATATGACAAAGTGGGAAAAACGAACGGTAACTATTAACAGACCTCCTTTTAAGAAAGGAAAGTGGACCCATGTAGTTATGACTTTTTCCAAAGTAAATACAGCAAACTCTACATTTAAGCTGTATGTAAATGGAACATTTCAAGGAGTTATAAAAGGTATAAATGATCCTTTTACTTGGGAACCTAAAGACGGAAAAATTATGTTAGGATTAGGATATATTGGGTTGATGGATGAACTTGTTATTTTTAATAAAACATTAGAAGTTAATGAAGTAAAATCTATTTTTGAGCTAAAAGAAGGTATAAAAACATTATTAAAATAGTGGTTTTATAAAAGCATCTATTTTAATAATGTTATTTCAGAAAACACAGAGTAGTAGTGCGAATGGATTATTTATAGTTTATTGTCTTCCAGATACTTTTTTAAATTGTTTCTATAACTACTACCTACAGGAATCTCAAAGGAATTAATTAACACGCAGCTATTATTATATTGAGAAACTTTTTTTAACGGAATTATATATGACTTGTGTATTCTGACAAAATTAAAACTCTTTAATTTCTCTTCTATAGATTTCAATGTTTTAAGTGCTAGATAATAATTTTTACCACATACGATTTTAGCATAATCTTTCATACCTTCAATATAGTCAATGTCATCTACCATAACTTTTATAAATTCATCTCCTTCTTTAATATAAAAAGAGGGATTTATGGTAAAATCTTTCTTAGACTGAGGAATTAGAATATTTTGTTTAAAACGATCTATGGTTGTTATAAAACGCTCAAAGGATACTGGTTTTAGAAGGTAATCGATGACATTTAATTCAAAACTTTCTATTGCATAATCTGTATAGGAGGTCACCATTACAAATTGTGTCTTAGTTTTTGCTAGCTTTACCAATTCTGTACCAGAAATTTGCGGCATCGCAATATCTGTAAAAACCAAATCTACTGGATTATCATTAAGATATTTAAAAGCAGCTATAGAACTTGTAAAAGTTTTTAAAATTTCAAACTCCGGAAATCTATTTATATAGTTTACCAGAACATCGATTGCTAATGGTTCATCATCAATAATTATGGTAGTTTGTTTTTTCATTAGCATAGATTGATTTCTAAATTTGCAGAATATATATTGTTGTTATGCTGTAGAACTAAATTATGTTTCTTAGGATAAGAAAGTGCTAATCTCTTTTTTAGACTCTCTATACCTTTTCCTTTTCGATTAGTTACATTAAAATGCTGCTTGTCTAGTATACTGTTTTCTACCTTAAACAAAATAATATGATTCTTACATATTATATTAATGCAAACAAATGCATCTTGATCATTGGTGTAAAACCCATGTTTAAAGGCATTCTCTACCAAAGTAATTAATAACAAGGGTTCAATATTTTTACCTTCAGCAATTCCGTTAATACTTAACTTAATATTTGCTTGATCTCCAAATCTTATTTTTTCTATAGCAATATACTCTTTAATAAATTTTAATTCTTGTGTTAGTTTTACCTGTTTGTTAGTAGAATCATCCGTTAAATAACGCATCATCCCAGAGAGTTTCAATATAGTGTTTGGTGTATCCGGGCTGTTTTTTAGAGACATACTATAAAGTGAATTAAAAGCATTAAATAAGAAATGTGGGTGTAATTGATTTCTTAATAACTGTCCTTTTGCTTGGTTTAATTCATGTTCTAAATTTTTATATCTATTAAAAAAATCTAATCTATTAATAAAATGAATAAGAAAATAAAACAGGAAAGTTTTTCCAATAAATTCTGTAGAAAAATCAAATGATCTATCTAATAATACTTCGTTATGTATTCTATATGACTTTAGTAAAGCTACTAATACGATAAGCACAATAAAGAGAAATATAAAACCAATCTTATACCATAATTGATTAAGCTTTAATACAAAATAATATAATAAATAGGCAATCACAGAAAAGATAAAATACTCTACAGTATCACTAGTTAAAAAGAAAAGCCATTTATCAGGAAGCGTATATATAGCCTTTCTAATGACTTGAAGTACTATAATTGTTATAAAAACCACATTAAATAGGGTGTTTAGTACTTGTATTTGTTTATCTGATAATTGAAACATATGTGTATTGTGATAGACTGTTGTAAATATATTAAAACATAATTCGGATAAATCGATAATAATACCACGTTTGTCGATTAGTAAACTAGGTTACTCTATTTCTTTTTTATGAGTAGATAAATAAAAATATGTTTGAAAAGAAATCACATTTAAAACATATAAAAATGAAAACTACTATCATCACTTTAATAATTAGTTTATTGACAATTATTGGTTTTGGACAAAAACTTGAGCTAGAAAAAGCATCTCCTTTCACAGCGGTGACATGGGATAATGATCAGCCAGTAGTAGAATTTAACAATGAATGGTATCATTTCGAAAAGCTAGATCATTTTGATAAAGATGAACTAATACGTTTTTGTAAAAAAGAATATAATACAAGATGGAAAAAACGTTTTTCAGAAGACCTTGTAGAAGTGCTTAGAAGTTTAAATTATATACCAAATAAAGATGTTTATTTGGTTTTGTCTAGAAATGGAGTTGCTAAGACATATACTGGTACATTTACTTTTGAAAATAGACAACGTTGCCTACACTATAATAACGTATCCAAACCTAGTAAAAAGAACACTATTAGTAAAGAAAAAACTAAGAAGAGTATTGGCAAAACAGAAGCCATTGAAGATATAAAACAATTCAAAGAAATTCTAGATAACAGATCATCCTATTCACAACTCACGAATTTTGATTATCATACAGCGATTGATGAAATTATAGCTTTAATATTAAAAAAAGAAGATAGTATTCAGATAGATGAACTTGTATATGAAATGAGTAAAATTATGGCAGAGATTGGTGATAGACATACATCAATAAAAAATGAGTCATTTGATAAAAAAAATCATAAATCATATGAGCAAAAACTACCTTTTGGGATTACTGTTCTAGATAAACAAGTTATAGCAGTCAAAAGAAGATTCGGAAATAATTCGTACCAATACTATTATAAGAACTATCCGTATATTAAAAGTATTAACGGAATACAAATAGACACATTAATTACCAATTATAATTATAGAGATAAAAAAGCACCAAAAGAAGCAAAACTTACAAGAGGAGCGAACGCAATTGAGCAATATGGATCACTCTTATTTAATAACAACAAAAGAAATTTAAAAAGGGTAGAAGTAGTGTTTACAGATGGAAAGAATGAAAAAAAAGATATACATAAACTAACGATAGATAACAAAGGATATGTTTCTACACTTCATATTGCCAATTACAATGCTATAAAAAACACAATTCATACTGGACAGTTTGATAGCCTAAAAAGGCTATTAACTAATAATATCGGTTATATAAAAATTCCGATGATGTTTAATTATAAAAAGGTTGATAGCCTAGAACATTTCATAGAAACCACGATGAAAGAACTTTCTAACACCAAAGCCTTAATAATAGATATCAGAAATAACCAAGGAGGAACCAGAGACATATTACAAACTTTTGCAAATTATATGATACCACAAGCGCAGTCACCGTGGGTATCCAATGTTGGATATTTACGAACAAATAAAATAATAGATACTGATGAACATTCAATGAGCAGTCGTTATTTGTATTCTTATAATTCCGATGAATTCTCAAATTTAGATAGGTTCGCAATCGATGAATTCAATAAAACATACAAAATTAAGCAAGAATTTGATCATTCTAAGTTTAGTGCCCCTTTTTATATGGTATTGAAGCATAAAAAAACCTTTTACAAACAGCCAGTTTATATATTAGTAAATGAAAGTAGTTTTAGTGCAGCTACTGTTTTTACAGCTGCTTATAAGGGTTTACCTAATGTAAAAATAGTAGGAGTAACTACTGATGGATCTAGTGGAAACTCAAAAGAAATGTATTTAACCAATTCTAATATTAGAGTAAAGGTATCAACAATGTTATCGTTTCAACGTAATGGAAAAACCTTAGATGGCAATGGAACAGTTCCTGATATCAATATATCAGTAGATAAAGAACAAATATTTAAAGGAAAGGATACGCAATTAGAAAAATTAGTTACCATTATTAATGATGAGAATTAATATTTAGAAAATTCATGAATCAATTGAGGCAATATGTAAAAGTTATTAATTCTCTTATATAAACACATCATTTGATTGGACTGGAAAAGGACTTGTATTTACAAATACTACTTTAAAACTGTTTTTAGCACCTCCCAAACATTATTCGCTAGGATTTTTTGTCCTTCTATAGTCGGGTGTATACCATCCGCTTGATTTAGTTCTGGAATACCTCCAACATCTTTTAGAAGAAAAGGGATCAGTGCTAGCTCATTTTTCTGCGCAAGATCAGGAAAAATATTTCTAAACTCTGTAATATATTCGGCCCCCATATTTGGTGGTAACTGCATCCCAGCTAATATGATTGTAGTTTCTGAGTTTTTTTTTCGTACAGCATCGATAATGGATTGAAGATTATTTCGGGTTTCTGTTAAAGGAACTCCCCGCAATCCATCATTAGCACCTAGTTCTAGAATAAAGACATCAACTTTCTGATTAAGTACCCAAGAGATACGGCTATTTCCGCCAGCTGTCGTCTCTCCGCTTAATCCCGAGTTGATAACAGTATACCCTAAACCTAAAGAATCCAGTCTGTTCTGAAGTACAGCAGGATACGCATCATTAATATCATCTAATCCATAGCCAGCAGTTAAGCTATCTCCAAAACAAAGAATGGTTTTAGTAAGAGTGCTTTTAGCTGAGTCACTGCTATTTTCAATAGAACTGTCTATATTAGTTTCTTCTTTTTTAGCAGTGTTTTCTCCACAGGATAATAGCAAACTAATGAATAAAAAATAACAAAACTTTAAGGAAATCAACTTATAACGAGTATATAAATACGAAACCATTTGCTTATTTTTCCTCTTTTGCATTATCTAATTGAATTAATTGAAAATCAATATGCCAAAGATATTAAAGATTCATGAACTGGAGAAGACTTATAGCAGTGGTTCAAAAAAACTTAAGGTCTTAGACAATATCTCGTTTGAAGTCGAAAAAGGAGCTACCTTTTCTATTGTAGGACCTTCTGGAAGTGGTAAAACCACTTTACTTGGACTATGTGCTGGATTAGACAACCAGGACTCAGGTATTGTAGAGTTATGTGGCCAAAATATTCAGGAATTGAATGAAGATGAACGTGCACAATTAAGAAATAAAGAAGTAGGATTTATATTTCAGAATTTTCAATTGCTTCCCACTTTAACAGCATTAGAGAATGTGATTGTACCTTTGGAATTACAAGGAGTTAAAAATGCCGTTACAAAAGGCAAGGAGTTACTAGAAAAGGTTGGATTATCACATCGTTTTCATCACTATCCCTCACAATTATCAGGAGGAGAGCAACAACGTGTTGCATTAGCCCGTGCCTTTTCAAACAAGCCAACAATTTTATTTGCCGATGAACCAACAGGGAATTTAGATGAAGAGACTGGAGAAAAGGTCATACAGCTCCTCTTTGAATTAAATAAAGAAGCTGGAACGACTTTGGTTATTATCTCTCACGATCTTGATTTGGCAAATCGAACCCAACAGATACTTAGATTAAAAGGAGGGAAAATTATAAGCAATGAGAAAACATTAGTACAATAATGAAAATGGATTCATATTCAAAAATAGATATTGCTTGGTTACTAAAGATGGCGTGGCGTGATGGACGATCTAGCATTTCCAGATTACTATTATTTATGGCATCTATCATTCTTGGTATTGCCGCTGTAGTTTCGATACAATTATTCAGTGAAAATGTAAAACAAAATATACAGGATCAATCCAAAGTATTGATGGGGGCTGATTTTATAATAGATAGTAGACAACTTCCTAATGAAAAAGTTCAGACTATCATCGATTCATTGGGAGCAGACGCTTACGAAGTTAATTTCCCATCCATGGCGGCGTTTCCAAGAAATGGAGCTGCTAAATTAGTACAAGTACGAGGTATGGAAGGCAATTTTCCTTTTTATGGAACTTTGGAAACGGAACCTATTACTGCAGCTACGGAGTATCAAAAAAGGGGAGGAGCCTTAGTGGATGCAACGCTCATGTTGCAATATGATATAAAACCAGGTGACTCTATCAAGTTAGGATTGGTTACCTTTCCTATTCTAGGAGCTATTAATTCAATGCCGGGTAGTTCTGGAATCTCATCAACAGTAGCTCCCACAGTACTAATCCCATATCGATTTATAGAACAGACCGAATTGTTGCAATTGGGCAGCAGAAAGAGATATCAATATTTTTTTGAATCACCAGAAGTAGATCTAATTAAATTAGATAAGACTTTAGATCCTATCTTGGATGCAGAAAATGCTGACCTCGATACGCATACCAGTACTAGTCAACGAATAGGACGTGGTTATGGAAATCTAGGTAAATTTCTGAACTTGGCGGCGTTTATAGCCTTACTACTAGGCTGCATTGGCATAGCTAGTTCAGTACATATCTATATCAAAGAGAAATTAACAGATGTTGCGGTTTTAAAATGTTTAGGAGCGAGTAGAAAACAGGCTTTTTTGATTTACCTAATACAAATTGCTGTGATGGGACTTATTGGTGGAATTTTAGGGACAGTAGCGGGTATAGGACTTCAACAATTACTTCCATTTCTTTTGGATGGATTTTTACCATTTGATGTAGAAGTTTCTATAAGTCTACAGCCAATTTTTATGGGATTACTATTAGGTGTTTTGATGTCGGTATTATTTGCATTACAACCTTTACTTTCTACTTGGTATGTATCACCATTAGAAGTGTTACGGGTGTCAGAAAAACAAGCTAGAGGATCTAAAAAGATTCGTGTATTTACCTTTGGCGCAATTTTGCTTTTTATTCTTTTATTCTCCCTATGGATCTTTAGAGATATACTATTTGCTTTTGCTTTTGTAGCAGGTATTTTTGCCACCTTTGCTATTTTAGCAGGGATCTCTACCTTATTTATTCAGGTAATTAAAAAATATTTTCCAACCGCTTGGGGATTTACAGCTAGAACGAGTTTGTTGAATCTCTTTAGACCTAATAACCAGACTACGGTACTTATATTTGCTATAGGTCTTGGTACTTTTTTGATTAGTACTTTATATTTTACCAAAGACATACTATTAACAAAAACAGCATTGGATAACGGTTCAGACAATGCGAATATTATTTTAGTAGATATCCAACCAGAGCAGCGTGATGCCGTAATTGCGAGCATGACCCCGTCTGGATTAGAAGTTATCGATAATCTATCCATTGTTACTATGCGGATGCATAGTATTAATGGGAAATTAAGTAATGAGATTAGAAAAGATACAACTACTGCAGTGAATGATTGGGTACTTAATCATGAATTTAGGACGACTTTTAGGGATTCGCTTATTGCTTCAGAATCTATAATTGATGGTAACTGGGTAAAAGAAGTTAAATCTGGAGAAAAAGTTCCCATCTCAATATCAGAAAGTCTTGCAGAAAATGCAAAGTTAGGAGTTGGGGATCCTGTTATTTTTAATATACAAGGTGTATTGATGGAAACCATTGTTGGAAGCATCAGAAAAGTAGATTGGACACGCTTACAGTTAAATTTTATGGTAGTATTTCCAAAAGGCGTATTAGAACAAGCGCCACAATTTCATGTACTTACTACATATGTACCTGATAATAATCAATCTGCTGCACTGCAACGAGAACTAGTAAGTAAATTTCCAAATGTTACTGTCTTTGATCTTAGGCAGATTTATACTGTTATTGAAGACATCTTAGGAAAAATCTCCTGGGTGATTAATTTTATGGCATTCTTTAGTATTCTTACAGGTATTATTGTATTAATAGGTTCGGTTCGAAATAGTAAATACCAACGTATCAAAGAGAGTGTGTTATTACGTACATTGGGTGCAAAAAGCAAACAAATTCTTAGTATTACGGCGCTAGAGTATTTATTTTTAGGAATACTTGGCAGCTTGGCTGGAATCCTATTATCTTTAATCAGTAGTCAATTATTAGCAACACTATTATTCGAAGAACCTTTTGTGCCTTCTGGTATTCCTTTCTTATTGTTTCTGCCTAGTATAGTAATTTTAGTATTGCTCATTGGATTAAGTAATATTAAAAGTGTGTTACAAAGTCCGCCTTTAAATATTTTGAGGAAAGTGGGGTAGTCGTAGGATTAATTTTATATATCAGGATGGGTTTACGTAATGAATTTGATCTTCTGCTATTTTAGCTGTGATAATTAAATATACTGTATAAACTACAATTATGGGATCTAATAAGAAAGCTAAGACAAAGATAGACTGGTTACGAAAAGCTCGAGAACACTGGAATTATAAGGGTGTAGAAAGACCTCCATTTGCAATTGAACCTAAAGAGAATCAGCGATCAGTTTGGGATTTTCCTCGTCCCCCGATCATTGAAAAAGTTAGTAAGCCAGTAATTGTGAATCATAAGGATATTAGGATTGTAGATTCTCGTAATGCACTTGCAGTATTAGAGACTGCAAGCCCACCAACATATTATATCCCTAAAAATGATATTGATATGAATACGCTTGTTACGATGCCTAATAAGAGTTCAATGTGCGAATGGAAAGGAAATGCAGTGTATTGGACATTAAAGGAAATGAGTAATATTCCTGTGGCGTGGTCATATCCTAATCCATTTTTAGAGTTTGAAGCATTAAAAGATCATATCGCTTTTTATCCGCAACATCTTGATTGTTATGTTGATGGAGAACAAGTAAGAGCACAATCTGGTCAATTTTATGCAGGATGGATTACTTCTGATTTGGTTGGACCTTTTAAGGGAGAACCTAGAACAGGACATTGGTAAATATGATCTATTAATAGTAGGAGTGAAGTAGTATAAAAAGTAAATGCTATAATTATAGAACCATTTAATAGAATAACAAAAAACAACCTTCTAAAATTTAGAAGGTTGTTCATAAAATTTATGCTATTCTAAGAGAACAAGCCCTTAGTTGATAACTAGTTTTAAACTACGTTTACCACCAGAATCATCCAAAATATTAACCAAATATAATCCAGATTTAATTCCAGAAATATCAATTATCATTTCGGTAGTACTTGTTGGTACTCTTACTGATTTTAATTTCTTTCCGCTCAGGTCAGAAATCATAATGATGCTATTTTTTAAATCCGTCGTGTTTTTTATTGAAACACTACCAGTTGCAGGATTCGGAAACATCTCAAAGAGCTTGTTTTCTATTTCATTCTCTCTATTTATAGTAGTTTCGCACACTGGTGCTGTAGTAGAATCACTAAAATAAATAGTGTAATCTTTAGCTACTAATACAAAGTTTCTCTGATCTGTAGTAACAAAATAATCTCCATCCAAACCTGGAATACCAGTACCTACCAAAGAAATTTGAGGATTCGGTTGATTAAAGTTTTGTACAGCGTCTGAGAAATCAATATACCAAGGAGCTATATCTAAATTAAAAGAAAATTGATATAAACCATTATTAGTTAAATTCCAGTTTAGTGTAAACAAATTAATATTGCTTAAATCTGGACCACCAGTACCCAAAACGTATACATTATCGTAAGATGTATTTATACTTACCAAAGAAGTTTCGATTGGCGCACCAAAAGAACAATCACCAGTAGGTGGATCTATAATATCATCTGTAACTGTAATCATAACAGAAGCAGTATCAGTACCACCATTTCCGTCACTAACCGTAACAGTAGCAATATAATCACCTGTTGTGTATGTATGTGTAGAAATAGCATCCGATCCAAGAGTTCCATCACCGTAATCAATACTATAAGTTAGGATATCATTATCTGCATCAGTTGATCCAGAAGCGTCTAATACTACATCCAAAGGAGTAACTCCAGTTGTTGGTGTAGCAGTTAGCATAGCTATAGGAGCAGTATTTATTGGATCGATAATATCACCACATTGCGGAGCTATATCAGAATTACTGCAATAAATGGTAAAATCTCCTGTAGTAGAAACTAACACCAGATTATCTCCGTCTAAGGTTACGTAATAACTTCCATCTAATCCTACAAAACTAGAACCAGCAATGGTAAGTTGTGATCCAGGAGCATTAAAGTTTTGTGTAGATATTTCAATTAAATCATTATACCAGTTCGGAATACCGTTATTGGTACTAAATGAAAATTGGTATAAACCATTGTTTCCTAAATCCCAATTGATAGAACAATTGGCTATATTATCTAAATTAGGGCCGTTATCCCCCAATACATAAATATTTGAATACGAACTATTTACAGAAGGTAGAGGAGAGGCTCTTGGTGTATCAAAAGGACAAATTATTTCTTCACAATCGGTATCTACCACTAAGTCAATTGTTTGTACCACACCGCTACTAAAAACACCATCGCTAACTGTTAAGGTTACTGCAGCGCTATCTAGATTGGTATAGCTATGAGAAACGGTAACACCTTCTGCAGTTGTACCATCTCCAAAGTCCCAAGAATAAGTCAACGCATCTCCGTTAGGATCAAAGGAATCACTGGCATCAAACTCCACATCTGGGCCGCCACATCGACCATTATCACTAGTAAATAATGCTACCGGAGGCTGTGGTTCTGTTGTTAGACCAAAATCAACATCACTAGTAGAATAAAAAGCTTCTTCTGTAAGCGATCGTTGCCAAATACTATAAATAACGTGTTTACCAGTTCTTGCAGGAAGTACAACATCTATATTGTCAGTGGCAGATGCTTCTCGCGGTTCTGTTTCTACCAGAAGTTCAAGGTTATCCCAGGTTAAAGGTTGATCCGGAGTCCAGCTTGCTTTCGTAATATATACTCTATAATACAATGTTTGATGGGGAGCAGAATTTGTCCATGTTACCGTAAATGGGCCAGGAGTTACCGGCGTGGTAACCCAATCACCACGTACTTGATCAAGGCCTCCATACTTATCAGGACGTCCTGCACTAGCAAGATTACCATCTGCAATAATGGCTTGATGCATACCATTAGCATCCATACGTGCAACTTCATTCCAGTCATATAATGCTTGCGTACCATACATAGCTACAGCATCAATACAGGCGGGCGAATCGGGACTCTCGGGATTTTCTTGAAAACAAATCCAGACTCTACTAGGAGGACTTGTTACAGTACCGTGCGAAAAAATAGTCTGAAGGCTTGGGAAAATAAAGGCAACGCACAGCAATAAAGGCGTTGACCATTTTCTTAGGTAGGAAATCATCCAACCTAAAGTTTTGGTTTTAGAGTTTGTTTTTTTCATGTTGTTATTGAATTGTTAGTATTGAATTTATGTATCAAAAAAACAGGGTGGTTCAATAACAATTATGAAATTACTATTTAGGATTGTTGTTGTCAACTAATTAACATTTTTTAAATTCATATTTAACATAAATCAGAATTAGTTGAGGATTGTGTTTAACAGTTTTCATTTTATGTATATAGAAATGCCTACAAAATGCCTACAAGAAGAATTATATAGGTATAAAGATGTAGAAAATCCTAATCGCTGAGAATCGCGTATTTGAGAATTTCTGTACAATTGTACGGAATAATCGATTTATGAGAATTACGAATATTGATACTAATTGATGAATTTATATATAAACCGTACATAATGATGAGGAAATTGATATAGGGTATGGTTTAAAATATTCTATTTTACATAATATAAATTATAGTACAAATATAATATATGAGTAAAACGGCGAATAAAACTTTTTCTGTTCTATAATTCTATTTCATTGCAAGATTAATTTAAACCTATATCCAACCGCATAGTCAAAATTTATGCTGAGTCTATTGAAGTACCAAAAAAAGCAAACACTTTTAGGTGCATTATAAATCACGTATTTGATAAATCATACGTAAAAAAAGTTTTATGCGATTTTTCACAAAGTTCATATTGTTTTAGATGAGCTCAAGATTGCTACCGCTGTTCTCGTGAAGTTGCCGCATAAGCATTTTTAGCGTTTATGATTCTTATTACTTCTAACATTATCCAGCCACACCATCTCGCAGCTTTACAAAATTGATTCACAGGATCAATTTTATAAACTCGTCTAAATTATTGACGCTCCTTTACCTAACTTGCCCTGAGCTTGCCGAAGGGTTGTTTTCTCCAAAGTTTTCTGAGGCCAAGTTGAATATCGAGATTCTATTTTACATAATATAAAATTGCTTTATAAACTAAAACCTAGTCGTTTTTATTGTTATTAATTACTTAAATTAGATTTTAACTAATGTTATATTTAAATACTAAAAAATAAAGATTGTCTAGAAACACATATATACTAATTGTTACAATTCTCTTTAGCTTAGTTTATATACCAAGTTTGATAAATACTATATTGTTTAGTGTATTACATACTGAAACTATAAATTTCAGTATGATTCCTATAACTAACATAAAATTAATTTTATTAGCGATTATATGTATTATGGAAAGTACTTTAATCGAAAAACAATATCCTGGTATTTTTGGTTGGATACTTAGCGCTATATTAACTATGGCCATACTAATGCGTGTAATGCATTGGCCTTACAATACAGGAATAATTATAATTAGCGCATTGTTAATACTTGGCAACCTTATTTATTTTTCTATAAAAGAAAAAAATAAAACTATAATTAATTATTTATTGATGGCATATCTAGTGATCAGAATAACTATAATTCTTTTTAGAAACACTGATTTCTTTTGGTGGCTAGAACTAATTATTGGTTGTAGTGTAATTACTTTAGGTATACTAAATAGTATTAAAAAAATTAAAAGACTGCTTTAAAATCTACTTTTAGTAAGCAATCCCTTTCCGCACACATTACACTCCCCTCCTGCTACTTCGACTGCCATGAGCACAGGTTGGTTTCCAAATAAAAATACAAATCATTAATTAGTTCTGCTAGAGCCTAAATAAATACTTTTTGCTCCCTCAAGTAAAGAAACTTACTTAAATATCACCATCTAATTACTTATTTTTATTTAGAATTATCTTTTCTATTTTATTAAAATTTGTTGCATTTGGTACATGTTTAGACCTACTTAATAATATGGTCTCTTTTAAAGAAGGGAAAATCTTTTTGGCTCTTCTTATCATTTTTTTTCCAGGGAACATAATGTCGTTTTCACAGGCGAAAATGGTAATAGGTGTTTTTATTTGTTGAGCAAATTTTTTAGCTATAATAGGTAATGATGAAAAGTCCATATTACAATTTTGAAAAGTAATCGACATATACCCTACTGCAAAATCGTCATATTCAGAAAAAAGGACATCCATTACTTTTTTAATGTAATGTTGATCATTGGTTTTTATGAATTTTTTTAGTGGTATAAACATCTTAATTAAGCCTAGAAAGGGATTTCCATTTACAATATAAACCGGTGCTATTAGAAAGACTTCTTTTATAGATATTTCACTAAACTCTAGCGCCTTTAGACTAATTAACCCTCCAAAAGAAAAGCCAACCAACGTTACATCTTTAATTCTTAGTTTTATGATGACTTCCAACAACCATTGTCCATAATCAAGAGATTTCATATCTAACTTTTGTTCTGCACTCTTGTTAGGTTGAGCAAGCACATCAATGGCATAAACACAGTATTTAGAAGATAAATTAGGAAATGATTCTAAAATTAAAGGTGCACAGCCACCTGTACCATGAATTAATACAAGAGGTGGTAAATTAGTGTTTCCGACACGTATTACATTCGTTATACCAAATTTGGTATCTATTAATTTTTCAGAATAATCTATTGATAAGCCGTTTAACTTTTGATGATATAGGTTTAGTATCTTTTCCTTTCCTTCTTTTGATTTAAAAAACATACAATGTTCGTTTTTTGATTGATAAATTATTATTATTGATTTATGATAACGATGTTACCTACTTTTCGCCCAGTTTCGAGATAATGATGCGCTTCTATAATTTCTGATAGGTTGTAGGTTTTATCAATAACCGTATTAAGTTTTTTTTGTTTAAAAAAGTCTACTAATTCTAAAAATAATCGTTTTAATTCCTCAGTTTTTTTTAGACCTGTAGCTGCAAACTTCACTCTTTTGGGATTACTCATTGAATACCACAAGATATTTAAACTTAAAACTGGCGTTATAAATACTCCACTAGGTTTTAAAGCATTTTTGGACTTACTATAATTGGTTTTTCCTACCGAATCATAGATAACATCATATGTATTGGTATTTTTTGTAAAGTCATTGTTTTTATAGTCGATCACAAAATCAGCTCCTAAGGATTTGACCAACTCAATATTCTTAGTACTACAAACACTTGTGACAGTAGCACCCATAAGTTTTGCTATTTGAACAGCAGCAGTTCCTAAGCTTCCCGAAGCGCCATTTATTAAAATATGTTGTCCTTGTTGAATGTTTACGATGTCTTTTAAAAAATTATAAGAGGTTAGAAAACCATCACAAACAGGTGCAGCTTCTTGATGTGATAAATTGTTGGGTTTAAAAGCAATTATTGAATTCTCAGCAATGCATAGAAATTCTGCGTTAGTGCCATTACTAAATAGTTTTTCTCCAAAAATTTCATCTCCTAATTTGAATTGAGTTACCTCTGTACCAACTGATTCAATAACTCCAGAAAAACCTGTTCCTAGAAACGTATTCTTTGGTTTAAAAAAACCGAGAAACAACCTGCCAAATTTCGGTATTCCTGCTCTCATCATTGTATCGGCACGCGTAGCGGACGATGCCTTAATTCGCACTAAAACTTCATTAGGTTTTGGTAATGGCTTCTCTTGATCAACTATCTGGATAACTTCTGGAGAACCATAAGATGTATAAATTGCTGTTTTCATAAGTGCTATTATTTTCTTTTTTCAAATTCTCTTGTTCTTCTTATTTGTTCTTCGATATTCCATTCAAAATCAAATCTATTTTTAAGAAATATGGCGATTGAATCCAGCCCAATTGCTGTCCTTCGTTTATCTATATTTTCTGGGTCAAAAACTGGCCATAAATTAAAACTCTTGGTTTCTGGGTAGTATTTCATTTGTCCACCATAGATTTGTAAATCACCTCTCTCAGTTGCTATTCTGTCCTCTGCCCTTACCAAGAATCGAGGTTCTAACTTTTTATCCTTGACGGCTTGTCTCATCATTGGAAGGTATTGTATTCGAACTTCATTATCTGAATGTTGAATAACATTACAAATGGTCCAATTACCACGTTCTCCTATCATTTCTTTTGTTGGCCAGCCATATTTTTCAAGGACACTTTTCACTCTACTTTCATTAATTATATGATTTTTATCTATAATTACCTGTTGCTCTTTAGCTAGCTCTGAATCTACACCGTATATAACTATTAATGAATCTCTTAATCTAATTGGCGTTTGTTCGGTAGTCCATATTTGGTCTATTAGTGAAATTAAATTTTCATTTTCCTCTTCCTCTTTTACCAATACATGCTCTTCTGCCTTAGTTTTATTAGAGCAATTGAGTAGTAGAGCTAAACTGAATAATAAGATATACTTCATTTTTAAAAGGTGTTTATTGCTATGTTTAATCCGTTTGATGCTATCAATGCAAACTGGTGTAACCAATTTTTATCAGATCATTTTATTTAGAGATTCTATGACTACATTTCCTCTTTTACGTCCTGTTTCAACATACTTGTGGACTTTTTCTATGCCATCAAGTTTAAATGATTTGTCTATATAGGTTTCGCTATGTCCTTTGTTTTGAGAACATTTGGTGAACCGTGTTTTTTTATAAACTACTGATTTCTTATTGATTTTATATTAGGTCTTATTCCAAAAATTAGCAAATAACCAATCATCCAAAATTCACCAATGGTTGCAGGTATTGTAAGAAATCTATTGAGACTAAAATCAATTCCGGCGTAGCGTATAATTGTAGAAACTAAATAGCCTATACCACCTAAAATAAGAACTCTTCCTAACCAGATAGGCAACCTTTTAGATTTGACAACTATATATCCCATGGGTAATAACCATAACCCGAAAAATAGACCACCAATTCCCCAAGCATTTGAAATTATATGTTGTAGCAACTGAATTAGTAAAACTTGGTCTTCCATAGCACTTATATCAGAGTTTGCTATACCTATTGCTGAAGCTATTGAAATTGCACTTATCATAATGGTTAAAGCATTTACCATTCCCCATATACCTAAAGTCCAAGCTTCCCATTCATAATTATCTTTAAATAATTTGAAGAACCAAACTGCGGTAAGTGCTTGTGATATTACGATAGCAAACTCTAATAGCAACCTAATTCTTGCTGTAGATTCTAATTCTACTAAATTTGTCAGTGTTTGTTCAGGATTACCAGACATAAATATTTGAGAATGAAAGACCATAAACCCTAAAATTCCTGTAATAGCCATCATTAAATACCATAGGCCAGTTATTCTAGCGGTCTTAATTAAATTTTTATGTTCATTATTATCAATCATAGATTATCAGTTATTCTGTTTTCTTTTTTCAAATTCTTCTGCTCGTTCTATTTACTCTTCAAGATTCTATTCAAAATCAAATTAGTATAAAGCAATAGACTAGAAACTTTTTCTGCATCTGTTTTTAATATTTTTTGATTTACTAATCACTATTTTTAGAAATCCTTATTAATTCTTACTCCTTTTGTCAAAAGCCAAATTCCAAAAATGAGTTCGAAAAATGCTCCTGGGACCATAACTACCATTAACTGTTTTGAAGTCTCTGGAAATAGGATTTGTAATGTAAAACCTACAAATACTGTTGCATAAGTAAAAAGTCCCCAATAACTCAACCATTTGGGGATATAAGAAGCACATTTTAATAGCTTTATAAATATAAAAGCGCCTATGCTCATTAAAATAAGATGAAGATTAGATCCCATTCTATATATATCAAAAAAGACTTCAGCTAGTGAATGTAAAGTGTCATTATTAAACTGATAGCTTTCTGCTTTACTTAAAATGATTAACGGTGTAGTATATAAAAGTACCATTACAAAACCCATAACTACCTCAGCTGCCCTAAAGACAAAACCAAGCAAAGCCTTATTTTTATTAATAGACTTCGTTAGTATATACAATGCAACAGCCATCCACATTACAAGTGCATACATTGTGATGTCTAAAAGTATAGACATCCTAAATTGAAATTCTGATTCTAACAGTATATCAGGTTTATGAATACCCGCTTTAACGAAAAAAATATTTATAGAGCCAATTAATGTGGTTACCAAATAGGTGAAGCCAACTATTTTGACTTGCTTCTGAATTTTCTTTTGTGTTTGAGTGTCTATCATATTTTTTTGAATTAATTTAAATTTCTGATTATTTCAAGAAATTTAATTTTCTCTACTTTTATAACATTGTAATTAATTGATATTTAATACCTTTTGCTTTTAATTCTTTTAATTCCAAATATAATTAGCGTTACTATCAAGACTATAAAAAGAACACTTGTCGAAATACTTTTTATTAGAGAAAAAGAACTTGTTGATTTTACAGCAACCTCTGTTAATTCAGGATAGTTTTTTAACATTACTATAATTCCAATATTTTCCAAATAATCTGCAATTCCTGCAATTATTGGTAGTAGGCAGAGAAAATTATATACAGAATTTAACTTGTTCAATTTTTTCAATAAATACCCTAAAAGCAAACAGTAAGAAAGTCCGAATAGTAGTGGATAAATCATATCCACAGGTATTTGGTTGTTTAGATAGGTTAAACGTCCATTTTCTCCAAGCAAACTGAATAATTCTCTTACATAATCCAGATCATATCCTGTAGGCATCATATCCAGTAATTTCATTCCTTTAGAGAATTCCATTGTTTTAGGAATTGTAACAGTAAGCATAAAGGTGTAAACAACATTTGTCAAGATAAAAAGGCCTAAAACTTTTTTTCCTGAAATGTTCTTATCTATAAATTTTGTTAATCGTTTCATTTTTTCTCAAATAAGTGCTAACATTAGAGTATATGTAAGTAGATAAATTCTTAATGTTTTCATTTTATTAATAAGTAATATCAAACCCGAATTATGTAATACAAAATCCAATTCAGTATAGAAATACTGTAAATGCTAAAGTTTATATGTGACTTTCTAATACATAATTCGAGTGAAAGCTTATAGCCAACTAAACCCTAATCCTACATTAAAGATTACTGCATCTCTATATGCATCTCCATCTAAAGAAGCACGACCAAGAACTAGTTTAGACTGTACATTAAGCGCAAAGTTTTTCTTTTTGTAAATTTCATACCCTGTACTTGCCATAACAGCACAACCAAAGTTCCAATCGTCATTTACATCGTCTTTAATATCATATAGCGCTGGCGAATCTATTGCTAAGCCAATTCCTCCATGAATCCACCATCTATCTTTTACCCAATATTGTACAGAAGGAATGAACCCTCCAAAATGCCTGTCAATATCCTGAAATTCGTATATATTTCCAGGTAAAGAGGCTGTAATGGCGAGTTTGTCGTTTAACATGTAGCCAAATTTTAAATCTGGAAAAACAAATGCTCCTTGAGATTGGTCAAAAGTTTGAATACCTGCACTATCTTCTAAACTAATAATACCGCCACCTGCTATGAATTCGAATATGAATCCATCTCTTTGTGTTGTTGATTCTGAATGTGTGTTTTGTGCGTATGTTATACTAGATACTAATGCAAAGGCAACACAAGCCAGTTTTGATAAGATTTGTTTTTTGATTGTTTCCATTTTAATTGTTTTCATAATTGTTCGTTTTATGATTGTTTTGATTGATAATTTCTATTTTATTTAATGTTATCCTTGATTTATTTTGAATATTCAATTAATTCCTCTTCATACCGAAAATCACCTTGATTTTGAGTAAGTTTTATGAAATTTTTTATAGATGGTGCATATAACCAAACTTCCGTTTCATCTGCGCTATATCCTCTGGAATTTGTGGTTTTACCAGTGTATTTGATTGTATAAGCCATAAATGTACCAGCCTCTACCGTTTCTTTTTGGTAGGATAGTACTTCAGCATTCTGACTTTGGCTTCCAGTAGTTCCATCTTGACTTGTCCAATTGTTTTCATACTTCCATTTTTTACCCACTTCGAGAGGCCAGTCATACTTTGGTGTTTCGCTAATCTCTGGTTTAACAATATCGCTAACAAGAATAGTGTCCTTGCCGATAGTCATACCTATGAACTCTCCAAATTTCACTACTTCCCTTGTATCTGTTCCATCCGAGCGAACTTCTCCTCCGGTAGTTACACCTTTATACTTCCATACCCATTTTTCACCAATAGTATAATCGGTTAATGTTGGTTGTTGGGTTATACCTAATTTGGTTTTGTTGTTACACGCACTAAGAATCGTCAAAGCAAATAGTACAATAATTAGATTCTTCATTTTGTCTTTTATTTTTTTACTTAAAATTTTCGAGCAGATTAAATATTTAGAAGCATTTGAAGGAATTCATCCTTTTCAATTTTGCCGACAATATGCCTAACCACTTTCCCTTCTGGATCTAAAAGGATCGTGGTTGGTGTCGCATAAGCTTTGTATTGATTTACAATGTCCTTGGTTTCTGGATTATCGATATCAATCATGATAGCTCTGTATTTTGAATTAATCGTCTCTTCAACTTTTTGGTCGGCAAATACTTCTCGTTTCATTATACGACATGGTGAACACCATTCTGCTGTAAAAAACACTATTGCGTATTTATTGGAATTGTTGATGAGTGATTCTTGATTAGAAAGAGTCACCCACTCAATTTCATTAGATGGTGCGTAAAAAGAATACCAAGCGTACCAGAGCGAAACGACAAGAAAAGTAAGCCAGAAAAAGCTCCAAAATGGATGTGTTTTCTTTTTTGATGATTTTACGTTTGAACTTATTTTTTTAGTCTTCATTTTTCGATTCTTTTATTTATAATTTCAAGGATGATTCTTCTAAATACGAAGTAGGTTTGAGCCAATGCATTAGGCTTTATTTACAACAATAGTTTCACTCCTTTTTTTCTTTATATCTACTTTCCAGTTTAAACCAAACAATGGTCTAAGAATAGGGATTCTTCTTATCAGAAACTCATAAAGTAAATAGCAGCCGATAAACGTAATAAGTGTAATCAGCACGAATGCTATTGGTGCTGGCAAGTTTAAAGGCAATATAAATTTTGCTGCTAAATACAATACAATCATGTGTATGATATAAACAGGATATGCGGCTTTACTTAAATAGGATAAAATCTTACTCGGTTTATTAAGATATTGATGGCAAAAACCGAATATTGAGAAGATCCAACTATTGCTCTCAATAGAAGTTAAGTATAAAGGTCCTTCGGCGCCGAATAAAACATATCTTACCGTATATAGTATAGCTGCCAATCCCAGAAAAAGCCATTTCCATCGTTTTACTGAATTCCAAAACACTTTTCCTGTTTTCATAAAAAGGAAGCCGAAAAAGAATGCTAATAAACCAATTGCAAAACCATGCCAGGTTTGCGCATACATTGCAAAAGGTTTTGGTTGTAATAGTAATACCTCTGCAACAAAAAATGCATTAACGGATAATAAGCCTAGTGGATTGCTAAATAGTCGTTTTGAAAAAGCTATGAGTTTTGAAAACATACCTTTTTGTATGCCGTAAAAAACGGGAAGTCCAATAAGCACATAAATAAAAATATTTCCTAAAAACCAAAGATGTCCCATATGCGGATAGTAACTTAAACCTATACTATAGTAATCTTGAAACACAAACATGTGTAATGGAGTTATAGCCACAATGCCAAATAAAAATGGTAGTAATATTCTTTTTGCACGCTCCTTTAATAATTCTATGTTATTGCGTTTTCTTAAAGCAAAATAAACACCCATACCAGACACATAGAAAAGAATAGGTATACGCCATACATTTAACATGGTCATTGGTTGCCAGATGGTAGTAGAGATTTCGTCGCTTCTTATGAAGCCTATAAGCATAGCCCAAGGTTGAAACACAATAGCAATATGGTATATTAATAAAAGTACTATAGCTATAACTCTTAGCCAATCGATATCATAACGTCTTTCAATTTTCATACTATGGGAATTTGGTTGATGTATTTAATATTTATTCTTAGATTGATAATGCAATAAGCAATCATATGTATGCTTTATTGCAACATCATAGCAACTATAGGTCTTGCCTTTTCCAATTCGTTAAGGTCTAATGTGAAGCCCATAGGTTGCAATTGAAGAGTTAACATTTCATAAATAGGTTTCATTTGCGAAAATTCACTTAATACAGTTTCTCTTGGTGTTGCACCAAAATTGTTTTTTATAGTTTTATCTGCTCCAGCATCCAACAATAGTTCAACCATATCTATTCTTCCAAAAAATGCTGCAGTGTGTAATGCTGTGCTGCCATCATTGTTCTTTATGGATAAATCAACATTTTCTTTTAATAACTCAGCTACTATTTTAGGTCTATTAAAAGTCACTGCAGTTAATAAAGGTGTAGACCCACTCATGTTTTCTATTTTATTGATATCCGAACCATTTTCAATATGCTGTTTTACAACCTCGAGATTATTTGAGATTATCGCTTCATGAATATCTTGACTAGGTTTAGTAATCTTCTCATTTGAAGTGGCTGTTGTGTTTTTGGTTTCACTTTTTTGTGAACATGATGTAAATGCAATTGCCATAATACATATAAGTATAGCTAAACATCTTGATTGAATTTTAATTGGATTTTTCATGATTTTAAATTTTAAGTATTATTATTTCGATTTGATGATACAAAGATGCAATCAACATTGAAGCAACAGTAAACAGTTATGAATCAAGAGTTATGAAGTTTAATGCAGTCTTATAAATTATGTATCAAGACTATAAATTATGATGCAAATCATAATAAAATCAGAAAAAGCTGATTTAAAAATCTGTGTTTAAATTTTACTTATCTTCGTTTTAATTAATCAAAAAATGACTCAAGACTCTACTTCAAATTCTTTTTTATTGCAAGCCAAATCCGCAGTTTTAGAAAATATTTCTAACGAGCAATTTGGTGTTTCTGAATTGGCTTCTAAAATGAATATGAGTCGTTCGAGTTTACTGAGGAAAATAAAAAAGCAAAACAATTTGTCTGCCAGTCAGTTTATCCGAGAGATACGTTTGCAGAAAGCTGCAGAAATGTTGCGAGAGACTGAATTGACTGCTTCAGAAATTTCATTTGAAGTTGGCTTCAGTAATCCGTCCTATTTTACAAAATGTTATCGTGAATATTATGGATATCCGCCTGGTGAAACAAAAACCAAAAAAGAAGAAGAAAAGACTATAAAGCCAAGCGATGATAAAAAAACGGAAGAAACTGTCACAAAAAATAGGAACATTAATAGATATATTATAGCAATTACGACAATAGCTATCATTGCTATTATTTACTTTTTTAAGGACCAATTCACTTCTGTAGCTTCCAAAGAAAATAAAGAAAAGTCGGTTGCCTTTTTACCTTTCAAAAATTTAAGTGAAGATAATTCTAATCTATACTTCATCAATGGAGTCATGGAATCTTCACTAAATAATCTTCAAAAAATTAAAGATTTAAGAGTAATCAGTAGGACATCTACTGAAAAATATAGAAACAATCCTAAAAACGTTTCTGAAATCGCCGAAGAATTACAAGTCAACTATTTGATTGAAGGCAGCGGACAAAAGATAGGAAATGAAGTACTTCTAAGCATTCAATTGATAGATGCAAATGAAGATAGCCCTATTTGGTCTGAACAATATAAATATGTACTTGATGATATCTTTGAACTTCAAAATAACATCGCGAAGAAGATAGCCCTTGCTATAGAAGCAAATGTAACACCAAAAGAATTTGCACTTATTGCTAAAAAACCTACTGAAAATCTAGTAGCTTATGACTTTTATCTAAAAGGATTAGAACATCAAAATGAACAAAGTGAAGAAGGATTACGTAAAGGTATTTTGAATTTTGAAAAAGCGATAGAAGAAGATTCAAAATATGCTGATGCTTATGCCCAAATTGCCATTTGTTACTTTTATCTTGATGAAAATAAAATTGAAAAAAAATATGTAGACAAATTAAATGAGTATGCAGACAATGCTTTGTTGTATGATGCTACTTCAGAATTACCTCTGATTGCAAAAGCGCTATATTATATAAATGTAAACGAGTTTAAGTTAGCGATACCTTATTTGGAAAAAGCACTCGATTATAATCCTAATGCCTCTTCTGTAGTATTATTTTTATCTGTTTTATATTCTAGAGTTGTTCCTAATACTAGTAAATACCTAACTTATGCATTACAAGGAATCAAACTGAATATAGAGGCTAATGATTCTGTATCCAAGAGCTATATTTATTTGAACTTGAGTAATGCCTTAGTTCAAAATGGGTTTACAAAAAAAGCTTCTGAATACATTGAAGAATCTTTGAAATATAATCCTAGAAACCCTTACTCTACTTATTTAAAAAACTTTATAAATTATGCCAATAACAAGGATTTAAAAACCTTAACAAGCAAAATGCTTATAGAGTGGCAAAAAGATACTACACGTACTGATATTACTCAAGAATTGGCTAAGATGTATTATTTTCAAGAAGATTATAAAAACGCATTATTCTATTACGAGAAACATATTGACATACTTACTACCAATAAAATTGACCTGTATCCTGCAGAAAACATCAAAATTGCATATACCTATAATAAAATGGGTTTTGCTAATAAAGCTGAGCAATACTTAAATAAATATAAAGACTACTTAGAAAAAGATGAGTCCATTTATAAAGAGGCAAGTTTAGCTGTGCTTTATCTTTATGAAAATATGCCAGACAAAGCCATAGAAGCTTATGACAAGTTTAGTCTACAAGATGATTTTCAATATTGGGTAATTTTGTTTATCAGAGAAGATCCGTTATTAAAACGATTACAAAATCATCCGGAATATGAGGAGGTTATTGGTAAAATAGAAATGAAGTTTTGGGAACAACATAAAAAACTTAAAGAAACTTTGGAAAAAGAAAAACTACTATAAATTATTGAAATTTTATTCTCAACCAATTCAAAATTATTTGATTCGTTTCTTGTGGATTTTCTTTAATATAAATAATTTTTGTTTATTAATCCAATTCCTCACACATTCCCCGTTACCTCCTATTTCAGATTATGGAAATCGCAAATCTCCTAAGATCGGCTTCCCTTATTTTCCCACCCTTCGACAACACTTCGACACCCTCAATGTACCAGCTTAGGAGCCAAATCGTTTTGAGAAATATGTTCCATTATCTTTTGTAAAGCATTCTTCTCTATCTTATTTATCAACCCTGGTTGCAGTTTTACTAATAATTCTCCAATCATTTTTAATTTTTTTAAGCAAGAATAAATCAATATATACCCAAGCTCTATCAGGACCAGCAATTTCAACTTTTGCTGTTGCTATATCTTTTGTAACGGTAATCTCTAAAATTTTAGCGTCTCTCCCATTAAACTTTCCCTTTTCTGCGTTTTTAAAAAAATCAGCGTATTCACTTGGAGAATATCTTTTAAAATCTCCATCCCTGTTGGTTAGATATAATGTAGCATTGTCTGTAAAGGCACTTAGTAACATTTCTCTCTTGTTATAAGAACTACCTTCCATATACTTCTGTAATGCTTTTACAACTGCAGGATCATTTGATGATTCTCTATATGTAGAAGCGTCGCTTATTGGATAAAAATCCTCTGTTATCATAGAAGTCTTTTTATTGTTTTCTTTTTTAATTAAAAAAGATCCTCCCCAAACGACCTGAGGATAGTCTATAATTTGCGCTATCATTTCGCCTAAAGATGGAATAGTACTTTTAAATTTTTCTATAGCTTCATCTTTTGGAGCCCAACGGAATTCTACATTTTTATTTGTTGGCAAATCATTAGTCGTAGATTTAGCGACATAAACTTGTCGTATACTTACAGCATTATTAAAGTCAAATTTATAAGTAAAAACACCTTTAAGATTTGGTTTTGTAATGGATACTCCATATTTATTAGAGATACTATCGATAACTTCATTTATAGTGTGTCTTTTCTCATAAAATGCACCTATTGTTATCCAGCCGATTGTTGCTTTTTTTAATAAAATATCTCCATTATCATTAACAATAACTAAATTAATTGCAGATGTATTCACATCTTTATCAATGTTAGATTGGGCATTTATACATTGAATTGTAAGCAGCATTACTACTACTAGGATGTAATTTTTCATATTGACTGTTTTTAATATTAATAAGCTGCAAATGTCTAAGGTTTAAACGCTGTTTCCTACTTACATCACGATGTTGGCATACAAAATGGACTGATAAAACATATTTTTGGAGTATATGTCAAATAGAAATCTTAAAGGGATATGTAACACTTTCGTGAAAGCATAAAACGTATAAGCAATCTTATTTTTGCTCTGAAGAATTGTAATATTATACCTCTGTATTGAAAGAAGATAATTCTTGTCGTTTCAAAAGAAAATTTATAATTAAAATAACTTATGTCACATTTTTGAGACATGATGTAAAAAAATATTACTTTTGTAGTCAGATGAATATTGAAACTAGATCAAGAATAATTGAAGCTGCTATTAAAGTTTTTAATAAAGATTTTTCTGCACCATTACAGAAGGTTGCAGATAATGCAGATATTACAAGAAGAACATTGCATCGTTACTTTAAGGATAGAGATGAACTAATTGTTACCTGTGAACGTCAAATGGAAATGAGTTGTAAAAAGGCAATGATAGCAGCAATTAATAGTTCTGATGATCCATTGATCCAGTTAAAAAATATTTTACACGCAGGCATCGACTGCGGAGCCAAATATTCTTTTTTTTATAAACTTCATCAAAGAACTGGTCACAAACATTCTCAAAGCGATAAAGACTGCGCAGACTATGATTATATTTATCAAAGCTTCGCACAAATAATTAGAGACTTGCAAAAGAAAAACATAATTAGCAGGCAAATGACCATAGATTGGATTCAAAATCTACATGCTGGTATAATAAACAGTACGGTTAATGCTAGTACGACTACCGAAACCGAAAAATTACACATCAAAGAATTTGCTTGGAAATCTTTTATAAAAGGAATTAGTCCTTAAAAAAATTTAATAACCTATGTCTCATAATTGAGACATGTGTAAATGATAATAGAATACAATATGGCAGTAATAGAAGAAGCAATACATGAATTACATCATAATTTAATTTAAATAAAAGATAATCTATTAGAATTTATGTAATAGAGTCTTTGCATCAATTAAAATTATTGCATCTCCTCCTCTATTATTAATATTTAAAAACTTCAAAATATGAACAAAGACAAACTTTTTGATGTAATTATAATAGGCGGAAGTTATGCTGGATTATCCGCTGCGCTTGGATTAGGAAGAGCTTTACGTAACGTACTTGTGATTGATAATGGTAAACCATGTAATAGGCAAACTCCCCATTCGCATAATTTTCTTACTCAAGACGGTATGATACCCTCAGAAATAAATAGATTAGCAAAAAAAGACCTCGAAATTTACGATACGGTTTTTTTCTATAATGGATTCGCATCCCATGGTAATAAAACTAAAAAAGGATTTAAAATAACCACAAAAAGCGGTGAGATTTTTAATTCTAAAAAATTAATAGTTGCTACCGGTATCAAAGATATAATGTCTGATATAGAAGGATTTAAAGAAAGTTGGGGTATTTCTATAATTCATTGCCCATATTGCCATGGTTATGAAGTAAGAAATAAAGCAACTGGAATTTTAGGAAATAGTGACTACGGTTTTGATTTTTCTAAGCTTATAAGTAACTGGACAAAAGATTTAACGTTATATACCAATGGGAAATCCGAGCTTACACAGGAACAAACTGAACAATTATCGCTTCATCAAATTCCTATCATTGAAAAAGAGATTATAAGTTTTAATCAAAATAATGGGCACCTCAATTATATTATTTTTAAAGATGGAACTACAATAAAAATTGACGCGTTATATGCAAGAGTACCGTTTGTTCAAAACTCAGATATTCCAAAAATACTGGGCTGTGAAATCGATAAAATGGGGTATATAACAGTAGATAATTTTCAAAAAACAACTGTTCCAGGTATTTATGCTTGTGGTGATAACGTTTCCTTAATTCGTTCTGTAGCTAATGCTGTTGGAATGGGTGCCAAAACCGCAGCAATGCTAAACAAAGAACTTATTGATGAAGAATGGTTATAAATAATTTAGGTAATTATTTGATTATAATTACCATAAAGGAGTTCACAATACGTTAGTTTTAAGGATATAAGATTGTAATTTAATAATACAGTCTAAAATCAAGGAATTTACAGATTTTGTAATGTCTTTGATGCAGCTCTTCTACAACATCTAACATGTTATTATCTTCTTTAAACAAGTTAAAAAATGTTATATCAAGATTTGAGCTAGTGACTCCATTATATGGATTTCCGTATCCAGAAACACCCTTTGCGCCTGTGATATCCAGAAAATATTGTGCTTCTTCTTCGTCTAAATCCAGCACTTTTGCATTAGAAAAATGTAAAATCTTTCCGTTTAATTTTCCCTCAAAAATTTCTGCAATTTCCTGTAAACTATAATAGTAATCATTTAAACAAATACTATTTGCTTCGCCCGTTATCACCAAATAGATGATTTCATAATTTTTAAAATTATGATCATCCAACACTAATGTATTTAAACTAGCTTCTAAACCTTCAATAGTGTCGCAGGTTTTATAAATACTGGCTACGCCATATTGAGAGGTCAACTGTTCTAATTTTTTTTGTGCCTCAGTAATCTCGTTCGTTTCTATATCATTAACTGCTTCTAAACAGTAAATAAAATAATCAGCATCGATTAATGGTTCTTGGGGTAATTGCTCTCTTTTTTCTAACAAATCTTTAGGATTTACGAAATGTATACGAATCACAAAAATAGTAGATCTCTTTAATCTTTTTTAGTTAATTTATATAAAACACCTATAAACTATAAGTGTTTTATATCTATTGTATTACTTAAGATTAAAAATATAATCTAATACTAAATCATTATCCTTTAAAATATTTTCCATTTTCATTTCTATTTTTTTATCCGGAATTATTCCTTTATTAAGTGGTAGTTTTGGCACATTCACTGATTCTCTTTCTGTTCCGATTTGTAAAACTAGTTTTGTGTTTTCTAAAGGTTTTACTCTTCTTCCGGGATGTGTACTGTACGTTCCTCCGGTCTCTTCTCCTAGTATAGTGGCTAACTTATTATGCTTTACAACCGCTAACATTTGAGCAGTAGCAGATGCGGAACGACCATTGGTTATGACAAAAATATTTTTATTACTTATGGTATTATCTGTTTTTGGTTTTACAATTGCAGGTCTATTTCTTCTTTTATTTAACTCATTATCTTCATAAAAGTTTATTTCCTTACTAGTGATATATGACAATAAGTGATTCGTGCAAGCAGGGTTTCCTCCTCTATTCCCTCTTAAATCTAAAACTACTTTCTCTATATTTTCCTCTATGATTTTTTTCATATAAACGTCAATCTTCTCTTTGAAAAAATCAATATTTTGTTTTCCTCTTGGAAAATAACTAAAATTCTTAATTCTTATAATAGCAGTCTTATGTTCTTTTTTTACATCTAAACTTAACCTAGGTGTATTTATTATTTTAGATTTATAACCTGGCGCAGGTTCATCAATAAAAAATGTAGTAGTAATTTCTTTTTCGGTATTGTAAGGTTTAAATTTTATCTTATAAGTCCTACTAAAACCGAAGTAACTGTGATAATAATATAAAAAATTGATGTTTAAATCTCCTCTATAAAAGTGCTCATTAAAAGCGTCTGCAGAAATCGTTGTTTTTAAACTCTTATATATATTTTTTGCAGCAACTCCGTTAATTTCTACTATTTCGGAACCAACATTCATTGCTATATTTTCGATACAATTATTTATAGCATACATTTTACCATCTTCAAACCATACGATCAACGGTAACCAATATTTATATGGTACGCTAAAAAATCGATTATCAACTATGCGCGTATGTAAACATCCTAAACTTGCAACTATGGGAGCTACTACTTGATAGAATTCATTTATCGTCATTGAGTCTTTTAGTTTTTTCCGTTGTGCATCTATTAAATTAGTATAAGACACTTTATCTATAAACTCAAATTGAGTGGGATGCTGTTTTAAGGTTGTTAATAGTTGATTATAATCTGTTACTAATTTTTCTCTTTCAATGGTACTATCGAGATTTATAAAGACCGAATCTTTAATCTTTGCAATAGGTATAGTATGATGATATTCTGTTTTTAATAATGCTGCTGAATCATCTTGATTATAAACATATTTTACACGGGTTACACCTCGTTTTTTTTGTATTTTACTATCTATGTCAAAACTACTACGCTCAATTAAATTACCAGTAGTATCAAATTTATATCTTGAATAGGCATCATTATTTCTTTTATCCAACATATAATTCCCATCTAGATCAATAGAAGCATATTTTAAGCAATTTCCTTTTTTATCATAAGTGGCAAATCCTCCTGCAGTTCCTAAAAACGAACCGATAACAGGTTTATTTTCTGCATTAAAAAATTGGAAACTAACCAAATTATTATACTCGTCATATGTAGCTTTATCTATAGCTATTCCTGTTTCGTCATTTATTAAATTTAGGTCTTTATCTACATTATTCATGGCTAACAATATTCCATTAGCATTGAACTTATATACTACATTATAAAACTTATAATAAGGACGCATTGGTACATTAGCTCCACTGATATCTTTTCTGGTCTCTAATACGGTATTCGTTTTAATGTGTTTCCATTTGTATTCAAATATTTTCCAAGTATTATTAATAGGAGCTTCATTCTTATCATAAAATTTTAAGCTTACTCGCTTCCCTTCTTTGTTATAGCCATAAACTTCTTTAAACACTCCCATTCCGTTGGTTGTGGATTCACCATCTGAATTAAAAAATGTTCTTATTTCTTCATTACCGATGTATTCAATTTTGGTTTTGGGAGCTAAAGCTCTTTTGCCATCAAGTATACCACTCCTATTTAGTTCGATAAGCTTATTCTTATATAGATATTCAATAAGAATAAGTCGGTTTGAAGCATCATAAGTTAACTTAAAATGATTGGTGTTTTTACTTTCGTCTTGGGTTATAGGTATCCTACCTTCTGTTTTTGAATATGGTGTTTCCCGAAAAATTAAATGGTTAAAATATTTAATCGTATCAGATTGAGCTGCTACTTGTGCTACTAAAACTAAAAAGAAAAGAAATAGACGTTTTTTCATGATTGATGAGTTTTATGCAAATATAAACTAAAAACATAGTTTGAACTATGTTTTTAGTTTATATTAATATTCATCAACATAAATAATTAATATTATGGCAATTATATTTATTTCGAATCAAATGCAGGGATAATAATTTCAGTAATCGGTGTCATTATCTTGTCTTCTCTATCATGGCCAGATATAACGAGGGTTAGATCGAGTGCTGCTATGACTATTACACGTTGTCCTCCACCACCCCAAGCAAATGAGGCATCATAACTTTTATCACCTACCTTTATGAGTGTTTGATACCAAAAATATCCATAACGATAGTCTTTAGGCATCCAATCTTCTGTAGGTTTCACAATACCACTAGTGGCTGTAGCAAGGTATTCTGCAGAAATAAGCTGTTCGCCATGTAATTTCCCTTTATTAAGAACCAAATTACCCAATTTAATCATATCCCGCGACATCATACTTACGCGCCAACCTGCTTCTGGCAATCCACTAATATGATTAGACCATTTATAATTTGTAATACCAAGTTTATCAAGTAGTTCAGTTTTAATAAAATTCTCAGCGGTTCCAGGGACGACTGCATCAATAACAGTCATGACTAGCATTGGGTTAAAATTACCATACAAATATGTCTGAGATTCTGACGTTATTGGTTTGGTTTGCTCCAGAAGCGTCTGAACCAATCCTTGACCTTTTAATCGTATGGAATCCTTCTCAATATCTTTCCAAGTATCGTTATCTATAGCTAATCCTCCATGCATAGTCAATGCTTTATGAAGTGTAATTTTTTCGGCTCCTTTAGTGATTTTTTTAGGATTAATATCTTTTAGAAAACTAATCAAAGGTTTGTTTAAATCTTCCATGGATAGGTATCCCATTTGAATCGCTCTTCCTAGAACTAAACTAGTATACGCTTTTACTGCTGATGCTTGTCCATGAGGCACGTTAATACGTCCTTTTTTATAATAAGATTCAAAAACTAATTTGTTTTTGTGAGAAACCAAGACTGCGTCATAGCTTCCATGTATGCCTTCAAAAATCTCCTGAGAAAGTGTAAGAATTGCGTTTCGATCCTTAGTATTCACAGCTAATGTGTCCACTAATATCCCGTCTTTTCTATCTTCTGGAGTTGTAGTAACAAATGCATTATTGAGATGCGCCATATCCCAGAATGAGACGTCATAATTATCACTTGAAATAGGATTAATTATTGATGACAACCAAGTGGCGCTGCGAATTGCTGTTGTAGGGAATGCAGTTCCATGAGTACCATCAATCACTTCTTTTAATACGGCCAAACCGCCATCTCTTCTATCCTTTAATAATTTAACAAATGTGTCGATGGGTTCTATCTCTTTTTCTAAGGAACCATATGAAATAAAAACATTAGCATTCAGACTCGAGTTTCTATTTGACGTCTCAAAAGGTCCAAATTCAGCATTAAGTTCAGATAAATAATCAACTTCATCTTTAATCGTTGGACTACCAATAATGTAATTGTTAAAGGTATCAGGTTGAGTCATTAGTATATATACACCAAATTCACCACTCAGTGAATACCCAAAATACGTACGACTATTTGGGTCAGAACGATAGGTATTTTCGACATATTTAATGACATTATCGCGAATAAAGCCTAAATGTGTTTTGGCTTGACCCATTTGGTATTTTGCTTGAATTTCTGGATTGCTGTGTTTGCTTATCGAGTAATCACGAAACCTACTCACATGCGCTCCTCTCTCTTTTTTTAGGGCTGAGTTTATGTCTAATTGCCAAGAAATTCCAACTAGAATAACATCTTCAAGAATATATTCTTGGCAAGCAGATAGTATTTCGCGATGCCACACAGCATCTGTATAATAAAGGACAGGATAGGTCTTATTAGTGTTCTCAGAATAATCTTCAGGCAATTCTATATAAAGCTCATATTGTCTGTTATTTTTAGAGTCTTTTATTGGTATTACTTGTATTTGTGGTGATACTAAGGGTGATCCTTTCACTATTTCTGAATTTCCATTTGCATTATTTTCTTGCGCAACAATGACTTGTATCGAAATGATACATAATAATATTAATAACTTCGTTGTATTCATGTTTATTCTTTTAATAATTAACTAAAGCTTAAATAACTGACACACTATCTCTTATATATTGTTTTATTCAAGATCAAACAGTCCGGATTTGGAAAGCTGTCGCGAAATGACATCCAGTTGATTCCTTTGGCGATCAGTATTTGATGTTCCGTAAAATGCAATAACCAAATCTTTAGAAGGAGATACATAAAGACCTTGACCTCCATGGGCACCTTTATAAAAATCACCATCCTCGTACACTGCACCCCATTGATAACTACTATATTTCTTTTCCTCTGGATCCTTTGACTTATTGAGGTTTTTATTAACATCTCGGATTTTAAATAAGTGCGCATCAGAAATCATTGGGTTTGCGCTCTTTCTACCACTAGGCGTAAAAGAAAGACCAAACCTAGCAAGATCTCTAAGTGTTGTAGACATACCATCCGCATATGAAATAGAGGTTCCATTTTTATTGATTCCTAAAAGGGCACTAGATTCTGCTCCTATCTTTTTCCATATTTCCTGTTCTACAAAATCGCGAAAGGTAATGCCACTAATTTTTTCAACCAGTAATGTTAATACCATAGCATCGGCATTGCTAAATTGATACTCTATTCCAGAAGGTTTTGATGCTTTTGCAGTAGCTAAATCTTTAATTGGATCAAAACTAACCTCATAGTTCTCTAATGGTACACGATCAATTCCGGAGCTCATAGAAAGAATATCTATTACTGGAACTCCTTCCCAACCAGAACCTTTAAAGGCATCAAAGTAGTAATCAATAGGTTGATTAGTATCGATTAAATGGTTATCCTCTAAAATGGCTATTGAAGTACTCACAAAAACTTGAGTTATTATCATATTAATATGTAGATCAGTTGGGAACATTCTCGGATAACCTTCAAAGACGATGTTGCCCTTATGAATTATAATTAACCCATTCACTTCTACTTGCTGTACATAGTCATTTAATGATAGCCCACTGCCTTTTTTCAAATCTGTTGGTGTAATAAAATTTTTTACATCATCTCTTGGTGTTTCTTCTAGTATTTTTGGTACATCTGACCTAAGTATCCGCGAGTGTTCTTTTATTTCGGAGAAGTTTAAATAATAATATCGTTCCAGATCACCATATTCTGTCCAATTGCCTCCTTCATAAATACGTTTATGGAATCCATAAATTTCTTCTTTTGTAAATCCAACATAATTATACGTTTCATATTTTGGACTTGTTGTATTTATAGTATTAGCATGTTTTTTTTCCTCGTCTTTACAAGCGATAAAAAAAACTATAGTTAAGAGAATTAGAATACTGTTTTTCATAAATTATTTATAAATGTTCAATAAATCTATATCAAAATCTCTGCTTTAATCGCTTAAAAGGATCAGCACAACAATTAAATGACAAAACCATTTCGTCATTGATATACACGTTTTATAAAGAAATTAAGATGATTAACATTTATAGATACTATCTTTATTAGCTTTTAAATGAGTTTATGATTAAAAAGTCTTTACAGCGTACAATACTCCTTAACATAGGAGCTTTTGTATTGGTGCTCATCCTTGAATTACTAAGTGGATGGATGATCATAGATCGATATGATTCGACTTTTTCTTTTTTTTTATGGGCACTTAAATATGCCATTAATATTATGGCAGCTATTTGGATAAATCATTTTATTCTTATTCCTTACTTTTTTGATAAGAAAAGATATTTTATATACGTACTCTTAGTTATTGGGAGTATATTTTTTATTGCCTATGTAGAAGCTTTTGCTAACAATAGCTGGCCTGGTGTTACTAAAACTTTTTTATTCCATTTTTATACGACAGGTACTGGTATGGCTGCTTTTTTTTTAAGAAGAAATATGATCATCCAAAGAGAAAATGCTGAGAAAGAAAAATTGCAAAAAGAAATGGAACTCATTTATTTAAAAGAGCAGGTAAATCCTCATTTCTTATTTAACTCATTAAATAGTATTTATTCACTTTCTAGACAACAATCTCTAGAAACTCCTGATCTTGTCATGCAGCTTTCTGAATTAATGCGTTACCAATTAGAAAGTTCTAAAAAAGAAGCGGTTTTATTAAAAGAAGAAATTGAGTTTATAGAAAATTATCTATTGCTTGAAGAAAAAAGGCTGAGTAAACGATGTACTATTGAGTTTTTAATTGAAGGTGATCTTTCTGGATTAAAAATTTCACCAATGTTATTGATCCCTTTTGTTGAAAATGCTATTAAACACGGTGCACAAAGCACCAATGAACGGAGTAAAATTGATATTTCTGTTACTATAAAAAACACTACGCTACATTTTAATGTGGTTAATTCAAAGCCTACTATGATTCCAATATCAAATAGAAATGGCCTAGGGCTTGAAAATGTAAGAAGACGTTTGGGTTTATTGTACGCTAATGCTCACACATTGGATATTATTGATAACGCAAATGATTATCATGTAAATTTAACTATTAATCTAACGGTGTAATATGATAAAAATAGGTATTGTTGATGATGAATTATTAGCACGTAATGTACTAGAAGAGTACTGCTCTAAAATTGAGAATTTTGATATTGTAGTTAATACTGGAAATCCTCTTGAATTTATTAATTTCATTCAACAAAATCACGTTGATCTTATTTTTCTTGATATAAAAATGCCTGAACTTACTGGGATGGAAATTTTGCGTTCTCTATTAAAACCACCTAAAGTGATTCTTACCACAGCTTATTCGGAGTATGCGTTAGAAAGTTATAATTATGGCGTTGTAGATTATTTACTGAAACCCATAAAGCTTGAACGCTTTTTAAAAGCTATAAATAAAGTTTCGGCATCGAAAATAACAGCCCCTAAAAAGAATAGTCCAAATAAAGAACTTCAAATAAAACATGATGGTGTACCGGTTAATATTTCATTTACATCAATTTTATACATTCAGAGTTTTGGAAATTATTTGAAAATCTTTACTGATTCTAGAATGTATCTTATTTCAGAGACACTCATTAATATCACTACTTTATTATCTACAGATTTTCAACGCACACATAAATCATACATAGCTAATTTAAACAGAGTTTCAAAAGCTACTAAAACCAATTTATTAATTGAAGATAAAAAAGTGCCTGTAAGCGCTATGTATAAGGTTATTGTATTTGAAAAATTAGAAGTTTTAGCGAAATCATGAAATAGCTAATTCCCTTTTCACATCATAGAATGCTTCCCTCCTACATTTCTAATCGGCTAAATACATTCTCGTTTTAATAAAAGGTATTCTTTGGTATTTAATTAGTAAACTTTTAAAGAAAATACAGAACTAATAAACATACATCTCCTATAGCTTCTAAAATCAAATCAATCGTTTCAATAAAATTTGTACTGTCTTTAATGTGCCATCTTCTAATTGCACAGTTATGGACACCACTTTGTCTTCACTGCGTAACGCTTTTTGGTAAAATTGTTTGTCTTTTTCCTTAATACCGTCAATAGAAATTAGTTGCTGACCAGCTCTTAAACCTTTATCATAGGCCATACTAGGTTGATAAATGGATTTAATAAATATAGATTTTCTTTTTGATTTCAGAATAATACCACTCAATGGAAAATCGAAACGATCCTTAAATGATTTATTTGGTTTTAAATAGATTTTCTTTTTTTTATAGTTTAATATAAAATTAAACTTATTTATGAATTCTAATCCTAAGATGCCCATATAAGCTTCTTTAGATAACATTCCCTTTTTTGATTTTGAAAGAGATACTGGTATTTCTGAAAAAGTATAATTGTCAATTTTAATATTTTTAACAATACCTTGTTTAGTTTTATCTTTGGAATTAATCCCTTCAGATTCTTTAATAATGAGTTTTTCAAATTTCGATACCATATTCAACTTACTTGTAAACGGCTCGTTAAATATAAATGGTGATGCCACATTACCTGTATCGAAAAGCACTTTGCCAGACAATGATTCATTATTAGAAAGTAAAACGGAAATGTCTATTTCAGGTGTGCAAAATGCTTCAGTAAAAGGAATCGATTTATAACCTTTAGTGTCAGGTTTCCCTTTTCGTTTATAAAAATAAATTGTTTTTGTGTCGAAGTTCGTTTCAGTAACGTAATTTTTGAAGATATCATATCCTATGATCCCTTTAATATCGGCCAAACGAGATAAATCTGATACATACATTTCTAATTTTTTTAGTACAATATTGTTACTTAATGACACTCGCTGCTTTTGTGTCTTTTTTATATCATTATTAACGGCTGATGCCCCAGTGATTTGAGTAGGTTGATCTTGTAATGGTAATCCTAATTGGTTAACGACACTATTATCAATAACTGTGACTGAAGCACCAGTATCCATTACAAAATCAGAAACCATCACTTTATTTATTTTTAATGATATAATTATAAGTCCGCTATCATTTATTGTAAATGGAATTTGATCAATGGGTTTGTCTTGTCCAAAAATTATTAAAGGAAATAAAATTAAAGTGATTGTAAAATACGTTTTCATTGATGTACATTTTAGTTGTGATACTAAATTGCAGCATTACTGAGCGCGAAAAAACAGAAAAAAGGTGAAGCTATATAATGATAGAATGAAAAGGGATAAAATGACGATTAATTATTAGTTTTCTAACCATATCCTAAATGCTTTAGTTGTAGATGTACTTGTGACCGCTAAATCTTTTATATTACTGATTTTGAGGTACAGTCTATTTTTACTGTGAGGCGAAATACTTTCTATAAAATTAATATTCACAATTTGACTTCGGTTAATTTTAAAGAATTGATTGGGGTTTAATTCATTGTATACTGTTCCTAGATTCTTCGAAATGGTATGAAACATGCCCTTAGTGTCGTATAGTTTACACAAATCCCCAAACACTTCGATAAAACATATCGTCTCAACATCAATAAGTTTTATATCGTCTTTCTTCTTTACAACAAATCGCTTTTTGTATACATTCTCCTTACTTTCTAATAATAACTTAAAGTCATTAAAAATGTCTTTATTATAAGGTTTTGTATTAAAAAGTGTTTCAAACTTTTTAATTGCTTCATTTAACTCTTCTTGAGAATATGGTTTTAAAACATAAGCAATCCCATTTGTTTGAAAAGCTTTGAATAAATGTTCATTATAGGCTGTACAAAAAATAATAGGTGTCGAAAAAGTCACTTGACTAAAAATATCAAATGAAGTTCCTTTTAATATTTTAATATCAGCAAAAATTAGATCAAAAGTATTTGAGTTTGTTAACGCTTCAATACCTTCATTTACAGAACGAACATGAGTATGCATAAAGTTATCACCTAAATAATTTACTAAATAACTTAATAGCTTTTTATAAGCGGGTTTTTCATCTTCTATAATTAAAATAGTCATTATAATATGCCGTATTAATCTATTACATTAAGTAAAGGTATTTCTAAAATAAACTTTTGTTTATCCTCTATTATTTCTATGGTTCTATCTCCTAATAACTCGTGGCGTTTTCTTAAGTTTTCTAAACCAGTACCTAAAGATTCTTTTATGTTGATCGCATTAGATTTGTTGTTCTCAATTCTAATTTTATCCTTTTCGATATGAATTTGTGTTCTAATTATGATTTTATTATCCGCAGTATTATGTTTTATTATATTTTCAATAGACGTCAATAAAGCACCATTTAGTATATATTTATTTTTATTAGAAGCATTTCTAAAAACTTCAAAACTATAATCACCTTCAAAGCGAGTTTCTATTAAAAAAAAATACTTATTTATAAGAGATAATTCTTCATTAAGTAAAACAACTTCTTCATCTTTTTTATGAATAAGATAGCGATATAATGCTGCTAAATTCGAAATATATTTTTTAATAGTTTCTTTAGAAGAATAATCTACTAGAGCATCAATAGTATTGAGGTTATTATATAAAAAATGTGGATCATATTGCGCACGTAACACTTTTAACTCAAGCTCTTTTTGTAAGTTAATTCGATTGAGTTGATCTTCTCGATAGTTATAATATTTTTTTCCGAATACTAACACTAAAGGAATAGAAACATTAATAATAGAATCTTCAACATTAAAAAGAATAGTCTTACCAATAGAAGGCAACTCTTCCCACTTTATGTAACCAAAAGGAATGTAGTATTTGTTTAACAAGAAGAAAAAAAAGCCAATAGCAGACAAACCAGATATACCAATTCCAAATAAACCTACGTAACTTTTATACTTAATTAGGAAAGTTTCTATGACCCACTTAATAAACCATAACAATACAATCATCTGAATGATCCTTATTGGAATACTAATAAAATATTCTGTAAAAGAAAATGTATTTGTATCATAAAAATGATGAAAACCATTCCAAACCCAGTAGACTAAAAAGTAGACTGCCAAAAGCTGATAATCTGTTTTGTTAAATTTAATAGAGTTCATCAAAGGTTTTAATGACTAGTAAGATAAAAAATTAATATACTTTCGATCTTTAAATGATTGTTTTCTTTTCTAACTCTTCCAATAATTTTAGCCATGAAAAGACCTAATTATTTATACCTCTATCTAAAACCATTAATGAGAGCCTTGTGAGTTATTGATATATTCTTGCAATATTATCTGAAAATGAAAATCTAAAAAAATGAAAAAAGATCAAATAGGATAAAATCCATTTTAAATGGTATTTTAATAAGATCGATTTCATATAAAGCATTCGTTATTTTCTGTTATTTAATTGAAATCATTATTCGCTAAAGTGAGTTCCCCTACTCTCCTATTCCATAAACTAAAATCTAAAAACACCCCTTATTCCTGAAAATAATTAGTACACTGTAACTATTTATTGTATTCGATTGTTTTTTATAAAATAATTTATAACATCTACATTTTTTTCGTTTTATATATCATTAAATAAAACAGTAACTTTATTAAAGAGCCTTCAAAAAAAAGTCAATGTCAATGATAGTATCGTAAATTAAAGTGGTTTTTACTTTATATAATATACTAGGCGTATGAAATCATAACCTTCTATTTCGATTCATCCAAAACCTATTCACAATAAATTCTTAAAATTTAAGTTACGAAGACATTATGATTATTGTAATACTACAATATCATCGTGTAACACAAATTAACTCGTCATGAATAGAAATACTCTAAAAAACCTACATGTAAAAAGAAAGCATTGGCAAACTTGGCTTTGTCTCTGCCTAGTATTAACTTTTGTACAACCTGTCTCTCCGCATGGGACAGTAACCAGTCCACCGAGTCGTGTTTGGGCTTGTTTTCAGGAAGGTCCTGAAAGCCCAGATTCTCCTGCTTGCCAAGATGCTGTAATTGGTTGGGGTACACAAGCTTTATACGATTGGAACGAAGTTGCCAGAATGGATGCCGGCGGAATGCATATGGATATCATTATGGATGGAAATCTTGCCAGTGCCGGACGTCCAGACAAATATGGCGGATTAGATCAAGTAAGAAATGATTGGGTAGCAACACCTGTTACTCCAGGCCCTCTTACTGTAACCTGGACCAACACTGCTCCTCATGAAACCTTATACTACCGAGTGTATATAACAAAGGCAGATTGGACACCAGATCAGCCACTAACTTGGGATAGTCTAGAACTCCTTGTAGAAACAGATCCAAGACCAGCGGCATCTGTTGATGATATAGATGTTATATTACCGCAAAGAACAGGTAAACACGTCCTTTATAGTATCTGGCAACGATCACTTACCGCTGAGGCATTTTACTCTACAAGTGATATTGATTTTGGAGCAACAACAGAACCTTTACCGCCCGTAGCTCTTTTTACAAGTGATAATGGAAGATGTGGTGGCTCTGATGTTACTTTCAGTGCAGCAGATTCTTATGATCCTAATGGAGATCAATTGACCTATTCTTGGGATTTTGGAGATGGAACCACTGCAGAAGGTCTTGAAGTTTCTCATACATATTCGAATTTAAACAGTGCTACAGTTACTTTAACTGTTAGTGATGGAATGTTTAGCAGTGGAGCTACAGAAACAATTAGTTTAACCGTAGATCCAGAATGTGAAGAAACTGTTTGTCCTTTTGATACTCCAAGAACAGCAGCCTTACCTTCCTTAAATGAAACCTATAATTATGTATATGTGATTGGTGATAATGGACCTGATTTTAGTGATATTTATAAGTTTTTCATTAACTGGGATTTAAACAACCAAGGACTGTATAATTTTGATTATCAAACTACAAGTACTTATACATCTTTTGTACAAATGCCACAGACTTTTGCTGATGACAATCCAGAAGTTACCTTTACTAATAGTGGAATAGCAGGATTAGATGGTTCGTATTTTGTAACAGTAGATAATGGTAATTTTGTGATGGTTTCTAAAACTGAAGGATTTACAATATATTTTAGTTTAACACCGAACGAACCCTCTTGTGCAACTACGTTATCGGTAACTTCTTTTGATGAATTAGGGCTTACCGCATTTCCAAATCCTTCGAATTCAGTGATAAATATTTCAGGAACTTCTAAGCTTAATGGAGCTATCATAAAATTATTAAGCCCAACAGGTGCAGTATTGAAGTTGCATCGTATAAACAATGAATCTACTTATACTATTGATGTAAGTAACCTCTCTAATGGCTTATATATAATTACTTTAGAATCTGAAATAGGAGAGAAATCAATGACCAAAGTTATTGTAAATGAGTAAGGGTTAAATTAGAATCCTACTGTAAGGTTCTTAATGTTCATTACAGCATTTTATATACTTATAAAGGCAGCAATTTAGTATTGCTGCCTTTATTTATTCTTATGGATGTTACTCTATTAATATAAAAATCATACTTTTTAACTTTACAAGAACCTTTAATATTAGTTATTTTTCCAATATTCAGAATAATCATATTGATAGACGCCATCTATTAATTTTACTGCAGGACGGTTAATATTTCTATCTACTGTTTGCATATTTGAACTCATCATTTTGGGAGTTCTTTTTTCTTTTCTAGGTTTTGTATTTTCATCCGCAATAACTGCAGAAACTGGAAGTGCCATCTGACAAGAACGTATAGTTTTATAAAAAGGAGAAGCTTTGTAACCTATTTTATTTATAATATCTGGACTTACAGCAACATATTCATTGCCTTTTTTAAATAATAACCGCGTGTTTGGGTTAACTAATCGTATTCTGATTTCTACATCATTAATAGGCTTCAGCGGTCCATTATAGTTTAATGTTTGTATTATTTTGTTTGTTTCTTTACTCACATATTGTACTTGGTAATAGGGATATGTATATTCTTCATAAACTGGTACATAATGCGCTCCACCAAATAAAAATTTCCAGAAAGTGTCATTTTCGTTATAATAAGAAACCAAACGTTTATCTATTTTATGGGTGGGTTGCCTGCAATCTATTTCTGTAGTTTTATCATTTCTCTTTATTTCCATATCACCCTGAATTGACAAAATAAGTGCATCATTTTGAGTATTTGAAAAAACGGTTGTCCAACCTTGATCTGTAGCCAATGGTAGAGGTGTTGTCTCTCCGTCCCATTCAGGAAGTTCGATGTCAGGTTTAAATCCTTCGTAGTCCCTAAAAATGGATAAATCGTCTATATAGCAGGAATTTGGATCTTCTCGACAATCTCTTATCATTCTTTGTAATAATGATTCATAATTTGAAGCTAAATCTTCCTCAATATCACACTGATTGATATCCTCTTCGGAAAACAAATCCGGATTATTTCTTACAAATTCTATATTACCTTTAGCTTCTTTAACTAATGCTAGTAGATGTCCCGCATCTTCTAAAACCTTTCGCTGTACAACTCTAATTTGGCTAAAATCAATATCAGGAAAACCTGCAATACTTTCATATGGACTCATTTCTACATATAAAATAACCGCGCGCTTGTCTGCACTTACATCTTCTTTAAATTGTGCAGCATATTCTAAAAATGATTCTATATTTAGATCACGAGGTGTTGGACCACCACCTCTAGAAATAATTGTAGTATTAATACTTTTTGTACTTTCTTGTTTTTCTTTAACCTTTTCCACATTAATTTCTCCATTGACTTTTACGCCTAGGTATTGATTTGTAGTTTTAAAAAACACATCAACTTTTTCCTTTTCTCTAGTATTACGAGTATGCATAGTATATAAGGTAAATAACTCACCTCCCGTATAAATTCTGCTAACAAACATATCACCGCAGGTGCGTATAAAAGCTTCTGGATCATTTTTTGCCAATTCTATGAGAGCTGGTTTTATTTTCGGTTGGATCAAGACCAGTGGTTCATTTACATATTCTGCCTTAATTAATAAATGATCAGAAAAACTACTAAACTCTGTTTCATTAAGCACATTGACCTTAAGCTCATTTTGAGAGCTCCAATTACCTAAGGTAAAATCCAACTCTGCCTTTGCAGATATATCTAATGATTCTTTTAAGTCTTCTTGTGTGCTAACACGATCTACCGTAATTTGTCCTGTGTTTCCTCTGGCTCCTGCCGATATTTCCGCTCCCTTAACAATACCATCAAAATCAAAAACACCGAAATACTCTTGTCCTGTAGAGCTATTATATCCATTGCCAAAGTTTAATTTTTCATACACCCGCATGACTTTTGGATCAGGACTATCAGGATCTGGGAATGTTCTACTAACAATACTATCGGCTTTAGTCATTTGGACGAAAGTATCCGTTGTTGGCGTTGAGTCTGGGGCTTTTTGTTTTTGCTCACATCCGTATAATACAAAAAGGACGAGAGAAGCTATTAAAAAACTTTTCATCGTTTAGGTAGTTAATTAGTTTATTAGTTACTAGCAAGTTAGTTATTAATTTCTAAATAATAATAAAGCAAACAATAAGGTGAACTAATGAAAAACTAAATGGTTCTAGAAAAACGAAAACTACGAGAAAAAATAACCTTTTTTGATATACTTCCACTTCACTCCTATACCTTTCTGCGATAACTTGATAATTCAATATAGCGCTTGATACAAGTAGATATTAACTAGACTTTTTAAAATGGCGCAAAAGTATCTTTGGGTGCGTCCGGTATACTCCAACGTTGATGAGCTGTTATATTTTTTGGTTCATCAAATTTAGATATCGAATTATCAGAATTACCATAACTGCTTGTATTACCTCTAGGGATCTGCATATGATCTCCATATAACCAAACAACCAAATTGCTGCGTTGTCCACTGGTAATAGGGTGTGTAGCGTGTGGGACATCACCACGATGGATTATTGCTTTACCCGGTTCAAAAATAGTCTGTACAATTTTTCCAGTAGTTTTATCATGAAAATCAACTTGTGAACCTGTAAATTCTTCATCAGCTAAGTTAATATTGATATTCAAAGTAGCAGCTGAAGCATCAGTATGCGCATGCAAATCTTTATCTTTATCAGGGTTGTATTGAATGGAAAAACCAAATGTTTGGCTATCATAGCCATAAGTACCTAATAACAAACGAGCAATCGGACGCATATAACGGTTCATTATATCATTGTAAAATGCCTGAAAATTAGGTGCAGCGAGATGTCCTTCGGAGCGTGGGTCAAGCATAATTCCATAACGATTTAATTGGATACCATATGGTGGACGTTTAGGAATTTGTGAATTTATCACTGCTTCTAGATAATCACGAAATTCTATTAAACGATCAAGATTAAAAAATTGCGCAGAATAAACACCTGGAATAATTTCTTTCCATAAGTCGGCAACAACATTTTCTTTTTCTGGGTTTTCCCACGCGTCATTAATAGCTTGTAGCAAGCTTGGGTCGAGTAATGTTTCATCCGGAATAAGTAAATGATCTTTATTTTCGATTTCCCATTCTGCCCATGCATTTTCGAGCAATTTTCGGTTGCTGTTCCAAAATTGAGAAACAGATACTTCACGTTTTAACGATGCTTCACGAGATGGTAGAGTGAGCGCACGAGCCTGTGCGAGTGCATTATTTTTTTTCATTTTAATACTATTTTTTTATAATGGATGCCCGGTATTTTTGAGCATCCATTGTAATTATTGAATAAAATCAATTCTTAATCTCTTTGGATTTCCTGTAAATCAATTAACATATTTTCCCAGTTCTTTTGATTATCGTGGTCAAATTGTGCTCCATTTTCATCTGCAATTGTAAATCGCTTTATTGCTGGTGTTTTGCTAGTTGCTTGAAACAATTGATAGGCTTCTTCATGTAATGCTTCAGCGATAGGTAAATCGATAGAAGCATAAACAGCTCTTTTACAAGCTTCGATAGATTCAGCTGGAAATTTAGAAATACGTTCTGCTAATGCATCTACATAAGCTCCTATTTCATCTGCATCTAAAGCCTTATTGATTGTACCAAATTTTTCTGCCTCGTCTGCATCCCAATCTCTTGCTCCTAAAATAATTTCTAGTGCTTTACCCAATCCTGCTTGTCTTGCCATACGAGATGCTCCACCACCACATGGTAAAATCCCCATACCTACTTCCATTTGCATAAATTTTGCTTTGCCACGTGCTGCGAAACGCATATCTAAAGCTAATGCCATCTCGTGACCACCGCCACGTGCAAAACCTTCTATTTTTGCTATAGTAGCTTGTGGCACATTACTTAATCGCTCTAATACTGATTGTAAATCAAGTAGTTTTACTTCGTTTCTTGGTACAGCTTCTTCAGACATATCCCTTAGGAGATTTGTATCATAGTGACATACCCAATATCCTGGATTAGAAGATTGAAAAACAACTACTTTTACACTTCTATCTCGTTCTAAACGAAGACATAAACTGCTTAAGTCCGCTAACATTTCTTGTCCTTGTACGTTTACAGGTCCAAAGTTGATATCTACTGTTAAAATTCCGCCTTTTTGTTCTGCTGTGAATGTTTGAAAATTTTTGTAGTCCATTGTGTATATATTTAAAAGTGTTAATTATTAATTGCGGCAAATGTGTGTTGCTTTATTTTTCCATTATCGATGATATAAGTGTCTGTAGCAAGTTGTATATCTAGATGTGTGTTTTTTCCGTTCCAAACGAAATACACTACATTATCGTGGACTTCTTGTTTGATAATTTTAAACTTAAAACCATCAAAATTTGGAAGGAACTCTTTATAAAAATCGAAAATTGCTTGTTTTCCTTTATACGTTTTTTCCGGCGTAATGAAGATTGCATCATCCGTATAATCTTCAGCTACTTTAGAAGGTTCTAATGTGTCAACAGCCCTCATATGGCTCTCAAATACTTCTTGTGAATTTTTCATTATAACTATTGTTTATGAATTATAATTCAAATTTACGCTGAGTCTAGAGCCTAGATTTAGTAAGAAAAAAAGATGATTTAGTAAAAAATGAGGAATCTATAATTATAGGGTAGTACTCAAACTAGCTTTATATTTTTTTGCCGTTATTCCTTTATAAGAAAGAAAGGTTTTATCTAAGTGACTGCTATCAGTAAAACCCAATTCTTGAGAAATTTCTGTAACTGTTAAATCTGTATATTTTAAGCGAGTTTCTGCTAATTTCAATTTGTAATTAAGAATGTATTTCTTTAAACCAATATTCATTTTATTTTTAAAATATTGACTAATGTAATTTTCTGAAATATGAAATTGATTTGCTAATTCCTTTTTTGTTAGTTTTTCAGAATCATGAATATTACTATGGATATAATTAATAATGTCCTGAATTTTAGAACTAGACATTTTTGAAGATATAAAATTTACATTTCTAGAAATAATATGTAAAATAGTATGCATCGTTGATTTTAGTACGACTTCATTTTTTAAATTCTCATCATTATATTCATTGCACAATACTGAAAACAAAGAGTTTAAACTATATTGATCAGTATTGAACTTTAGCCTTAAATTAGATGTTCTATCTGCACTATGTAAAATTATTTCTATTCTTCTAAACCACTCTTTTCGTTGTAATTCATTTTCTTCTAAGCTAGAGCTACTAAAAAAACTATTTAGAAATTTTACAGCAGAAACTGTTGTCGGGGTTTCAATTTCTAAATTATATTGATCACTAGGTATTAAGATGAATAGTTGATTATCACTATACTTAACTTTGTGATTATTGATAACAATAGTTCCTGTACCCTTTTCTATATGTAGAATTTCGAAAAAACGTATGGGAGTGTATTTACAAAAAGCTAAAGATGTTGCTTCCTCAAATTTTTGAATTACAATATTTTGGAATATAGTTCTAGGCATTATTTTACTAACTATAATTTTTGCATTACAACTAATTTAAAAATCAAACATTTCGAAATTAGCGTTTTACTCATTTTGTAAAACAAATATAGTTAGATAAAAAAGCTCTAATTAGTAAAAACACTTGTGATTTTAGTAAAAAACGAGGATTTTAGCATCTACACTATCTTTATTGTAAATTCTCAGTTATAGCTATTTGGAAACCAGTCCACAGTTCAGGTAATAATATTAATTTATTCGGTTTGTTGGTAGTATATTTGTCGAGAAATTATATTAAAAAGATATCTCTTATAATTCTATGCCTTTTAAAAAATTACACGCTGATATACAGGAAAAGCTCTCGGACTTAGATATAACTTTGCCGACACCTTTTCAAACTAAAGCTATTCCTGTAATAAAAAGTGGCGCTAATGTATTTTGCAGTGGTCCAACGGATATAGGTAAAACGACTACACTTATTCTTACTATTTTACATAAACTAAAATGTACTGCTGTTGGTAATGCACCTAGAGCAATCGTGCTTGTAAAAAACAAAGAAAAAGCCACAGAATTGTATGATTTGTTCTTAAAATATACCAAGCATAACTCTTTACGAGTATATTTAAGTCACGAGGAATTACATATTGATCTTCAAAAATCAGAAATATTCGAAGGACTTGATATCCTTATTTCGACACCCGTAACACTAAATAAGTTACTATTAGCTAATGGATTAAGTGTTTCGCAATTAAAAATATTTAGTGTTGATGATGCAGGTTTTATGACTGAAAATGCAGCGTATACTGCACTCCTTTCTATTACTCGTGGTATTAAAAAATGTCAATTCGTCTTATATTCAGAAAAGCTTGATCCTAAACTAAAGCGTTTTGAAAATAGTTTTATGGAGTATTCTAAAAAAATATCTGTATAACACTCAATTATAGTATTTACTCAATATTTTCCCACCAAGATTTTTTCAGATTGTTGTTTTCTTTTAGAAAAATTGATTCTCCAATCATTGGAGTAACCATACTAATATTCAATTCTTTAGCTTTCTTGCTAACTCGTTCTATAGGATCTTTCCAAGTATGCATTGCCAACTTAAAACCACCCCAATGAATTGGCATTATTACTTTTGCCCTAACATCTAATCCCGCTTGTGCAGTCTCTTCTGGGAACATATGTATATCTGGCCACATTTCGTTGTACTGGCCACATTCTATCATAGCAAAATCGAATGGGCCATACTTCTCACCTATCTTTTTAAAATGATCCGCATATCCACTATCACCACTAAAAAAGATATTTTCTTTATCCGATTGAATTATCCAAGAACTCCACAATGTTTTTGCTCTATCAGTTAGGCCCCTCCCAGAAAAATGTTGTGCAGGTGTACATATGAATTTTATTTCTTCATACATAATTTCTTCCCACCAATCTAATTCTATAATTCGTTCCTTTTCTATTCCCCATTTTTGTAGATGAGCCCCAACTCCTAATGGTGTGTAAAACATAGTTACTTTATCTTTTAGTTTCTGAATAGAACCATAATCTAAATGATCATAATGATCGTGAGAAATAAGAACAGCATCTATTTTAGGCATTTTTTCTATTTCTATCGGAAGGCTTTTACTAAAACGTTTTCCTCCTAACATAGGATGTGGTGCTGGTACATTTCCAAGCATAGGATCTATCAATATGTTTTTATGATTAACCTGTAACAAAAATGACGAATGGCCAAACCAAATAAGACTCGACTCTTTTTTAAACTCTACAATATCCAAAGAATCCACTTCTTTAATAGGTAAATTATCATTGGGTACTGTATTCGGTTGAGATTTTAAATATCCAATAAGACTCTTACCCATATCACTTAGACTCATATCTAGCTTTACCTCATTAGTGTTTATAAATTTTCCATCCTTATAATTTTTTGAAGAAGTATATGAATCTCGTTGCTCATCTGTTGCCTTACCTCCAAACTCAGGACTTAAATTAATAAACAAAATAGCTATTAGTAGCACTATGCCAACAAGAATTCCTATACCTGCAATCATTCGTTTTAAATATTTAAAAAAATTATTTTTCATTAGTTGTTTTAAGATTCTTATCTTTCATTAGCTGGATATTTAATTTTTAAGTATGTAAAAGATTCTTTATAATCGAATAAATATTCTTTTATGAACAAAAAAAATTAACTTTTTATAGCATTCCAAACAAAGGAAAACATCATATCCGTGTCCTTTTTATTTAACTGTATTTTCTTATTTATAATTAGGTTAACAGTTTCATATAACAGTGCTCCAATTGTAGCTTCCAAAACTTCATTATCAATATCCCTAATAAGTCCTTCTTTCTTACCTAACTCAAATAAATTCGTTCCAATTCTGTTTTTGGTTTCTATTATTGCCGTTGGAATTTTTTCATAGTACGGCGACTTTTTTACTTGTGTTATAAAATTCATCTCTTTACTGTGATTTATACTAAAATTAATCCAGTATAACCAAACAGCTTTCATTCTAAGTTTAAAAGGTATATCCTCTGTAATATCTTGAACACTATTTTTAGTAATATTAGTTATTAACTCGCTTGCTATGGATACTATAAGATCATCTTTGTTTTTATAATAGACATACAATGTGGAGACCGAAATACCAATTCTGTTAGCCAACGTAGACATTTTTATACCAGCAAATCCCTTTTCGGAAACAATATCCAAGGTGTGTGCTATAATTGCCTCTCGTTTATGCTCATCTTTTACTCTCACAATGCAAATATAAGGTAATAATCGAATATATATTCGATTATCACCTTATAGATTTGATTTAATTAATAATTGGATCGTATTTATATAATAATATACTTGAAGACATAAAACAAAACAACCATCAAACTATAGAGATACAATTACATGACTAAGGCCTGCTTAGTAATTAATATGAGTATATGATTTATGGATAATTTTCCAAGTACCCTTTACCTTTAGTAACATCATATAATCGGTATATAGCCTTTTTCTAGTTGGTACATCGATTTCTACTTTTGCAATAGCTGCATCATTTACAACATCTATTGAAACTATCTTACCAACTCTTTCCCGTTTTTGACCTTCTTTAAAATAACTAATATACTTCTTACCAGATCTAATACTCAAAGTATCATTAGATATTGAATATAAATTTAAATCTTTATGAAAGGCTTTTTTTATTCTTTCTGGTGCTCCATTTGCGGTTCCTTCTATATAATGTAGAAGAGTTTCAGTGATTTGATCTTTGTCTGATTGCCCAGAGGTTATGTAAAAACTAATTAAACATACAGATAATAGCAATAATTTTTTCATTGTTCGATTTTTAAAAGATTGATTTAGTATGCTAATCTATTTCAAAACTTCAAAAATCATTATACAAAACGAGTTGATGTTCTATGGATTTATAATTCCGCAGAAAAATACACATATCATTTACACGATTTTTTAAACTGAGATGGTGTCATTCCTTCTTGTTTTTTAAAAGCGGTATAAAAAGTAGAGTTCGATTTAAAACCGCATTCATTACCAATTGCTTCTAAAGTAAGTAGTGTATTTGTTTGAATTAGTTCTGTGGCAGTTTTTATGCGATAGTTGTTTATATAATTAGAAAAACTTAAGCCAAGATTATCATTAAGGTACTGAGATAGTTCGTGCGGTTTTATATCTAGCTTACTAGCAACATCAGATAACTTTAGATTAGGGTCACGATGTATTTCATCTTTTTCAAACAAGATATTTAATCTATCGGCAATAGAAGATGCCTTTTCCTGGTCTATCTTTTTATTAGCATATTTTACTATAGGTGTAAGAAACGTAAGTGTACTATTTCTTCGTTTTATAATCCAAATAACCAAAGTAATGTAAAAGGTAAATGAAAATGACAGTGCTCCAACAATATAAGAAGTATATGTTGTGGTATTATATGCTAACCAAATAATAAAACCACCTGTAACGATATTAATGATCCAAAAATCTAGCGTAGTAATCTTCTCTGTTTTACTCCAAAGTTTCCTAAACCTATTCCTAGATTGATATATAGCTGCGATTGTATAGGTTGTCCATTGGATAAATAAAAGGGAACCAAATATTCTTGGTGGACTAAGCCACCACAAGTGTTTGTATTCTCTATAGGGATATTCAATACTAATGATAATCATAAATATAAGTATCGGAACAATATGAAATAACCAATTCCATTTATGAACTTTGTGAGGGTTTATAGCAATTTTGGTATATAGATATAAAAATGGGCCAATTAAAAAACAGGCTGTTAAACCTATACTAACGAATACAGAAGATGTACCTGGATAAAACGTTAAGAAAACTGATTTAGTAACACGAACACTTATTACAAATAAAAGAGCTGCTAAAAAAAGAGTGGCTCTGCTCCTATTCTTAACTAGAAACCCAAAATAAAGACTAAGAAAGAGTCCGTTAAAGGCTCCTAAAGCACTAAAAAAAAACAATAAATTTTTACTGAATTCCAAATGATGACTGTTAGTATAACAAATATAAGAAATGTTATTTCAGATTATTAACAATCTTACTTACTCAAAAATTTCACAAAGTATAAAAAGAAAAGATGCTTCAGTATTAATTACCGAAGCATCTTTTGTAAATTATTAGTTTGATAGTTTGTTATGAATTATCTAACAATTAATTTTTGAGTAATCTCTTCGCTACCCTTTGATTTAATTTTTACAATATAAACTCCAGAACTAAGCGACAAACTACGCGCAGAGAAATTATTGATTCCTGGGGTTAATAAAGCTTCATACTTTTTCTGCCCCAATGTATTATATATATGCACAATAGCATCTTCGGTACTTTGAGAACTTAACTGAAGAGAGAACTGATCAGATGTTGGATTCGGAGACATTTTTATTGCTTCGATACCTTCTTTATCAGTTCCCATAATTGGTCTTTTATCATCTAAATTAGCAATTACCTCTGTTGCAGATAAACCGTTACAAGACCCTTCATATATTTTTACGTTAGAGAAGATAGAATTATTTCCTGATCCTGCATCATTATCATTGATAAACACCAATCTATCCATAGCTCCGGTATAAAAATTCCCAACAGGAATTACATAAGTAGTTGTACCAGAAGAATAATTATCAAAATTCGTTACTCCATAGTTTTGAGTACCGTGTACCTTAAAATAACGTGAGGATGTTAGTGAATTATTATCTTCAAAACCTACTGCATGAATCTCTCCTTGCGATGTGCTGCTAAAATCAAATTCGATTACTGTATTTGCAGTAACGGTATAATTAAGACCAATATATTTCCAAGTATTGTTAGTTAATGATAAAGCTCCTCCTCCATTCTGTATAGCGAAATTTCCTGCACTATCTTGGTTAGAAAAAGAGGTGATTGCAAAGTCATTAAAGTCAATACTATCACAGGTTGGATTTGGATTTCCTGTACCATTTTGGATACTTACAGCATCAATAGCAATATCACTTTGCCATCCACTAGCGCCAGTTCCTGTCAATACATTAAAACGTAATTGTACACTTGGATTACCTGCATAACTCGTTAGATCTATACTTGTTTCGTTCCATATATTACCTTGATCTCCTGATCTACTAAATATTGGTAACCAATTTCCAGTATTGTTTGTTCTTGCTTCTACTGTTAAGCTATTAATTTGACTACCAAACATATGATATTCAAAATTAAGGGTTGGAGAATCTACATTAGTAAAGTTCAAACAAGGTGAATTTAGTATTGCTCTTTTATTAGGAAAACCTGTACCATTACCAGAGGCTTCTACGTAGATATAAGTACTTCCATCAGTAGCACTACTTGGCCCCGTTTGATTTGAAGGAGTTCCTCCTGAATTTCTCGTAAAGTTGATATCATCTCCAGAAGTAGCATTACTCCACTCGCCAAAATTACTTTCAAAACTTTCGTTGAACGGAAAAGAAGTTACATCACCAGAACAGGTATCATTAGGCGGAGGTGGTGGCGTACCATCAATTGCTCCATCAATATCAAATCTAGAAAAGAAATCCCAAATTTCTTGAGATGTATTTACGTTTCCACCGTTCCAGCTATGTCCTTTTCCTTGGACTCTAATAAATTCTGCCGTTACCCCATTATCACCGTTATCCCAGATAGAACGAGTAGATCCTCCTCCTAATTGAATCACATCTGGTGTACTATCTCCATTATTAACTGCAGACCAATATTCCATAACATCCTGTATTGGTTCATTCGTTCCGTTACCATTTATAGAAATTACATTATCATTCGTTCCCGTAATTTGTAATACTGCAGTTGGATGTTGTGGTTGACATTGATTATTGGTAATCCAGCTTCTAGTCATACTTCCTGCAACCGAAGCAACAGCTGCGATCCTAGGACTTAATTCGCAAGCAAGTCTGTAACTAAAAAATCCTCCATTGGAGAATCCTGTAGCATAAATTCGCTTTTCGTTGATATTATAATCTTGCTGAATTACATCAATCAAGGCATCTGAGAATCCTAAATCATCCTCATTACCACCAAAGTTATTATTAATAGCCCATCCAGAGAAAAAGCCTCCTAAACCTTGAGGAGTGACAAAAATGAATTGATTATCCTCGGCTAATTGTCTAAAATCACTTTGATTGTACTGAGTATCAATGTTATTAGTAAAACCATGGAAATTTAAAATTAAAGGAGCAGGTTGATTGGCATCATAGCTCGCAGGAATATACAAACGATATTGTCTGGTTCTACCGTCATTTTGTAATGTAGCATTAATGACTTGCTGTGCTTGTAGTGCAATAGTAGTCATAATTGTTATGACTAATAGCCATAACGTTCTTTTTGTAAAGCTTAGTTGAGTTTTCATTGTAAGGTTTTAATTAATTGATTTGTGTTAAATAGTTAAAAAGTATTATGCGTGAATAATAAATTGGTTTGATGCCGCAAATATATTCATTAAATTGAATAAATATCAAAATAATTCTTAAAAAAATACAATATTCATAATTATGTTATATAAAAAATAACAGAAGTATAATTCCTACAGTTATTTTAACGATTGTCGTTTAATGGTATTTTTCGATTTTATCGAAAAAAGAATAAAAATGAAAGGAAATAATTCTTAGTATTAATCAAAGGAATTTGAAATATATAAACCTAATTATTCATAAAATTTACTAATAACTTATATTCGCGGCATGTGGATGTATTTAGGTTTATTAGCGGCACTATTTTTAGGTTTACACAACTTATGTAAAAAACACGCAGTACAAGGAAATGAGGTTTTTCCTGTGCTTCTTGGTACCATTGGATCTGGTTTTTTAGTGTTATTACCTTTTTTTATTGGTTCACAGTTTTATCCAAATTTCACGAAACAGATAGGCTTTTATATTAATAGCATTCCTTGGCAAATCCATGGTTTTATTTTTATAAAATCCATGATTATGGCTTCTTCCTGGATTCTGGCATATCAAGCTTTAAAACACCTACCTATCACCATCGTTACTCCAATACGTTCTGCTGGACCTTTTTTTACTTTCATAGGAGCCATTCTAATTTATCAAGAGCGCCCAAATTTCTTGCAATGGATTGGTTTCTTTCTAATTATATTTTCAGTAATCTTATATTCTAAAATAGGTAAAAAGGAAGGGATTAATTTTAAACGAAATAAATGGATTTTTGCCATTATCGGTGCTACATTTCTAGGAGCTTCTAGTGGTTTGTATGATAAATTTTTAATTCAGGATTTAATACTAACACCTCAAACTTTACAGTTTTGGTTTTGTTTTTATACTGTTATAATTTTATTGGTAATTTTATCCTTTACTTGGTTTAATAATTCAGAAAAACGAAAGAAATTCACTTTTCGATGGACTATTGTAGCTGTTGGAATATTGCTACAAGCAGCAGATTATTTTTATTTTAAAGCATTACAAGATCCAGAGGCGTTGATCATGTTATTATCCGCTATAAAAAGAAGCCAAATACTAATCGCTGTTGTTATTGGCGGTATTGTCTTTAAAGAAAAAAATAAGAGAAAAAAACTAATCCCTTTATTCGGTATTATGATTGGTGTATTTTTAATTTTGTATTCATAAAATTAGACCTACCTTTAGTCATCAACCAATACCAATTCAATGTACCAAAAGCTTTTATTGCTGTTATTATGCGTTATATGTTATTCTTGTAATAAAACTTCACTTACTAATGAACGTTTTTTTATTCCGAAAGGAGTTGAAAATACGGGTGTCGTAAATAAATATTATAGAAATTTATATTTAAAAGATCAACAAAACGTAAGAACATATATTGACTACTCTGTAACCAAAAAAATTAACGATAGTACCTATAGCCGAGAAATATACGGTCCTTCTTTTAAAATGCAATCTTCTAACCAATTTAATATTCAAGGAAATCACATGATAGAAGTTAGTGCAGAACGTATTTATGGTAAAGATACACTTACAGCTGTATATCCGGAACAAAACAAGAATTTCTACCTCACTTTTGATAAAGACACTGTCCACTATAGGTCAAAACTTGTGAATGAAAAGTCCCGATATGTTGATATGAGCAAAACCATCACTATGGTCAAAGATACTATGATAGCTTCAAAACCTGCTAAAATTATTGCATTGAATATTATAGATACTACCGTATATGGAGAAAACCAAAAAAGCGTTACAAATTTTCACTCTCGTAATATTTACGTTCAGGATTTAGGCCTGTATTCCTCCACATTAACAACGGATGTTTTTAAGATGGAAAGAGTTTTGGTAGAGCAATTATTACCTTCAGAATTTAACGTTCTTTCTAAACACAACATAAAGCGTGTTGGTTATATTGATTTTAATAAAACCATAGATAAAGATAAAGAGTTAGAACTATGTACTGATCAAGAATTCATAGCAGATTATTATAATGGAGGAAATGATAGAGCTGGATTTATTGGTGGAAAAGGAAGTTTAAAAAGATTGATCTTTAGTAAACTAGATATTAACAAGCTAAGGGACCAATCTGGCTACTTGACTTTTAGGTTTGTTATTAATTGTAAAGGAGAAGCTGGTAAATTTACTACAGATCAATCTGCTGATTTCGAATACAATAAAAAACAGTTTCCCGAAGAAACTAGTATGCACCTATATAATATCCTTTCTGAAGTAAAAGAATGGAAACCATGTATTATTAGAAACAAAAAAAGAGATTCTTACTTTTATATAACCTTTATTTTAAACAATGGAAAGATTCAAGATATTTTACCTTAGTGGATTTTGTCTAGCACTATTTATTAGTTCTTGTAGTCAACCACCTAAATTATATAAAAAAGAGTTTTCTGAGACGGTTTCTCAGAAATACGCAAAACAATTTATAGAAGGCTTAAAAGGAGGATATTATCAAGGCACGCCAGAAGAACATTTTCATATCCAAGAAGCTATTATTTTAGACACCACCTTCTCTGATCCTCATAGAGAAATGGGTGCTCCAAGAGTAAAACGTGGTATTAATACTGAGACTATGAAGAAGTATAAAAAAGCCGTAGAGCTGGATCCAGAATCTTGGCAAGGATATAGGGGATATTTATACTTATACTTTTATAGAGATTATGATAATGCAATTAAGGACTTTGATGAACTAGACGCATTAACTCCCAACTTTGTAGATTATCCGCAGTCCGAAAATATTGATTTTATGAGAGGTGTCGCTTATTTGATGAAAAAGGAGTACCCTAAAGCTCAAGAGTATTTTAAAAAATTCTTTGATCATGAATCAAAATCTGGAGATATAAATTATATAGAGAGCAGAGCATTTATGTATTATGGAATTACATATTTTGAAACAGGAGAACTAGAAAAAGCTTTAGAGAAATTTGAGCTAGGTATCCAATATAATAAAAATGCAGATCTAATGTATTGGAAAGCAAAGACTCTTAAAGCTTTAGGAAAAAACTCATTAGAAATAAAAAAAACACTGAATAAGTCAAGGGAACTTTTAGCTCAAGGTTATAATAGCAGAAGGCCATATGTAGAAGAGTTTTATCAAACATATAAAGAAGATATAGAGGAGCTACTAACTAATATCTAGTCCAAAAAAACAATAGTACGATAATACTTTCGAATAATTACCAAATCCCTTATCTAAAAACTGTATAATTTAATTGGTAACCAATCCATTATCTTTTTCCAAAGTAGATACATCTCCTCTGTACCGGATAGATGTGCGGTGGCTACTATTAATATTTATATTGGAAGTCCAGTTTGGATATAATGTTACCATAACTCTATAAGATTCCCTGTTATTCTTAACAGTAAATTTAATTATATGTCTTTGCCGTTTTTCATCTTTTGTAACCTCATATCTATCAGGAACTCCATTAAACACAATACCACCTTCATTACGTGTATACTGACCAGGTAATTGACGCTCTCCATAAAATGGTAAGTCCATAGAAATACTATCTCCATGAAATTTTATATGATTGGGGTTGCCAATTAAACTAATCCCATTAACTGTACTTCCTGGAGGTAACAATCCACTATTAGCTATAACATTCATACTAGATGTAGCTAAAGGATACATCCAGTCCGACTGAATATTAAATGACTTTTTAGCAATCAGTGCTTCTAAAACTTTACTCTGAGCAGTCGACTCTACAGTTTTTTTTGAACTACTACACCCTATCAAAAAACCTCCTAACATTAACAAAAAAACTACAGCCCTCATAATATACTTATTTGTTTTACAATAAATTAACATCAAAATCTATACCGTAATTTACGAATTTTAAACTACAATTCAACAATAGAATATCCACTAATCCTTTATCCTTTCTTCTATTTTACTTAGAATTGTTTTTGAACTTTTCATGTATTGATCTAGAATAGGTTTTAAATTTCCATACACTAGTACATTATGAATAGCCAATCTGGCTTTGTAAGTATCACTTATATAATAATTATACATTTCGATATTTTCTAATTTACCTTGTAACAGATCACCAATCCAAGGGTGATTATATTTTAAAAAATCCATATTGTCAGTTACATCACTACCTATTCGTATATGTGTTTCCCTTAATAAAGTATCAAAACCATTGTGATTAGCAACTATCATAGTTACGAGACTATCAGTTTCGGATGTGCTTTCGAACTTTTTAAGTAATCTGATACCTTTTTGTTGTAGTTCGAATGGACTGTAATTCAAAACTAACCCCATAGCAGACGGATTCTTTTTATACATTTCGATAGTTACCGTATCGCTTAGAAATTGATCAAAAGTTTGTTTCCTAGCTTCTAATAAATCCAGAACACGACCTACCGTTAATGTGTCTATTTTTAAATCTTCTTGATAGGCTATTAAAATATTATTTAGATTGTTTTTGGTTTTTCTAATTTCATTAGCATTGTTGATACTCACTGCGATTAGTATACCAATTACTACTAAAATAATCTCCCCTACAGCGTATACTAAATATTTTCGTATCCCTTTACCTGTCTTTAGATTTTTACGTTGTGCGTTAAACAATTTCATACAAACCAATATACAATAAATTCTACCTTATTAGAAAACAGAAAAAATGCTCCTAAATAAAGGTTAAATAGCGGTATTAAATGTGAGACTACATCACTAAATAAATTACTTTTGCCGGATGCTTTTTAAAAAATATGCGCAATTAGAATTTATTGTCTTAATGGCATCGCTCATGTCTATTGTTGCTTTAGCAATAGATGCGCTATTACCAGCATTAGATATTATAGGTATTAATATTGGTACTACAGAACTATCAGACAATCAACTATTAATTACTATGATATTTTTAGGCCTCGGTATAGGGCCTCTTATTTTTGGGCCAATATCAGACAGCTTAGGAAGAAAACCAATAGTTTATATCGGCTTATTACTATTTGTAATAGCGAGTTTTATGTGTATCAACGCAACTAATTTAGCTGTTATGATAGCGGGTAGGATTTTACAAGGTATAGGACTCTCCGCACCAAGAACAATAGCTATTGCTATGATTAGAGACACTTACAGTGGAGATTATATGGCACGTATTATGTCTTTTATAACAGTAGTTTTTCTCTTAGTACCTATTATTGCACCTGCACTTGGCAAATTTGTACTAGATCATTATAATTGGCAAGCTATTTTTTACATACAACTTATATTTAGTGGTTTTGTATCTATCTGGTTTTGGAAAAGACAAAAAGAAACTTTGGAAGTTTCGAATCGTATAAAATTTACTCCTTCTATATTTAAAGATGGTTTAAGAGAATTAATAAAATACAAGACTACGATCGGATACACTTTAATTTCGGGATTTATTGTCGGTTCTTTTTTGGTATATTTAAGTAGCTCACAACAAATTTTCGAACAACAATATCGACTCAAAGATGAATTTCCATATATATTTGCGTTACTAGCAATCTCAATTGGTACGGCCACTTTTTTAAACGGAACTTTAGTACTAAAGTATGGAATGGAAAAGTTAGTTACTGTTTCACTCTACTCCTTCTTTGGTATTTCTTTACTATATCTTAGTTTGTTTTATGGGAATTCTAATCCCAGCGTACTAGTACTATTAATTTTCTTTGGCTTGCAATTTTTCTCGATTGGATTTTTGTTTGGTAATTTAAGAGCATTAGCAATGGAACCTGTTGGTCATATTGCAGGAATAGCCGCTGCTATTACCGGTTTTTTAAGCACAATAATGGCGGTTCCTATTAGTACTTATATAGGAAAATTTGTAGAGGACACTGCTTTGCCTCTTTTCTTAGGTTTTTCGGTTTGCGCTGCGATTTCTATAGGGATTTTGACATATCTGAAAACTACAAGTAAAAAAAATAAATAATTTTTTAATCAATAGCGTTCATATCATCCATATTCTTTTTTCTAGGTACAGCTAGTTCTCCATCACCAGTGATAGCGAATTTATCTCTTTTGGATCCATACCCAAAATTAGAAGATCGACGATACTTATTTTGAAAATCAGCAAACTTTCTCTTTGACCAGGATTTCTTTTTATTATGATTTTCCATATTCAAAACTTTTATAATTTGTAACCTGATGAATTAAATCCTTTCTAAGTTATATTAATTTTCAGAATTTAGCAGAAATGTTAACATCAAATTATAATTATTTTACTGATTATCATATACTTTACATTGTTTGATATGTTAAAGCTATTGGAATGATTATTGATTATGTATATATTTAAAAATTAACTTCTGATATGAAAACCTACCTAAACTCAATTCTTTTTTTGATTTTTTTAATTCCTTTTGGATATGGTCAATTTACACCACCAGCTGATAAGATGATTAGTGGATCCAATGGCTATATTGGTCATGAAGAAGCATTAATCAATGATTTTATTAAACTTGATTTTGATAAAAAAAATGCTAAAATATCCTTTGATTTTATTTCTGAGGATACCAATGGAACTATTGGAGGTTTAGATTTTAAAATTTCGTTTAATCCCGAAGACCCTGAGAATGCTTATTTTAAAGGAACAGCTCTAGTAAATACCTTAGAAACAGGTAACTTCCTAAGAGATGGTCATTTAATGTGGGAAAAATTCTTCTACAAAAAGAAATACCCTAAAATTAGCTTTGAAAGCTCTGAAGTAGTTCATTTTGGTGACAATAACTATAAAGTGATAGGAAACCTTACTATTAAAGGTATCACAAAAGAAGTTATTATCAATTTCACCTTAGATATTACCAAAAATTTACTTGGTAAAACTACAATTTATACCAGTGATTATGGAGTAAATATTCATGATGAAAGAGAAAAAAACAAATTAGATGTTGTATTTGATTTCCCTATTTTGAAATAAACTATTTGGTATTTATTTATATGTGAATATTATAAGCTTTAGCAAGTTTTTCTGAAGATTTCAAGAATTCATTATTGACAATATTCATTTCTTTTAGACGAGTGATTTTTATTTTCTCATCTTTTTTTGCGTTCCTTTTACTTAATAACGTATTTATCATTTTTGACTGATTTAGTTTTTGTTTTCCCTGTTGCGAAAATACAAATGATAATACTACTACATAAGGGTATAAATACTGTTTTTAATAGGGTATTTTGCCCCTTATTAACCTTCTAAGGTAAATCAATGGTAAATGAAGAAAAAGAACCGTGACTAGAGAAAGAAAGCGGTATATCTGTAGATCTATCATCTATTTTTATACATGGTATTCCATGAATATCCTTAAGAATAGAAATAGAAGACTTTTTTACTCCCATTATATCAGCTACATAATTCTGTAATACTTTTTTATAAAACAGTGTATTATCATTAAATACTTTAGAAATAAAGTTACTATGATCTGTGAAAGAAATAGTATAAGCGTACTTGTTATTCTGTTTAGAAACTGTTTTGTAAATATGATTATCGATTGTAACCTGCTCATCAGAACAAACAAAATCCCAAGGATTATATTTTCTAGGTATAGAAAAACGGCGTTGATGAGCTTTATAAGTAGCTTCCTTCATACTCCATAATTTCCAGACTAATCCATCAGGGTCTTCAGAATCCCAAATCATGACTTGTTCTGATTCTGTAAAAATCTTTTGCAGCCACCCTTTTCTTCTCCAATTACTTTGGATTCGTGCAAGTTTAAGATCTACAATATCGTCACCTATCATTTTGCAGCTAATTTATCCTCAATTACTTCTATAGATGCCTTTACGGTTAACATTTTATCCATACCGTCATTATCTATTTCGATACCAAACTCATCTTCTACATCAAGTATTATATCTACTAAATTTGCAGAATTAATCTCGAGATCATCAATAAAATTAGTAGCTTCAGAAAGTTGTTGTAATCCTTCCTGATTTTGAACATATGGTTTTATAATAGTTTTTAGTTTAGATAATAATTCTTCTTTTGTCATGAACTTTTTTTGATTACGAATATTTTTTAAAGATAATACAAGCATTTACATCTCCAAATCCGAAACTAGCTTTTACCGCAATATTAATAGGTTTTAATACTGTTTTAGTAGGAACTTTTTCTCTATCAATCAAAGCTTCGATTTCTGGATGTAAATCTTCACAGTTTTTGTTCCCAAAAACAAAACCTTCTTTTAACTGCAGCACTGTAGCTACACTTTCTATACTCCCGGATGCAGCTAGACAATGACCGACCAAACCTTTTAATGAGTTTATATATGGAAAATCTTTTCCTTTTCTATCCAATGCTTCACACCAATTCTCAATTTCTGCAACATCCTTTGTGGTTGCTGTTAAATGTCCATTAATAGCATCTATATCGTTATTTTGAATCCCCGAGTTTATAACCGCTTGACGAATACATTGTTTAACTGCAATGCTATTAGGGGCAGTCATACTTCCGCCATTTCTTTGACCACCACTATTAACGTGTCCACCTAATATTTCTGCATAAATTGTTGCCCCTCTCTTTTTGGCACTTTCTAAGCTTTCTAACACCATAGCTCCTGCTCCACTTCCTGGTACAAAACCACTTGCCGTAGCACTCATCGGTCTTGAAGCCTCTGTAGGATTATCATTAAATTTATGAGGAAGAATTCTCATAGCATCAAAGCCGCCCCAAATATAAGGCCCACTATCACTGGTACTACCTGCTAAAATAATCTCTGCTTTTCCCTCTGTGATTCTATCATAAGCCATAAGAATAGCTTCTGTTCCCGTACTACAAGCTGAAGAATTCGTTGTTGTAATATTACCACAACCAATAATTCCTCCTAAAAAAGCACTAATACCACTAGCCATTGTTTGTATAACAGAAGTACTTCCTAATCTTCTTACATTTCCTTCGTCGACTTTATAGATAGCTTCTCTAAATTTATCAACTCCAAGTATACCTGTTCCAAAAATTACTCCAGAATTCCATAAGGGCTTTTCTTTTTTATCCGTGATTTCTAAACCTGCATTTTTCCAAGCATCTAAACCCGAAATCACACCATATTCTAATCCTGAGGCATTTAATCCTTTTAGTTGGACACTATTAAAGTATTTGTTTAAGTAATCTTTTTTATAATTCGGTTTTCCAGCTATTTGACATGAAAATTTAAGTGATTTCAACTCTTCAATATAATTAATTCCTGAGATACCGCTTTTAATTGACTCATTAAATATTGAAACGTTAATTCCATTTGATGAGACAACACCCAAACCAGTAACTACTACCCTTCTGTTTTTCATAAAATTCTAAAGAATTAATACTAACGAACACTAAATAACCATACCTGCAATTTGCCCTTTAGCAACTAGCTTCTCTTCTTCATTATACATTTCGACTTGACATTTTAATTTATTAAATCTAAAATATTCCTTTTTTGAAATAACAACTACCCTCTCTCCTGGTAGAACAGATTTGTAAAAATCAATACTCGTGCTACTCATAGCTACTTTAACCGGATTGTTATTTATTTGTTCACTAAGGATAAACATTCCTAAACATACTAAACCAATTTGAGCCATAATTTCTGTAAGAATAACTCCTGGTGTTATTGGATTTTCTTTAAAATGACCTTTATAAAAATATTCATCTTGCTTTAAGGTATAATTACCTACTATTTGATACTCATCTACCTCTAAAATTTCATCAACAAATAAAAAAGGGTCCTGATATGGTAGCTTTTCAATAATCTGTTCTCCTGTCAAAATTACTTTGTTTTTAAAAAGCACATCCGCTAGGCAGTGGTTCTTCTGTTTCTACTTGATTTGCAAAGGTAGTTTCCAATGTTTGTTGACTAAAACCACCTGAAACACTTCCTTTATACACTAATTTCCCATACCCAGTAGTATTCATATGCGCACGGATATAGATTACTTGATCATCACTAATCGCTACAGGGCCTCCAGATCTTGTAAATGGTTGTTCATTTACATGGCTATGTGCTAAAATCCTTCTATATAGCAATGTGCCATCTTCGGATATGATTTCCCACCAATCCGCATATTGATTACATCCTAAATCAGGGCTTTTTATCTCTACGTTAAAGGAATAGTTACTTTCATTACCAGTAACAGACACATTAGTAACTTCTGCATTAGTAATATCTACGTCAATATTGGAGTTATCACCATTATCATTGGCTTTACAAGCAGATACTGTAACCATAATAAAGAGTATATAAGTTAATAGGTTTTTCATGATATTTTTATAGTAAGATTATTATATCTAATTAATTTTGATCACCATTCTAATAATATTCTTTGAGCAGAAAATCCTGGGCCAAAACTTAACATTAATCCGGTTTCTCCTTTTTTGGGTTTGTTATCCATAAAACGTTGCAAAACATATAACACCGTAGCACTACTCATATTTCCATACTCACGTAAAACAGTTTTAGTCTCATCAATATTCTTTCCTAGATCACCAAAAAGATTTTCTACAGTTTGCACAATTTTCTTACCTCCAGGATGAAAAATCAAATGATCTATTTCTTCTATAGATTTTCCATTTTTTGAAAGAAAAGGATGTATTATATCAGGAAAATATTTAGCTATTTTTTCAGGCACCTCTTTATCTAACACCATTTGTAGACCTCCATTAGTCAATTTAAAACCCATCATAGTTGTTGCATCATAAAAATGATACATCTCATCAGCAAGAATATTTGGTCCTTCAGATTGTTTTTCTGAAGAAAGTAAGGCACAAGCTGCTCCATCACCAAAAATAGCAGAACTCACAATATTCACCATACTATAATCATCATGTTGAAAAGTTGCTGTTGGCGATTCTACTGCGATTACCGCAGCTCTTTTTTCTGGATTTGCTTCTAAGAAATTCCTAGCGTATATAATTCCAGAAACTCCTGCTGCACACCCCATTTCAGTAACAGGAAGTCTTACAATATCTTGCCTAAGATTTAATGAATTTATTAAATAAGCATCTAACGACGGAATCATTATTCCTGTACAACTTACTGTAATTATATAGTCTAGTGATTTTGGATCCCAACCAGCTTTATCTAATGCTTTTTTTAGTGCAGATTCTCCAAGTTTTTTTACTTCTCTAATGTAAATATCATTTTTTTCTTCGAAAGAAGTTGCAGTAAAAACTTCCTCAATACTCATAATCCCATAACGCTTATCGACGGCGGCATTCTCAAAAATCTTAAGAACCTTTCGTTTAAAACGATCTTCTTGTCCTGTAAGCCAATGAGATACAAAAGGAAGTATTTCTTTTGTATCCCTTACATATTTTGGCAACTGTTTAGCAACTGTTGTTATTTTTACACTCAATTTTACTCCCTTTTAATTATTGATTATCCAGCGATACCTAAAAGCCCATTTCCAATCTAATTGATACTTTGTAAGTCCTAAATCTTTTGCAAAACTTACTAATTCTTTTCTTTTAAACCCCCTTTTAATAGATACGAGTCCATCATTCTTAGCAATATATCCTTTGATAAAGAAATAACTAAATATTTTAAATAAATAATACGACCAAGTGTTTCTATGGATATCATTAATAATCAAAGATTCTGACACTAACTCTAAACTTTTTTTAAGTACTTTCTTTATTTCTTCATCTGTAAAGTGATGCAATGTCAATGTGCAGATAATTATATCACAAGAAAAATTTTCTTTTGTCAGTGTTAGGATATCGGCATTCTTATAACTAATCTCTGTATATGGTTTACTTAAATTTTCTGCGTGTAACAAACATTTATCATTATTATCAATTCCGATTAATTTTGCTTTAATTCCTCTTTTCCTAAATACATCTGCTAATTGTCGCAGCATTTGACCATCACCACATCCCAAATCTGTAATAATCCATTCAGATTTATTATCCTTACTTTTTATTTTATTTAATACCGAGTTGATAGTGATACTATTGCCTCCTAATAGTTTATTTACTCTAGATATATCCCTTAAAGCCACTGCCAAATCTTTTTCATTAACCTGGGGATCATCCATTAATTCTGCTTCATTACTTCTATTAGTAAAGTTTTCTAACATATTAAAGGTTTTCCGTGTGTTTGCTTTATAATTTTCGGAACAATGACCGGGACTAAAGTTGCCACTTTCTGGCCTATTTGTTGTATAGTTTCATTTAACAGCATCTTTTGAAGTATACGTCCAGCATATAATCTTTTAGAAAACATTGTTTTCCATTCTTTTGAATAAAGCTCTTCTATCTTTTCTAATGTATATATATTAGATTCATAATTATTAATTAACAGTTCACATAAGATTTTAGCACTCTGTATAGCCATTGCCATGCCATTGCCACATAAAGGGTGGATTAATCCTGCCGCATCACCTAACATAAAAACATGATTTTCGACGGGCTGTTTTCTATCAAAATTAATTTGACTTATAGTAATCGGTTTTTCGAATATTCGTTGAGAGTTTTCAAAGAAATCTTTTAAATAAGGGTTTTTCTTAAGCACATTCTCTTCAAAATGATCTATATCCTTACATCTTTTAAAACTATCATAGTTTACGAGATAACATGCATTTACAGTATTATTCTCTACCATAGATAATCCACAGTAACCTCCATCAAAACTATGTAACGCCACCGTATTAGGATTAAAACTGGACTTATAATGAGCTTTAACTGCTAGCCAAGGAGATTTATTTTTACTAAAATCACGTTCCAACTTTTTATCTAATATGGATCGCTTCCCATAAGCTCCTATAACATAATCACTAGTAATCAATGCATTATTAGCCGTTTTTACAGAAAACCTGTTTTTTTTGTAGCCTACATCTAAAACTTGATCATTTATTGTTTGTACACCTAAACTTTTTGCTAAATTCCATAAGTAATTATCTAGTGTATATCGACTAATACCAAAACCACCTAAAGGAAGTTTACTTTTTATTATTTTACCTTTTGTTGTGCTTATATTTAATTCTGAAATTTTTACTACACCTAAATCATCTAATTTTATTCCCAAAAAATCAAAGTATGGCATTATTTCGTTAGAAATATATTCTCCACAAACTTTATGTTTTGGATACTGATCTTTTTCTATAATAAGCACAGGTATTTGATACTTAGCCAAATGTATTGCACTAGTCAAACCAGCCAGACCGCCACCAATAATAACTATGTGCTTATGACTATTCATTTATTGAAGATACATAAATTTTGTGCATAAAAAAATCCCAACTTTTAAGTCGAGATTTATCATTCTCAATTACAAAACCTTACTCTTTTATTTGCGCAACTGCTTGTCTTCTTAATTCTTCATTTGGTGATATAGTAACTTCTACCCTTCTATTTTTGGACTTCCCTTCAGAAGTGTCATTTGGATATTTAGGTTGTGATTCGCCATAATAAGTGACAGTAAATCTCTCTTCATCAACACCTTGTGTTATAAGATAATCTCTAACTGATTGTGCTCTATATTTTGATAGAATAAAATTAGATTCTTCTTTACCAACATTATCGGTATGACCTTCGATTAGAATATTAGAATTAGGGTATTGTTTAAGTATTTCTGCTAATTTATTGATGGTTTCTTTAGAACTTGCATTTAAATCATACTTATTGGTATTAAAATAGACACCGCTTTCTTCATCAAAAACAATATTAATATCTTCTTCTACTCTTTGTACAACGACTGCAGGCATTTCTTCTTCGATCTTTTTTGCTTGTTGATCCATTCGATTTCCTATAATACTCCCTACCGTTGCTCCAACAATACCACCAATGACGGCACCAATTTCACCTTCTTCTCCTATATTCTCTCCAATTACTCCTCCAATAATGGCGCCACCCGCTGCTCCTATAAAACCACCTAATTCGGCGTTTTTCATAGATTTACAACTCATGATAGTGATTAATAATATTCCTAAATATGCTAGTTTTTTTGAGTTTTTGATATTGTGTGATCTCATGTGTAGTAAATTATGTTTGTTGGTTATTAATTCTTTTACTTATTGTTTCTCAAAATTTAGTTTAATTGTAAACTTTTCTCCATCTATGATCATATCATAAGTCCAAGTCATTCTATCATCCTTCAATTCATGGAATTGCATACGATACCCTTTATTATTTATTTCACTTTTCATCTTCTTATTAACCGGTTTTAATAAGATGCTATGCTTTAATCCATTCATTTCTTTTGGAATGGACCATATGAAATTATAAATACCAATTTCTGGGCAAGAGGTCCCTGATAGAGCGTAGCTTCCGGTATTATTATTGGATATGAACTCCCAATTTGTGTCTTCAATACATTTTAAAGGAACACCATTTAATACAGTAACATTATATGTAGCACTACTATTGGTATCAAAACTGGCTTCTTTTAATATCCAAACTCCGTGTATTGAAATCTTAGCTGACCTTGTAAAAGCATCCGAAGCTCCACAACTATATAAAAGTATACATGTCAAAAAAAGGAAAATTGTTCTCAAGGTTTAGGTTTTAAAAAGGTTATCATGTTTTATAGAACAAATATCCTCTTCTTATTACCTTAATACTACATCCTAAATAGTGAAAAAGAGATCACTGTTTTCAGGGTAAAAAAAATGCATGAAAAAATCCCCAAAGAAAACTACATTCCTTTGGGGATTTAATAAATTTTTATACTTTTTTTAATCTATTTTTTTAGCGTCTTCTATCATTTTATCATTTGCTAAAACACCAAATTCTACTCTTCTATTTTTCGCCCTTCCTTCTGCAGTCGAATTATCATACTTAGGTAATGTTTCCCCATGATAATAGGTAGTTAACCTGGTAGTGCTAATACCTTGAGATACTAAATAACTAGTAACTGCATTTGCCCGTTTCTTTGACAATTCCATATTATAAGCATCATCACCAGAACTATCTGTATGACCATCTACAATAATATTAGTGTCAGGATATTCCTTAAAAATATTAATAAGCTTATTCAAGTTCTCCTTGGATTTTGCATTAATATTATACTTATTAGTATCAAAATACACACCACTATTTTCATCAAATATGATATCAATTCCCTCTCCAACTCTAGTTACTTCTGCTCCTGGAATTTCTTCTTCTATTTTTTGAGCTTGTTTATCCATTTGTTTACCAATAACTCCACCGGCAACACCTCCAACAACACCTCCAATAATAGCTCCTAATACAGAATTTTCTTTATTTCCAACATTATTACCTATTACCCCTCCTAGAACTGCTCCAGTAGTCGTACCTATAACAGCACCTTTTTGCGTATTATTTGCATTTTGTACCGCATCACAACTGTTCAAAATAATTAAAGCAGTTAATGCTATTGCTATTTTATTAAAATTTGATCGTATCATTATCTTAAGATTTGATTTATTGTAGTTTATTAAAATTCATGGTGATTACAAAAGGTTTTCCTTCTAGGCTAACTGTTTGAGTCCACGTCATTGTAGTATCATCTAAATGTTTAAGGGTCATGCGATACCCTTTATTATTATTCGTACTTTTCTTCTTCTCATCTATTGGTTTAAAAAGAAAACTATAATCTCCATTTTCTGATGGTTCTGGAATAGTAAATCTAAAGTTACGAGCACCAGTAGAAGTACACTGATTTTCATTTACGGTATATTTACCTGTATTATTATTTGGAATAAATTTCCATATACCACCAGTTAGACATTCTGCCGACGCATCATTATATAACGTAACCTCAAACACACCAGAACGGTCATAAGATATTTTATCTAAAGACCATTCCCCTTTTAAGGTTTTCTTTGCTGCTATAATCGTTTTCTGGCTTGCAGAACAAGATGCCAGCAAAATAACTGTAAGTACTAATATCAGTTTTTTCATGAGTATTAATTTATGTTTAACTGTAAAATTTAAGCTATGAGTTTATATTCAAATATCATCATATAAACTTATTTTGAATTAAAAATATCATCGGAGCATTTAATAATTTAGATCAAATGCACAGATTTTAGATAAAAGTGATGAAGTTTACTTTGGGAAGTCATACGGTTCTGGTTTTTAAAAGTTCAAATCTAATCTACATAAGAGATAAAACGAAACAAAGAATATTATCATATATTAACTATACATTGTTAACAGATTTTAACACTATAAAAAGCCAATTAATATAAAATAAAAAACACTTACTCTTCTTCCTTTGGAACTCTAAATAGTAGAAAAACACCAACAATGAAAAATATTATAAAAAACAATATTGAAAACCTAACACTGCCCGTTAGTTGCGCTACAATACCATAAGAAAACATTCCAATAACTATGCCGATTTTTTCTGCTACATCATAAAAACTAAAGTAAGAAGCAGTATCCACAGCATTTTCCGGTAGTAACTTTGAATATGTAGACCTAGACAAGGCTTGAATACCTCCCATTATAAGACCTACGATAGCAGCTGCAACATAAAACTGAGTTGGTGTTGTAATAGTATATGCATAAATACAAACCGCAATCCAAATACAGTTAATAACTATAAGAGTTTGTATATTACCATATTTAGCCGAAGCTCTTGAAGTTAAAAAAGCACCCGCAATAGCGACTAATTGAATTAAAAGAATACTAATAATAAGTCCTGTTGTTGCATTTTGATCTCCCCAATCTAACTCTTCAATACCAAAATAAGTAGCAATAAGCATAATGGTTTGAACCGCCATACTATAAACAAAAAAGGAAATTAAATACCTTTTTAACCTAATGTTATGTTTAAGAGCATTCCATATTAATTTCAATTCTTTAAAACCATTAAACAGAACATCTTTAGATAAAGTTTTCTTTTTATTTCCTTTTGGCAAATAATAATATGAATATTGACTAAAACCAATCCACCATACACCTACCATTAAAAATGATAATCTAGTTGGTAATCCTTCATTCTCAAAACCAAACCAATCATATTTTAATATCATTACTAGGTTTATTATTAAAAGTATTACACTGCCTATATATCCTAAAGAATATCCTTTTGCACTTATAGCATCTTGTTGCTCCGGAAATGCGATATCTGGTAAATACGAATTATAAAATACAATACTCCCCCAAAAACCGATCAACGCTAATAAATAACATAACAAACTGAAAAATAAATTATCTAAAGAAAACCAATATAAACCTATACAGGATAATGCTCCTAAATAGCAAAAGAACTTCAAAAAATTTTTCTTATTACCTATATAATCAGCTATTCCTGAAAGGAAAGGGCTAATAAATGATACAATAAGGAATGCTAAAGCGGTTACATAACTTATCAAAGAATCATTATTAAAATCATATCCCAAAAAAGAAACAGTATCACTAATTATTTCTCCTTGATCATTTCTAATAATAGTTAGTGCTCCCCAAAATATAGGGAAAACAGCAGATGAAATAGTTAAGTTATATACAGAATTTGCCCAATCATAAAAAGCCCAAGCATTTAATAATTTCTTATGTCCTTTAGGTAGTGTGTTTCCCATGTATCAATATTAAAAAAGCTGTTCTGGAATTTTCCGGAACAGCTTCTAAAATAAGTATAATCTTTTTAAGAATTGAGAATTTACAATTATTTAAAGCTAGTAACTCCAAATTTTCTTGCCTCAGCTTTTGCAGCTGGCGCCCAAGCTGTGAGATTAGCTATACGAGTATCATTTGATGGATGTGTACTCATAAACTCTGGTGGTGCTTGTCCTCCACTATTGGCTTTCATTCTTTTCCATAACTCGGCTGCTTCCGAAGGGTCATATCCTGCAATCGCCATTAATGTCAATCCAATTTTATCAGCTTCTGTTTCATGACTTCTACTAAATGGTAACATAACTCCGAATTGACTACCTAAACCAAATGCTGTTCCAACTATCTGTTGTGTTTGCTCCTTTTGTCCACTAACAGCTACTGCTGTCGCTACACCTGCTACTTGTTGTAATTGTCCAGCACTCATACGCTGTTGTCCATGATTTGCAATTGCATGAACTACCTCGTGTCCCATAATAGCAGCTATTCCCGTTTCAGTTTTGGCAATCGGTAAAATACCCGTGTAAAATGCTATTTTTCCACCAGGCATAGCCCAAGCGTTAACAGATTTATCATCTATTAGGTTATATTCCCATTTATAATCACTCAAATAACCTTGATGACCATTTGCATTAAGCCATCTTTCTGCCGCTGTAGCTATCTTTTGACCAACACGTTTAACCATTTCTGCTTCTGATGTGCCCTTTAGTACTTTACTTTCCTTCAATACCTGATCATATTGGGCAAAAGCTGCTGGTAAAATCTGAGAATTAGGCACTAAAGCCAATGTTTGCTTACCAGTAAAAGGGTTGGTAGCACACGATAGAAAAAGAAACACAGATCCTAATGCAACTACTATTTTTTTATTTTTCATAATATTTACGGATAGATATAATTTACGTAATATAAAATTACAAAATTCAACACATCCATTTTAATAAAAAACGATCTATTTATTCACTATAGTCTATGTAAAGCTTTTATAATCGACAAACTGCATTATTTAGCTACAATATGAAGCTCTGTAAAGTTTTTTGGAACAACTACGGTATTATTTTTAGCATCATAGTTAAGATCACCTAAGGATACCACTACATTATCAATTTCAATTTTTCCTATAACAAAAGGTAATCCTATAAATTCTATTTTCATTGCTTCATACTCCGTGATGAATGTACCATTTTTATGCTGCTGTATAATAATTTCATTTTCCTTTCCAGTAAAAGCAAAACTCCGCAAACTAAATCGCCCTTTAGCATAATCATAACCATCTTGAGCGTCCTCATATACCTTAGAGACTTCTTTATTACCCAATTTATAATAAACTTCTAGCTTTAATTCTTCAATTTTTTTCTCACCTACATATTGCTGAATAGGGTATTTAGGAATAACCGCTCCTTCTTTTACAAATAACGGAATCGTGTCTAAATCTGCGTCTACCCATTGTTCCATTCCTCCTTTCACATATTCACGTGTCCAGTAATTATACCAATTACCTCGAGGTATATATAATCTTCTTCCTTTGGCATTAGGTTCTTGAACAGGACATACTAAAATTTGATTTCCAAAAACAAATTCATCGGTTCTATAATGTGTTTGTGGATCCAATTGATCATATAGGACCAATGATTTTAACATTGGTATTCCTTCTTCTGCATATTCCCAAAACATGGTGTATAAATATGGTAGCAATTGGTAGCGCAATTCTACATATTTTCGTGTTACATCAATTACCTCTTCACCAAAGGTCCAAGGTTCTTGATTACCGTGATCTCCTGATGAATGAGTTCTGCAAAAAGGATGAAAAACACCTAACTGTATCCATCGAGCATAAAGTTCTCCTGTAGGATGTTCTGCAAATCCTCCGATATCACTTCCTGTAAAAGACATACCACTCATACTCATACGTTGAGCCTGAATATTTGCTATCCAAAGATGCTCCCAAGTGGCTACATTGTCACCAGTCCAAGAAGAAGTATATCGTTGTGCTCCTGAATATGCTGATCTTGTAATTACAAATGGTCTTTTTGGATAAGCAAATCGTTTTATCCCTTCATAAGTCGCACGCGCCATTTGCGTACCATAAATATTGTGTGCTTTTCTGTGACTACAAGGATTCCCATCATAATTATGACGTACATCATCAGGGAATGTTTTTCCAGGAACCTCCATTACTGCTGGTTCATTCATATCATTCCAAACCCCTTTTACACCAATTTCATCAATAAGCTCTTTAAATAATCCTGCCCACCATTCTCTAACTTCAGGATTTGTAAAATCAGGAAAGAAACATTCTCCCGGCCATACTTTTCCTCTCATATAAGGTCCATCGGCGCGTTTACAGAAATAATCGTTTTCCATTGCCTCCTGATATACAGAATACTGATCATCAATCTTAATTCCTGGATCAATAATTACAATAGTTTTATACCCATCTTCTGCTAATTCCTCTACCATTCGTTTTGGATCTGGGAAATACTCCTTATTCCAAGTAAAACATCTAAATCCATCCATATAATCTATATCTAAATATATAGCATCACAAGGTATTCTTAAGTCTCTAAATTTCGTAGTAATTTCCTTTACTTTACTTTCTGGATAATAACTCCATTTACATTGATGATATCCCAATGCCCATAAAGGTGGTAATTCGGGTTTACCTGTAAGATCTGTATATCTAGTAACCACATCCTGCATATTAGGTCCATAAAAGAAATAATAATTCATTTCTCCGCCATGCGCCCAAAAACTAGTTACATTACGACGTTCGTTACAAAAATCAAAAAATGTTTTGAAAGAATTGTCAAAGAAAATACCATAAGCTCTTTCTTCATACATTCCAATATAAAACGGAACACTTTTATATAATGGATCTTGATCTTTTCCAAAAGCATATTGATCAGTAGCCCAATTCTCTATACGTTTACCCTTTAAGTTTAAATGCATCGGTTTATCACCCAAGCCATAATAACACTCACCTTGCGGAGCGGATTTACTCATCTTTACGATGTTTCCTCCGTACTCATAACTTTGCTCCCAATGAAATCCCCAATCATCTTTACAAATAACATTTCCTTCTTTATCACTAATGGAAACACTAATATTAGCCTTAGCAATAGAAATTACTATTTTCTTGGTGATGATCTCATATTTATCTTCTAACTCTTTAACCTCTAACTCACTGTATCCTCTTACACCTTTTTCGCTAATTGCATAAGAAAAGTCTTTCTCAAAATTACTGTCCGTTGCGTATCTAAAACGCACTACACTTCCTCTTATAATAGTTACTTGAAGAATTACACCATTCTCTGTAGTGAAATTAATCTTATCTACATTTTGTGAAAAGGAAATGATCTTTCCGGGAAATAAGTTCCCTTTTATCTCTAACTCAGTATTAGTAATCATAGTTGGTTGGTTTCTTTTCTTATACTATTGTGTTATGTAAAAAAACGATATCTATTGCAATAAATGAACTCTTTTAATTAGTATTTATTAAAAACATTCAACGAAAACGTTTGAAACTATAATCAATTAACAATTGTTTAAACTACAACTAATAAAGTGCCTTATAGTATTGTAAACATGAAATAATTTAGGTTATATAAATTAACTCTTGATTTTAAAAACAAGTGTTCCTAATGGAGGAATATCAATCTCCGCCGAATATTCTCTATAATGCCATTCTTTATCTTCTATCAAAATCTTTTCAGATATAAAATCCCCTGTTCCTCCATACGTTTTTTCATCAGTATTAAATAATGGAATTAGTGTTCCTTTTGCTGATAATCCTATACGATAATTGGAACGTGGTACCGGCGTAAAATTGCAAGCTACAACTAACGTATCCTCAGTCTTGTTTCCTTTTCTAATATAGGCAACTACAGAATTTTCATGATCATCATAGCTTATCCATTCGAAACCATCTGACTCAAATTGTTTTTCATACAAAGCTGGGTGATTTCTGTACAACGAATTAAGATCTGTAATCAACTTTTTAATTCCAGAATGATAATCGTACTGCAATAAATGCCAATCCAAACTACTCTGGAAGTTCCATTCTTCTCGTTGACCGAACTCGGCACCCATAAAGAGTAAATTACTACCAGGATGTGTAAACATATAGCTATATAGCAATCGTAAATTAGCAAACTGTTGCCACTCATCGCCAGGCATTCTGCCTATAATACTTCTTTTTCCATATACCACTTCATCATGAGATAACGGTAACATAAAGTTTTCCGTAAATGCATAAGTCATACTAAAAGTTAAATCATTTTGATGATGTTTTCTATAGATAGGCTCTTTTGAAAAATACTGTAACGTATCATGCATCCACCCCATCATCCATTTCATACCAAAACCAAGCCCTCCAAGAAATGTTGGTTTAGAAACCATAGGAAAAGAGGTAGACTCTTCTGCAATTGTTTGTACATCCGGGTAACTAATATAAATCTCTTTATTTAGTTCCTTCATGAATTCAATCGCTGCAAGGTTTTCTCTACCTCCATATTGGTTTGCTTCCCATTCCCCATCTTCTCTAGAATAATCTAAAAATAACATGGAAGCAACTGCGTCAACTCTTAATCCATCTGCATGGAATTGATCCAACCAAAAAATTGCATTACTAATCAGAAAACTTTTAACTTCATTTCTTTCATAGTTAAATATTAAACTCTTCCAATCAGGGTGATATCCTTTTCTTTTATCAGGATGCTCATATAAACAAGATCCATCAAAAAAGCCTAAACCATGATTATCTTCTGGAAAATGCGATGGTACCCAATCCAATAGAATCCCAATATCATTCTGATGAAGTTTATCTACTAGTAATTTAAATTCCTCTGGATAACCAAAACGAGATGTTGGTGCAAAATAACCAGTTATTTGATATCCCCAAGATGGATCATAAGGATATTCCATAACAGGCATTAGTTCCACATGAGTAAAATTCATTTCCTTTACATAGGAAACCAATTCGTCTGCCAGTTCGGTATATGACAAAGATCGATCTTCTTCTATTTTTCTTTTCCAAGAGCCTAAATGAACTTCATAAACCGAAAAAGGAGCATCGATTGTATTATGTTTTTTTCTATTTGCCATCCATTCATTATCATTCCAATCATATAAATCTTCCCAAACTACCGAAGCCGTTTTTGGAGGGTGTTCACATCTACGTGCATATGGATCCGCTTTTTCAGTTACAATACTATTATTATGAGAATGAATTTTATATTTATAGATATTACCTTTTCCTACTTCAGGTATAAAACCTTCCCATATACCAGATTTATCCCAGCGAACGTGTAATTGATGTTCTCCTTCTACCCAAAAATTAAAATCTCCAATCACAGAAACAGATTTAGCAGATGGTGCCCAAACTGCGAAATATGTTCCTCGAACTCCATCTACCATAATAATATGTGAACCAAATTTTTCATATAATCGATAGTGCTTACCAGCTTTAAAAAGATTAATATCAAATTCAGAAAATAAACTATGTACTATTACTTTACTCATATAAGAATGGTCATGATATTATTAATATCATTTTAACTAAATAGAATATTCTATTTATAATTATTTAATTTAGAAATTATAGATACTTAGATCTTAAAATTATCTGGTATTATAGCACCTTTTCTAAACACTACAATACCATCTTTTATCACATACTTTTCATTATCAATATCTTCTAGATGCGGCCCTCCATTAATAACAACATCATTACCAATTCTACAATCCTTATCAATAATAACGTTATTAATATTACATCTTTCTCCGACACCTATATAAGGTCTATTCTCCTTATCATCAGTTTGCAATTCTTCTATGTCTTGATATCTATCACTACCTATCATATATGTGTTTTTTATGATAGTATCTTTTCCAATTCTGGATCTAATACCAATAACAGATTGTTCTACTTCCTTGGCTTGTATTAAGCAACCTTCAGCAATCATTGATTTATTTAGTAGTGTTCCAGATATTTTTGATGGAGGAAGTATTCTAGGTCTGGTAAGTATATTTCTATCATTATCAAATAAATCAAATTTTGGAATATCATTGGCTAACTCGATATTAGCTTCAAAAAAGGAAGGAATTGTTCCTATATCTGTCCAATAGCCTTCATATTGATATGCTAATACTTTATGATCTTCAATCGACTGAGGAATGATTTCTTTTCCAAAATCTATTCTTGAAGGATCAGAAAGCAAATCAACTAACAATTGTCTATTAAATATATAAATCCCCATTGAAGCCAAATAGTGACGATTCTCACTTTTCATTTCTTCACTTACTTCAGATTCCCAACCTGGAAGTTTATCAGAATTTGGCTTTTCAGTAAATGAACTGATAAAACTATTTTCGTCAGTTTTTAAAATCCCAAAATCGGTTGCGTCTTTTGGGTTAACAGGCAATGTAGCTATAGAGATATCAGCTCCTTTCTCTATATGCGCTTCAATCATATCATTAAAATCCATTTGATATAATTGATCACCTGATAAAATAAGTGCGTACTCAAAATCATGATTAAGAAAATGATGCATCGATTGTCTTACAGCATCTGCAGTACCTTGAAACCAAGTTTTATTACCAGGTGTTTGTTCTGCAGCAAGAACATCTACAAAAGCTTGACTAAAAGAGCTAAAAACATAAGTGTTTTTAATGTGACTATTTAGAGAAGCTGAATTGAACTGCGTAAGCACAAACATTCTTTTAATATCCGAATGTATACAATTAGTAATAGGAATGTCTACCAATCTGTATTTTCCAGCGATAGATACTGCTGGTTTTGATCTACTTTCGGTTAAAGGAGATAATCTGGTTCCTTGTCCACCTCCAAGGATAATTGCAAGGACTTTTTTGTTAATCATTGTGCGATTGTTTTAAAGATTTATATAATTCAATGTATTTATTAGCTGAATTATTCCAAGAATGATCAATTTTTAAAATTTCTTTTTGTGTTTTCCTATATCTATTTTGGTCGTTATAAAATTCAATTCCCCTTTTAATTGAATTATATACATCCTGAACGTTTACCTGATCATGACAGATCCCAAAACCACCATCACCAATATCTATAACAGTGTCTTTTAATCCGCCTATTTTTCTAACTATAGGTACGAGACCATATCGTAAAGAATATAGTTGGTTAAGCCCACAAGGTTCCACTCTAGAAGGCATTAATAAAAAATCAGCGCCTGCATATATAATATGCGATAGTTTTTCATCATATCCTATATATGTATTATATGTACCTGGAAAACGTTCCTTTAATTCCCTTAATTTTGACTCTATAGCCGGATCACCAGATCCTAAAATGAGTATATTAATATCTAAATGCTGTAATGCCTCAGAAACAATATTCGGAAGAAGGTCTGCTCCTTTTTCATATACAAGTCGACCTATAAATGCAAATAATGGTTTATCTATATCAAACCCAAACTCTTTACATAACCAATTTTTATTTTCCTTTCTTCCAGAAACGATATTTTTATTTCCGTAATTACTAATAATCATTGGATCCGTTTTGGGATTCCATGTCTGATGATCAATTCCGTTCAGTATTCCAATACATTTATTTTTTTCGTGTGATAAAAGCCCTTCTAAACCATTAGCTTGACCTTGCAACTCTTCCATGTAACTTGGTGAAACTGTAGTTACTTTCCAAGCACACTTTATTGCAGTAGCTAAAGGATTTATACATTGATCCCAATCTAGTAATCCAATATTATGTAAATCAAATTGTGGTATATAATCTAATTTATCATAAGAAAACTGACCTTGATATTGCGCATTATGAATTGTGAGTACGGTAGGAATATCAATTAAACTTTGATAAACACCCACTTGGGATACTAAAAAAGGTATAAGACCCGTATGGTGATCATGGCAATGTATAATATCAGGTTTTATATCTATAGATAAAAGCCAATTTAAAATCGCTATTTGAAACGCTACAAATCGTTCTGTATCATCTTCATAGCTATAGACATTTGATCTATATAATAATTCCTTTATATCTACTAGATATATTTGAAACCCAAACTCGGAGGATATTACTTTTTTAATCGTAAAATCAAAGGAATTAGATCCCAAAACCAATGAATCAGTATAAATGTCTTCACAAGAAAGCTCATTAATTTTTGAATTATCAAAAAAAGGCATAATAACCTCTGTAATACAACCTAGTTCCGTTAGATATTTTGGTAATGAACCGACGACATCTCCAAGGCCGCCAACTTTTGCTAAAGGATAACATTCTAAACTCGTATGAAGTACTCTCATTATTTATTCTTTAGTGCAAAATTTATCAAATGAACCTGTTGTTAATAACTTCCAACAGGAGTTTAAAGCTATAAAAAAGCTGAAAACATTTACCTATATAAATTTTAAAAAGAATAAGATTTAATGATTATTTAATAATTATTTAGCAGCATTATTTTCGATTTGATAATAATATGATAATTGTCGAAAAATAGACAACGGTTAACAACTAGCTATAAGCTACTTATTGATAGTCCTTAGAGCCTTTTTTATAATATATTTGGTATCTTTTGATGAGCTATTTTCTCCCCATTCTTTACAAACATTAAGAACCCAATCAGGTCTTGTCTTACTTGCATCATTTAACCAGTTACCAACAGCATCCTTTACATATTTTGATGTATCAGATTTCAACGCTTCCAAAATACCAATTGCTTTTTCGGGAGTTTCTTTGAGTTCATCTATTTTTTTTGTCCAAACTCCTATTGGTCTAATCGTTTCTACAGCATAACGTCTTACATTCTCATTAGTATCTTTTGTCCAGTTAGATAATATCATAATAGATTGATCTAAATCTTGAATTATATAATCCTTTGTTGCAAAAATCGCAACTTCTCTAACCCCAAAATGTGGATCTGCAGCAAATGGTTTATTAGTGTGAAGTCTTTCTGTGATTGACATGTCTAATCCACTATAATACTGAGTAGCCCAACATCTACATACATCAGAAGGATGATTAGACAAATAATCAATGACTTTATTATCATTGGTTAATTGAGCAAAAGTTGCGCCTATAACTTTGGTATTGCTATTGGCACTTGGCTTTTTTTGATTAGACACGGCTTCATAAAAACTATCATACCAATTAGATTTGTTTAAATCATCTAGTATACATTTTAGTAATTTTAATTGATCTACAGCTAACCATTCCATAAGGTTAGCTGTTTCAATTAGACCTTTATTTAAATATTCTAATACTTCCGAATCTAAATCTTTAGCACTTCTTGGACCTTTTCGATTTATTATGTGCTCCGGAATCTTTTTATTTGTTTGCATAATAGGTTTTAAATCTGATAACATAATACATTCTTTTAAATATATGATTATTCTTCGAATTGGTTAAAAACATCCATATGAAACATTTGCATTGATTCCGGTTTTATAATTTCAAAAATTTCTAATGCCTTTGGATTTTTCATAATATCTTCTCCAGCTAGCTTAGCCGATTTAATATCTGTCCAATACAGTAGATCAATAAACTTACCGTCGATATTACTTGCGGTTGTTCTATCTATAAATCCATCATATAATTTAACAATATCATTTAAAGAAGTTATAGCCTTCTTAGCTTGTTCTACAGAGTACCCTGGTACTACTTCGAATAATACGATTTCAATTGAATAAGGTTTGTCTTTCATAAGGTTGTGGTTTTGACTAAATGTAGTTGCGCAGCATAAAAACATACTAAGCATAATTGTGTGGATTAAGTGATACATATTCTAATTTTCACCAAAACTACAAGTGGAGTGTGACAACCTTATGTCAGTAGTATTTTTAATGTTCCATATATTTTTTAAAATACTCTTCTAACGTAAAAAATTTTGGAGGGAATAACTCTGAAGTTTCTATTAAATTGATAATTCGATCTGTCCTAAACTCCCTATAATCTTTACGTAATCTACAATAGGCTATTAACACCCATATAGTATTTGTAAAATATACACCTAAAGGTTCAATCGATCGTTTGGTGTATTCTTTAGAAGCAGCTGTATATTCTATTTCTAGTACTCTCAAATCTGTAATAGCTTTTTGGATTGTTGATAAATAAGTGCTAGCTGGAGATTTTTTATAAGGAGGACTAACAATTCTTTTTTCTAAAAGTTCTAACTTTTCTTTTTGTGTTGTATTAAGAATCGCTTTAACTTTTTCTATAGCAGTATTATAGTCAGAAATAAGTGATTCATCATTATTGGTGTGGATAATTTTAGCAGCAGTTATTAATGCATTGGCTTCCTTTTCTGAAAACATAATTGGGGGAAGAGAATACCCATCTACCAAAAAATAACCTGTACCTGCCTCGGCTCCTATAGGAACACCAGCATCAGATAATGCAAGCATATCTCTATAAATAGTACGAATGCTTACATCAAATTTCTCTGCTAAATCTGAAGCTTGAACTATTTTTTTAGATTGTAACTTAACTAAAATAGCTGTTAACCGATGTAATCGTTTCATTTCTACTAATTATTCATAAATTTCATCATCGTCTTCCTCTTCAGAGGAATCCTCAATTTCACTAAGATCGGTCGTAGTATTCATGATATAAGCTACTTCTGCATCAGCTGCCTCTTCAATCTCTTCAGGAGTTAATGCTACCGCTTTTACCCTATTATCACGTATCATACCACCAGTCATTATAAGGCTAGTTCCAATTATTACAAACAATAAAATTCCTGGTTCAAAACCTGGGATCATGGCCTCTGCTGGTATTGCATAAAATAATAATACTGTAATTAACCCTCTAGGAGCTATAAATAATTGAGGAGAAATATCTTTTCCTACAAATAATCGTAACAATACATATCGAATCAAATAAATCGAAATGATAATTAGAATACTTATCAATGCTACTTTTAAATTTAATAAAGAAGATAAGGTAATTGTAATACCAAAAATCACAAAAAACAATGTTCGTACTACAAATGCAGTTTCCGCAGTAATTACATGTAATTCATGGTAAATTGTTTTTGCCTTTTCAAAATCCAATAAACCTTCTAGTTTCCACTGAAAAAACAATTTCATATTAGCGATTACTAGACCAAAAATCAAAATGATAATCAAAGACGATAAATGCATTTTTTTTCCAACTCCATATAACAATAATAAAACAGCTATTAATAGAAATAGTTTTACTTGGCTTTTTATCTTTTGAAAAATTAAAATAATACCATAACTGGCAATTAGTGATATAATAATTGTAATGATTAAGTTAAATGCAAATCCCGAAACTCCAGCATCTTCTGCGGGATTAAGTTTTCCTGTAAGGAAATAAAACATCATAATTCCTAAAATATCAGAGAATGTACTTTCATACACATGAAATTCTTTTTTTGCTTCTGACAACCCGGCTACACTTGGAATAATTATAGCACTTGACAGAATAGATAATGGAGTAGCATATAACAAAGCAGATTGCCACGTCATTCCATCAATCAGTGCCTTTAAAATTACCGCAGCAATATATGCAGATGCAACAAGCCCTATTAAAGCAATCCCAAGAGATTTTAAGATAGGAACTAATTTTTCTTTTTTCAATTTTAATTCTAGCGCAGCCTCTAATACAATCATTATCAGCCCAACAATTCCAAGAATCTCTAGCATCGGGAAAAAATCAAAAGATCCCGCTCCAAATGCTTTAATCGCATACTGAATAATAATACCCAATATAATCAACATTAATACAGCTGGAATATTAGTTTTCTTTGCTATTCCATTAAAAATAAAAGATAAAATAAGGACTAAAGAAACTTCGATTATTAAATTATACGAGGAGAATATTTCCATTGGTTAGTTGTGGTTGTTTAATATTGCAAGGGAAAAGATAGTAAATTATTTTAAGGTATGAACAACCTCTTAATCGCAATCATTCGTTAATACTTATTTAACGAAATACTGTAGTTAAAAAGTGTATTTTAGAAACTTAAAATGAACAAAAAACTGTTTTTATGTCTAATCAAGGTTTGATAATCGAAGAACGAAGTAGAGATATTGGTGATTTTCTTGTAGGGAGATTTATTCCTTTTCGAAAAAAAAGAATGGTAGGTCCCTTCATTTTTATTGATCATATGGGTCCAACCATCATTAAAAAAGGAAAATATATGGATGTAGATCAACACCCACATATCGGATTATCTACTTTAACTTATTTATTAGATGGTGAAATTATGCATCAGGATAGTATCGGCACTAATCAACGTATTTCTCCAGGTTCTGTGAACTGGATGGTTGCCGGAAAAGGAGTTACACATACCGAACGTACTCCTAAGGACATGAGAGACGGTACAGAATTTATAACACACGGATATCAAATTTGGGTAGCACTACCAAAACATTTGGAAAATATAGAACCCGAATTTCATCATTTAGATAAAACTGAAATCCCTTCTTGGAATGATGGAACAACTGAATTTAAGTTAGTTGCCGGAAAAGGATATGGTAGAATATCATCGTTGCCTGTGCATTCCGAACTTTTTATGGTAGAAGTAAAAAGTAAAGAACGATATGAATTACAAATCAAAGGAGAGCTAAAAGGAGAAATAGGCATCTGTATCGTAGATGGCGAAATACAAGCCTGTGAAAACAATATTTCTAAAAGAAATATGCTAGTTTCTAAAATAGAAGATACATGTACCATAATTTTAGAGCCAAACACACATCTATTACTTTTTGGAGGGCAACCATTCCCTGAAGAACGTCATATTTATTGGAATTTTGTTTCCTCTAGCACAACTAAACTAGAAGAAGCCAAAGAAAAATGGAGAAACAAACAATTTCCGAAAGTATCTCACGATAACAGTTATGTAATGATGCCCGAATAGTTTTAACCTGATGCTAATTCTCTTCTAATATCGTGCAATGTTTTTGTCGTGTTTACTAACTCCAATACTACTTCTTTTCGGAACTCATCTAAATCCTCGTAATCATAGTACTTTGCCCATTTATGATCTTCTAAAAGAGTTTTTATCTGTTTAATTAATTTACGAGTAGCATCAACTGGACGTATCACAGCAATCTGATCATAAGCAGGATTGTCCTTATGCTTATAACTAACAGTTTTGGTTTCGAAATCTACAGCAATATAATATGCATCTACATCTTGATCTAGATTTTCTCTAAAATCAGTCCAATCTGCATACCCTAAACGAAGATCATCAATCTCTACAGGAATTTCTGAGACCAATCTCCAGTTACACTTAGCAGCTCTACCCCAATGATTAGATAGGCGATATACTCCATTAGTTGTATAATAATAGGTGCTACCAGATTCACTTCGGTAGTGGGGTTTTCTCCTAGAAATTTCTCTTAGACGTACTCCCTTAAATACGCAATAAGTATTCTTAAAGAAATTATTTCGAGTAAACTTCTTTGTTGTAATAATTTGTTCTTCCAATGACAACTTTTTTTTTCCGGGAACAAATAACTTGTTTTTTTAGGAGAAAAAGAAAACAAGTTTTTAACAGAATTATATTATTCTTTGATATCCGTTATTTCTATTTCTACTCTTCTATTATATTGCGGATATGTACCTAAAGGAAATTTACCTTCGAAACCTACGTAAGATAATCGTTCTTTATCAATACCATTAGAAATTAAAAAATCATATACCTTTTTTGCTCTTCGTGTAGACAAATTATCTTCGGGTCTATATAATGTAGAGTCAGCCATCTGCTGAGGTTTTAACTGATTTATATGGCCTTGAAGTTGTATGTGTAATTTCTTTTTTTCCTTTAATTCGTCCACCAATTTATGCAATACAAAATCCGTTCTTGGTAAGAATACAGTTTTACCACCTTGAAATAAAACATTGTCTAAAATAATTCTATCACCCTTCTCGTGATAATCATCAATAATCTGATTCTTATCATTGAAATAAACAATAATATCAACCCTTCTGTTTTTCGTTCTTTGTTCTGAAATAGAAAAATTACTCTCATCATTAATTGGCAATTCTCCTTTGCCTACAGGGGAAAATAGTACGGTCTGCTTATTTGCTTTAATCTTAATTTGTTCAGAAACAAATTCCGATCTTTTTTGAGATAACATAAGATTATTAGCTTCTTCTCCTACATCGTCGCAATAACCAAAAACTTTTATTTTACCAACGTTTTTTAATTTCGAAATTGAATCAATATATCTAGTAAGTCTTGAGAAATCACTAAGTCGTAAGTTCGCCTTATTGGTTTTAAAATAAGTAGAAAATTTAATTTCCTTTTGAGCAATAATAGAAGAACAAAAAAAAATGAATGAAAATATAATTAGCCAATTTTTCATAATTATTTCATAAAATTAACATTACTTAAACACAATAACTGGCCAATTATTGTGGTAATATTTACAAAATAATTCTAATCCAAATAATGAATTAGATGAATCATTTCTTACTTCCTAAAACTAAAAACATACAATATCCAAGAAGGTTTCCAAAGAATATTCCAATGTAATGAGGGACTACAAACAATGCTTCGTAAAAAACACCTGCTCGTCTACCCCACTTTCTGGTACAAGCTCTTCCAATATAAGACATTCTCCACCAATGAATTGTTTTACGACCATTACGACCATCTCGATATACTTCTTTACCAGTAGTATATACACAACGTAAATGTCCTCTTAATGAACACTGATCAACAGTAGCAAATTCACCCATTGAATAATCATTATTTTGAAGATTTTCTTTCATAATGAAACTATTAATTTATTATTTCCTATTAGTAGTAAAGTGAATACAAATAGTTCTTTATAATCAGATCATATAAAATCTCAATTCTAGCTCGTAGCAAAATACTCTAACTCTTTAGTAAACATAGAGTTTGTAGGTAAATTTCCTTTTTCCTTACTCAAATATTGAATAATTTCTTCACTTTTTATACGATCTATATTTTTCTGACTATATAATTCAGGAAAAATAGCCATTAAACTATTCTGAATATGTGCTATAAATTTTATAAGATCATTACAATATACTGATGTATTATTAAAACCATTTTCTTTTTTATATCTATGAACCAACCTACCTCCCTGACAGACTTCTTTTATAGGGCAACTAAGACATTGAGCGCACAACTTTGTTGTACTTTCTTCAAAATATAATTTCCCTAAAGGAGATTTGTTAATATCAGAAAAATCATTGTGCAATACATTAATTCCTGATTTTGTAAATCCGTGTCCACAAGCTTTTAAAGAATCTATCGCTTCTATTTCTCCATTTGTTTCGATGACCAAAACGGCAGATTCATTATTTATTTGTTCGGTAATACCTAACAACCTATTTACTAATCCTATAAACATAGGAATCTTATATCGTTCAGAATCCTGTATCCAAACATCAAACAATTTAATTAACCAATCAGCCATTTCTGTTTTATTTTTATCAAACGGAAAATTATCATGTGTATAATCTGGAATTAAGAAATTTACTGAATTTACATTCATTTTCTTAAAACTTTCATACATAGTACCTGCATCTTCTTTGATATTTATTACACAAACTGTATCTGCATATCCTATTTGTTCTTTTAATAATTTAACTCCTTTACACACTTGATCATAACTACCATTTCCACGATGATCTACTCTAAACATATCGTGTGCTTCTTTTGTGCCATCTACGCTCGTACTAGGATAAATATTTAATTCTCTAAACAATGCACACCAATCTTTGTCTATTAAAACTCCATTGGTTTGTATGTCATACTTAAAAATTACATTAGGGAGTATTTTTTTGATATCATTAGCTTTAGCTACAAAAGTTCTGTAAAACTTCTTATCTACTAATAAAGGTTCTCCACCATGGAAAATAAAAGAGAACTCCTTTTTACTATATTTCTGAATATATCGTTTCGTTTTTTCTAAAATGGAATCAATCATTTCATATGACATAAATTTTGGTTGCTCTTTATATGTAGTATCACCAAGATTATACATAAAACAATAAGAACAATTAAGATTACATCTGCTAGCTACTTTGAGTATTAAGGCATCGAATTGCATGAATAAGGAATTAAAAAGTTAAGAATATTAAACTTACTAAGCGAAGTTTGGAGAATAAAAATTGTACAAGTTTACTCCACTCCGCTTAGCATTTTATAAGTTGATTAAACAACCTATTTATCAATATATGTTTGGATATAAAACCAAATCATTTATCTGTGTTGAACTGGATTTCCCACAGTAACAACAATACATCTCTGTAATGTTTCTGACCAAACCTGGCCTTCTGCACATCTTCTACCACCACTAGTTGGGTAATATATAATATCTGGTACATCTACAGTTCCTCCTAAAATAGCCTCCATATTTTTAAGCTCTTTTGTAGAAAATTTGTCTAAGCCTTTGGGTAATAAGAATACCTTTTTCATTATTTGTATGTTTAGATTTTGCCTACTCTATATGATTTTCGGCGACCTCAAAAAAAGTGTATCTATCAAGCGCGCGTTTTGATTTTACATACTTATATAAAAAGGGAAATTATTTTGTTACCCTCCTTTCTTCAAAAAGTTTATATATTAATGGATATAAATAGATATATTTTGAGAAATAAAAGAGTAGGTTGTTTTTAAACTGAAGAGAGATATTACCTGCCATTTATCGGTCATTAAACCGGAAAAAACAAACATTACAATTACTAAACTATCCTATTGAAAAGAATATCTTTAAAAATTCGTGAATTGGAAAGATCAAATGTTTTTAAGCACCAATTATAAGATGTATAATCTTTAAGCTTCGCCTAGATATACCCAATACCCGTTTTCTTTAATAAACGCAGAGTTTTCGTGAATACATTCTATCTTATTTTTTTCAAAGTAAAAAGCTTTAAACTCCACAGTTCCCTTCATATCGTATTCTAATCCATCTGTAGTATTTAAAACCTCTAACTTAACCCAGTTAACAGATTTAGCCCAGGTAACAATAGATTTCTTTTCTTTTAAAGGACGTGTAGTACTGTGGTGACTTTTCATTAAGTAATCACCATTAGTTAAAACAAAAGCACTGTAGCGAGATCTCATTAAATCTTCGGCAGTCGAAGCTTTTAGTATATCTTTATGAACCGTACCACAACAATTATTATAGGACTTGTCTTTACCACAATAACATTTATTCATTTTCAGAGCCTTTTTCTTTAGATTGATTAGCTTTTCGAACTATCGCTTTTAATCGTTCTGCCCTTTGTTCTTTTTCTTTTTTAAGCTTATTCTTTTTGCGATTCATAAGCTTTGAATGTTTTGCTTTATTTAATGTATTTTTCTCTCTACCTTTTTTTGCCATCTCTAAAAACTTAAATGATTTTACACTTAGAATATAGGACTTACTATTTCCATTTATTCAAAACACTCTCAATTTTTGACTGCACATCTGATCTAATTTCTGTCTTTCTTTTTCCTTTACCAAATTGTTCGTCATAATTAGTCTCTGTATGCCGTATATGTGCTTGTACGGCCAAGTCAATCATTTGTGGGTCAAATTCTTTGGCGTCTGCAGTACGTCCTACCCTTCCACTATGTTTCTTGCAAGCATGTGATGCTATCTTAAACTCTCGCTTTTGAGGACAATTAGGATATTTATTTCTTATTGCATTTGCAAAATTTAAGATATACACTTTATCTTTCTGTTCTCTTACAATAGCTGCCTTTTTATTTTTAAGCTCTCTAGCTTCTCTATCATTTTCGCACTCTAACCGTGCTTTTTCAATTGCTATTTCTTCTACAAACTGCCCTTTACGCTCGTAACGCTTTCTACGTTGATTCCATTTTAAAACGACTCCACAAAGTTTTGAGTGTTTTTTAGACCTTCTAGTCATCGCAGCATTTCCTGCCGGTAATAAGGAGTATCCCAAAAATGGTGAACAAGCAAAACAAGTACCTTTATGATCTTCGGTTTCTGCAACAAACGATTTACCAAAAGGAATTTTTTTACCACAACAAACACAACGTTGTTTTTCTTTTCTAGTTAGAAATATATTTTGAGAAACTGTAGCCAATATAATTTTACTTTTAAGCTACGAAAATAATATTTTATTCTATTTACATCATTAATTAACAATAACGTTTAAATAGTTCTTTTTAATAATTTACAAGTAATAAATGGGGAAAATTCAAATTTTTCCGTTTTAATGTTTGTTTTGTTACGGTTTTTCCGTAGTTTAGTGGTGCCTTAAATCTTAAAATCATAATGCTTATGCAAAAAACTACCCTAGAGAAGCGGTTTAATTCGCAAAATTTAGCAGAGAAATATCGTAACATTTGGAACAAAGGGATACACCTTTTTTCTATAAACGATGCTAATAGAGACTTTTACTATAGTATATTCTACATAGACTTTTTATTCGCCGAAATAATTTATAATAAATTAAACGGTGAAATTATTGCAATAAAAAGTTTTACAGACAAATCTAAGTTAATGTATTATCTCAGAGAAGATTTTAACTAGAACAGCACCTTATTATTATTTGAGTATATAAGTACAATGCGTCTTAAATTAGTTTCTAAATTGAAACATTTTACCCCACTTATCGTGAACAAATTTGAATTTTTTGCCCTAAATAATTCACCAAATTTCTCGGTACTTATATGCTCGATAATTATTGTTTTATAAATTCAGCTATCAAAATTATTATATAAATCCAAAAATTGTATAATACTGTATAACTAATCCCATACCTAATACTTTTGGGAAGATTACCTTTGCAAACTGGAGATTTTTTAAAAACCAAACGTAATGCCCTAAAGAAAATCCAATAAAGCATCGCTAAAAATGTAATTAAAACACTCCATAGCACTCCTCCAAACAACCATAAAAATACTCCTATTAAAATAGTTATTAGAATCCATAATAATATACTTAATACTGTACCCTCGCATCCATCACCAACATCTGGTATATCAGTATCTATATTAAAAAAATCAGATACACCTTCCCTATCATAATCCAATCGATCCGTCATTTTGCCTAAATTATCTTTTAGTTTTACACCATAATATAGACCGATTGTAATAAAGAGAAAAAATATCACAGATAGTATCGTAGTGGATAGCATAGAATTTTCGATAATAGTTCTTTCCTTTTCTAATCCAAATTGCCAAACCTGAAATATTGTGATAAATATGACCAATAACGTAATATAAAATACGCCTTTAGTAGTTATATAATTTAATCTGGATTTCTTTTTCGTACTCATTTATAAATTTATCCTAAATGCTTGTTGTAACTTATTAGCTTGTTTAGACGGTATTCCTGCTTCATTAGCATAGTAACTCCAATTAGCTACAACATCTAATACTTGTTGTATTTCTGTTTTGCTATTTTTATAGCTTATTTTACTCCCTACAGTTAATAAATCGCTGATAGTAAAATCGTTTCTCTTTCCATTAATTGACATTTGGTGCATGCTAGTCCATATCCCTGTTGGATTGTAAGAATATGTAATATCATATGCAGGAGCTAATTTCCACACTCCTTGTTCATCCATTAGAAATGAAATATTTTTAGTATGATCATCTTGATTTCTTGCAATAACATTTAACAACATTCTTTTATATAACTGAATAGCATCTCGATGCGGTAATCTAAGCTGTCGCATAATATCAAATGCATTCTCATAAGAATATGCTCCTGGAGATTTATAATCAAAATGTGCTAAAGAACATAATGTTTGCATATGTAACTTCTTATTATTAGGTAAACGATCAAATCGCTTGGTCATAAAATGTGCTCTATTATATTCTTGAAACAATTGAGAATGTTCCATTTCAATTCCACAATCTAATGCCATTAAATAATATGCATATTCTATTTTCCCATAACCTTGTGGATCTCCTAAAGACACATCATTTACTCCATCGAATTTAAACAGATAATGCTCAAAACCCTCAGGAACATCCGTTTGACCGGATTTAATTTCACCTGTTTTAGAATTATATGCTATAATTGCCTTTGCTCTTTGTCCACCAGCAGAAGTACCTACTTTTATTAATTCATTTAAATGTTCAGTTTCATCAATATTAAGTTCAATTTGTTCTCTAGAATCTAGAACTTTCTGAGCGAGTATAACTAATTTATCTATTACCACATTACTTGCTACTTTATTCCCTAAATTTCTCGCAGGTTGAAACTCTAAGGCTCCCATACCTCGAGATCCTATATAACATAGACGATCTAAAGGTGTAAACTGTGCTTTTGGTATATTATTAAGTAACAACCATTGGTCTATCAATCTATTTCCAAAATCATCAGGCAATACATCTGATAACATTCCAGGAAGTCCTTTGTAAGTATCTTCGTTAAGACGAGGAAAACTATATATTCTTCTCTCTGATGTGCCTAAAGGCATATGTATAGGAGAAACCTCCCAATTATTATTTAAAAATTCAGAGAAATACTCAAAAGATGCGTACTTCTTATCAGTATCCCAACTTAAAGCTCCTAATTCTTTTCCCCAGAGTGTTATTTTTATTACATCTACCATGATGATTTGTTTGGTTTATCTTTTGAATTTCCAGAAGCTCTTTCTCTTTCTTTTCCTTTTAATTTCAATAATTCAACAGGACTAATACCAGGATCCGGCAAAAAAGAACTTAAAGCATCAAGTTCTCCAAAAGCTCGCAATATTTGAATAAATGTAAGTAAGGTTGTCGCTTTACCAGACTCGAAATTTTTTATCGTTTGCACATGTACTCCTGCTCTTTTAGAAAGCTCTTCTTGTGTTATATTAAGATTAAGCCTTCTCTTTTTTACGCGTTGCGTAAGCTCTAACAAAACATCATTATCCGAAAATCTACTTAAATCCATAATCTATAAATTAAGGTATACAAAATTATACTTTATAAGTAATAATATCTCCAAAGTATAGCTAAATATACTTTAAAAAAAATATATACAAATATAATAAAGTATATTAAAATATACACAATCATATTAAAAAGTATATAAAGTATATTTTGATATACTTTAAAAATAACTGATTTATTTATAAGAAAATACAGTTAAAAACCCCTTTTAGCACACTATATATATTCATAATTTTACTAAGAATATAGTTACCCTTCAATCGTCTTATTGCCTCATAAAATATCTGAGGTATGAAAAATTATATCCAATTACGCACAATTAGTATATTATTATTGCTTTTAATCCTTTGTCAGAGTTGTATATCAACACGAGTTGTCAGCGAGTATGATAATGATTCTATAATAAAACATCATAAAACATCTTGGAGTTATGCTTGGGGTTTAGTAACTCCTAAAGATATCAACCCAGAATGTGAATCTAAAAAAATGAATGCTGTTACTAGCAAAACCAATCTTGGGTATATTTTAATTTCAGCAATTACTCTTGGTATAGTAGTCCCACAAACAATAGAATGGGAATGCGCACCTGTAGAAACTCCTATCGAAGATTTATAACTATCTAAAAACTTCAAAAATGGCATTACCAAAAGGCATAGAAATACTACCAATAACTTCTTGGGAAAACAGACATCAAAATTTTACTCAAAAATTAACTAAAAATGCTTCTTTTAAAATAAGAAATAACCATTTCTTATCTAAAAGTTCTGAGAAATATAAGGCTACTACTAAAAACATCCAATGGTTAATAAGACATGCTATTAAAAATAAAATCCGATTGCGAGCAATGGGTAGCGGTTGGTCTTTTTCTAAAGTAGCCGTTTCTGAAGGAGGTATTATTGATACTAAATCACTTAGGCTTTCCTTTTCTATCTCTAAATCATATGTAGCAAAAGATTATTTAAACGATGGAGGTATCCCAGAAAACTTATTTTTTTCGCAATGTGGAATGTCAATTTTACAACTAAATGCCAAACTTGAAAAAGAAAAAAGACCAAGCAGATCCATTAAAGCATCTGGTGCCAGCAATGGTCAAACTATTGCAGGAGCATTATCTACAGGAACACACGGTGCTGCTTATAACGTTGGTGCATTACAAGATTTTGTAGTTGGATTACACTTAATAGTAGGCAAGGATAGGCATGTTTGGTTAGAGCGAGCGTCTACTCCTATTATGTCTGATAAGTTTGTTAATTGGTTAGGAGCAGAAAGAATTCAGGATGATATTATGTTTAATGCTGCAATCGTAAGTTTTGGAAGTTTTGGTTTCATTCATGGTGTATTAATAGAAACAGAACCCAAATTTTTATTAGAAGAACATCGTATTGATAAAGTAGCATATAATGATGCTTTAAAAAATACAATGACTACACAAAACTTTTCTGGTATTAAAGATTTAATGCCTTTTCCTGAAGTTTCTCCAGATCGAGAATTATACCATTTTGAAATACTTATAAATCCATATGATTTTAAACCTAATAATATCGACAAAGGTGTTTTTATTAAGGTTGCATACAAGAGAAAATATCGTGACGATTACATACGAAGAGAAAGAGATCAAAATGGATTAACATATGGAGATGATTTATTAGGTTTAATACAAACTATGATGGACAGTCTAGGTACTTTATCTGTAAAATTAGTACCAAGCTTAGTTAATCTATTATTTCCTTTAGCTTATAAAGAAACTCCTGCTTTAGAAGGCACTATTGGAGAAACATATAACAATACTAAATTTAGAGGAAAAGTAGCAAGTGCGGCCCTCGGAATCGATATTAAAGATAGCGTACAAGTAGTACAAGAAATAATGGATATTATTGATAATGGCAATCCTTTTCCTGGAGGAATTTCTTTGCGATATGTAAAAGGCACAAAAGCATTATTAGGTTTTACAAAATTCACTAAAACATGTGTTTTAGAATTAGATGGTGTTGACTCTAAATTAACCAGAGAGTTTTATGACAAAATATGGAATAGATTAGAAGCAAAAAACATTGCATATACACTACATTGGGGTAAAATAAATTTCAATCTTAACTATAATAGGATACAAAAAATGTATGGCGCTGCTATTGTCCAGCATTGGATAGATTCACGTAACGAGCTTCTTGATAATAATACGCGAGAAGTATTTACCAATAAGTTTTTGGAACAATGTGGATTGAATAAAAAATCTGGGATAATTGTTTAATCATAAATACGATAATCACTGCCTATTTAGATTTATAAAACATATTAAGAATCAATCCAGTAATTACCATTATAGTACCTAAAACGCTAAGCAAAGGATATTGGTCTCCGAATAAGAAAATACCAGCTATCATGGTAAATATTACCTCCATGTATTTTAAAGAAACTACCTTATTAGTAACTTGTGATTGAAAAGCTTTTGTCATAAATAGTTGGCCAAAATAGCCGAAGATCCCTAAGCTTAATAATAATACCCACTCCATACCTTGCGGAGTTTTCTCCCAATTAAAAATAGATAAAATTCCACCTAAAACAGTAGCAATCCACATGAAATAGTTCACAATAACTACGGGATGGTCTCCTAACCCTATTTTATTAATTAAAACATATACAAACCCACTAAATAATGCAGAAAAAACAATTAATAATAATCCTAAAGAATTAATCTCTGCATCAAATCCTTTAATAATTAAAACACCTGTAAACGCTAACAAAAAAAATAACCACTGGATATTTTTAACTTTTTCTCTTAGAAATATAACTGCTAATATAGTAGCAAAAATAGGAGAAAGATACCGTAGAGATACTGCAGAACCTATTTTAAGATATTCTACCGACATAAAAAACAATCCCATAGAGGTTACACCTGCTAAACCACGAAGTACTAGTAACTTCTTTTGATTTCCTAGAATTGATATTTTATGGTGAATTAAAAATGGCATAGTGAAAAACAAAGTTCCGATTGATCTAAAAAAAACTAACTGATATGCACTAAAACCAACTAAATATTTAACCAGTAAATTCATCACCGTAAAAGAAACGGTGCTCAGTAACATAAAATAAATTGCTTTTTTCAAATACTCTTTGTTTTAAACCAAATATGGAACATTATTAATCTTACAAAGATAGAGTATGTACCAATATTATTTAATCATTAACGAGTATGTTATTATTAAAAAACAATGGTTAAAATAATAATTCACTTATTTTTTGGCTTCTTTTTTGCTTATATCAAAATATAAAAAGTAAAGAAATTAAAGAGCTATTACTTCTGTAACTAATGAAACATAAAGAATGTTTTAAAATATTTTCACTATTTTAACAGCCTATTTAGTCCCCTAACCTACTATGAAAAAAGTCCTCTATATACTTCTATTACTGATATCCAATGGTATATATAGTCAAGTGTACACCATCAAAGATTCTGTACAAAAATTCCCTATATCGTATGCTACAATTTCATTTGGCAATGGCAATGGATTGTTTGCTGACGAAGGTGGAATCTTTAAATTTTCAAAAAAAAGATATAGCGACATCGATTCATTATATATATCGGCACTTGGATATAAAGAAAAAGGTCTTAGCACAAATAATATCCCAAAGAGTATTTTATTAACACCTGATATTGCCGAACTTCAAGAAGTAGTTTTAAAAGCAGAAAATTTAGGTAAATACAAGACAAAGAAAAAAGGTTCTAAAATACATGATGATTACTTTAGATGTTGGCTACCTACTGTAGAATCAGAAATAGCTGTCTTTTTCCCTAGGCATTATATAAAATCAACTAAAATTGCTTCTGTTTTTTTACCTGTGATGATGGAAAGCTCCAAAAGATCTTCTAGTAGAAAACAATCTTTTTCTACTTTGTTTAAAATGCAATTCTATGAAAGCACAAATGGTATTCCAGGAAAGAGATTGGCTGGTGATGACATCATTTTTAGAATAACAAATAAAGACAAAACAAATTTCGAACTTGATATTTCTGAATACAAAATATTTGTTCCTAAAAATGGTATATTTATTTCTGTTCAAGTATTAGGTTATACAGATAAGCAAGGAAAACTGCAGCATACCAAAAAATACCACGAAGTAGAAACACGTAAAGGAATCGTAAAAGTCTCTACTACATTTAGACCACTGCTTCCTTTTACCGACAAAATAGACAACAATATTACGTTTACAAGAAGAATCTTTTTCAAAAACAGAACCTGGCAACGCTTCGACAAAGAATACAGCGAAAATAATACATTAATCCAAAAAGGTTTTATGAATTATGGTATGGGAATAAAAATGCATGTTTATGAAAAATAATATCTTCTAATCAAGAAAAGAACGTTTCTTATTATACTGAACTGCTACCTCTAGAGAATTTTGCTGAACAGTTTTATTATCTGTATAATTAACAGCATCTTCTATGTTTAAAAAATTATGTTGACTACCTAAATTATCCGTAAACCCAGATCTTTTAAGAAAATCCCGAACAGGACCAATTGTACCAGTGATTAATAATTGCACTCCTAAATCTTCTAAATACCTATGAACATCCTCTAAAATATGTAAACCCGTACTATCAATATCATTGATATTGGTACTATCTAAAATCAAAAACTCTGGTAACACCTCTCTTTTATCTATTTGATTTAATATAGCGTCCTTAAAGTAACTAGTATTAGCAAAATATAATTGATCATCAAATCGAATAATCAGATATCTAGATGACCTCGTAGCATCCGGAAATCTTTTGATATTACGATAATAGTTCGTATTCGGAATATTTACCAATTCTGCAACATGTGGTCTCGAGCTATAATATTGTAAAAAAATGTACGATAATATGACTCCAATAAAAATCCCTTTTTCTACACCAAAAACTAATGTCCCAATAAATGTTATGAACATTACGATAAACTCCCTTCGTCTTAATGCGAGAAGATATCTTGCCTCACTGATATTGATCAATCCAAAAACTGAAACTAATATAATAGCCGCTAAAACAGCATTTGGAATATAATAAAAGAACGAAGTCAAGAACAATAAAGATATAATCACCATAATAACAGTGATGATAGATGAAATTGTAGTCTTTCCTCCCGCCTCATCATTAATAGCCGATCTACTATAGCTTCCTGAAGAAGGGATTGCCTGAAAAAATGCACCAACAACTTTTGCTAGACCTAAAGCCAATAATTCTTGATTAGGCCGAACTATATGATCTCTATTTTTAATCTCTAAGGATTTAGCTATACCTATACTACCAACATAACCAATAAAAGTAACTGTTAACACGGAAGGAATTAATGCAATCATAGAATCATAACTCATATCAGGAATACTAAAAGATGGTAAACCTTTTGGAACATCTTCTATTACTGAAAGACCTAATTTTTTTAAATCAAAAATAATTGTAATTACCGTTGTTATTATTAAAACAAAAAGTGCCCCCGGAAATGATTTTTTAATTTTTTTAAGAATAAGCATAACTACTATTGATCCCAAACACATACTTAATGTGATTACATGAATCGAAGAAATGTTTTTTATAGCATACCATATTGATTCATGTGGGTAATCAAAATTCGGAATTTTAATTCCTAATGATTCACTAAGTTGAGAAACGATAATAATAATAGCTGCAGCAGAAATAAAGCCCGAAATTACAGGTTGTGAGATCAAATTAACCAAAAATCCCATCCTTAGCAGACTAAGTACAATCTGTAATATTCCTATTAATAAACCAGAAAAAATCACCAAATTAGTAAACTCTTCAGTAAAAGGAGTCGCAAGCTGACTTACTCCACTCATTACTAAAATTGCAGTTACTGCTACAGGACCAATACTTAATTGTCTTGATGTTCCAAAAAAAGCATATATAATCAACGGAATTAAACAAGCATACAGTCCATATATTGGTGGGGTTCCCATAAGCAAAGCATATGCAATCGCCTGAGGAATAAGTACTACCCCTACAGTTATACCCGCAATAGCATCAGAAGCAAAAGTTATTTTGCCATAGCCCTTTAAAGCCTCTAAAATGGGAATTATTTTATTCAAAGAATTATTGCTAGTTGATTTTTTATTCGTAATGGTAAATCTACGACAGTTTAATAATTTATACCAATTGATTTTAAAAAAGCGCTTGTATTTTTTGGTTTTACCTATTTTTGGGATGAAACATACTTAAATGAACGAAACACTACTTCTTATTCTTTTAGCAATAGTTGGTTTTATAGCAGGAGTCATAAATACTATAGCTGGAGGAGGATCTTTGTTAACATTACCGATGCTTATCTTTATGGGATTGCCACCAGCAATAGCAAATGGCACAAACCGAATCGGGATTTTTATTCAGAGTATTACATCGGTTGCTGGATTTAAAAGCAAAGGTATAAAACCATCAATTTTTAGTGTATACTTAGGCCTATCTGCATTGATAGGGTCGCTAATCGGAGCAAAAATAGCAATCAACATAAAAGGTGAAACCTTTAATAAGATACTCGCAATTGTAATGTTGATTGTGGTTCTTTTTATGGTTTTTAAACCTAAAATTAATTTGAAAGATTTTACAGAACGAATACAAGGAAAGTATCGTGTGTTTTCTATCATTACCTTTTTTATAATTGGAATATACGGTGGTTTCATACAGGCAGGAGTTGGCATTTTTATTCTTTTGGCATTAAGTACCATTAATAAAATGAGCCTAGTTTCTTCAAATGCTGTAAAAGCTTTAGTGGTTTTTATATACACCATTGGTGCATTGATTATTTTTGCATACAATAATCAAATCAATTATTTATATGGATTTGTGTTAGCTTTTGGTAATGCCAGTGGTGGTTGGATCGCCAGTAGATGGTCTGTAAAAAAAGGAGATGGAATTGTTAAAATATTTTTGGTAATAATGGTAATAGCTATGGCTATTAAGCTATGGATAGATAGTTAATCTTACATTAAAATATTTCCTGTTTTATCACCATTTTATACCTTGTTAAGGAAACTAAAATCACATATAATGAAAACATATACCCTTGGCATTTTTGCTCTTAGCATATTTTTAATCAGTTGTAAATCAAATGTAAAAGAAGAAAAAACAGCAAATACCGATGAAGCTAATGCAAAAGAAGAATCTATAAAAAAACCAATTTCCGACTTAAAAATTATCCCAATCTCACATGCAACAGCAGTATTAGAATATAAAGACAATATTATATATATAGATCCCACTGGAGGGATAAAAGCGTTTGAAAATCAAAAAACACCCAGTATAATTCTGATTACGGATATTCATGGAGATCATATGAATATCGAAACACTTAATAGTTTGGACATCTCAAAATCAAAAATTGTTGTTCCACAAGCGGTTGCTGAAAAACTACCTGCTAATTATACCAAACAATTAGTAATCATAAACAATGGAGAAGTAAAGGAAGTAAATGGAATCTCCATTGAAGCAATACCTATGTATAATTTAAGAGAAGAAGCGCTAAAATTTCATAATAAAGGTCGTGGGAACGGATATGTTATTACATTGGGTGAAGAGCGATTATATTTCTCAGGAGATACAGAAGATATTCCTGAAATGAGAGCACTAAAAGATATAGATAAAGCATTTGTTTGCATGAACCTACCCTACACTATGACCGTAGAGAGTGCTGCTGATGCTGTATTAGAATTCAAACCAAAAGAAATATACCCTTATCACTATAGAGGAACAGATGGATTTAGTGATGTAGTTAAGTTTAAAGAAATTGTAACTAAGGGTAATTCAGAAATAGCAGTAGTACAATTAAACTGGTATTCTAAATAAAAAAAGTGCTGAAAAAACAAAAAGCATTTACAGAAATTAACTGTAAATGCTTTTTGTTTTTTATTTAGCTAGATACTTATCAAATCTTTTTTACACGAACTGCATTCAATCCTTTCATTCCCATCTCCAATTCGAATTGTACTTTATCTCCTTCTTTAACTTCTTGCATTAAGCCATTTACATGAACAAAAAACTTTTCTTGTGATTCTTGTTCTGTAATAAAACCGTATCCCTTAGAGTCATTAAAAAATGCTACTCTACCTTTTTTAATAGGATCTTCTTCAACATGTTCTTTTTTAGGAATACCGATTTCAATATTTTCGGCTTTTATCTTTTTCTTTTTTGATGGATCTGGAGGGGTATCCGTAAGATGTCCATTTTCATCAACATATGCAATCATGTTATCAAAACCACTTCCTTTTTTAGAATTAGCTCTACGCTCTTCTTTCTTTTTTTGCTTCTCCTCGCGTTTTTTCTGTTTCTTTTTTTCCTTTTCAATTTTGCTAAAAGTCTGCTGCGATTTTGCCATGTATTATAAATATGAATTTATTTGTTAAGTAATGAATCGTCATCGAAATACTAAACAAACAATTGGAAAATCACAATATCACTTTATTGACTTACCGAATAATTGACCCAGCGGTTACAACGACTAATTACATTGAATATGTAATTATTTACTGCAAAGATAAATTATACTTTTTAATTTCTTAGTAATTAAGTACTAATTTAATCCACAAGTTATCATATAAATACGTGAGGAATACTATCTTTCACTAAAACGTAACATCTCATAAGGGGATAACATTCGCGAAGTAAACGCCCTACATCTTCTTAATGCAGTCCGAGTCTGTGGACTTCTTTCTAATATTATTGGTCTACTTCCAAACAATCTTATTGCTGGTATAGCACTGGCATAACAGATAAAATACATATACGCATTACATAAAGCTTCTAGACTTCCGGGGTTTCTAGAAACTCTAGTGTTAGAAAGTGTTTCTCTATCAGATTCAGAAAAAAATCGATAACTAATCTTACCGGCATGTGTCATTACATGCCCAATTTCGTGAATTAATGTTGGAATAATTCCAATATTTTGATATCGCCATAACGCTCCGTATGTAATTATTATGCCTTCACTTTCATCAAAAAACGAAGTATTTGCATCATCATATCCAGGATTTAGACCACCTGTATATCGCTCTGATCTACCTCTACCCGCAGAATCAGCAAATATAATCCCTGCTGGTTTACGATCTTTTAACCATCTTAAATGTCCGGAAGGTATTAAATCTAATGTTCTTTCTAACAATAATACTTCCGAACGTATTACCTGATATATATTAATTGAAACATTCTCATTAGATCTATAATAATGTATATCAATTAAATTCTCATTCTCTACCTCTTGATAAAAACCTCTTATACGATCATGTTGCCATGAATCTAAAGGATTTGGTGCAAAATAATTAGGCTCACTGCTCCTTCTTCTTCCTGAGCCATAACCACCGATAATAATATCTTGATGGTACGACTGTCCAATCATATGAATTGCCATAGTAATAATTATTTTAATTAGTTAAATTGATTAGTATTTAGTGAAAAACAAAACATAAAAGTTAACCTGAAAAAGATAAAAGTTTTCCAAAGCAATTATTCAATCATTACATTTGATGCTTTAATTAAAGTATCTAGTATAAATATCCATTCGGTAATGCTAAAAAAGAATAACAAAGATCATAGACATTTTATGATCTATAAACCTTATGGGTATTTAAGTCAGTTTTTAAACAACGGACAAAAACAAAACTCTAAAAAATTGCTAGGAGATCTCTTTGATTTTCCAAATGGTACGATGGCAATTGGCAGATTAGATGAAAAATCGGAAGGTTTATTACTATTAACCACAGACGGTAAAACAAGTAACTATATATGTAGTAGAAAAATAGAAAAAGAATATTACGCTCAAGTGGATGGTGATATTACGGATGATGCAATATCTAAATTAATGAATGGAGTAGAAATTGGTTTTAATGGCAAAAAATATATGACCAATCCCTGTAAAGCTTTTAAGATTAAAGGAATTCCTGATTTTCCGGAAAGATCAAAAAAAATAAGAGATGATAGACATGGACCAACTACTTGGGTTTCTATCACATTAACAGAAGGTAAATTTAGACAGGTACGAAAAATGACTTCGGCTGTAGGCTTTCCTACTTTACGATTAATACGAGTGAGAATTGGAAATATTCTACTAAAAAACATGGAGCCAGGAGAAGTAATAGAGCTGCAAACAGTAATACAGTAAGTAGTTTACGGTTACGTTTTAATAGATTTGTCATTAAAAAACTATCTTTTAAACACGCATCACCTAAACATCTACATTAGTCCACAATTTCCCCATTAAAAACCCACAAAATAATTTAAGAAAACCTAGTAAACTACATCTTTGAGGTATATAACAATAAATCATTCTTAAATTATGAAAAGCAAATTAAAATTATCAATCTTATCTACAGCGATTTTTACTGTACTGACCTTTATCTCTTGTGAAAAAGAAGAAATTCAATCAGAAAGCATAGTATTAGAAGACCTTGAAACTACTTCTGAAATCAATGGCAAAGCAACTGCGATATCTCCTGTTAGCCGTTATTATTCTGGAGGATCAAATACGGTACACACGTATAGAGTTTTAAACCTTGGTGTTGGAATTGGAACTTATGAAGGCAGACCATTTAAACTAGGTACCTATGATTATAATCAATCGGCACCATCCGGAACTAAACAGGTCTTTTTTCTATTAGCTCCTGGAAATAAAGATTTCGTTATGACCACGAGTGGATCAGAACAATTTAGTTTATTAAGGAAAGGGTGGAAAGATTATAGTGTTAGAACCCTATACGGAAACATTAAGAAAGCTTCATACATTCATAGCAGCGCAGGAAGCGGAAGAGTAAAACTTTATAGATTTTATGGATCTTCAAATACAGATCATTTATATACTACAAACTACAATGAAGGTGTTAGTGCTGGATATTCATATGAAGGTGTAATAGGATATGTACATCGCTAAATAAACCACTTTGATCATATATACAAAAGGGGTATCTAATTATAGATACCCCTTTATAACACCAAATAATTTTACGAAATTATTTTATTTTTTTGATGATATATCGAATCTATATATAAAATCCAATCCCAAAAATAAAGCACTATCGAATTCACTATTCAGTCGTATTCTTTCATCGTTATTAAGTGTAAATGTTAACAACTGAACACCTGATGTATCATCTGATGCATAAACACCATAATCTGTAGTATCTAAACCAAACTTGGCTCTTATTAATAAAGAATCGTCAAATAATTCATAGGAACCGTAAAAACCAACTCTTACAGATTCTTCTTGCGCATAAAACTCAACATCTTGATCTACTAAATTATATGATTTAACAGAGGTTCTTAGATCCAAACCTAAACTAAAATGATTGTATAATTTATAGTTTACTTCTAAACGAATTGGAAGAACAGCATCCATATGAAACTTTTTATTTGCTGACCTATAAAAGAAACCTAAAAGAGGTGTTATAATTGTTCCAAAATTCTCTGAGGAAGAGTATAGTCCAAATTTTCCTCTTACGTTATCATTATACTGAAAATCCAAAAGTGCAATTCCACCAATTTGAAAATCCCTAGAACCTATATTTTCGAAATTAGAAGCCAATTTAGGAAGCACTACATAGGTACCAGACCATTTTTCTGAATGGTTAATTTTTACTCCAGCATTTAATCGAGTCATTATGAGATTTTGATTGGATGATACACTTGAAAAATCTAGACTCGTATGCTCTACGGTTAACCCTGTTAACAAAATTAAATCATCATTTATAATTTTAGGGTATATAACTTCAAAATTGACATTTGTTACATCAGTATCAAAGGTCTTTCCTTTATCTTCAAAATTGGCTCTAGAAACATTTAATCGAACAATATCTGTATAATCCTGTCCATTTGTAAAAAAAGAACATATAATAAAGAAGGAAAATAAAACCCATTTTTTCATAAAGAATATTTAATACTTTGAAAAATAATTAAAATACACATTAATTATTCATCCTCATTTAACAATCGTTGAAATTCTTCTAGATATTCACCAACATGGTATCCATCCATTAAGCCATGATGAACATGCACAGAGATTGGGAGAAGGATTTCATCTTCTATTTTAGCATACTTACCGAAGGATATTTTTGGAACACTATCCTTATATTGAAAATGTCTAGCATGTGAAATACTCGTAAAATTATACCAAGGAATTGATGAAACATGTAAGCTATCCATTCGTTTAGCATTATCATTATGTCGTAATCCTGTAGAGCTTTTAACCGCCTCTATTTCCTTTTGAGCATTTTGTTCGAACACTTTAAAGTTTTCATCATACTCTATAAATGAAAAACCAAAAGTATGATCATCTCTTCCTATAGTGGCAGAAACGTGTACTTGATCATACACATAAACCTTGTTTTCCTCGATTCTATATCGAAATGGTTCTATAGTATTTGCTGCTTTTACTGCTTTATGCAAATAATAGAGGAAATAGGAATATCCGTTTTCTTGAATCTTTTGATATCCCTTTGTAAAATTAATGTTAGACACGATCCCAAAAAAAGGTTCATCAAAAGAACCAAAGAAATCATAATGTTCTTTTCTATTCCAATTTGTGAGATCTAACGCTGTTTTCATTATAAAAATTCTAACAATTCTTTAGAACTATCTAAGCTTTTAAAATTAGGGTTATCAATAGTTCCATTATGCACTTCATGAGCCCAAGTAGTATGAAAAGGAATATGATACGCGTGAGCTCCAATATTTAACACTGGTATGATATCTGATTTTAGAGAATTTCCGATCATCAAGAATTCGGATTCATCAATATCTAAATGATCCACTAATTTCTTGTACTGTTTCTCAGTTTTATTAGAAACAATTTCGATATGATGGAAGTATTTCTCTAATCCAGATTTAATCAATTTTCGTTCTTGATCTAACAAATCTCCTTTAGTAGCCATGACCAAACGATATTTTTTAGATAAGTATTGCAACGTTTCTTCAATCCCATCGATTAACTCAACAGGCTCCTGCAGCATCTGTTTCCCATTAGCTATTAAAGTTTCTATAAGCTTAGCATCCAAATTTCCGTTCGTTATTCGTAACGCTGCTTCGATTAAAGAAAGCGTAAACGGTTTTATTCCATACCCATATAAATCGAGGTTTTGCATCTCAACTTCAAAAAGTAATTTATTTGCTTCTTCTTTAGAGAGATAACTAGAGACAAGTTCACAAAAATCTTCTTCAGCTTTTCTAAAAAAAGTTTCGTTTACCCACAAGGTATCATCTGCATCGAATGCTATTACTTTTATTTTACCTAACATTTGGTATTGTAATATTTAACTATTGGTTCTAAAGACTCTATATTACCATCAAAATAACCTTCGTTAATTTTAGAAATTAAATCAGGACAATCTTTAAAATATTCTATCAACAGTTTTTTGGTTTTCTTAAATTGTAGTCCGGATCTAATTTTTATGACTTCATTACCATCTTCTTCTTTAGACAAATAATACATTGATGTAACCGTCACTGCATCAGACCCAAACGCTGCAGAGGAAATTTCTCTTGGAATATAAAAGCATTCTACTTTTCCAGAAATAGCTTTTTTTAATCGCAAAGTTTTATCAGTACCTTTTAATTGTCGTAACACAAATAGTCCTTCGTATTCTTTACCCGTATCAAACGCAACTATCGATTTAAGCGTTTTATACTTATAATCTTCTTTTTCATTAGTATCGGCTTTCCTAAAAACCAATTTATTACGATCCCATATAACTACTTTCCCTCTTATTTCTGTACCGTCTTTAAAAACTAATACATGTGGAAATTCAGATTGTGCGTATACCCCTATTGAAAACAATAGAAAAACACATATCTTAAAGGTTAGATTCATATTTAATTTTGATTGAGCAACTATATTAACGTACTAATTTTTTGTACTTAATTCGTTTAGGCATTAAATCACCTCCAAGACGTTTCTTCTTATTTTCCTCATAATCAGAAAAACTACCTTCGAAAAAGTATACTTGAGAATCCCCTTCAAAAGCTAATATATGCGTACAAATTCTATCTAAGAACCAACGGTCGTGAGATATTACAACGGCACATCCTGCAAAATTTTCCAAACCTTCTTCCAAAGCCCTCAATGTATTGACATCAAGATCGTTAGTCGGCTCATCTAAAAGCAATACATTACCTTCTTCTTTTAACGTCATCGCTAAATGTAACCTATTACGCTCACCTCCAGAAAGTGTGGAAACTTTCTTATTTTGCTCACTTCCACCAAAATTAAACCTGCTCAAATATGCTCTAGAATTAACTTCTTTGCCACCCATCATGACCAAATCTTGTTCATCACTAAAATTCTGCCAAATAGATTTATCAGGATCTATATTAGAATGAGATTGATCAACATACGCTAATTTTGCAGTCTCACCTACTGAGAAACTTCCTTTATCCGGAGTTTCTTCTCCCATGATCATTCTAAAAATTGTAGTTTTTCCAGCTCCATTAGGCCCAATAATTCCAACAATACCAGCTTGAGGAAGTTTAAAATTTAGGTCTTCATATAAAAGCTTATCTCCATATGCTTTACTTATACCTGTAGCTTCGATCACATTGGTTCCTAATCGTGGCCCATTCGGTATATATATTTCTAATTTTTCGTCAAGTTGTTTTTGATCTTGACTCATTAATTTATCATAATTCTTAAGACGAGCTTTTTGCTTAGTTTGTCTTCCCTTCGCACCTTGACGAACCCATTCTAATTCTCGCTCTAAAGTTTTTTGACGTTTAGAAGCTGATTTACTTTCTTGTGCTAATCGTTTAGATTTTTGATCTAACCAAGAAGAATAATTCCCTTTCCAAGGGATACCTTCTCCTCTATCTAATTCTAAAATCCAACCAGCAACATTATCTAAGAAATATCTATCGTGAGTTACTGCTATTACGGTTCCTTTATATTGCGCCAAATGGTGCTCTAACCAATGAACTGATTCTGCATCCAAGTGGTTTGTAGGTTCATCTAATAATAAAACATCAGGCTCCTTAAGCAATAAACGACATAGCGCAACTCTTCTACGCTCTCCTCCAGATAGAACTCCAATTTTTTTATCAGAATCAGGAGTTCTTAACGCATCCATTGCAATTTCTAGTTTGGTATCCAGCTCCCAACCATTACCTGCATCAATTTGATCCTGTAATAATGCTTGCTTATCCATTAGTTTCTGCATTTTATCTGCGTCACTATAGACTTCTTCTAAACCAAACATATCATTGATTTTGTTATACTCATCAAGAACAGCTACCATTTCTGCAGCACCTTCTTTAACAACTTCCAAAACCGTTTTTTCGGGATCTAACTGTGGTTCTTGTTCTAAATATCCCACAGAATAATCTGAAGAAAATACTACATCCCCTTGATAATTTTTATCAACTCCCGCAATAATTTTTAATAATGTTGATTTACCAGATCCATTAAGACCAAGAATCCCAATCTTTGCACCGTAGAAAAAACTTAAATATATATTCTTTAAAACTGGAGTGTTAGCGCTTTTAAACGTTTTTGTAACTCCAGACATAGAAAAGATAATCTTTTTATCATCTGACATAAGCCCCTATAAATTATTTTAATAATATTGTTAGTAATCCAAATGAATTTTGGATAATTATACTCTACCTTTTAAAGCATTAAATACCCAAGCATTAGCTAAAAAACCAACTCCAACAGCAGCAAAACCCCAACCAGAGACATCTCTATATCTAAATGCTCCAAGTGCTATTAAACCAAGTCCTACCAAAATCATTATAAATGTGGCCCACGCTAATACTGTATTTTTATTCATTCCCATAGCAAGTTATTTAGTTAACTGTTCTTAATGAAAAATCAAAAACAGCATACAAATATCGGTATTTTATCGTCAAAAAATAACATTTTGGAGTGATCTTAGATGATAAAAACACTTTACTATTTGTTAAACAATAAGTTATGAAATGATTTTATAAAAACAGGGACCTAAAATATTAAGTCCCTGTTTTAAATATAAATCTATTTATTACTTAATTTGAATGGCCATTATCTACAACCGACTCAATTACTGACTCAATAGCATTGTCAATATTCTCAAAGAGATCATATCCCGTTAAACTTTCGATAGAATTAACCGATGTTCTAAACTGAGTCCAATCAGTACTTATACCTTGATCATTAGGCACATTGATAGCAATAACTCGAGTAGAAGTTGTTACTCTATTAATATCATTAGAACCATTTGGTAAAATCAAAGCAACTTTCCAAAAAGAATCAGGAACAGTAATATTTCCCCCATCGATAGAAGAGGCAAAACCATTTCTTCCCGTTCCTCCACTTCCTGCTACACCAGCAATAATATGAACCTCATTACCTTCTAAGGTTAATGACCGGAGATAATTTTCAAAATTGGCCCAACTTCTCTGGTTATTATCCGGAGCTTGAGGAGCAATATTAGTCATGTAATATGTGTTTTCATTAGAATCTTCTGACCCATTGCGATCTGCAGATGGACATAAATGTCCTCTATCAAAACCTGAGTTTGTATAATCACTAGATGTAGCTCTGAAAAAATTACTTGGTAAATCATTATCTCTTTTAAAACAATTACATCTTGGAGTATTCCCGGTCCAAGCACTGCTTAGATGCCAACTTACCCAATTAGCAGTTCCAGTATTATTATTATAAGATAAAGAAAAATCGGGTTTAGAAAGGTAATAATTAGTAGAACTTGTACCAGCATTAGAAGGGTTGCCGAAGGTAATATTACTATCTATTCCAGCATTACCGCCAGTAGAGCTAGTCACTACTTCAACATTATCAATATTTATTCTATTAGATCCTCCAGAAATTTTTTGAATTCCATACCGAACACTTACGGTTTCATTCACATCAAAGGCCACAGTGTTTAGCGTTGTAGAATTTGTTGTTACCGTAGAACCTATATAATACCAAGAAGCACCATTATCATAAGAAGCTATTAATCTCCATGTAGATGTACCATCGTTGCCATATTTTGCATGACGAATTCTAATCGTTTCGGCACCATTATCCATATTAAAAGACATGATTGCATAGCCTGTATTTCTAATTCTCACAGATTTAGATCCATATTTCCGGTCATTTGACAAACCACCTAATAAAGCATCACTTAAATACCAATCTCCTGACGATAAAGTAACACTTGCTCCTGCATAACTTGATTTAGAACCTGACTCATAAGTTTCTATAAAACCATCTTGCCTTTTCCCATTTGGATTATAATCATGTGGTCCTTCATTATCATATAAAAAGGTTTCAGTTTTTAGTTCTCCACTTATAGAAACAGGATTAGTTTCTATTTCCGAATGAAGATTATCATCATCTACATTACAACTTGTTATAAAAACAGCAAAAGACAGTAGGTATAAAATCGAATTTAATTTCAATAGTTTCATAGTAGCATTTGATTATAGATTAGTAATTTTTTATAGTTGGATTTAATGTATCCATAAAACTAGCTTTACAGTGTTAAATATCTGATAATCAAAAGTTAGCAAAATGTTATAGAAATGTTATAGAATTTAATCTTTTACATAAATCTGTTAACATTTATTAAACATTTCACTAAAAAAGAAATTGATGAATTGGGTGAAAATTTTAATGATTTAAAAACTACTTGTTTTTTGTATTTTCGTGCAAACAATAGATACAATACACACAAATGGATATAAACTTCAATAAAAACGAAGATCATAATAAACTACTGGTCTCCGCGTTACGTCAAAAACTAGCAAAAGTAAAATTAGGCGGTGGAGAAAAGAGAATAGAAAAGTTACACGCCAAGGGTAAAATGACTGCAAGAGAAAGAATCGAATATTTACTAGACGATGATGACAAAGCCATAGAAATTGGTGCTTTTGCAGGAGATGAAATGTATGAAGAACATGGTGGATGTCCAAGTGGAGGAGTTGTAATTAAAATAGGCCATATAAGTGGTAAGCAATGTATCGTTGTTGCTAATGATGCTACAGTAAAAGCCGGTGCTTGGTTTCCTATAACTGGTAAAAAGAATCTAAGAGCACAAGAAATAGCTATTGAAAATAAATTACCTATTATCTATTTAGTAGATAGTGCTGGAGTTTATCTTCCTATGCAGGATGAAATTTTTCCTGACAAAGAACATTTTGGTAGAATTTTCAGAAATAATGCAGTAATGAGTAGTATGGGAATTACTCAAATCTCGGCTGTAATGGGAAGCTGTGTTGCAGGAGGTGCATATTTGCCTATTATGAGTGATGAAGCTTTAATTGTGGATAAAACAGGAAGTATTTTCTTAGCTGGTAGCTACCTTGTAAAAGCGGCTATTGGAGAAAGTATCGATAATGAAACATTAGGCGGAGCTACTACACATTGTGAAATTTCGGGAGTTACAGATTATAAATCTAAAGATGATAAAGATGCTCTTGACACTATAAAAAATATTGTTTCTAAGATCGGTGATTTTGACAAAGCTGGATACAATAGAGTTAAATCTATAAAACCAAAAAAGGACCCGAATGATATTTATGGTATATTACCTAAAGCTAGAAATGAACAGTATGACATGATGGAAATCATTCATAGATTAGTGGATGATTCTGATTTTGAAGAATATAAATCTGGTTATGGTCAAACAATAATTACAGGTTATGCGCGTATTGATGGTTGGGCTGTAGGTATTGTTGCTAATCAACGTAAAATTGTCAAAAATAAAAAAGGAGAAATGCAGTTTGGAGGAGTTATTTACTCTGACTCTGCAGATAAAGCTACCCGGTTTATTGCCAATTGTAATCAAAAGAAAATTCCTTTGGTTTTTTTACAAGACGTTACTGGATTTATGGTAGGAAGTAAAAGTGAACACGGTGGTATTATAAAGGATGGCGCTAAAATGGTAAATGCTGTTAGCAATAGTGTAGTCCCAAAATTTACGGTAGTTATTGGTAACTCTTACGGTGCTGGTAATTATGCAATGTGCGGTAAAGCATATGATCCTCGTTTAATCTGTGCTTGGCCAAGTGCCGAACTTGCTGTAATGGGTGGTGCTCAAGCGGCAAAAGTATTATTGCAAATTGAGACTGCCTCCTTAAAGAAAAAAGGAGAAGAACTCTCTAAAGAAGATGAAAAGGCTTTATTTGATGAAATTAAAGCTCGTTATGATAAGCAGATTTCTCCGTATTATGCCGCAGCAAGAATCTGGACAGACGGAATTATTAATCCATTAGATACTAGAAAATGGATTTCTATGGGTATTGAAGCAGCTGACCACGCTCCTATCGAAAAACCTTTTAATCTTGGAGTGATACAAGTATAATAAACCTACAATTTATTTGTACTGCAATATTGATTACGTCCTAATTACTTTACAGTAATTGAATAAAACTCAATTACTGTAAAGTAATAATTTAATACATCTTAATTCCTTTTTAGGTATATTATCTTTTAGTCTATGAGAGTTCTTACCACGCCTATAGTATTCACCATACTCTTATTAATATTCTATGATGGATTTGCTTTTCAGGAAAAGAGTATATCCAACAATGATTCCGAATTTATTCTAAATGAAAAAAATAGGGATACCATAGAGTCATATCTATTTCAACTTTTAAATAAAGATTTAGATCTAGCAGAATTAGGGTATAAAATTTACTTAGATAGAGGACTCAAAGAAAAAAATGATACAATTCAGTTTTGGGGCAACTTCTATTTAGGCAATATAAGTCATTCAAAAAAAGATTATAATTTAGCTATTCAGTATGGTAATAAAGCCGTGTATTCTGCAGAAAAATTAGATCAAGGAAATTATATCGTAAGTGGTTTATCTCTTCTAGGGGCATGTTACCAAGAGAAAAGAGATCGTGAAAATGCACTTAAACAATACTTATTGATGAAAAAGGTTATAACAAAATATAACCTAAAGCAATATGAAATTGATAATTTAGTGAGTATTGGTCAAATACGAATACGATTAAATCAAAATGAAAAGGCATTAGTATCTTTACAAAAAGGTTTAGAATTACTTCAAAAACCAACATATAAATCTAACACTAATCATAACGCTAGGTACTTATCTGCTATCCAAGGTATTGGAGTGTGTTATTATAAAATGGGTAATTATGATAAAGCGTTAAATTATGATTATAAAGGATTACAATATGCCGAAGAACGTGATCTAAAAACATATATTATCAGCTTTAATCTTAATATTGGAGAAGTATATATAGGAAAGAAAAAATATGAAAAAGCGCTTTCCTATTTAGCAATAGCCAAATCCGATATATTAAAAGAAAATAAAAAAAATGATCCGGATCTTTTTACAGCGAATCTACATATAGCAACCTGTTTTTTTGGACAAGAAAAATATAAAAAAACGAGAGAATTACTGCTTGAAAATTTTGAACACCTTAAAAAGAACTTAGAAATTGAAAAAATAAGAGAAGCCTCTGATTTAGCAAAAAAATGTGGAGAAAAGCTCAATGATACAGATCTTCAATATAAGTATAGTAATGAATACAATAAAATCATTCAATCTTTGTATGAGAATGAAAATAGTGCACAAGAGAAACTATATGACTACGATATAAAAAATTTAGAAGAACAAAACCAAGATCTAATATCACAAAATACTATTTATATAATTAGTTTTCTTTTTGCACTTACCTTGGCTATCGCGGCATTAATATATAATATCAAAACCAAACGAAAAAACAAACTCCTCTACGAAGAATTACAAAAAGAAAGAATACAAGAATCTATTCCAGAAAAAGATATTCCAGTAGTTACTAAAAACGAATTTATAACTGATAAAAAAATAGAAAATTTATTACATAAATTATCTGCTTTAGAAAAAACAGAGTTTTACTTAACGATTGATTGTAATTTATATAACACAGCAAAGAAAATTGATACCAATACGTCCTATTTATCTAAAATAATTAATGAATATAGAAAACAATCATTCAATGAATATGTAAATGAGCTAAGGATTAAATATTTTAGAAATCGATTAAATAATGATCCTAAATTTAGGTCATATACCATTAAAGCTATTGCTGGGGAACTAGGATATGGAAGCGTAAATACATTTGCATCCGCCTTTAAAAAACAAACAGGACTTAGTCATTCTTATTATATCAAAAAAGTAAGTACTGAGATTACTAACAACAGCGAAAAGAAGGGAATAAAGTCTTAAATTGTAGATGAAATTCGATCAATTTTATAAAATTGACGTTTATAAAAGTATATTATAGTTAGTTCTACATACCCAAACTTTATTTTTACAATGAACCAATTAAAGAGATAAAAATGAACTATAAAACTCTAATACCTGTTGTATTTTTTTTGATCATTTATTCAACATATTCTTTTGCGCAAAGTCATTTTGATTTCCAAGAAATAATTTTAGATATAGATATAGATATTAATTCAGGAAAAATACTCATCAACCAAGACGATTTAGAAGAACTAAAACTTCATAGATATGGTGGGAAAATAATTATTAACATATTTGGCATTTATCCTTCCAGTTTTTACAGACCACCTGGGCAAAAAGAAATACATTTTTCTGTATCTCCTAATTTTATCAATACAACTCTTAATCCAATAATTATTCCACCTACAAGACCCGATCCTGATACTAGGGTAATATCTAATCAAATTGGAAAAGAAAGGGTTTTATTAGATAGTAGATCGATATATCTTGATAAATACTATGTAAACTCGGGTGATTATCTATTTCATGTAAAACTAACAGAGAACTATATTGGTTTAGTTGATAAGATTAATGTTCCATTTTCTATCTATAAATATGATGAGCTTGGTGATTACATAATTACCCATGCAGAAGTTATTAATCCTTTAAATCAATATATAATGGATGGATACTATATAAAAAGTCAAATATTAAATTCAAGAAATTATGATATCAACGAATCTACAGAAGTTAGATATTATTATACAGAAAATGAAAAGTCAATTTTACTAGGCAAAACAAATATTAGGCCGCTTGAAGGCAATGAAAGTACAAATTCGCTATTATTTATAAATTCCAACACATATGACGATATTGTGGGACGTAAAATCAACATTGTTGTAGATGAGGATAAAGATATTCTAGAATATAGTGATGGTGATAGTAATAATAGAATCAGGTATGAAATTCCATCTATCGAAGTAAACTCTAATAATCTAAAGGTATACCCAAACCCGTTTAGAGATAAAGTTACTTTTGGATTTTATTTAAACTCAACTTATACCAGTACTGTTTCTATTCAAATTTATGATAATAAAGGTAATATAGTTTATCAAAAAGGGTATATATTTCCAGCGCAAGCAGATCATCTTGAAATTTCTTTTCTGGATGAGAATAAAATACCTTCTGGCAATTACCATTATTCTTTATTTATACATAAAAGTACTGGAGATATTAGATATTATGGGACAATAATAAAAAAAGAATAGTTTTAATAAAACATCCAAATTTAAAAAGCGATTTCTTAAATAATAGAAATCGCTTTTTTATTAATAGATAAACCCTGACCGCTATACTATTTACAAACAACATCAATTTTATAAAACTGACTTTTCTTCTTTTTCACAATCAATGATTTACCTCTAGTTTTACAAATATAAGCTGGCCGGCAAATCATAAATCATTTTAAAAAACAGATTAAAAACATGAAAAATTATTTAAGAATAATAACAGTACTATTTCTATTAATAGGAATTCAAAGTTGTGAGAAAGAAGATAATTCTTTTATAGAAGAACAGGAGCTTTTAGAGAATGAAATTAGTGATAAAAGTAATCCAGAATATCTTTTTATATGTTCTGTAGATGGTATCCCGAACGGATACTTTGTAGAGGAATACATCTACAATAATAATTGCCCTTTTACCAATTTATTCCCAGGAGGTTATAATGGTGCTATCGTAAGACGAAATGGTACTCCAAATATAATTAGTGCAGGAGCTGGTTGTAATGATAATTATTGTATTTGGATTAAGGGTTCCAATTTTGATAACAATTCTTATGTAGATATTAGAACTACTACAGGCTCTACTATTATAGGAACTTATAGAGGTTCTAACCGCACACTAACAACAAATGCTCAAGGACAACAAGTCATTACACTGCGTTTATCATCCGCTTATGAACGAAGTCAATTTGCCAGTAACGGATTACGTATTTGGGTAGTAAATCCAGATCCTGGAAAATGGGCTGATGGCAGAACTGTTCGTAGACCATATACTAGTGGAGACGGAAACCCAATAGATCCACCTTGCAATCCAAATTGCCCATAAATTGTAATTAATACAATTTATATAATCGATTTATCGAAGCGAAAACCAAAAAGCCATCGAAAGAATAGGTAAATAAAATGAAGGGTAAGTTGTTCTTTCAAACGTTATTTTGGGCAATTAGACTAATTACAATTACTAAGAGGTTTCTTATTAAGGAAATGTTTTCTAAACGTATTCAAATTTTAAATACTACATCGTGATTCATAAAATTTTAAACCTAAACGGGGTCATTCCTATTAAAAAGGAAGATCAAATATCATTTAAAGGAGGTACTCATGAATGTCAAAATGTAGCTAGAAGATGCATAGATGATAGTGATTGTTGTTCTGGAAAATGTGGAGTAGAAAAAATAATCAATGGAAATACCATAACGCTTGCTATCTGTTCATTTTCTTAGATAATAACATTCATTTTTGAACTTATAATACTTAAGCAGGAAAGATTTATAAGCTTATAAAAAGTAACGGACAGAAACAGTAACTGTCTTAAAACGTTTACTGAAACACAAATCAATAAATTATAAAAAGATGAAAAAAATAATGCAACTAAAAGGCGCTCAAATTTTAAACAAACAAGAACAAAAATCTGTAAACGGAGGAAATACAGGAATGCGCTGTTATAGCAGCGCTGATTGTAATGTTTTAAATTCTATTCCTGGATTTGAACATGAAGAATTCTTTTGTTTTTGGGGTATGTGTCAAATAGCATAATTTTTTCTGTTTAGAAATTCTTAAGGCGATACCAAATGGTATCGCCTTTTAAATATCCGATAAACTAAATTTTGACACCTTAATTAAGATCTGATTTTGCTAACATAAGGTTTATATCATACTTAAAATATTGTTTAGGATATACTAAAACCTATATTATTAAGTTGAATATTTATAAACAAAAGCAAAAATAATGAACAAATCATTTTTAAAAATTAAAGTATTAAGTATCGCTATACTTGCCTGTTTATTTATCATAAGTTGTAGTGATGATGACAACAGTAGCACCGCATCTATTGATATTACCCAAGAAGATGTAACGAAGAGTTTAGAAGTTGAAAAAATATCCAACTTTATTGATAACATGACTTTGGATAATATCTCAACGAATAGATCCAATGCGCAGTTATCTTCAAAATTCAGTAGACCTGGATGTGCAGATTTCAGTATTACTGATACTGGATACACGCTGACATTTGCCGACTGTACTACAGAGGATGGAGAAACAATTAGTGGAGCAATTAATGTAATGGTAGTAATAGAAAACAATACCGTTACTACAACGATTACTTTTGATAATTTAACCTTTGCAGGAAACTCTGTTAATGGCAGCAAAAGTACTACCTATTCCTTAGATACTAATGGTGGTAACTTTGTATATAGTGTTACCTCTGACCTATCTGTTACATTGGCTGATGGAACTACTGCTTCTGAACAAGGAACAAAAACGTATACAATCAGTGGTCTTGGGACAGCAAATGCTAGTTATTCTATTGGTGGTAGTTGGATAGTAACCTTAGGTCCTGACAGCTATTCACTAGTAACGGATCCTACATTAGAAGGTACTTTTAGTTGTGGATATATTACCACAGGTACTCTAATAATGACTAAAAATTCGTTGAGCGCTTCTATTAATTATGGAGATGGAACTTGCGACGACAAAGCACTTGTAACCTATTCTGATGGAACTACTGAAGAGATTGAATTATAGAATATAAATCAAAATAAAAAGAAAAGGGAGTTCATAATGGAACTCCCTTTTTTTATTTCCTTTTCGGAATAGTAATCAATTCTTCTTGTCTTTTATTGACATACCTAAATCCATTTTTACCCCAAAAGCCAGCTTCTTCTAACATAATTCTAATATCTTTATTCCATTCCGATAATGTTACTGTAGTATTAAGTTCTATAGCATATACCGTATTTTCGTGTAACTGATAATCTCCAGTAAAAGGAACACCGCCTTGTGAATCCCACATTCCAATAGTTGTACCCGATGAATGTCCATACAATCCTAAAGGATGTGTATAAATGGCAGGTTTTAATCCTTCTGCTCTACCTTCTTCTAAAGATTTTAATAGTATCTCATTTCCGGTTTTCCCTGTCTCAAAATTTGAAGTAAAAATATCCTGAACTCTATTACCATCCGCAAATGCTTTAATCAAGAATTCAGGTGGAGCCATTTCTCCATTTTTTAAGATATATGCATGTTGCTGACAATCTGTATTTAACCTTAAATATGTAATTCCAAAATCACAATGAATCAGATCCCCTTGTTTGATAATTTTATCATTTGGTCTATTGGAGAACGAAACTATGTGATCTTCTAACTTTTCATTATCCCGTTGGATATCTACAGTTGGATGAAACCACGTTTTAAGTCCCATATCTGTTACTTTTTGTCTTAACCACCAAACCACGTCATCGGTTGTTGTGCTACCTGGTTTCACAACCTTAGTACTAAATGCTTCACCGATAATATCATGTGTGATTTGTACTAACTCTTTATAGATTTCCATTTCTTGTTCAGTCCTAGTTTCTATCCATGCTATAGCTAATTTCTCTGCAGATGTTACTCTAGACTTGTAAGTATCTGGTAACTCTTTTATAAATTCTTCATAATCTGTTTTAACTATACCATCTACAATTCCAAAATGTTCAGAATAATTAATTCCAATCTTTTTGGGATCCCTTTTTGCAATAATATCTGTAAGGGCCTTCCACTGATCCGGTTGTTTTTCCTTATCCCAAGCAGAATCAATATACTTACCAACATTATATCTAGCAACAGCAAGGTGTTCAATTGTGTTTTTTTCTTTATCCCTATAAAAAACCAATATGGTTCTTCTTCTTGCATTAAGCCATTTTGCTGGTAACATGGTCTTTAATACTGGATCCTCATTATACTCACGCGAAATCAATATCCACATATCAAAATCAGTTTGATCCATTAACTGTGGTAATAGTTTATTAAAACGATCTGCTAATATTTGATCAATTACCTCTGCTCTATCTCTTTCTGGAAGAATTTGTGCTTGAGAAATCGTAGTAAAAATTAGTAATAGGAGTATAAAAAATCTTTTCATTTGTGTGGGTTCATTAATATCGAATAAAAGTATTACAAAAAAGAGACACCTGCAATGCTTTGTGGATGTCTCTTTTTCTATTACAATAAAACTAATTTTAAAGCGTCTGATAACTATTCATTAATCTAATAAACTCTGCTCTGTAACCTTGACGATCTAAAGATCTGTTTTCTTCTGCCATTGTTATAATATCGTTGATATTTTTATTCGTTATATATCTTGACTTTCTAATTTTCATACCAAACCAAGCAACAGATACTGCAAAATTAAAATCTTTAGAAACTTGTTTTTTATTTGTTTTTAGTACGTGAACCATTTCAATACTTTTGTTTCCTTGTGGTTTTTTATATCTAAATTTTACTGTTAACAATTCATCTCCATAATTTTTAGTGATTTTAGTATCTGTATACTTTAAATCTGGTGTATGTTTAATATAGTTACTCTTAACTCCTGTTGGTATGATTTCATATAACGCAGTAACTGTATGACCACTGCCTAATTCTCCTGCATCTTTTGTATCATCCACAAAATCTTCATCAGCTAATAATCTATTTTCATAACCTATTAAGCGGTATGCTTGTACTTTTCCAGGGTTAAACTCTACTTGTATCTTTACATCTTTGGCAATGGTATATAATGTTCCTCCAAATTCTTTACCTAATACTCTTTGAGCTTCTTGCATAGTATCAATATATGCATGGTTCCCGTTACCTTTATCCGCCAGAGTTTCTAACTTACTATCTTTATAATTATGCATACCAAAACCTAAACAGGTTAAGAATACACCAGATTTACGCTTTTCTTCAATCAATGATTTCATATCCACATCGCTACTCATTCCTACATTAAAATCTCCATCGGTTGCAAGAATCACGCGATTGTTTCCATTCTTCATGAAATTTTCTTGTGCAATTTTATACGCAAGTTCTATACCTGCTCCTCCAGCTGTAGAACCTCCCGCACTCAAATTATCTAATGCTCGATTGATTTCGTTTTTATGAGCTCCAGATGTCGGTTTCAATACCATTCCAGCGGCTCCAGCATAAACCACTATCGACACTTTATCTTTCTCTCTTAATTGATTTACTAATAATTTAAAAGCTCTCTTTAGTAATGGTAATTTATTAGCTTGATTCATAGAACCAGATACATCAAGCAGAAAAACCAAGTTCGAGGCTGGAATTTCATCTTGCGGAATTTCTTTTCCTTTTAATCCTATTTTTACCAATTGAGTTTTGGTATTCCAAGGAGTTTTATCATATTCTGTATGAATTGCGAATGGATGATCATTGGTTGGTTGTTTATAGTCATATTCAAAATAATTAATCATCTCTTCGATCTTAACAGCATCTACAGGTATTTGTTGACCACTATTAATCATTCTTCGAACGTTACTGTATGATGCTTTGTCAACATCTATAGAAAATGTAGATAACGGAGACATATTTACCTTTTCAAAACTATTTTCTACTATTTCTTCATATGATTCATTATTATCTATTTTATAATTCCCTTTGTGCGTAGTAATTATAACACATCCATGAGTCGCTCTTATACCGTATAATGAAGCTGCAGTTTTATCTTTCAAAACTTCTACATTAGAAATGTTTTTAGGATCTATACTCTGAATCTTTCCTATATTTTTTTTATCTATAGGTATACCATCTACAATATATAAAGGTTGATTTGTATTAGAAATACTGTTAGCTCCTCTTATTCTTATAGAATTATTAGAGTTCGTATTTCCCGCATTATTAGTTATTGATAATCCAGAAACTCTCCCATTTAACTTATTAGCTTTTGATTGTTTTCTTGCTCTTCTAGCTTTCCTTCTATCTGCTCTAGACATACTAATAGATTCACTACTAACAGCAGAGACTGCATACCCTAAAACACTTCGTTTTCTTTGTATTCCTTGTGCAGTTACTACAACTTCTTCTAGTTGTGCGGGAGATATACTCATAGCTACATTGACAATAGAACTATCTTGTTTTATTTTTACTTCTTCAGTTTCATAGCCGATAAAAGAAAAAGTTAAAATATTTCCAATATTTGTTTGAATTGAATACCTCCCGTCAAAATCAGTTTGAGCTCCTTTATTCGTTCCTTTAATAGTTATATTTACTCCAGGAATTGGATCATTATTGCTGGCATCCGTAACAGTTCCTGTAATTGTTAGTTCTTGGCCCATTGTTATTCCAACAGTAAATAACAAAAGCATAAAATAGTGTAGTTGTTTCATAATAATTATTGTTTTAATTATGAAATAAAACTACTCCTACAGATTCTTAATTAAAATCTACATTGAGTAAAAAGGTGATTTAGCTTAGGGAAATTGGTAATATATTTAGGATAGATTATTATGAACAAGTTCCAACGTCTTAGTTCGTTGTACTTTACCATTATCCGTTTCTATAAATTGAGCTAAGAAATGAATCTCTTTAGGGACTTCATATTTACTTAAAACTTTTAAATTAGATATCGCATCTTCTAAATTTTCTTTTACCACAATATCATAATCCCTTTCCACTATCAAAATTGCTTTATCACCCAAAGCATCATCTGGAACAGCTGCTATAAAAAATCGATGCCCAATTAATAACTGAAGTTTAGTTTCTATCTCTTCTGGATATAATTTAACTCCTCCACTATTTATTACATTATCATAACGTCCCTTCCAATTAAACTTCTTGTATGTTTTAAGCTCTACAACATCATTTGTGATGATTGTTTTATCATTTAACTGGGGTGCTTTGATTATCAAACAATTTCTTTCGTCTGTACTAAGTGTTATATTTGGTAATGCTTTAAAGTATTTAGCATCTTTTTTATCTTTCTTTTTTGGGTTAATTCTTCTTGCAGCAACATGAGTGATGGTTTCGGTCATTCCATAAGTTTCGAAAATTTTAGTTTTGACCCCTTGCACTAATTCTTTAAGATTTTCCGGTACGGTTCCTCCACCAACAATTAATTTTTTTATCAGATGTAATCTATTAATAGAATTATCTAATTGCAATGGAACCATAGCACAAAAATCATATTGTTTATATACAGTATCCAAGGGATTTGTTTTAGGTGGAACCAAATCAATTTTCCATCCCAAAACCATAGCGCGAACCAACATCATTTTTCCAGCAATATAGGTAGCCGGTAAACATAACAAGGCAGTTGTATCTTCTTTTACCTTAAAAAAAGCACCCGTAGCTAAGGCGCTATTTATCATATGCTGCTTGTAAATTTTAATTTTCTTTGGTTTTCCGGTAGAACCTGAAGTTTTGACTACAATATAATCTTTATCATTTAACCAATCCAGAAGAAAGTTACCCACTTCTTGTTCATAAAACTCTCCGTCTTTTTTAAAACTATAGGCGATACGTTGCAGACCAGAATTATCTAAAGATCGCTTATTAATACTAAAATTGTCATGTATTTTAGGTGTAGAAAATGTATCTTCTGTTTGCATACCCAAATTTCAATTTTATTACATATTCGTTGGTTATGATTACGTAAATTATATATTAATAATTTGTTATTTTTCCATTTGAATTTCTGGTTTAACTTTTCCAAATAGTTTATCTCTCCATCCTGACCATTTATATTTTTTCCAAAGAATTAAAATATAAATTGGAAACACTACGAAAACCGGAATCAATATTTCCAATCCTGTCTCGGGTTCTCCTGTATACAATAAAATAGAATCTGTTTGAAAAGCTGTCCAAGAAGATGTTACTAAAAGTGCCGTTATTAAATTATTCGCTGCATGAAAACCTAATGCTAGCTCTAAACCTTCATCCATTAAAGTAATAATACCTAAAAATAGACCTGTCCCTATATAGTAAACCATAATATGAGGACCAATCTTAGCTACTTCTGGATTACCAAAATGCATTGCACCAAATATTACAGAGGTAACAATCAGTGGAATCCATCTAGTTTTTGTAGCTAAACCTAATCCCTGCATCATATGACCCCTAAACAAATATTCTTCGAAACTCGTTTGCATCGGAACAATAATAATTGCCATTATAGCCAAAGTAATAAAAGCATCTAATTCAAAATTAAGCTGAAAATCTTCTGGATATAAATAATATAAAACTCCAGTAGTAACTAAAATATAGAGTGTTACCAGTGTAAACATAAAAAGAACTCGTTTCCAATCTATCTTTTTTCTAGATGTAGTTAAAGACGTTATACCTTGTTGATGCACTACCTTTACCCAAAAAAGTAATCCCGCTAAAAAAATAACAAAAGGTCCTACAGAAATAAGAAAAAATAGTGGTTTCCCTAAAGTTTCTATCTGCTCAGCCATAAGTGCATCAATATCAACTCCCTGAGTAAACATCAAATTAAAAAGAATTAAACCGAGAAAACCGATTGGAACAGGCAAATATTTCCACATTCCTAATTTCCCTTTTCTTCCTTGCTCTATATACATCTATAAATTATTTAATTTAAATAAGAAACTACCCATTTCTTATTTTGTTGATATTTTAAACTACCTGTATCTACTAACAAGGGAGCTTCTATATTATTGGTATACAAACTTCCTGTTCCTAATCCCTGCGGCATCTTACTTTGTAATGTATAGGTATATTGTGCTATAGCACTTAATCCTATATTACTTTCCAAAGCACTCGTAATCCACCATCTTATTCCTAATTCTTCGGCAATATCGATCCACTCCTGAGTTCCTTTAAAACCTCCTATTAAACTTGGTTTTAAAATAATGTATTGAGGTCTTATTGTTAGTAGTAATTTTCTCTTTTCCGTTACACTAAAAACACCAATTAATTCTTCATCTAGAGCTATGGGCAAAGGTGATCTTTTGCACAAATTCATCATATAATCGAATTGCCCTTGCCTTATCGGTTGCTCTATACTGTGCAATCCAAAACTATGCAACTTTATTAACTTATCTAAAGCTTCATTTGGGCTAAACGCTCCATTAGCATCAACTCTTAACTCAATAATTTCTTCAGAAAACTGTGATCTTATATATGATAACAACTCCAATTCTGCTTCAAAATCAATAGCACCTATCTTCATTTTAATACAATCAAAACCTTGATTTAGCTTATCTATTATCTGATTTTTCATAAACTCCTTCTCTCCCATCCATATCAATCCATTAATTGGGATCGAATCTATTCCTTTCGTAAATTCTGATGGAAATAACAAAAATGGTGACTCACTATGTAAAGATTTAAAAGCCATTTCTACACCAAATTGAATACTAGGAAATTCTTTGAGTTCTTCCCAAAGTTGCTCAACACCTAAATGAATATTATTACAAGTCCATTTAAGTTTTTCTTCATAATCAGGTCGATCATCAATACTTAACGTTCTTAGAATACCACACTCACCAATACCTTGTTTACCATTAGAAGTAATTACGATATACCAAGTTTCTTTAGTCTTAAGAACTCCTCTGGAAGTTCCACTTGGTCTTTTAAATTCTAAAATATGCTTATGATAGATTGCTTTCATTATAATTCTATACGCTGTCCTACATCTAATAAAATAAGATCCTTGTCTTTGGCTCTAAACTTTCTTTTAGCATCCTCATGATCAATTTCTATATATCCAAAAGTATCATAATGAACTCCAAGAACCTTATCACATTCTACAAAATCACTAGCAATAATAGCATCATCAATTCCCATAGTAAAATTATCACCTATAGGTAAAATAGCTAAATCTAATTTTGTTGTTAGCGGAATTAACTTCATATCCATGGTTAAAGCAGTATCTCCAGCGATGTAAACATTCGCAGACTCTGCTTGTATTACAAAACCTCCAGGTTGACCACCATAAGTTCCATCAGGAAAACTACTCGTATGTATTGCATTTACATATTTTACTTTTCCAAAACTAAATTCCCAGTTACCTCCGTGATTCATCGGATGTACTTCTATACCTTTATCCTGATAATACATTGCAATTTCATAATTAGATACTATAATCGCATTACTATGCTTTGCAATGGCTTCTGCATCTAATGTATGATCTTGATGTGCATGTGTTAGTAATATATAATCAACTTTAAAATCTGTAATTTTTATTTTGTCTTTAGCCATAGGATTACCAGAAATAAAGGGGTCAACTAAAACTTTAACTTCATTGATTTCCAGCAATAACGTATTCTGCCCAAAAAAAGTAATTTTCATTGTGTAAGGTTTTAAAATGGTAATGGAAAGTTATAAAATCTGCCCTAAACTAAATAATATAGCCAGAAAAAATGTGGATAGTGCCACTTTTTTTAATTCTGGATCTAAGTTTTTGGTATCCTTTGTTTTTATAACTTTATTCAAATGAATTAATAAGGGTATCAAAACTATTAGAAACAGTAAGTTAAAATAATTCTTATAGGTATAAATAAGATAAACTAACATACTGAAAATCGCTCCCAGAATTAAAAAGTAATGATACATTTTAGCTTTGGCAATACCTAATTTAACCACTAGAGTATTCTTTTTAGATTTTTTATCACTATCATGATCTCTCATATTATTGAGATTTAGCACTGCTGAACTTAATAATCCGATTGCGGTAGCTGGAAGAAAAATTAATCCATTTAAGTCTTTAGTAAATAAGAAATAACACCCTACAACACTAACTAATCCAAAAAAAATAAATACAAAAACATCCCCCAATCCGCGATATCCATATGCAGAATCACCCATGGTATATTTTATTGCTGCCGCTATAGCTGCAACGCCTAAAAGAAAAAAGAATATCGAATAAAAGAAATATTCCTTTCCAAAAGACACGTAAATAAGAAATATAGCTAGAAATAAGGTTATAATCGAAGTGAGAACGATACCTACAAACATCTCTTTATCTGATATAGCTCCACTTTGTAGCGCTCGCTGAGGTCCTACTCTATCCTCATTATCAGTACCTTTTACACCATCACCATAATCATTTGCAAAATTAGAAAGGACTTGTAATCCTAAGGTAGTCGCAATCGCTAACCAAAAAATAATAGAAACCCCAAAACCACCAGCTAATGCTGATCCAACAATAATTCCTGATACTGACAATGGTAATGTACGAAGCCTTGCGGCAGAGATCCAAGCTTTAAATTTCGTCATTATAATCTTAATTGATAGTCAAAGGAACAGTATTTTAATTAAATAAAAAATAAAAAATAATTCTGTGAATTATTTAAATTAGCATTATGTCAATTCCGTTGCCGTTAGAATTCCCTTCATTTAATCTATATAGTACACCTTTGCTACTATTGGTTCTGCAAGCATTTATTTTTGCTTTTCTTTTATTGGTAAGATATTTCAAAAAAAAACATATATCCGCTTTAATACTTTCTTTATTAATTTTTATTACTGGCTATCATAGAACTTCTTATACTATTGGTTTTATGGACTGGTATGACACATTTCGAAATACCAAGATTAATTATTGGCTCATAGCATTATCATTGGCAATTGGTCCTTTACTATACTTTTACATAAAATCAATTACTACTTCTAATTTCAAATTTAGAAAAAAAGACTTCTTACATTTCATTCCTGTTTGTTTATATATAGTATACAAAATATCTATTTTCATTTATGATGCTGCGCAACCAGGTTTTGAGGATACACAGAATGGTTATCTCAAAGTTTTTTTGGACGAAAAATATGTTGGACCCCTTATTGGGGTTGTAGAAAACCTTCAGATGCTTCTGTATCTAGCATTTACTATTCAGTTATATTATGTATACCGAAAAAAAATTCAACATTTTTTTTCTAACACGTATAGTCTAGAATTGAACTGGATTAGGAACTTTCTTTTTATTTACTCCTTTCTTTTTTTATATAGTTTATTTCAGGGAGTTATCGGATCCGTTATTACTGAACTTCATTGGACGCAACGTTGGTGGTATCATTTTTTTACAGCTGTAGCAATTATATATATTGGTATAAAAGGATATTTTACAGATACTAGTAAGTTAAATAATTTAAATTTTTCTGTATCGGTAAAAGAAACAACTTCTACTCCACCATCTGAATTAAGTAGTGATGTTATTAGAAATAAGAAAAAAATAATGGAATTTATGGAAGAGGAAAAACCGTTTCTTAATCCAGATCTTAACCTCACTCAGTTATCACAAATGCTAAAAATACCAGCGTCTGTTGTTTCTGAGACTGTTAATTCTGGTTTTGATAAGAATTTTAATGATTTTGTAAATTCTTATCGAGTAAAAGAAGTACAAGCAATGCTTAAAGAAGGTAAACAACAACAATTATCCTTATTAGGAATCGCTTACGAATGCGGATTTAACAGTAAAGCTACCTTTAATAGAGTATTCAAGAAATTAACGAATACATCTCCTTCACAATATTCTGCTTCCCAAAATAAAACATAAGTATATCATTTTTATGAATTTCACAATTAATCAAACTGCATTTTTTATACACAATTTTATAGATTAGCAACTTCAACCAGTATTTATTACCGTTTCGATACTTAATTAGTACTCTTTATTGAGAAAATTATTGTTTTGAAGCACAAAAACAAACGCATGAAACATTTATTAACAACTAGCATTTTACTTTTATTTAGCATTTTTATCTCTTGCAAAAATGAAACTAAACCAAATTCAGAAGAAAAAGCAAATTTAGAATCGAAAACAGCAACAACAGTTACAGCGGATAATATACCCTTTGTTTGGGAAGGCGCCAATGTATATTTTTTATTAGCGGACAGGTTTAAAAATGGAGATGTTTCTAATGACAAGGTTTTAGATCGATCAAAAGAAACAGGTGTTCTTCGTGGTTTTGAAGGTGGTGATATAAAAGGAATAATTCAGAAAATTGAAGACGGCTACTTCGAAAAACTTGGAATTAATGCTCTTTGGGTAAACCCTTTAGTAGAGCAAATTCATGACAGTGTAGATGAAGGAACAGGTAACACTTATGCTTTTCATGGATACTGGGCAAAAGATTGGACCTCTATAGATCCAAATTTTGGGACTTATGATGATCTTAAGAAATTAGTAGATGTAGCACATCAAAATGGAATTAGAATCTTGATGGATGTGGTTATAAACCATACAGGTCCTGTAACAGATAAAGACCCTAAATGGTCAGATGATTGGGTTCGTACAGGACCGCAATGTTCCTATAAAGATTATGAAACAGCAGTAAAATGTACATTGGTAAAAAATCTTCCTGATGTAAAAACCGAAAATAATGATGAGGTAAAACTACCCGAAGCGTTAATTAACAAATGGAAAGAAGAAGGAAGATTAGAAGCAGAAATGGATGAATTAGAAATCTTTTTTGCTAAAACTGGTTTAAAAAAATCTCCCAAAAACTATATCATTAAATGGTTAACTGATTATGTTAGGGAACTTGGAATTGACGGATATCGCGTAGATACAGTTAAACATGTAGAAGAAGGTGTTTGGGGAGTACTAGCAGAACAAGCCAAAATAGCATTTGCAGAATGGAAGAAAAATCATCCTAGCAAAGTACTTGACAATAATGAATTTTTTGTTTTAGGAGAGTTATATGGCTATGGTATCGATGGAAAACGATTTTATGATTTCGGAGATCGTAAAGTAGATTATTTTGCAAATGGCTTTGATAATCTTATCAATTTTCAATTTAAATACGATGCTAAACGACTAAATTATGAGAAACTGTATAGTAAATATAGTACTGCACTACAAACAGGTCTTATAGGAAAAAGTGTTATGAACTATATCAGTTCTCACGATGACGGAGACCCATTTGATAAAGAAAGAAAGAAAACTTTTGAGTCTGCTACTAAGTTATTATTAACTCCAGGAATCTCTCAAGTTTACTACGGTGATGAAACTGGTAGATCTTTAATCATAGAAGGAACCGAAGGTGATGCTACTTTAAGATCAAATATGAATTGGGAAGATTTGGAAAAAGAAGAAACAAAATCATTATTACTACACTGGCAAAAACTTGGTAAGTTCAGAAAAGATCATCCGTCTATTGGTGCAGGAAAACATAAAATGATACAAGAAACGCCTTATGTTTTTTCGAGAAAATATACTAAAGATGGCAACGTTGATGGAGTTGTAATAGGATTAAATCAACGAAAAGGAACAAAAACAATAAAAGTTAATTCAATTTTTAAAGATGGTACAGCTTTAACGGATACGTATTCAGGAATAGAAGCTACTGTAAAAGATGGAAATGTTACCATAAAATCTGATTATGAAATTGTATTACTAGAGGCGAAAAAATAATCGAAATTACATATCGACTCACGTTAAATAGGACGGCTCAAATTATGATTTGAGCAGTCCTATTTCGTTTTGGGGCGCCAGAATCGTATTGAAATTAGACATTTGGATTATCAAACATCTAAAACAAATTCAATCATGAAAAATGTAATTAAAATGATAATAACTCCAATAACAATGGCGTATTGGTTTTTTGATTTACTATTTGCTCTTCCGAGAATATTATGTGGATACTTTCTAGCAGTAAATTTTGGTGGGAGTAAATTTGGAGTACCCTGGAGTCCTAAAGGCTCACCAGATTTAGGTTTTCTAGAAGTAGTAGATTGGTTCCCCAAAGATATTGCAGAATACGGGGGCGTTTTTGCTTTGTTTCCAGTTTTCTTTGCTTGGATGGGAGCAGCAAGCGAGGCCATTGGTGGAGTATTTCTTGCATTGGGTTTAAAAACTAGAATTGCTTCCTTATTCATAATGTGCACAATGTTGGTCGCAATATTTTTTCAAAAATGGGATAATGGGATTTGGGGTATGTTACCAGCGATGGGTTTCTTATGGATTTCCATCTATAATCTACTACTAGGTTCAGGAAGGTTCGGAATTGATTATTTATTATCAAAAACGAAACATTTAATATCAAACGAAAATGTAATTCCAAAATCAATTTAAAACACAAAACCATGAAAGCATTTATAAATACTATACTATTATTATTCAGTTTAACAACGATTGGACAAATAAAAGGAAGCAAAAAAATAGAAACCAAAACCTTTAATGTAAAAAATATAGAGTCTGTAAAAATTAATTTTTACGCACAAGTAATCATAGACAATTCTAAAAAAGAGACCCTTATTATCACCACCGATACGAACCTTTTCGAATACATTGATAAAGAAGTAGTAGGTGGAACCTTATACTTAGATCAAAAAGAATGGATACAACCCTCTAAAAATGTAAAGATTATCATTGGAGCACCTAACATAAAAAAAGTAGAAAGTGGAACTCACGATTCTACAAAAATTATTAACCTAGACAATGATTATATTCAGGTTGTTGCGCCCATAGGTAAAATAGTTTTAGAAGGAAAAACAAAGGAATTACGTATTGCAGCAGAAGTTGCTTCGATAGATGCGTCAAATTTAACTGCAGAAAATGCTAGAATAGATATATGGAGTTGGGGTTCTGCAAATGTTCGGGTACTCAATGAAATCGATGCCAAACTATCTAAAGATGCTAAACTAAAAATCCTGAATACACCCAAAAAGGTTAAAGGAGACGCGAAAAAAACTAGAAATAGAAATAATAAAACAAAAAACAATCTTACGGAATATATTAAGTTCAAAATCAAAAACAACTCTCTAAGCAGAAATCATTTTTTAGTAATAGGACCGAAACCTGATGGATCTAAATTTAGTTATGGATTTCCCATGATGCCGCAAGCAATAAGAAAAGAAAATTGGACAACTGGAACTAAAGTATATAAGGTGAATAAGCTTGGAAAAAGAAAATTATTAATAACAATAAAAAAAGAAGATAAAGATAAAATTGTAACACTGTTTTAATTACGAAATACCCCAAGAAGAACTTACCTCCTGTATTCAAGGAGGTAAGTGTTGGGGAAAACAAAAAAAGTAAGGGAAAAATTGTAATTGGAATACTTTTCAAAGATAAAGAGGATTAAGGAATTTTGGTTACGGTTAAACCTCAAACTTTAGCCGGAATACAAGCATACAAAGGTTTCTTGAAGAATAAACAGTTACCTATCAATACATTAAGGGGAATATTCCTCTCTTTTTTTTGTTATAATAATTAGAGATTTATTTTTTAACACTAAAAAATAAATTTATTTGTTTTAAAAGATTTTAAAGATTTATATAAAGGGTTAAATTTGCCAGAATCATTTTTTTAAACCATACTAATTTTATCATCCTTGGAAAATAAAAAGGCACTCAAATTAATAGACAAAATTCTGACTGATCTAGGACAATCTGGTATCAACACAGACACACTAATTGAAGATCTTAAAACCCTAAGAACTTTTGCTTTAGAACAACAAGTACCTTTAGTGGTTAAGGTTTTAAGACTTACCTACGAACATATAGAAGAAAATGATAGCTTCTTAATCCCAATTCCTGATGATGAGCCTATTGAAGAAAATGAAACTCCAGTAGAAACAGATAAAGACGTAAATCCAGTAGAAAGTCTTATGTATCTTATTTCATTATTGAAAGATCTGAAAAACAAAATGAATGTAATGGATTTGGCTGATTATAGAGATGCCTTAAATGCCTAAAATAGATATCCATTAAAGTATCTTATATATAAATAAAAAAAGACCTTGATTTTTCAAGGTCTTTTTTTATTCAAAAACATATACTAAATTAAATACTTTTTTCGTTAACAACCAATCATTTAGACAAAAAATAAAAAGTTGTAATGATAATAACATTTTATCGACAAATTTTATGATTTTATAAACGTCAAAAAATCAATTAAATATTATTTTTGTCCCCTTGAGGAAAAATTGTTATGAAAATGAATCCCCGATCTGTTAAGAAAACAAGATTGCAGTTATTGCATCAGTATTACAGTTATACTGGTTTTTATAAGTTTTTAGGTACCAGTCTTAAAAAGGCACTACCTCCCATTCTATTGTTTATTGCTGGATTATTAATCGTTAATTACTTTGTTATAAACATTAACGATCTTTTATTATATGTAACGAAAAACTACTCTGACTATATAGTTTTTAGTGTGTTTTTCGCTTCAGAATCTCTTTTAGGTCTTATACCTCCAGAAATTTTTATCGCTTGGAGTGATAAAGCGAGTAGTCCCATATTGTATTTATCCATATTAGCTCTATTGTCATATCTAGGAGGTGTTATTTCATATTTTATAGGAAAATCAATAACTAAGATCCCTTCGGTTCACGAATATCTAGAAGTAAAAATGGCAAAACACATAAAAAATACTCGAAAATGGGGAGGTTTTTTAATTGTAGTAGGTGCATTATTACCAATACCCTTTTCTATAACAAGTATTGCTGCAGGAATGATTAGATATTCCTTTACTAGCTATTTACTATTTGGGTTGTTAAGGTTTGTTAGATTTTATTTATATGCAGCTGCAATTTTTAATCTGGTATAACACTTTATCGAGTAAATATTATTATCGATTAAAACAATCATCAAAAACCATTTTGTAATTCTCTTTTATGGAAGAATTAATCAGGTACTTTTATAAACTATTAGTTTCTTATGGTATTTCAGAAAACATAGCAGAATATTTAAATGTTCTTATAGGAACATTTATTTTACTCATCGTACTTTTTCTTATCGATCGAATTATAAGAAAAGTAATACTTAATCTTTTTAAAAGTTATGCTTCTAAATCACGAAACACTTTTGATGATTATTTAGTAAAGAATAAGACTTTTGATTATTTATCTCATATAGTACCGTTATCCATAAGTATTTGGATATTTCCACAATTATTTATCGCTTTTCCTACTACAGAAGGTTACTTAGAGATTCTTTTTGATATTTTGGTCATTGCTCTAACTATATGGATTGTAAGAAGTGTACTTAGAACCTTTAGAGATTTTTTAAAATCTTTAGAATCCTTTAAGGATAAACCCATAGATAGTTATGTTCAAGTATTTATGATCATAGTTTGGGCTATCGGTGGAATTTTTATCTTTTCGTCAGTCACAGGAAAATCTATCTGGACTTTTCTTACTGCTCTTGGTGCGATGTCAGCAGTAATTCTATTAATTTTTAAAGACACAATTTTAGGTTTTGTAGCTAGTATACAGGTCGCAGTTAATGATACCGTAAGAATTGGAGACTGGATTACTATGGATAAATACGGTGCCGATGGAGATGTAGTAGAAATTAATTTATCTTCTGTTAAGGTGCAAAATTTTGATAAAACGATCACTACAATACCAACATACCACCTAACTTCTGAATCATTTAGAAATTGGAGAGGAATGATGGATTCTGGAGGAAGAAGAATTAAAAGAGCACTTCTTATAAAAGCTTCGAGTATTAAGTTTCTATCTAAAAATGACATAGATCGTTTAAAAAAAATAGAACTTATTACAGATTACTTAGAAGATTCACAAAACAAGATAGAATTTTATAACGCAGAAAATAATATCAATAAAGAAGTTCTTGTAAATGGTAGAAATCTATCTAATATGGGAGTTTTTAGACGCTATGTAGAATCATATCTAGAAAATCACCCTTATGTAAATAACAATATGACTATAATGAGTAGACAACTAGCTCCTACTTCACAGGGTATTCCTTTAGAAATATATGCATTTAGTAATGATAAAATCTGGAAAAACTATGAAAAAATAGTAGCCGATATTTTTGATCATTTATTATCTACTATCTCCTATTTTGATTTAGAAATCTTCGAATTAGATTTTAATCATAAAAAATAGATAATAAGTAAGATTAAATGTCTTTTGAGCGTTAAATTTGCATTCAATTTTAAATAATACATATGGTTGGTGCTTTCAGAATAATCAGTTACTTAGAAGGGATTTCATATCTACTTATCTTATTCGTTACAATGCCTTTAAAATATTTATTTGCGTCTCCAGAACCAAATAAGGTAATCGGTATGGCTCATGGTTTTCTGTTTTTGATTTATATCGTTTTTGCTTTTTTAATTAAAGCAGAAAGAAAATGGAATATTAAAACTTTGGCAATTGTACTCTTATGCTCTATAATTCCTTTTGGTACTTTCTGGATGGATGGAAAATACTTGTCTAAAAATTAACTGTTCCGTTAAAATCTCCTTCAAATTCAGTATGCAAGTTTATTACAGAGTGAAAACCATTTCTTTTTGGTTGTAATGATAAACTTCCATCTCTTAACTGTATTTGTTGATTATTTAATAGTACTTTCACTATTCTATTTTTCTGTGAACAGTCACAAGTATCTCCATAATTATGATAATTGAAATCTTGAAGATTGGCAGTTACAATTATTAACTCTAATACATCTCCCGAATCTAATAGATAAATAACACTTTCTGAACCAACAGGACTAGATTCCAATTTTGCTCGAGTTACTTGATATATTTGACGACCAAAAGGACCATTTTGATTTTGAATTTCTCCATAACTTACATTTTCATTATGAGTACATAAGTGATCACAGTTGTGTATAACAGGAACAGAGGGTTTTGTAGCTACTCTTGGATTTTTTCTTTGTTCTATTACAATATCAGGGATTGGAATATTTATACTTATGTCAATAGAAGCGTCACCTCCTATTCTAACTTGACTATATGATTTAAATCCTAGTGATAAACATACTAAAATGACAAAGTTTCTGAAAGATTTCATAGTAAATTTTTAAGATGGTTTATGTTACTAGCTATCTTATCAAATAACATACCAATCTTCAAAAATTATTCTGGATATTCGATTCGGAGATGATAAATATTAGTAAGCTTACGTTTGAATACTTTTTTTACCTGTTGAATTTCTTTAAAAGTAATATTTGCATTAAGAAATTGCCCATCTTCCATTTGCTTATTAACGATTTTTTCTACAAAAGAATCTATTAAACTACTGGTAGGGTTTTTTAAACTTTTAGAAGCTGCTTCAACACTATCGCTCATCATTAAAATAGCCGTTTCTTTAGAAAATGGTTTTGGACCAGGATATTGAAAATCTTCTATATTAACATTTTCATTAATCTCCTTAGCTTTCATATAAAAATAGTAAACAGTACTTGTTCCGTGATGTGTTCTTATAAAATCAATCACTCGATCAGGAAGCTTGTTTTTCTTTGCTATTTCGATACCACGAATTACATGATTTATAATAATCTTAGCACTTTCTTTAGGAGATAAAACGTCGTGTGCATTTCCTGATGCTGTTTGGTTTTCCGTAAAAAAAGTAGGATTGGCCATTTTACCTATATCGTGATAAAGAGCTCCTACCCTAACAAGCATTACATTTGCTCCTATCTCATTAGCAGCAGCCTCGGCAATATTTGCAACATTAAGCGAATGATGAAATGTTCCAGGAGCTTTATCCGATAATTCTTTTAATAGAGATGAATTGGTATCACTCAGTTCTAAAAGAGAAACATCAGAGATCAAACCAAACATTTTCTCATAAGCGTAAATTAATGGATGTACAATTAACGTTGCAAAACCACTTATAACAAACAATCCTATAGTTGTCCAATCAATATCACTAATACTCCCTTCATGAATAATATGAAAGGCGATATATGCTACAATATAAATAGCGGTAATTTGTCCAACGGTAATAAACAAATTTGCCCTTTTATAAGACTCCGAAATAGTTAGTATAGTAACGATTCCAGCAATAATCTGCAAAAAAGTATACTCATAACTATTGGGTACAACAAAACCTAAAATCAATACAGTTACAACATGTGTAAATAACCCAAGTCTCGAGTCAAAAAATGCTTTTAGAATTAATGGCAAAATACATAATGGTACTATATAAATATAATCCGATTTATATTTTACTACCAATGTAGTTATCAATACCATTAATAAAACATTGAACGCTATAAATGTTACCTGGGTATTATTATCATAGATATCTCTTCGATATTTTCTAATAAAAAGTAATAACATTAAGAGCGCCAAAGCCACTAAAATACCATATCCAAAAACAATCCAATAAAAATTCTTGTCACTCCAAACCTGAGATTCATATTCAGCTTTTAGCGATGTTAATATTTGTAATCGATTGCCTTCTACAACTTCTCCTTTTGCTATAATTCTACTACCTTTAGAAACACTACCTCTTGTTGTGAGAACTTGCGACAATTCATTTTCGAGGGTACTCTCAGTTAATTTTTGATTAAGGGTAACGTTTGGTTTAATTAGATCATAAAACAATGCAACAAAACCACTTTTAAACTTAGTATACTCACTCTTATCTATTCTTGAGTTAATAAGCGTTGTTACTTGATTTGGAGTTAATATTTGTCCAAAAGTAATAGCTTCTGCTTTGTTACCTTTATTAAGAAATATTTGTCGTTTATTTTCATAACTATATGCCTCTTGTAATACACCATATCGATAAATATCATTAAGAATAATTCTACCAAAAAGTTTTGCTTGCTTTCCAGAACTACTTTGATCTAATACTTCTAGATTACTTTTAAAAGCTGCTTCATATCTATCTTTAGCCAAGTTTGATACGATAGTATCATACTCAAAATAAGGAATGATATTATCCTCAATTCTTTTTTTCTCCGCAATAATTTCGTCTTCCGTCTTTGCTATAGCAAAATCAAAAGGAGCATATAAATTTTCATATTGCCAAGGTTTACCTTTAGTAAATTCATACTTAAAAACACCTCCTTTAGGAAATAAGTAAACGATAAGTATTAATGTAATTACAAAAAGAAAAACCTTATATAAAAAGGATTGATTTTTATAAAAATTATTTAAAAAATTCTTCACAAGGATATTCGTATATATAACTCAAAAGTACTAAAAAATAAGTCAGTATGAAGAAGTCTAAAAAATACTACTTCAATACTATTTAATAATCAATAATTCAATCAAAAACTTAGCTATGTATATCCTCTAAAAATCCTTAAATTCGCAGAATAACAAACACACATATTAAATATAGTATAATGAGCAAAGACGTTGTAATAGTATCAGCAGCACGTACACCAATAGGTAGTTTTTTAGGTAGTTTATCTACTGTTCCTGCTACTCAATTGGGATCAATCGCAATTAAAGGTGCATTAGATAAAATTAACTTAGATCCTTCATTGGTTCAAGAAGTATTTATGGGAAATGTAGTACAAGCAGGAAATGGACAAGCTCCGGCAAGACAAGCTGCTTTAGGTGCTGGACTTAATGATACTGTTCCTTGTACAACTGTTAATAAAGTATGTGCTAGTGGAATGAAAGCTGTAATGCACGCCGCACAAACTATTGCATTGGGAGATGCAGATATTGTAGTTGCTGGTGGAATGGAAAATATGAGTTTAATTCCGCATTATGTAAGACTTAGATCCGGTCATAAATTTGGTTCGCAAACATTAGAAGATGGAATGCAAAGAGATGGTTTAGTTGATGTATATGATCAAAATGCTATGGGGGTTTGTGCAGATTTATGTGCTACTGAACATAACTTTAGTAGAGAAGATCAAGATGCCTTTGCCATTCAATCTTATGAACGTTCTGCTAAAGCTTGGTCAGAAGGTAAATTTGAGAATGAAATAGTTCCAGTACCTGTTCCTCAGCGTCGAGGTGAGCCTATTATGATTACTGAAGATGAAGAATACAAGAATGTAAAAATGGAAAAAATTCCTGCATTACGTCCTGCTTTTACAAAAGAAGGAACAGTGACAGCAGCGAATGCTTCTACTATAAATGATGGTGCTGGTGCTGTCGTAGTAATGAGCGCAGAAAAAGCAGCTGAACTAGGATTAAAACCATTGGTGAAAATTAAAAGTTATGCAGATGCTGCGCAAGAACCAAAATGGTTTACCACAGCACCAGCAAAAGCTTTACCAAAAGCAATTGATAAAGCAGGTATTTCTTTAGATGATGTAGACTTTTTCGAGTTCAATGAAGCATTTTCTGTAGTTGGGCTAGCTAATATGAAAATTCTTGGATTAAATGATTCTAATACAAATGTCAACGGTGGTGCTGTGTCCTTAGGACATCCCCTAGGATGCTCAGGTGTTCGTATCTTGATTACTTTGATGAATGTGCTAGAGCAAAATAATGCAAAAACTGGAGCTGCAGCTATCTGCAACGGAGGCGGTGGAGCTTCTGCAATGGTAATCGAACGTGTATAACACAAATTAAAAGGATTAGCAATCCGAATTTATTAAATGTTTAATATATAGTAGCTATAAATATTCATGCTCTACGGTATTTGCAATCTTAGTATTGTGCCATTACGTTTTGAACCTAATGATCCAAGTGAAATGGTATCACAAGTTCTGTATGGTGAACACTTTAAAGTTTTAGAAAAACGAAAAAAATGGAGTCGAATCCGTTTAGCATTTGATACATATGAAGGGTGGATCGATAATAAACAATATATAGAAGTCACTGAGGATCAATACAAACAGTTTAACACCAAATCGTTAGATGTCAGTGCAGACTTAATTGACTTTGTTAGTTGTGAAGACAATCAATTAATGCCAATTGCTTTGGGATCCTCTTTAGGAGCACTAGATTTTTTTAAACATCAATATGATGGTAATAGGATTACAGAAATACAATCTAAAGAAAAACTGATAGAAACTGCTTACCTATTTCTAAACGCTCCTTATCTATGGGGTGGTAAGACCAATTTTGGTATTGACTGTAGTGGTTTTACACAAATGGTCTATAAATTAAATGGATACAAATTATTACGTGATGCTTCTTTGCAAGCAACACAAGGAGATCCTTTAAGCTTTATAGAAGAAAGTGAGCCTGGTGATTTGGCCTTTTTTGATAATGAAGAAGGAGCAATTACTCATGTAGGTATTATTATGAAAGATAACTATATTATCCACGCACACGGTAAAGTGCGCGTGGATCGTATAGATCACACTGGGATTTTTAATGGAGAAAAAAGATTATACACTCATAAATTAAGAGTTATTAAAAGAATAGTTTAAAGTCTATAATAATGACACCTATAGAACTAAAAATAATTAATGTTCTCCCTAAGGATAGTCGTAAACTTCTAGAAATTGGTCGCCAAACCTTTTATGATGCCTTTGGCCCTCCGTATAATACTCCCGAAAACATAGATTATTACTTAAATCAAAGTTTTACTTTAGAAAAAATCACAAGTGAGGTTCTTAATCCAGAATCTCAATTCTTCTTTACATTATACAAAGATGAAATTATTGGTTATTTTAAATTGAACACAGGAAAAGCTCAAACAGAACTTATAAAAGGGGAATCAATAGAAATAGAACGTATTTATGTTATAAAGGAGTATCAAGGTAAAGGTATTGGACAACAATTGCTTGATACTATTATCCTAATTGCAAAACATCAGAAGAAAGATTTTATATGGTTGGGAGTTTGGGACGAAAACACAGATGCTATAAGGTTTTATGAACGAAATGGGTTCAAAACCTTTGACAAACATAGTTTTATGCTAGGTACCGACAAGCAAACGGACATAATGATGAAACTCGTTTTATAAATAATTTTAAAATTTAGTATTTTTATAACAGTATTATAATGAAGTTATAATTAATTTTGAAACGATCATTTCATTAAAGTATGCCAAAGGTAGAAACTTTCGATAGAACCAATGTATTGCAAAAAGCAACTGAAATATTCCATAAAAAGGGATACAATGGAACTTCTATGCAAGATTTGGTGGATGCTACCAATCTTAACCGATCAAGTATCTATAATTCTTTTGGAAGTAAATTAGGAATGTTTATGCAAGTACTTTCTTTTTACCAAAATGCAGGTAACAAGAATATGAGTAAAGAAATAGTAAATACACATAACGCTTCTGATACAATACTCTCAATTTTCGAATGGTATTTAAAAGATATATTGGAAGACGAAGATCATAAAGGTTGTTTAATCGTGAATTGTAAATCCGAAATGTCCAATCAAGAACCCTTAATACAATCTTTTATGGAGCAAAATCAGGAACAAATGATTGCACTTTTAGAAGATGTTGTACATAATGGTCAAATGGAAAAGGTTTTTAACGAAAAACAAACTGCTGGACAATATGCTTTATATTTATATTCATCCATCCAAGGCTTAAGAATGACTGGAATCCTAAATTCGAATGAAAATGAGCTTAGAAATTTAATCAAAATGGTACTTACAATACTATATTAATATTTTTTTTAACTTAATCTGAAACGATTGTTTCAAATAAAACACATATAACATGAGTAAATTAAACAACAAAGTAGCAGTAATTACAGGAGCTAATAGCGGAATTGGTTTAGCTACTGCTAAATTATATCTTCAAGAAGGCGCCAAAGTAGTAGTTTCTGGAAGAAGACAAGAAGCTCTTGACGAAGTAGCGAAAGAACTAAAAGGAGACTTTATAACGGTCAAAGCGGATGTTAGTATCGCTGCAGATAATAAAAGGCTTATAGAAGAAGCAACCAACAAATATGGAAAAATTGATATATTATTTTTAAATGCTGGAATTGCAACTCCTACACCAACTACTGATGTTACAGAAGAACATTATAACAACATTTTTGATATAAACGTAAAAGGTCCGATCATCGCTACTAAAGAAGCTTTACCTCATATCAATGATGGAGGGACAATTCTATTTACAAATTCTGTTGTTCATCAAAAAGGGTTTGATGGATTAGGCATATATTCAGCATCAAAAGGTGCATTACGTGCATATCAGAGAGTTTTAACATCCGAAGTGAAATCAAGAGGTATTAGAGTAAATGCAATAGCTCCTGGACCTATTGAAACACCTCTTTATGGCAAGATGGGATTACCAGAAGATGTTGTAGAAGAAATGGGAAAAGGATTCGCTGAACAAGTTCCTTTAGGACGTTTCGGAAGCTCTGATGAAATTGCCAAGTCTGCACTATTTTTAGCTTCTGATGATGCTTCTTACATTAACGGTGTAGAATTAGAAGTTGATGGAGGGTTAAGTCAGATTTAGAATATTGAAATTAAAAATAGGAATATGTTTTATTTTATGACATATTCCTATTTCAATTTTATAAACTACTCGTCTTATTTTTAATTTTTTATGAAAATTTTACTTCTAATATTCCCGTTCTTTTCTGCCTTTAAAATATATCCTCCTCTTCTAAAATCTTCTATATTAATCTGAGTTTTAAACACTTCTTTTTCCATAAATTGCTGGCTTTCCAAAATCAAATCACCTTTTAACAGACTATAAATTCGAATATTTATAATTCCTTCGTTTTTTGAATTAAATTTAAGGTCAAGTATATCTTTTACAGGATTTTGTAATATTTCTACACTAAAATTACGTCGAGGAAAATAGGGTCTGCTTGATATCTTTCTTATATTCCCTAATCCACTAAGTTCAGAAACATATAATGCAGTTCCTGTTCTATTAGCTATAATTCCTGCAGGATAAGAAAAGGTAGCTTCGGTAATATCTCCATCCATAGCCCCGTTAACACTTCCTGCGAAAATGGAAACGTCATCAATTCTTTCAGGATTGATTTCATAAATTTTATGTTCTCCATAATTGGTACCAAAAAGTGAACCATTTGCATAAGTGATAAATCCTAAGAAAGGAAAATCTGTACCGGAATCAGGAACTGTAGCAATATATTCTAATTCTTCACTTCTGGTATTTAATTTATATATTTTTCGATCATTAAAGTTTCCAATGTATAGCATCCCTCTTCTATCAAAAGCTAAACCCACTGGGGCATTAAGCGGTTCTCCAGTATACAACACCCTAACTGTTCCATCCGATAATAATTCTTTGATTCCATTATTACGTACATCAGTAAAAATAATCGAATTTCTATGCCTTGACTGAATCATTCCAGAAGGTATTCCATCTACAGGAAAACTTTTTAACAAATTCCCCTCCTTATCATATTTGTGGATAACGGAGGCACTAAATTCTGCTATAAAAAGATTACCCTGACGATCAAAAGCTAATCCATTAGGATTAGCCAATCCGGATACAAATACACTTACCTCTCCTGATCGTGCAATTTTATAGACTGAATCTCCAAAAAAATTAGATCCATATAAATTACCTCTGAAATCTATAGCCAAAGCATCATCTACAATCGCATCAGGAGAATCTAAAACTGTAGTTACCTCTTGACAATAAGCTACCGATGATACTATAACTAGTATTAAAACATAAAGTTTTCTCATTTTTTTGTTCTTTTAAATTAAATAATAAATAGATGATGTGTTTTCGTTATTTCAATTTAAAATTATTTGTTTTTGTAATATCTCTACACCACTTTGAAGTAGATCACCTTTTTTTTGAAGTGAATACATCATATTTTGATGTGAATGCATTTAATAAATGATTGACATACATTTTTTGTCTAAATTGTTCCATAAACGCATAATAAAAATGTAGATATCAGGGACATGAAAATTTCAGCATTAATTATTGATGATGAACCTTTAGCAAGGAACTTAATTAATAACTTACTTAGAACGGAGCCCATGATTAATGTCATTGGTATATGCAAAACTGGAAAGGAAGCTATTTTAATGATCGACACATTAAAACCCAATCTTATTTTTTTAGATATAAAACTAAAAGACATGACCGGTTTTGATATTCTAGAGAAAATTTCAGTCAAAGCTCCTATGATAATATTTGTAACGGCTTTTGACGCTTATGCATTAAAAGCATTTAATTTTTTTGCTTTTGATTATTTATTAAAACCCTTTAATGAAAGTCGGTTTTATATATCTGTTAATAAAGCAATTGAGGCTTTTCATAAAAAAGACACTTCTCTGCTTCAAAAAAAGGTAAACAACCTAATGAATCATGTTCGTGTTGCGGATAAAAATCCCATCAAAAAACTTCCTATCCCATTAAGAAACAGAACTATATTTATCCCTCTAAATGAAATTACATATATAACTGCTTCTAACTACTATGCAGAAATATATACAGAAAACAAAAAGTACCTCCTTAGGGAATCTCTACAAAACCTACTTGATATGTTAAATCCAGATCATTTTATAAGAATCCATCGATCCACAATTATTAATATTGATTTCATAAAGGAACTTATAAACTCGGGCTATGGAGCGATTCATGTAAAAATGAAAGACAGTAATCAATTTAGGATTAGTAAGAGTTACAAAAAAACGTTTTTAACCAAAATGGGAGTGTAATTGAGAAAATTAATAGATAAAAAACTATTCTTAATCCTTATGGGGTACGTCAGTGGATACAAAACAGTGACGATACTGCAAGAATTTTTTTTAAATTATCTTGAAGATAGAGCTATTGAAAACACCGAATGGTTTCGCATAATCATTCAACAAATAATCCCTACAACAATTATCATTACTCCTATAGTTTTCATTATTCTTATAGTAACAAAAATTATGATCAATCGAAACTATAAATGGGTATATATCATTCCCATCCACTTCGTATTATCATGGATTTATGGATTACTTGTTACTTTATCAGGAGTCATTTATTTAATAATTACCGAAGATAGTACTATTTCCTTATCTAAAAGCGAAATCATATCTGAGTTAGTGCATTCTTCGGGTCGTGATTTTCTGGGGTATGTAGGTTTTGTAAGCATCATCTATTCTTATTATTACATTAATAGAACCAGTAAAATGGAGGTACAAAAAGCACAATTATCAGAACAACTTATTAATGTTAAAATGGAAGCGTTAAAATCTCAACTAAACCCTCATTTTCTTTTTAACACCCTTAACAGTATTTCTGCTTTAATCATAGAAGATCAAAAAAAAGCTCAGGATATGATTGTTTTTTTAGGAGATTTATTAAGAGAAGTTTTAATCATTAAAAATGAGAATTTAATTCCTTTACATCAAGAGATATCATTATTAAATAAATATATCGATATTATGAGAATACGATTTTCTGATCATTTAACCATGGATATTCAAATAGAAGAAGATATAGAGGATACTTTAATTCCAAGTATGATTATTCAACCTATTATTGAAAATTCCTTTAAACATGGATATTCTTATACTGTAGAAAACCTTAATGTCAAGCTAAGTATCTCAAAAAAGAATAATAAATTATTAATTAACATTACCAATAATGGAGAGATCATAAAAGATGTTGAATCTTCGGGAATGGGCATTAAAAATATAAAAGACAGGTTATTTACCCTTTATAATAAGAATTTTGACTTCACATTCAGAAATCTAAAAAATAACAATGGTGTAGAAACTATTATGAGAATACCTATAGAATACTAAAAACTAAACGATATCTGATCAACTATTTCACAAGTTTAACCAATACGTGATTTTTAAGACTATGGAACGAGTTCTTACATCAAAAGCAAATCGATTCATTGGATCATCTACATTTCCTGTTAGATAATTATCTGTATATACGAGTATTAAATCTGATACTGGAGCAAACCTCCATTGGATTCGTGCATTAATGTTGGTATTATCATTTTGTGAATTATACTGTACAAAAACAGACGTAAACAAACTTTTAGAAAACGTATAATCTATCCTGGGGCTAATTAAATAAGTCTCTCTTGTGCCATCTAAGTGAGGTAAATCAAAAACATTAACTGCGTAATTTAGAGAGAAAAAACCTTTGGGCTGAAAACGTAGGTTAAAGCCTCCTCTAGTACCGTATCTCCAACCATTAAAATATTCTCCGACGTATGGACTTAGATTCCAACTAAATACTTTTCGTCGATCACTACGATAGTTTCCGGTAAAACTTATCCAAGAAAAATCTTGATCTGCAGCCAACTCTATTGAATCAGTACCTGTTGGATCAAATGGATCAAAAAGATATACATAACTATGATTTAAATTAAAACCAAAATTTGATCTTTGGGACAATTCCCCTCCTAACCCAACTGAGAAAAAATGATCCGTTTTCCCAAATTCGGGTCTCCAAAAGACATCCGCCTCCGCGCCATAACTATAGTTATTTAAAAAATCATTTTGAGGATAATACCTAAGTTCTGCAGAGGGACTAATTCTTACATAATTAGTTCTGGGCGTAAATCCAACTTCTGCATTATAATCTTCATGAACATATTCATGCTTCCATAATGCTCCAAATTTCCTAGTATTATAATTCACAGTTGTACCTTGTGCTATCGACATATCGGTATCAGGAGAGAAAGTTGAGTGAATAAAACTTTTTCCAAACCAAGTATTACTCTTAGTAGAATAGTTATAATCTAGTCCTATCATTCTATTATACCGATTTATATCTAAAGTATCTAGATTTTCATCAAAATTTACGGCTTGTTTATTTACACCAATAATTCCAATATTAGAACGTACACCTATCTTTCTTTGTATAACTCCAACGCCAAAATTAGTTGCGGGAATTCCTTGCGATTTACTAGAAGCTGTTTGCATGTTTAATATACCAACTCTGGTATTCGGATTTAACTTTCCACTTATTCGTAAACCTCCATAAATCCTATTTTGTACCAATTCCTCAGTTACTACATCTTCTCCCACCCCAATACGTCTAGAAAAAAATGGGTTAATATTAGAAAAACCGAACTGTCCAAAAAGATCTGCATTTTCTAAAAAGAATTGTCTTCGCTCTGGAAAAAAGATCTCAAATCGATCTAGGTTCGTTATTTGTTCATCGACTTCGACCTGAGAAAAATCGGGATTTACGGTTAAATCTAAATTTAAACCAGGTGTTAATGCAATTTTAGCATCACCTCCTACTTCAAAAATTTGATCCGTTGGTAGATTATCCTCATAGTCCTTATTGATCCCTGTAGAAACAAATGGAATCAAAGAAACCGCACTACTCTTAGTGGTCAAATCTTCTTCCCAGATCATCTCTGCGGGATATGCTAACGTGAAAACAACTTGATTTCGCGGTGTTCCTGGGTATGTACTTATTTCATTAGACTGTGTATCAAATCGATACGAAGTAAACCCCCATTTCTTAGAAGGTGTTGGATATCTAAAAGTGCTAAAAGGAATTTCTAGTTCTGCGGTATAATAACCATCGTATTTTTTAGCATTACCTCTCCACTTATTGTCCCAAGAAGTAGAAAAATCCTGAAAAACATTTCCTCCATTACTTATAGTTCCTTCTCTTAGAACACCTTCTGGATTAATTCCAAAATAGAATGCATTGGTTTGATCATCAAAAGTATCGAATAGTAAAGTGATATTATCATTTCCTCCTGCACGATAGTCCCTACGCAAGGATTCTATTACCCAATCATTTCCTGCAGCATAACATTTAATTCCTATGTACAAATTTTTCTTGTCTGTACACATGTATATTTCTGTTTGCGCAGCAGCTGGTAAAGAATCATTTGGGAAATACTGTGTGAAATTTTTAGCAGGTTCTAACTTTGTCCAGATAGCTTCATCTAACTGACCATCAATTGTTATGCTTTCTGAAGTGGTACCAACAATAAAAGATCTTTTTTCGGCAGTATTTTTTTGGGAAAAAACTTGATGTCCTAAACTAAATAAAAGTACAGTAATCCAAAATCTCATGCTAAAGCTTCGTATTTATTCTTAATAATCAGTAGTTTTTGATATTGAATTCTCAAAAATATAATACGAAAGCTTAGTTTATGTTAAAATTATTACAAACAAAACCATAAGATTTTGGATATACTTTGTTCCATAACGTATTATAGTTCTAAAATTTGTCTAATCATTTGATTCGTAAAACCCCACTCATTATCATACCAGATCATAATTTTAACCAAATCACCATCTACTACTCTTGTCATAGATGCATCCACAGTAGAAGCAAAAGGATTCATTTGTATATCAGAAGAAACGATAGGTTCATAGGTAACATCCAAAACTTTAAGATATCTATCGGTTTTAGCTTCTTTTAAAAGTATTTCATTAATTTCTTCAGCAGTAGTGTTTCTTTCGGCTATAAACGTCACATCGCTTACGGAACCAACAGGTACAGGAGTTCTAACAGCTATACCATCGAATTTACCTTCGAATTGTGGCAACGCTTTTGTTGTTGCAATTGCTGCTCCTGTCGAAGTTGGTGTAAGATTAACTGCTCCTGCTCTACCCATTCTAGGATTTTTCTTTGATGGTGCATCAACCAAAGTTTGCGAAGCTGTATACGCGTGGATAGTATTTAATATTGCTTTTTTAATTCCAATAGTTCTCCCTAAGATTTCTACAACAGGACTAATATTATTCGTAGTACAGCTAGCACAAGAAAATATAGCTGTTTTTCCATCTTCTGTATTAACTCCATGGACTACTGTTGGTGTATCCTTACTTTTTGTTGGTCCAGAAATCACAACATTAGTAGCACCAGCATTAATATGTTTTTCTGCATCTTCTCTATTTGTAAAGAAACCCGTACTTTCTATTACGACATCAATATTATTTTCTTTCCAAGGAAGTTGTTCAGGGTCTCTTTGATTGAAGTATAATATCTTCTGACCATCTACAAGTAAATGATCATCCTGAATACTCACTTCTTTATCAAAAATTCCATATACACTATCATATTTTAGTAAATACTGAGCATTATCAATTGACATTAAATCATTAACTGCTACAACTTCTAAGCTTGGCTCCTCCATAATTACTTTAAGTGCAGCTCTCCCGATTCTTCCGAATCCATTTATTGCTATTCTTTTCATATCTTATTTTTTGTTGGTATTAAAATGTGGTTAAAATTATAGGATAGTAGTCGCATAAACCCAACTAAAATTACATTATCCATCTATTAAAGAAACTCCATTTAAATCCGTTGTTAACACATCGCTCATGTAATCAAAATATGGTCTTAATAACCTATAATGATATATCAGTTTTTCCAAGAAATCTTCGGCAAATACCTCTTTGTCGGTAAATTTGTGTTCTACAAAAAATGATTTGTTTTTAATCAAATCAATTGATGGGTGATCTTTACTAAATCCTTTGGGCGCAGTTTTTACTTGATAAGCCGTATTAAAACCTCCAAATGCTTTTTTAAAATCTGAATGATCTAAAATATCTCTAATTTCTTGATCATCCATTTCAAACTCTTTTCGAATACGCAATAAATCTTTAGGTTCTGGACTAAAAAAACCACCAGCCATGCGAGAATTACCAGGTTCTAATCTTAAATAATATCCTCCTCTTCGATGTGCTCCTGCCCGACTAAAGCTAACGCTTCTATGCACATTATATGGAGTTTTATCTTTACTAAAACGCACATCCCTATTAATTCTAAACACCTTAGTTTTCTCTATCTCATCTTCTTCATTTAACCTTTCCGTCACTGAAGCATAAAATGCTTTCAAATCCTTCTCATTAGATTGATAACGTTTTTTATGTTCTTGCATCCAATCCCTATGATTGCTCTTTTTTAGATCTTTTAAAAACTCGAATGCCAATTCAGGAATTCTAATCTCCATATATTTTGATTTAATGATTATATTTTTATTGTATTGAGGTACGCTATACTAACTTTTCCTTAAAAAATTGTATCGTGCGACTCCAAGCCAACTCTGCAGCTTCTTTGTCATATCTTGGCGTACTTGTATTGTGAAAACCATGATTTACTTCCGGATATGTAAAAGCCTCATATTCTTTATTTTCTTTTTTAAGAGCTTTTTCATATTCAGGCCAACCTTCATTAACACGCTTGTCGAGACCAGCAAATTGAAGCATCAATGGAGCTTCTATTTTATCAATATCCTCTTTAGGTTGACTTCCATAAAAAGGAACAGCAGCAGCTAGATCTGCTATTTTTACTGCCATCATATTAGAAACCCATCCTCCAAAACAAAACCCTACCACACCAATTTTACCGTTACATTCTTCATGCTGTTTTAGATATTTATATGCTGCTATAAAATCTTCTAGCATTTCATTTCGATCTCGTTTTCTTTGCAATTTTCTTCCCTCGTCATCATTACCTGGATATCCTCCTAATGGGGATAGCGCATCAGGCGCAATGGTAATAAAACCTCCCAACGCCGCTCTCCTTGCTGTATCTTCTATATAAGGGTTTAACCCTCTATTTTCGTGCACAACTACAATTCCACCTAATTTTTGTTTTATATCTTTAGGCTTAGAAAACAATGCTTTTATTTCTCCTCCCCCTTTTTCCGAATTATATGTAATGTAATTAGAATCTAATTGAGTGTCATTTTTATCAACTATCAAGTTATCCGCGTAATTAGGCATTAAAAAACTCATCAAAGAAGGAACTGTAATTCCTCCTACAGCATAGATCCCCAACTTCTCAATAAACTCTCTTCTCTGAATCTTACTATGTGCATACTCATCATATAAGTTAAACACCCCTTGTTTAATATCTTCCTTTTTGAGTTTTTTCATAATTTATGCTATTATTATTTGATAAATTAAGTTTTTTTTCCTGTGCTAATCTTATCACTAACTATATCTATAAAAAACAATAAGTATAGATCGAGTTCTTTGTAAACCTTATAAAGGTAATTCATCTTAAAAGAATACCAAACCGTCTTATCTTTTTAACCAAATTTTATGTATTACTATCAATTCTGACCATTCTTTGTTATTATTATTGTAAAAATGTAAGTATTTGTATTTAAATAAGACTTCTCTATTTCTTTATTCTATATATTTACTAGACTTTTCAAAATAGGCACTATGACTAAAGAAAGAGAACAAATTATAGCTAAGATTGAAAAACAGAAAAAGAATCCTAATCTAAAGCTAAAACTTAAGGAGAGAACAGAGTATTTCACTAATCTTCTTTTTTACACCTTATTCGATTCTGACACAGAAGTAGAAAAAAACATTGCTATACTTGAACAAACTTTTGAAGAGTTGGTAGATCTTGCCTGTTGGGAAACTGAAAGACCTTGTTGTAAAATATGGCAATCTTATTTAGAAAAGCTCCCTGAAATATTACAAAAACTTAATAAGGATGCAGATTCTTTTATAAAAAGTGATCCTGCAGCTAATTCTATTGAAGAAGTTTATCTCGCGTACCCTGGATTTTATGCTATTGCGATCTATAGATTAAGCCATGAGCTATTAAAATTTGGATTGCCTCTTATTCCTAGACTTATGACAGAGTATTCTCATAGATTAACTGGCACAGACATTAATCCTGGAGCAGAAATTGGAGAATCATTTTTTATTGATCACGCTACAGGAATTGTCATTGGAGAAACTGCAATTATTAAGAATAATGTAAAAATATACCAAGGGGTAACTCTTGGTGGTTTATATGTAGATAGAAAGCTTCGTAATGTAAAAAGACATCCTACGGTAGAAGATAATGTTACTATTTATGCAAATGCAACAATACTTGGTGGTACTACTGTTATTGGTGCAAACAGCACTATCGGAGGTAATGCTTGGATAACTTCTTCGGTCCCAGAGAATTCGATTATATCAAACACATCAGAAATCAAGATAAAAAAAGTAATTTAATGTCTCATAGCATTTTAGATCTCATTGGAAATACGCCTTTAGTAAAAGCTACTTCCCTAATTAATAACCCAAACATAACATTATACTTAAAACTAGAAGGACATAATCCTGGAGGAAGTGTAAAAGATCGTGCAGCTTATAATATGATAAAGTCTGCGTTAGATCGTGAAGATATTGGTAAAAACACAAAATTAATAGAAGCTACAAGCGGAAACACTGGTATTGCTCTGGCAATGATTGCAGGTATTTTTGATTTAGATATTGAACTTGTGATGCCAGAAAATTCAACCAAAGAACGTGTTCAAACCATGCGAGCTTATGGTGCAAAAGTGACATTGACTTCTGCGGATGTTGGTATTGAAGGAGCACGTGATTACGCAGAATCAAAAGTAAACAACGACGGATACGTTATGCTAAATCAATTTGCTAATGATGACAACTGGAAAGCACATTACAAAACTACTGGTCCCGAAATTTGGAAAGATACTGATGGAAAGATTACACATTTTGTTTCTTCTATGGGAACTACAGGAACCATTATGGGAACATCTACCTATTTAAAAGAACAATCTCAAGAAGTTAAGATTGTAGGTGTACAACCCACAGATGAATCAAGAATTCCTGGAATAAGAAAATGGCCTAAAGAATATTTACCAAAAATATTTAATCCTTCGAAAGTGGATCAAGTTATAGAAGTTAGTCAAGAAGAAGCTACAGAAATGGCTAAGAGATTAGCAAAAGAAGAAGGCGTGTTTTCTGGTATGAGCAGCGGTGGATCTGTTACCGCGGCTTTAAAATTAGCAGAAACTATAGATAGCGGAGTTCTTGTTGCAATCATCTGTGATCGCGGTGATCGTTATTTAAGCTCTGATTTATTTTTATAATATACTCAATACATTTTATTTCAAAACATTAGTTACGCTTCTTTTGATAAATAGAAATTTCATTAATTTTATGATTCACAACAATATACATAAAAATGAAATTAGGTGCATTTTCAATAAGTCTAAATGTCAAGAATATCCATATCTCAAAAGAGTTTTATGAAAACTTAGGGTTTGAAGTATTTGCAGGAGACATAAAAAACAATTATTTAATAATGAAAAATGAGAAAACTCTTATCGGGCTTTTTCAAGGAATGTTTGAAAATAATATTATTACTTTCAATCCAGGATGGGGTCAAAAAGCTAATAAACTTGAAAATTTTGAAGACATAAGAGAAATTCAAAAGCACCTCAAAAACAAAAACATACAATTACAAAAAGAGGCGGACGAGAACACAAGTGGACCAGCAAGTATTGTATTAACAGATCCTGATGGAAATACTATCCTAATTGACCAACATGTCTAAGATATCAAAAAAGCAATCAAGCTTTATTATGTCTATTCATTGGGCTTTTTAAATAGAAAAATCAATCACTATAAATATTTTGATAAGCTCTACCAGTATCATTTATTTTTTGAAAGCTTTTTTCCTTTCTTTGCATTTATGCCAGATCAAAAACAAATTTTAAGCACGCTAAAAGAATATTTTGGGTATGATAGCTTCAGACCATTACAAGAAGACATTGTTAATTCTATATTTAATGGTCATGATAATATTGTAATCATGCCTACTGGTGGTGGAAAATCTATCTGCTATCAACTTCCTGCTTTACTTCTTTCTGGTATTACATTAGTTATTTCTCCATTGATTGCTCTTATGAAAGATCAGGTAGATGGACTAAAGTCTAATGGAATCGAAGCTGCATTTGTAAATAGTAGTCAAAACGAAAATGAACAACAAGAAATTTATCAAAAAATCCTTAATCAGGAAATTAAACTACTTTATGTAGCTCCGGAGAGTTTGAATTTCTTAGATTCGTTATTATCACAAATAGAAATAGGTTTAATCGCAATCGACGAAGCTCATTGCATCTCCTCCTGGGGTCATGATTTTAGACCAGCATATACACAATTAGGATATCTAAAAAGTCGATTCCCTAACACACCTTTGATTGCACTAACTGCTACAGCGGATAAAGCAACTAGGCAAGATATTTGTCAACAACTTAATATTAAAAATGCCAAACAATTCTTAGCTTCTTTTGATCGTAAAAATTTAAGTCTCGAAGTTCGCCCGGGAAATAAAAGAATTGAGCAGATACTTAATTTTCTAGAAGACAAGCCTAACGATTCTGGTATTATCTACTGCTTAAGTAGAAAGACTACAGAAATGTTAGCAGAAAAACTACAGAATCAAGGGTTTATTGCAGAGGCATATCATGCTGGTATTCCACACGAAAAAAGAGCCAATGTACAAGAAGGTTTTATAAATGATAATATTCAAATTGTATGTGCTACCATTGCATTTGGAATGGGAATTGACAAGTCCAATGTACGCTGGGTTATTCATTATAATTTACCCAAAAACATTGAAGGATATTATCAAGAAATTGGTCGTGCAGGAAGAGATGGACTACCATCTGCTACACTACTCTTTCATAGTTATGCAGATGTTGTTCAATTACAAAAATTTGCAACTACCTCCGGGAATCAAGAAGTCCAAATGGCAAAATTAGATAGAATGAAGCAATATGCAGATTCTCTAAGTTGCAGAAGGAAAATATTACTTAGTTATTTTGGAGAATTAATAGAAGAGGATTGCGGTAATTGTGATGTATGTAATAATCCTCCTAGTTTTATTGATGGCACTATAATTGCTCAGAAAGCTTTATCTACCGTTGCTAGAATTAAAGAAGAAGAACCCATAGGAACTATAATCGATGTATTAAGAGGTGCCCAGAATGCATTAGTACTAGATAAAGGATATCAGCAACTTAAAACTTACGGTATCGCGAATGATATTTCTTGGCGAGATTGGCAACAATATATCATTCAATTAATAAATCAAGGATATTTAGAAATTGCTTTTCACTTAAACAACAAATTAAAACTTACTGAACTTTCAAAAAAAGTTCTTTTTGAAAATGAAAAAGTACGTCTTGCAAATCTTATCGAATTAGAAAAAATTAAAGAAAAGAATGTTGAGCAAACCAAGAAAGTTTCATCTAATACATTATTTGATAAATTACGTGAATTACGTTTAAGTCTTGCTAAAGAAGCTGGTATTCCTGCATATCAAATATTTAATGATGCAACCTTAAAAGAAATGGAAAAAGTAAGACCGATGAGTGATGATGAGTTTATGCGAATAAATGGAGTTGGGAAAATGAAAATGCAAAACTATGGATATCAATTCATTAAAACGATCATTGACTTTTCTACAGAAAAAACAAAGAAGAAGAAAAAATCAAATAAGAATAAAGGCAACTCTCATAAAGAAACCTTTAATTTATATAAACAAGGGTTGTCCATAGAAGAAATCGCTCAAGAAAGAAAACTAGCACAATCAACTATTTTTTCTCATATCATGAAGCTGTATAATGATGGAGAAGACATTGATTTAAAGCAATTTATTAGTAACGCTGATATTAAATCTGTAAAAGAAGCCAAAGAAACATTGGATAATCCGGACGGGTTAAAACCATATTTTGAGCATTTTGAACAAGCAATGGATTATAACTCTATCAAACTGGCACTAGCTATTCTGGAAAACGACTAATTTTTTGAAATAGGAATCACTTGATAAAAAGGCCCTTGATCACAGCCATCTGCAAGCTGATCTAAACCTGTTTCTACCAAAAGAACATTATGTCTAATCGAAAAAGAAACATTGATTATTTCTTGATTTAGTAAACAGTTTTCATTCATATCGATACCCCCATTACAACAAAAACCATGAGAGTTTATTCTGGGTAAGATAAATTTCTTACTAACGTATATGTTATCAGATATATTAACCATAATATACAACTCATCTTTATCTTCTCCATACATTACTTTAAATTTGTCAATCATTTTCATTGTATAATAATGATTACTTTTAAGAAGATGCTTTATGTTTTTATAAATAGATTTTTGCTTAGAAATGGTGAATTGAACGGACTCTTCAGTTGGAGAAATAATAATTTCACTTAAGATCTTTCCACTACTCGTTTCTATCTTTTGTAATGAATTTCCCAAATAAATACAACACGAATATTGATTATACGCAGCTAAATAATGAGAACCATCTTCGGAAATCGCAGGAAAATTATCCAAAATTAGATTATTTTCTTCATAGTCAACTATAGGTTGACGAGGTTCCTGAGCAAATAAAGATTTACTTACTACAAGCAAAAATAGAAATAATATATCCTTCATTAAACTCTTATAAATTGATAAAAAAAACTTAACAAATCTAGTAAGACTATATACTCAATAAAACACTGTTAACCGTGAAATTATAACGCATCTTTTAAAATTTTAGATACAATTGTTTTAGAATCCGCTATAATAGTTCCTAATATCCCTCCTAATTTATAATTATCAAAACCCACAAAAAACAATCCCTTATGCTTACCATCGGCGACAACTTGTTTAGGAATATTGTATTGATCTAATAGCCCATCAGTGTTATCTATAAAATCGCTTACTTTAGCTCTATACCCTGTTGCTAATAGAACAACATCAAAATCTAATTTAGTCTCATTTATTAATTGTACCCCATTTGCGTAAAATGACGCAACATCTCCAATTACTTTGATTTTATTAGATTTAATCTGTTTAACGGTACCTAGATCTATAACAGGTGTCTTTCCTGTTTGTTTTAAATGATCAATTGGATCTTTTTTAGAAGATAAAATTCCATATTTAGAAAGATCTCCAATAACAATCTTGCGTACTTGTTTTCCAATCCATCTTCCTAAACCAAAAGGCAATCTCTCTAATTTCTTTGCAGTGAGCTGCACGGAACGACCATTAATATCTCTTGGCACAATAAGAAGAGGACTCCTGACAGAAATACTAACATCAATATTATGTTCACTTAAATCTAGCGCCAATTCTGCACCAGTATTACCCATACCAATGATTAACACCTTCTTTCCTACAAAAGGGATTGCATTTTTATAATCTCTACTATGAATAATATCACCATCAAATTTTTCTTGATCCAGCCAAACAGGTAAAAAAGGAACTCTATTTATTCCCGTAGCAACAATGACATTTTTTGTTTGATAACTTTGTTTATCCGTTATTACGCGCCAAAACCCATCTTCTTTCTGTACGGATTGTACTTCTATATTAAACTGAGGTTTTATATTGAAATGTTCTGCATAATTCTCATAGTATGCCACTAACCTAGCCCTAGGAACGTATCTAGGATACTCATCAGGGAACTCTAAATAAGGTAAACACGAAAGTTCTTTTACTGTATGCAATAAAAGTCTATCGTAGTGATGATGCCAACTATAAGCAATTTTATCTGTTTTTTCTATTATTTCGAAAGGAACATTTTGTTTAACAAAACGACCCGCAACTGCTAATCCAGCTGGCCCGGCGCCAATAATCAAGTTTTCAATTACTCTTACATTCATAATCAATTAAGAAATTGAGCTACCGTATCTATTTAGGATATTCTTTTTATTGTTAGTAGTAACAAAAGGGTCATTTATTGCTTTTTTAGCTAAAGTTTCATGCGAATTTTGATCATAAAACAACTTATACATATCCTTGATTGATACGCCATCTGTATGTATTTCATGTGGAATAAGTATATCATCAGTTTGTACTACCCCTGGAGTTAAAACTCTAAGATACACTCCAGGTATTAATGCTTCAATAAACTGTTTTAAAACTGTTTGAGTCCCGAAACGTACACCCAATTTATAGCAAGGTTGTCTAGGTTGTGAAACCTGCACCAACGCTTCTCCCAACACATAAACACTTCCAATATTAATTAATCGTTCATCAAGTCCAAGAACTGTTAGGTTTTCGCCAAACATTCCATAATCCCAATCTAGATTAGGATATTTCTCTTTCCAATATGGATAATGTTCAGCTGCATATAAATAACAGGCTTTATCTACACCTCCATGAACACGCCGATCTACAACGTGATCACCTTTTACATCTTCTTTATCTAGATAAATAGGTTCATCAACTGGATACTTATAAATACCCGTTTTAACTTCTTTTCCTCTCCAAGAAATCGTTTTGGTTTCTCCAATATTAGTGGATACTACTTTCATTTAGTTATTCTTTTAGCTTTACAGTATTTAAAATCAACCCGGAACCAGGAACAATGTGCTCTAAAGTAATTTCTTCTTCCATAGGATTCAATGTTTTCTTAATAAAATTTATATCCACTTTACCTTTGCCTAAATCTAATAACACCCCCATCATTAATCTTATTTGGTTTCTTTTAAAACCCTCTCCTTTTACTCTAAACAAATAACTCGAATCCGGAAAAAAATTTGCTGTATATAAATCATTTTTTACAATTTCACATTGTATTATTTCTCCGTGTAAAATCGTATTTGCATTAGGTCTATGACAATAAGATCTAAAATTATGTCTCCCTTCAAATAGTTTTGCTGCTTCCATCATACTATCAATATCCAAATCTCCTATAACATTATACATAAAAGGAGCACTAAACGGATGAAATTTTTTCCCATAGGAAAACAAGTATATATATTCTTTAATTTTTGGATGCTGTATAATATTAAAGTACTCATCTGTTTCCTGTATACTTATACCTCTGATATCTTGCGGTAGATTTTGATTAAATAACTCAAAAAAATCCTTTAGCACCAACGGATTATGATCCACAAATAATTCTACATAAGCTTCATTTGCAGATACCTTTGCATCCGTTCGTCCAGCCGCTAATACTTTAAAATCTTTTGTTTCTAGGACATAATTAATGGTTCGTTCAACCATTCTTTGTAGTGTATTAACATTAGGCTGCTTTTGCCACCCATGATATCTAAAACCTAAATATTGTAGTTTAATAAGGTAATAGTATCGTTTTCTAAACATATTGATAATTATTTAAAAGTATTCGAATATAGATAAATTATGTATTTCATCGATAATAAGATGTTTTTTAATGAGTAAATAGTATAAAATCAACTTTAGAAATTATTATATTTGAGTAAATCTAATTAATAATTTAAAAAATCAACTCAGTTATGGTTAAAGCAAAATATCAAGACGTTTTGGATTTAGGACAAGAATTAAATATCCAAAATGGTGATGTATCCGAAGAAAATGGGGTTCTTAAAGTAAAAGGAACGGCTAATACTCAATATGAGAAAAATCAACTTTGGGATAAAATAAAAGAAATCGGTGGAGAAGCTCCATCTGATATTGTAGCTGACATTGACGTAGCAGATGGTTCTGTATATCATAGACATACTGTAAAAAGTGGTGAATCATTAAGTAAAATTGCAAAGCATTACTACAAAGATCCTATGAAGTACAAAGAAATTTTTGCTGCAAACACACATATTCTAAAGAATCCCGATGTAATTCACCCGGATCAAGAATTAATTATTCCAAATCTATAGATTAGATAGACCTTATAACACATATATTAAAAAGACCGCTTTACAGCGGTCTTTTTTTTGTTCTACTCTGACGATGAAGTATTCCATTAACGATAAGTAATTATGACTTATTTAACAATTTAACAATATCAATACAGTTAATTCACCCATAAAAAAGGTTTGTAAATTGAATATTTGACATTGAAACATATAATATATTATCAATTTTAGTATAATTATTAACCAAAGTATATTTTTATGTTAACTATTTCACAAAAATTATGAAAATATATCTACATTTGACTCCACTAACTCAATTTATTATTAATTATGAAAACACGATTATCTTTAATCATGGGCTTATTCATGATAAGTCTCAGTTTTGCCCAAAATCCTTGGACAAAAACAAACACAAACCTTAAAAGTTCAAACGTTATTTCGACTAAAAAGGACTTACCAGCGAATACTCTTTTTACATTAGATATAAATAGTATTCAGAAAATGCTTGCCAATTCTCCACTAAGAGGAAAATCTTCAAACTCATCTACTATCATTCCATTACCAAATGCAGACGGAAATATGGAATCCTATAGAGTATTTGAAGCTCCAGTATTTAGTGATGAACTTGCTGCTAAATATCCTGGAATTAAATCATATGCTGGACAAAGTATTGAGGACCCTACTACAAGAGTAAGATTTAGCATGTCTCCTTTAGGATTGCAAAGTATGCGCTTAAGTAATGGGCCTACAGTATTTATAGAGCCTATTTCTACAGATGGTACTACGTATACAATTTATACTAGAGACCAAAAATCTGATACAGTTAAGAAATTTGAATGTTTAGTGGATGGAGACACTCCTAACTTAAGTAACTCTACTTCATCAAATATGAAAAATGCTGACGATAGCACTTTAAGAACTTACCGTTTAGCTGTTTCAACAAATGGTGAGTATACAGAATTCCATGGAGGAACTAAAGCTGGTGCTTTAGCAGCAATCAATACAACTATGACCCGTGTAAATGGTATTTTTGAAAGCGATTTTGCGGTTACCATGGTTCTTATAGGAAATACTGATGATGTTATTTATACCAATGCTAATACAGATCCTTATACCGGTAGTTTTAATAGTCAACTTCAATCAACGTTAACAAATGTTATTGGTGAAGCAAATTATGACATCGGGCATTTATTTGCAAAAGCAGGTGATAATGGTAATGCTGGTTGTATTGGTTGTGTTTGTGTGAACGGAAGTAAAGGAAGTGCTTTTACTTCTAGAAGTACTCCGATAGGTGATGCTTTTGATGTGGATTATGTAGCTCATGAAATCGGACATCAATTTGGAGCTAACCATACATTTTCAATCAGAAATGAAGGTACCAATGCTCATTTTGAACCAGGAAGTGGAACTACTATTATGGGATATGCCGGTATAACAGGAGCTACAGATGTTCAACAGAATAGTGATCCTTATTTTCACTTTTATTCTATTGAACAGGTAACTAACTATGTAAAATCTACAAGTTGTCAAACAAATACTAATACCGGTAATGCTATCCCAACTGCTGATGCTGGATCTAATTATACTGTTCCTAGCGGGACCCCTTTTGTTTTAGAAGGTCAAGGCTCTGATGCTAATTCTGGAGATGTACTTACATATTGCTGGGAACAAAGAGATGAAAACAACGCTTCGTCTACATATCCAAGTGTTACTGGAACATCTGGTGTTGCATTTAGATCTTTTAACCCATCTACATCAAATAAAAGGTATTTTCCTAGATTAGAAACTATAAAAACAGGAGCTACTTCTTGGCAATGGGAAGCTGTTCCTAATGTTACTAGAACGCTTAATTTCAGGTTAACCGTAAGAGACAATAAAGCTGGTGGTGCTGGAAACAATAGTGATGATATGAGCGTTAATGTTACTGCTAGTGCAGGGCCGTTTGTAATAAATACACCTAATACCAATGTTAGTTGGTCGGCAAATGCAACTGAAACAGTAACTTGGGATGTAGCTGGAACTACTGGAAATGGAATTAATGCCGCCAATGTAGATATTTTATTATCTACAGATGGAGGAGACACATATTCTATAGCATTAGCAACTGGAGTACCAAATGATGGTTCTCATGATATTACAGTTCCTAATGTTCAGGGTACTCAAAATAGAATTATGGTTAAAGGTTCTGGAAATATTTTCTTTGATATTTCTAACACAGACTTTGAAATTTCTGGTGTAGTTACTCCAGACACACAAGCACCTTCTACTCCATCTAGTTTAACAGCTACTAACACAACTAGTAGTACTACTGATCTTTCCTGGAATGCTTCTACAGATAATGTTGCGGTAACTGGTTATGATGTTTATAGAGGTAATACTATAATTGCTACTGTTGCAAATACATCATATACGGTTTCTGGATTATCCTCAGAAACAGCATATTCTTTTAGAGTTAAAGCTAAAGATGCAGCAGGAAATGAATCAAGTTTTAGTAACACAGTAAATATTACTACTGATGCTGGAACTCCAAATACAGGTTGTACCGGAGAAATTTCTTCATTCCCATATAGTGAAGGTTTTGAAAATGGATTAGGAAATTGGTCGCAAGCTACTGCTGATGATATTAATTGGACTAGAGATTCTAATGGTACACCGTCACGAAATACAGGACCGTCTAGTGCTACGGAAGGATCTTTTTATATGTATATTGAAGCATCTGGAAATGGAAATGGCTATCCAAACAAAAGAGCTATATTAAATTCTCCTTGTTTTGATCTAACCGGAACTACTCAAGCAACATTCACTTTTCAATATCATATGTATGGTAACAGCATGGGAACATTAACTCTAGAAGGAAGTAATGATAATGGTATCACTTGGACATCTTTATGGTCTGAATCGGGTAATCAAGGAAATTCTTGGCAAAATGCAAGTGTAAATTTAGCATCATTAACTGGTTCTGGAGTTCAACTTAGATTTAACGGTATTACTAGTTCCTCTTGGGCTGGAGATATGACAGTTGATGACATTAATTTAACTACAGATACCGTAACACCTCCTTCTTGTACTGATGTAACATTATCTATAACATTAGATAACTATCCTGAAGAAACAAGCTGGCAAATTATCAATAGTAACAATCAAGTGGTAGCTTCTGGAGGAACATACGGTTCACAGCCTGATGGTTCTACAATTTCTATTACTGAATGTCTAGATGCTGGATCATATACATTTACAATTAATGATTCTTATGGTGATGGGATTTGCTGTTCTTACGGTAATGGATCGTATACTCTATCCGCAGGAAGTACTACTTTAGCTTCTGGTGGATCTTTTGGAGGATCCGAATCTACTACTTTCTCAGTTGGAGGAACAGCAAGAGGTCCAGAAATAGAAAGTTTTACAACTACTGAAGGATTACAGATTGGTGCTTACCCAAATCCTGTTAGCTCAAATAGTTATTTAAATGTTATTGCACCTAATTTAAAAATCAGTTATATACTTTATGATCTACAAGGAAGAAGTGTATCCAATGGATTAATAAATAATAAATCAATAAGCCTACAAGGAGTTCAATCTGGATCTTATATTCTTTCCCTAAATATCGAAGGGAAGTTATCTAATCACGCAATTATTGTGAAATAAGAAAACATCATTTTTTTTAATATTCTCAAAACCATCAAAACAATTTGTTTTGATGGTTTTTTTAAAACCTAGCGTACTATCAATAAAAGATAAACACACTTAAAAAATTAATTGTTTCTCTTTGTCGGAAAATACTTTCCTAAAATAAAAAATTGTGTAACTTTGAGGTTTTACCGTAAATATACCCCGCCAAAACTATCAATAATTATGAAATCGATTTTATTTTCATTTTTTCTAGTAATTGCTATATCTGGTTATGGGCAAGTTCTATCTAAAACCAATATAATTTACGAGTCTAAAAAGACTGTAGTAATGAATAATGGGAAAGAATATCAAATAGTAAAAGAAACTCCCTTATATGCAGTTTCTGATACTACAATTCCTTTAAGGTATAAATTCCGAGATAATATTCTAATTCTAAATAGAGTGCTTTTAGTAAAAGAAGATAATAAATCAAAGGAATTGATAGAATGGACTAAAGGAAAAATGCTATTCTACGAACTAAGGGAAGTTAAAGCTTACTAATAACTACTTTTTTATTTATAGTTTCATAGAAAAGGATATTATTTTTTCCCTTTAGCAATTGCTTTTTTAGCAATAGTAAGGATTTGATCAAACTGTTCAACAAGTGTAAGATTTGAGTTATCAATTTCTATTGCATCTTCAGCTTTACGCAATGGAGAATCTTTTCTTGTACTATCAATATGATCTCTATTAACTACATTTTTCAAAACATCCTCATAAGTAACATCTTCTCCTCTTTCTACAAGCTCTTTATATCTTCTTTCTGCCCTATCTTTGGCAGTAGCAGTCATAAATAACTTTAATTCTGCATTAGGGAAAACGACAGTGCCAATATCTCTTCCATCCATTACAATACCTCTATTTTTTCCCATTAGTTGTTGTTGCTCAACTAATTTTCTTCGAACAGAAGATATTGCAGCTACAGGACTCACTTGTCTAGAAACCTTAAGTGTTCTAATTTCTTTTTCGACATTAACATCATTCAAAAATACTTCAGCTAAACCAGTAATAGTACTAACTTCGAACCTGATATTAATCAAATAAAGATTTTGAGTCAAGGCATCTTTATCAAAAGTATTTTCATCAATATAACCTTGATTCATAGCGTACAATGTAACAGCGCGATACATCGCACCCGTATCAACATATATATAACCTAATTCCCTTGCTAATTGTCTAGCAACTGTACTTTTACCAGTTGAAGAATACCCATCTATTGCTATTATTATTTTGTGATTCACTATTGAAGATTTACATTAACACCAAAAGTACTGGACGAAGCCGCCGAATTATAACGGGCGTATGAATAGGCAAACCTAAACTTCCCTAATTTTAAAGAAAAACCACCACTTAGTCCTGCAAAAGATCTCTGATCTTCTATTCTCAATTCTTCTGATCTTCTAAAATTATATCCTAAACGAATATTGAAACCACTTTCAGGAAAAAACTCTAACCCTACTACAACGTGGCGTAACGCATTATTTACAAAACTAGGATCATCAGCCTCTACATTTCCCTCGAGATCCGTAATATCTCTAGCTGGATTTCTAAAAGCAACATCCCAAACCTGAAGATTTTCTAATGTAAAATTCCATCTAATAGGCACATTTTTTAGAGTTTGAGCAATTCCCATATCTACAGATAAAGGTAAGTCCTCTCTAGTATTGTCATATGTAGTAAATTGGGTTCCAAGATTACGAACCGCAAAACCAAAATCAAACTTTGATTCTGGATTATGATAAATCAAACCTAAATCCAGCGCGCCTCCTAAAGAAGTGTATTCTTCTAATTTGGAAGAGATAAATTTACCACTCGCACCAACATGAAAATTTGAATTAGGAATTGTATATCCGTATCCAACTGAAATTGCTACTTCTCCAGCCCCAAAATCACCAGTTTCATTACCAAACTCATCAAATCCATCAAACTTACCATAATTGATATAAGTAATTCCAGCGTGAAATACTCTTTGTTTTTCTCCGAATGCTTTTGCGTATGATACTGATCCGTAATTAACATCAGCAATATAATTCATATAATTTATAGATAATTGATTATCCATTTCGATATTAATTGTAGCTGGATTAAGCATTGCCGAAGTAGGGTCCATATTATAACCAGTAACATACTTACCACCAAGCGCAGCCTGTTTTGGCGAAGAAACCAAATTCAAGAATTGATAAGTATACCTACCTCCTATCTGTGAATAGGTTAATGTGGTAAAAAAAATGATTACCAAAAATATATATCTACGCATCATTAGCAGCAAAAATAAAAGAAACTATCTGGAAAACGATAGTTAGCAACAAAAATTTTATAAGACATCAAATAAAACGGATAAGACCATCAAGAATGAACCAAATATTAACTTTATAAGTACAGATATATACATAGTACATCATATATTAAATTATTTGATTAATAGTACAGGTCAAAACATAATAAACACAAGTAATTGAATATCAGCATTCTACAATACATCTAACAATATAATATGTATATCAGAGTTATAATGAATTAGCAACCCAAATGTATAATATCATTTTAGCGAATGATTTATTTATATAATGCTAATCGATACTAACTTAACACACAAACATGGGCTTTTTTGATTTCTTAACCAATAAGATAGCCGTAGATCTTGGTACAACTAACACATTAATAACTCATAAAGGTAAAATAGCAATAGATGCGCCATCAGTAATAGCAGTAAATAAAATTACAGGAAAAATAATCGCTGTTGGAAAAGAAGCGAGTTCAATGCGAGGCAAAATTCATAAAAATATAAAAACCTGTTATCCTTTAAGAAATGGAGTTATTGCCAATTTCGATCTATCAGAAAAAATGCTTAAAATTCTGATAAAGAAATTATCAGACATAAGTAATGCTATTTTTATCAAATCATATAATATGATTATCGCAATACCTTGTGGGATTACCAAAGTAGAAATGCGAGCAGTAAAAGAATCTGCAAGACGATTAAATGCAAAAAAAATATATCTAATTTCGGAACCTATGGCAGCGGCTATAGGAGCTGGTATTGATGTACTACAACCAAAAGGTCATATGGTAATTGATATTGGAGGTGGTACCACAGAAATAGCTGTTATAACTCTAGGAGGAATAATTGCCGGTAAATCTGTGAAAATTGCTGGTAATGTATTTAACAATGATATTATACAGTACATAAGAGAGAAACACAACTTGCATATTGGTGAAAATACTGCAGAAAGTATAAAAATTAATATCGGATCTGCTGTAGAAACTTTAGAAGTACCTCCTAAAAATACACCAATACAAGGAAGAGATATCTTAACAGGTAAACCTAAGCAAGCGTACATAACATATAAAGAAATATCCAAAAGCCTTGACAAATCAATAACACAGATAGAAAATCACATACTAGATACTTTATCCAATATACCTCCAGAAATATCTGCTGATATCTATAACACAGGTATATTTTTAACAGGCGGTGGTTCTTTGCTTCGTGGTTTAGATAAAAGATTTTCTGTAACTACGGAACTCCCAGTATACAAAGGAGATAATCCATTAGAAGTAGTTGTAAAAGGAAGCGATATTGTATTAAAAAATTTAGAACGATATACTAATGTATTAATTAGGAATATATAAATAGATTACTTTGTAAAATGATAATTATTTAACAAAGTAAAACATATTTATAAAATTAAATATGTATATTTGATTCGTGGATAAGGAACAAGTACTAGAAATAAATAAAGCATTAGCTAATTTAACGAGATTAGAAATTTTGAATTGGTTAAAAGATCCTGAATCTAATTTTCCTCCCCATTCAGAACTCGGTCATTTTGATTTTGGCGTATGTGGGCAATTTATTAAAGAAAAATCAGGTTTATCACAACCTACTATTTCTCACTACTTGGCTATTATGAATAAAGCAGGTTTATTAACTCCAACTAGACATGGGAAATGGACTTATTTCAAAAGAAATGAAAAAATTATACAACAATACATTGATGAAATAAAAGATAATTTATAAAAAATTTAGAATAACATATTTATAAAATTAAATATATAATTATGAAGATATTAATAATAGGATCTACAGGAACAATAGGTAAAAAAATCTACGAATCCCTACAAGAACATCATGAAGTATATGGAGCACATAGAAACAGTGACTCCTATCCTATCGACATTACCAATCAAGAATCGATCAGACAATTGTTCGAAAAATTACCTAAACTAGATGCAGTCATAAATGCAGCCGGTACAGCATCCTGGAAACCTCTTTTTGAACTTAAAGAAGAAGATTATTATCTAGGAATAAAAAGTAAGCTGATGGGACAAGTTAACTTAGTACACATAGCAAAAGATTATATAAATGATCACGGATCAATTACCCTAACTACTGGTATTTTAGCAGAACATTATGAACCTAATGCAGTAGCATTATCCTTAGTAAATGGTGCTATTCATAGTTTTGTTAATGCGGCTTCAAAAGAATTAAACAGAGGTATTCGCTTAAACACAGTTGCACCAGGGGCTATCTCAGGTGATTTTCCTAAAGAAAAGAAATTTGCAGGCTATTTTCCTGTAGAAATTGAAGATGTCGTAAAAATTTATGAATATTCTTTGACCACAACTAATAGTGGACAAATTCTAAAAATATATTAAACATAAAACTATTAAATCAGTATAACAAGCTCACCACAAACCATTAAAAACTACTATTCATGAAAATTCCAATATATCAGATTGATGCTTTTACCCAAAAACTATTCGGAGGAAATCCAGCGGCCATTTGTCATTTACCTCATTGGTTAGATGATAAAACTTTATTAAACATAGCCATTGAAAATAATTTAGCAGAAACCGGTTACTTCGTAAAAAAGGATGACATCTATGAAATTAGATGGTTTATGCCCTATGCAGAAATTGATTTATGCGGACATGCAACTTTAGCAGCAGCTTATGTAATCTTTAATTATGTAGACGCCTCGGCAAGCGAAGTTATATTTTCTTCTAAAAGTGGTATTCTAAAAGCTAAAAAAGAAAAGAATAACACCATTACTTTAGATTTCCCTTCTAGACTACCAAAACCAATAGAAATTCCCAAAGAAGTATATAAAGCCTTTACATCGAAACCAATAGAAGCATATGCAGGTAGAGATCTAATTATTACCGTTGATTCAGAAGAAGATATTATAAACGAAGAACCCACATTAGAAATACTAAAAGGACTTCCTTATTTATGTACCGTTATTACAGCCAAAGGAAATGATTCTGATTTTGTATCTAGAGTATTTGATGCTAATCCAGATATACCATTGGAAGACCCTGTAACTGGATCTGCACATGCTGCTTTAGTCCCTCTTTGGGCTGAAAAACTTGGTAAAACTAAGTTAATAGCTAAACAATTATCCAAAAGAGGTGGTGAATTAGACTGTAGACTAGAGAAAGATAGAGTCTTTTTAAGCGGTTACGCTGTACCCTATTTAACTGGAGAAATAGAAATATAAATTGATTCTTCTTAAACAAAACATATCAATTAAAAATAAATATTCTTGAAGCGTGAAAGAATTTAGAAACAGACAATGGATCTATACTAAAAGGCCAGAAAAACTAGTCGATAAAAGTCATTATACATTGTACAAAAACACTGTAGCAATGTCGGATTTGGAATCAGGAAAAGCCTTACTAAAGTCTGTATATTTTAGCATAGATCCATATATGCGGATCCAACAATCTAAACATAATACCTGGGAAGAGCCATATCCATTAAATACTGTTCAAGGCGGAGCGGTTGTTGCTCAAATAGTGGCCATTAATGATAATAGTTCCTCTTTAAAAAAGGGAGATTGGGTATTATCGTATACTGGTTGGCAGGAATATGCTATTACCGAAATTAGTAGTCTTCGTTTATTAGATCCTATTGAAGTTTCTGTTACAACAGCTTTAGGTGTTTTAGGTATGCCTGCTCGTATTGCTTATTTTGGTCTTCTTGAAGCTGGTTTACCAAAGAAAGGCGAAACTATTGTTGTCTCTGGTGCTTCTGGAGCGGTCGGACAAATTGTAGTACAAATTGCAAAAATAAAAGGTTGTAAAGTTATCGGTATTGCCGGATCTGATGAAAAAACAAAATTTCTCAAAAAAACGATTGGCGTAGACGAAGTAATAAATTACAAAGATCATCCCTCTGCAAAAGAAATATATAAAAAATTGCTGGAAGTATCCCCAGAAGGAATAGATATATATTATGATAATGTTGGAGGATATATCACCGATGCTGTTTTTGAACATATTAACATCAATGCTCGAATAGTTATTTGTGGACAAATCTCCCAATACTCAGGTGGACTAGATACACCAGAAATGGGACCTCGATTTTTACATAAAATATTATACAAAAGAGCAACTATTACGGGAGTGCTCGCGAGAGATTATAATAATAGAATGGAAGAATTACTCCTAGAAATGACACCTTGGGTACAAAATGGTTTAATGCAATATCAGGAAACTATTATACAAGGGTTTGAAAAATTACCTGAAGCATTAAATATGTTGTTTTTTGGTAAAAACAAGGGAAAACTTATTGTAAAAATCTAAGTACTATTATAAAAACATTTGATTGATTTTGGATCTTAATTTCCTTCCATAATCCTCCTGTAACCAATCTCTATAGTTTTTTGTGCTTTTACTAATACAGTAGGAATATCTTCTTACGCGATATTCAATATCATGTTCTAACAATTTACTAAGAATTCTAGCATCAAATACATCTTCGCTATTTTCTGCACACATCTTAGCATGTTGTTCTATTGATTTTTCTAAAACACTCTTACTACGTAGACCATATTTTTTCGTATTTGCATATTCAGCTTCAATATCAAAATCTATGTCTACAGAATTATTGAATTCTTTTCTTATTTCTTCTGGCATAACGTACTTAAAATTACGCTCAATTTCATCATCACTAACAAGACTATCATAGTAGAAATCAGGTGACCTAAATATTGTTTGCCAATCAATCTCTCCATTCCACAAGCCAAAACGAGCAGTATTATTACCCATATCAATGATAGAGAATTCTGGTTTTTTAGGCAATATTCTAGAGCCTCTACCTATCATTTGAAAATATAATGTTAATGACTTAGTAGCACGATTTAAAATAATAGTTTTTACAGTAGGTTCATCAAAACCAGTAGTCAATATACTAACTGAAGTCAGAATTGCATCATCCGTATGTTTAAACCATTTAAGAATATCAGCTCTTTCTTGCCGACTATTAGTATTATCTAAATGCCGTATTGGATATCCTGCTCTATTAAAAACGTCATATACATGAATGGATGTATTAATTCCATTATTAAAAATCAGTGTTTTTTGCCCCTTTGCTCTTTCCTCATAGGCCTTTAGTAATTTATCCTGCATCAAGGCATTTGTATACAAGTCTTCTGAAGATTTGACGGTATAATCACCATTCATACCAATTTTCAAAGAACCAAGACCAACATCATAGGTATAGGTTACTGGCTTAGCCAAAAAACCTTTTCCTATAAGAGAACTAATGGTATCCCCTACTATTAACTCCCTATAATTATCTTTCATTGGGAGTTTCATATTAGAACTTAAAGGAGTTGCAGTAACACCTAGGATAAAACAAGTATCAAAAAAGCGAAATAATTTTCTAAATGAATTATAATGTGCCTCATCAATGATGACCATGCCCACATTATCAATCTCTAATTGGTCATCATTAAGACGATTATTTAGTGTTTCTACCATTGCTACGAAACACATATACTCATGCTGATCTTCTAATTTTTTTACATTACTATTAATGATTTTATTCTTTACATTAAATTCTGTAAGCATGTTAGATGTCTGATCACACAGTTCTATACGATGTGTAAGTACTACTACTTTTTTCTTAGTAGTTTCAATATATCTTCGAACAATTTCAGAAAATATTACCGTTTTACCTCCACCGGTTGGTAATTGATATAGTAAATTATAATTTCCAGAAAATTCCTGCAAACGCCCAAAAATCTTATCGATATCTCTGGCCTGATAATCATATAGAACTTTTTGTTCTTTTTTTTCTATTTCAGAGGGATTTACCCGCATTTGCTCTCGATTAAAAATAAGCTACAAAATTAAACACTTTCTATACTTATATAAAAGATTTTATAAAATATATTTTGTTTTGTCTTACAATAGTTTCAAAAGTGTTAATTATTCATAATATTCCTTATCACTTGCGTTGTTCTTTATAATTTTAAAATATAATCCATAACTATTTCATGGCTAAGATTGACAAAGACCTAATACCAGTTCAAGCATTACTTATTCCTAAACCTATTCTGTATACTGGAAAGGTGTTAAACTGGATTTCTCCTTTTTTAGCATCGAGGTTTGCTGCTCGGTTATTTCTAACTCCCTTTAAATACAAAAGACCTAAAAGAGAGGAAACGATGGCTGTTCAAAGCCTTAAAGAGAATGTGTCAATAAAAAAAATAAACAGAGAAGTTATAATTTATAATTATGGGGTATCCAACAAAAAGGTTTTATTAGTTCATGGGTGGTCTGGTAGTGGAACTCAACTTTCTATGATAGCTGATCAACTATTAAATATCGGATACAGCACAGTAAGTTTTGATGCTCCTGCACATGGCCAATCTCCTGGAAAAAGAAGTAACATGATTCACTTCATTGAAACCATCTATCAATTAGAAAAAACACATGGACCATTTCATGCAGCTGTTGGCCATTCTTTAGGAGGGATGTCATTATTAAGAGCAACTAAATTTGGATTAGGATTACAAAAACTAGTTATTATTGGAACAGCGAATAGTATAACCAAAATCACTAAGGATTTTGCTAAAAATTTGCAATTAGGAGATAAAACTGGTAAATTAATGAAACAATATTTTGATCAGCATTATGGTGAAGACCTGGATAACTACTCTGGAGGAATTTCTGCGGAAGGTATAGAAACACCAACACTAGTAATTCATGATAAAAACGATGTAGACGTTCATTATAGTTCGGCAATTGAAATTGAAAGTAAACTTAAAAATGGGAAAATAATATTAACTGAAAAATTAGGTCATCGGAAAATTCTTGGAGACAAATCAATAATAAAGAAAATTGCGGCATTTATTTCAGAATCATAAATCTTTTGTTATTGATGAACCTTATAAACGACTATATAGATACAAGAACCTTAATTTGAATAAAATGAAAAAAATCGTCATACTATGTATCAGTATTTTAACTATAAGTTGCTCGGGTACTGCTCAAAAAGACAGTAAAAAAGAAAAGAAAGAATATGCTGTAAATAAAACTAATAAAGAATGGAAGGAAATCTTAACTAACGATCAATATTATATTCTTAGACAAGCTGGGACAGAAAGACCTTTCTCTAGTCCTTTAAATAAGATATATGCCGCTGGAACATTTTATTGTGCAGCGTGCAAAACACCTTTATATGAGAGTAAACATAAATTTGATAGTGGTACAGGTTGGCCTAGTTTTGATAGAGCTGTAAAAGGAAATGTAGATGTAGATACAGATTATAAACTTGGATATGCTAGAACCGAACTATTATGTTCGACCTGTGGTGGACATTTAGGACATGTTTTTAGTGATGGACCAAGAGAAACCACCGGAAAAAGGCATTGTATTAATGGAGACGCTTTAGTCTTTGAACCAAAAAAAAGATAAATAAATGAGTAGATATCCTTTTCATAAAACAGAAGAAGAATGGAAAAAAGAACTCACAGAAGAGCAATATAGGGTACTTAGACAAAAAGGTACCGAACGTCCTTTTACTGGAGAATACAATATTCATTCAGAAAATGGAACATATAAATGTATGGCTTGCCATACTCCTTTATTTATAAGTACATCAAAATTTGATTCTGGATGTGGATGGCCTAGTTTTGATCAATCTATAGAGGGAAATGTAGAATATATAAAAGACACATCACATGGAATGATTAGAACAGAAATTTTATGCGCAAACTGTGGGAGTCACTTAGGTCATATTTTTAATGATGGCCCAACTGAAACTGGTCAACGATATTGTGTAAATTCAGTAAGTATCGATTTCAATAAATCATAAAGACTATCAATTTTATACTTTGGAACACTTATTGATAGTTAGTTCTCATATCAGAAACAACAAATAATTACACATTATGAAAAAGATTTTTGCACTTTTATTTTTATCAACACTTGTATTCACTTCTTGCGTAAATGATGATGACGTAGATTTCGATACCATTGGAACAACTTTTGAATTTACTACAAATTTTAATCAAGCTAACGATTTCGGGCATCGTTTCTTTTTTAATGAAAACATTTTTGATTCAGATGTTGTACTAGTGTATAGACTAGAAGCTGTAGACAATAATTTAGATGTTTGGGAACCTTTACCAACAGCTACTATATTCTTAGATGATGGTAATGGCGGTGACATTACTGTTTTATATCGATTTAATTTCACTTCTGGTGATGTAGATGTATTATTGGAGAGTAATGCTCCAGAATTGGTGCCAGCTGATTTAACGAATAATCAAACATTTAGAGTTGTTGTTGTACCTGCATCTTTTGCAGAAAATACAGACATTGATTTATCAAATCTAGAAGAAGTACAATCAGCATTGAACCTAGAATTTTAAGTAATTAAGAAATAAATATTATTCCTTATTATTCCAAAAAGATAAGGAAATTGAAAAAAAATTAACACTATCATTATGATAGTGTTTTTTTATGAATTTTATTAAGGTATAATTGTGAAAACCGAATCTGCAAAACCCTTTTTGATTAAACGAATTATCCGTAAATTCGTGTCTTCAAAAAATTCACATTTATGAGCGCATATGATATTATCGTATTAGGAAGTGGACCTGGTGGTTATGTTACTGCTATTAGAGCTTCTCAATTAGGGTTTAAAACTGCTATTATTGAAAAAGAGAGCCTTGGAGGTGTATGTTTAAATTGGGGATGTATCCCTACAAAAGCATTATTAAAAAGTGCACAGGTATTTGATTACCTAAAACATGCTTCTGATTATGGCTTAACAGTTGAAAAATTCGATAAAGATTTTGATGCAGTAGTAAAAAGAAGTCGTGGCGTTGCTGATGGAATGAGTAAAGGTGTTCAATTTCTAATGAAAAAGAACAAAATTGATGTTATTGAAGGTTTTGGTAAATTAAAAGCTAACAATAAAGTAACCGTTACTGATAAAGATGGAAATGCTTCTGATTATGAAGGAAAACATATTATAGTAGCAACAGGTGCAAGATCAAGAGAGTTACCTAATTTACCACAAGACGGTAAAAAAGTAATTGGATATAGAGAAGCTATGACTTTAGCATCTCAGCCTAAGAAAATGATCGTAGTTGGTTCTGGAGCGATTGGAGTAGAATTTGCTCATTTTTATAACGCAATGGGAACAGAAGTTACCATTGTAGAATATTTACCAAATCTGGTACCATTAGAAGATGAAGAAGTATCAAAACAATTTGGAAGAAGCTTTAAGAAAGCTGGTATTAAAGTAATGACAAATTCTTCTGTAGAAAGTGTTGACACAAGTGGTGACGGAGTAAAAGCTACTGTAAAAACTAAAAAAGGAGAAGAAATTCTTGAAGCTGATATCGTATTATCTGCTGTTGGTATCAAAACGAATATAGAGAATATTGGTTTAGAAGAACTAGGAGTTGCTACCGATAGAGATAAAATTGTAGTAAATGACTGGTATCAAACAAATATCCCTGGTATTTATGCAATTGGTGATGTTGTTCCCGGTCCTGCTCTAGCTCACGTAGCTTCTGCAGAAGGTATTACTTGTGTAGAAAAAATAGCAGGAATGCATGTAGAAGCAATTGATTATGATAACATCCCTGGATGTACTTATGCTTCTCCAGAAATCGCTAGTGTTGGGATGACTGAAAATCAAGCAAAAGAAGCTGGGTACGAAATCAAAGTTGGTAAATTTCCTTTCTCTGCATCTGGTAAAGCAAGTGCTGCTGGAACAAAGGATGGTTTTGTAAAAGTGATTTTTGATGCTAAATACGGTGAGTGGTTAGGATGTCATATGATTGGTGCCGGAGTTACTGATATGATCGCAGAAGCTGTATTAGGTAGAAAACTAGAAACTACTGGACACGAAGTCCTAAAAGCAATACATCCACATCCAACGATGAGTGAAGCTGTTATGGAAGCAGTTGCTGACGCTTATGACGAAGTGATACATTTATAAAAAATAGTTCAAAAAAAGCGCTTTGAAGCGCTTTTTTTGTTTAAATTTTGTTCACTGTCTAAAGATGTTGAAAAAGTTACTTACTATAACAATAGTCATTTGCTTGGCTTTTCTATTTCAGTCCTACAAAGTTGATGTGAAGACTAAAAAGATAAACCAAATTTTGGTCAACTTTTTCTTAAACCTAGAGTTAACAAAAAGAAATCAGGAGATTCAAGGTATATACGACTACATCCCTCATCTAAACTCTGATGATAAAATTGAAAATATTGTATTTAACTCTATTCTAAAAAATGGTTTTATTGAAAATATAACGTTTGACTATCACAAGAACGTTTTATCTAAAATAGAATATCAAATAAAAAGAGATGAAATTGAAAATCATATCATTTTTAAATATCATTTTAACTATTCAAATGACAAATTAAATAGTGTTTACATCAAGAATAGACTGTTATATAAGTTTAACTATAATTCTTCTGGTGTTTTAAAAGAGATTAAATATTTTAGAAAAGATCAAGTTACGGAGGTTTATAATGTATTGTATTATTATGATAACCAAATGATTAAATTTAGTTCAGATATAATAAAAAATGATGATGTATATTTTAATGTCAATGAATCTAAGGATTTTCTAATTTGGAATAAAGATCTAAAAATTAAAAAATTCTCTTTCGATATATTTAGTTATGAAAACATCACTTATTTAAACTCCAAAAATATAGAGACTATTACTTACTCTACAACTATAGATCAAAATCTGTTATTTACTTGGTTATATATCCAATTTGATAAAAGAAATAATTGGACAGAACGAAAATCAAAAGGTTATACATCTTATAGAATTATTAATTATAAATAAAACCCCTACATGAAAACAATTACATTTAAATTAATTTATTGTGCTTTTTTTTTCCTCATAACACTGAATATTTCTGCTCAAGAAGAAGGTTATAATGAAATATATCAACTTAAAAAGATAAACAATGAATTAAAAAAATATCACGATAACAATCAAGAAACAAAATACTTCTATGAACTAATGTCTATAAAAAATGACACATTAAGAGTGAAGAAATTCTCATATCCTGTTCCTCACTCAACAAAGGTTTGGGATGAACTTTATGTTCCTATGAAGGAAATTGAAATCAAATCAATTAAATATAAAAAAGGTATTTTAATAAAGTCAAAAGGTAAGAAAAAAATCATCGGTGATTATACTGACAAAAGACCTAACGCAAAAAAATATTATGGTTTTAAAATACATCCTCATGCATCTGAAGAAATAGATAAAGAAATCATGGAAATGATTAAAAAATTATTTCAAAACCATCAATAACATAAATCTTTTATATTACAAACACCGATCTATTTAGTTTTAGTTCGGTGTTTTTTTATTTAGGTATCAAATCACAATACCAAAACGAAGTATCCCAACTTTTATCATCCTCATCAGAAAAACAATTATCATCATCATCAGACGATGGAGTGTAATTTCTTAACACCTTATCTCCTATTTCGAAGTTTATTGGATTACTAAAAAGTGGACCATCAAAAACAAAGGTATGGAACTCTCCATTTTCTCCACAAGGATCTACATTTTCTGGTAAATCATTTAGAAACGATTCATCCAGTATCCTACCGCAAAAAGAATCATCAAGGTATTTAGCATTTACACAAACAGTAATTGCTTTAAATCCTAGATTAATGAATTCTAACAAAAGTTCTTTTGTGTTTTTTTTCCAAAGAGGAAAAACCCCTTGAATTCCAATACTCCTTAGTTGATCTTCTCTATAAATCCGTAAATCCTCTAAGAAAATATCTCCAAAAACACAATGTGTATATCCTTCTGATTTTAAATTCATCACATTATCTTTCATTACCTCATTGTATGAAGTCATAGAAACGTTTGCAGAAAGTTTTATTTTATGCAAAGGTAAATTTAGGCTTACTGCTTGGGCATCGAGAAGAGACTCTCTCAATCCGTGCATGGATACTCTTTTAAAATCATCATTAATTGTAGTAACTAGTTTCGTTATATTATACTCTTTTTGTTGTAATGTATAATATAATGACAGTGAAGAATCCTTACCACTACTCCAATTAAAATACGTTTTACGCATCTTATAGAAAACTTTGGATCGCTAATGCATAACTCTGTAGACCAAAACCAAGAATAACACCTTTTGCATTTGGAGAAATATACGATTGATGTCTAAACTCCTCTCTGCTAAAAGTGTTGGAAATATGTACCTCAATAACAGGAACATCTACTGCTTTAATTGCATCACCAATACCAATGGAAGTATGTGTATAGGCTCCTGCATTTAGAATAACACCATCAAAAGTATCATTTGCTTCTTGAATTTTAGTAATTAACTCTCCTTCAATATTGGATTGAAAATATCCTAATTCAACATCTTTAAATCTCATTTGTAATTCTGAAAAAAAATCTTCAAAAGTCTGACTTCCGTATATACCGGGTTCTCTTTTGCCTAAAAGATTTAGATTAGGGCCGTTTAATAGTAAAAGTTTCATTCTTATTGTTCTCGTATGATTCTTCGATTATCTTTAGTTTTAAACAAATATCCCACTGATAATTGTGCAACTGAATTTCTATTGGTAATATCTATAACTCCAGTATCATTAATGTTTGTTAATCCTAAATTATATCTAACTTGAAAAAACAAACCACTCTCTAGCTTATAACCTGCACCCACTGCCCAGCTAAAATCAAAATCATTAAAAGAGTCAAAAAATGGATCATTATCAGCTACATCATCATTTCCTACTGTCGTTAAAATTGAAAATTGTGGGCCTGTTTCTAAACTAATTTTTTCTGTAACATAGAATTTGGTTACAATAGGTAATGAAATATAATTTAGACTAATCTTTTGTTCTTGTCCAGCTACTTCTACCTTATATCCTTGTGCTGAATATAACAGTTCTCCTTGAATATAAAATTTACTTGAAATAGGATACTCTACCAAAGCACCTAGATGTATCCTCACTCTCCCGCTAGTATCATCAGCATCACCAAGAATACTACTGTAATTTATACCTCCTTTAAAACCTGCACGAGCATATAATGGGTCTTCATCAGAAATTTTCTGAGCACTTACAGAAATGAAACTAAAAATAATCACAATGAGAATAAAAACATTTCTTTTCATAATCTAATAATAAGTTGATACTCAAAAGTAGCTTTATTTTTTATAACCATATGTAAGTAACTAAAAAAACTGCTATCAAAAACTAGAGAAAACCTATTACAGAAGACGAAAGTAAATTAATCTTCAAAATTTAACAATCTATTAATTACTGAAAGTAAGAGTGTTAGATTTTACAAGGAAAAAATATCAAAAAAATATAGAAAACTGGAGTAACAAAATTATCATCAATGTAACTAATGTGTGTATTAACAAATAAACAAACATTATGAAAAAATTGATTTTAACTGCAATTGCAGTATTCACACTAACTTTTGTCAACGCACAAGATGGAGGTTTCGCTAAAGGAGATATTTTTGTTTCTGGATCTTTTGGTTACAATTCGACATCTACGGGAGATATTAAAAACAACTCATTTGAATTTACTCCGAGAGTAGGTTTCTTTGTGTCAGAAAATATAGCTGTTGGTGCTAGATTAGGTTTTACTACTAGTAAACAAGAAGCTCCTTTTACTGAAGATATAAAAAATAATTCATTCAATGCTGGAGCCTTTGGTCGTTACTATTTTACACCATCTAGTAAATTTTCTGTTTTTGGTGAATTAGCTTTTGAATATGCTAGTTCTAAACAAGAACAAGGAACTGGTGAACTTAAAATAAACGGTTTTGGACTTAATGTTGGTCCTGGTGTAAGCTATTTCTTAAGTGATCATTTTGCACTTGAGGCTTTCTGGGGAGCATTAGCATATGCAACTGCAAAACCAGATATTGATGGTGCTGATTCTACTAATGCAGTAAGTGTAGGTTTAGATCTAGATGACATTAACTTAGGTTTAGTATATAAGTTCTAATATAGAGCACATATAAATTTTAAACTCCATCATATCCATAATTATGATGGAGTTTATTTTTTTGAACAATAAATATTTCTTTTTTCATCCCCTATTTTCAGGAATAATCTTACTTAAAATCTACCTGAAAACAGTGGTTTTTTTCATGAATGGCTGATATACATTTGTTTCAACTTTAAACAAACAATGATCATGAAAAAATTAATTCTAACTGCTCTTGCAGTATGCAGCTTAACATTTGCTAATGCTCAGGATGGGGAGCAAACTTCTAAAGGAAAATGGCTAATTGAAGCCAATACTAATTTTGGCGCTGCTCACACAGCCAACACTGGTATACAATTCACTACTTTTTCTGACGATGCAGGATCCATTTTTAATATTGGATTAGAAGGTGGATATTTTATTATCGACAATTTAGCCTTAAAAGCTGGATTAGGATATGGATCAATTAAAGCTAATTCTGATGCTGATGCAGTTGATAGGTTTAGTTATAAAATTGGTGCTAAATATTACGTTATAGGGTCTATACCTGTACAAATAGATTACAGTGGTATCAGTAGCGATGCCGATGAAGATCCTTCTTACTTTGGTATTCAAGGTGGGTATGCTTTTTTCATTGGAGACAATGTTAGCATTGAGCCTGGAGTAAGATATAATTTAAGTTTAAATGATGATTTCTATACGGATGCATTCCAACTTAATATTGGATTTGCTATTCATCTATAAAAACTATCTTTTATAAATTTATTAAACCATCCTGATTAGATCAGGATGGTTTTTCTTTTTATATTAGAAAAATGAAATGGAGTCACGCCATAAAAGACTATGAACATTATCTAAAAATAGAAAGAGGACTTTCTGATAATTCCATCATTAACTATAGTCTTGATATTCAAAGACTAATCAAATATCTAGAAGCACACGATATACAAAAGACTCCATTATCCATAGAAAAAGATATACTACAACAATTTATATATGAAACCGCAAAACTAGTAAATGCTAGATCACAGGCCCGAATCATATCTGGATTAAAAAGTTTTTTTAATTATTTAGTTTTTGAAGATTATAGAGATACAAATCCAATGGAACTTATAGAAGCTCCTAAAATTGGAAGAAAACTACCCGATACTTTATCATTAGAAGAAATAGATTTAATTATTTCTAAGGTAGATTTAAGCAAAGCTGAAGGAGAGCGTAATCGAGCCATTATCGAAACACTTTATGGTTGTGGATTAAGAGTTAGCGAATTGATCAATATAAAACTCTCGGATCTTTTCTTTGATGAAGGTTTTATTAGTATCACTGGTAAAGGTGATAAGCAACGATTTGTTCCTATTGGAGATGTAACGCAGAAATACATCAATATTTACAAGGATGAAATAAGAACTCATCTAAATATTCAGAATGGACATGAAGATACATTGTTTTTAAACAGAAGAGGTAAGCAACTGACACGAGCTATGATTTTTACTATTGTAAAAAGACTTGTAGAAAGAGCCGAAATTCATAAAAATATAAGTCCGCACACCTTCCGACATTCTTTTGCCACCCATTTATTAGAAAACGGAGCAGATCTTAGAGCTATTCAATTAATGTTAGGTCATGAAAGTATTACGACTACAGAAATATATATGCATATGGACAGAAGCCATCTTAGTGAGGTAATTAATACATTTCATCCAAGAAGATAGTATGATTTTGAATACCTTAAGAAAATACATTACCTATATCCTATTTTTAAGTTGCTCTTTAATCTATTCCCAACGCTTCAGTGCAGATGGAGGTGTTATGCTTAAGGCAGAAATTACTATTGGCAATCAAAATCAATGGTTAAAACTAGGAGCTTATGGTTTTGGAACTTTAAACTATGGAGATATTTCTATGGAAACTGGATTATCCTTTGCTTCTTATCAATTCTTAAAACGACATACTGTTAACGGTTCTGGACTCGCATATTCTTATGAATTTTTTGCATTAGCTGGTATTGGTAAAAACAGTAATTTACTAGGTTCATCTATTTCTAACCTAAACACCACCCTTATATTTAACCCTAATGGAAAAGGAGGTTTTAATGGTTTAGGCTTTGGTTTTAGTAAAGATTATCTTCCTAAATCTTTGAAATCATATGGGCTAAGACGTGGAGCATTTCTTATGCGATTTAGTAACGCAAATCATAATATCCATTTCGCCTTTCAGAATGATTTTAGTATTGGACTATTTAAGGGAGCGGGCACCGATTATGGTGTTACAGGTTCTTTGGACATTGGTTTTACTAAAATAATTGATCCACAAACAATACAAAAATTTGGGATTGGTATTGATTTATTTACGCCAAGACCTGATTACAGTCAATCCCCCAGAAATCAAGTAAACTCTGATGATGGACGTAAAAACGTATGGTTTACACTACCTCCTTTTAAAGAGTTATTTTATGGAAACTTATACGGATATGTAACACATCAAGAAAATGATTTTTCTATACATTCTAAACTAGGAATTAATAGCCAAAAAGCAGGAGCATACATACAAAACATACTGCACGATGGTTTAGGGCTAAATCCTAGATTCCCTTGGTTAGTAGAAACCAAAGATAAAATCTATATAGAAGTAAGCGGAAACGTATTTTATAAAACGACTACAGATGATTAAAAAACAATTCTTATTTCACCTGTGTCTTCTATTGCTTTGCAGTAGCTGTAATACTTACACCACATTTTATAGTAAAACTCATGTAGAAATCAATTTAGAAAAATTCTCAAAAATTCACCGTTTAGACCTAAGCAATCAAAAACTTAAAGAGTTACCTAACTCAATTACCAAATTAAAAGATCTTAGAATGATTAATCTAAGTAATAATAAGGGGTTAGATATCGACAATAGTCTCAGGGTGCTTTCGGTTCATAAAAATCTAGAAGTATTAATCTTAGATAGCTTAGATATTAAAACAATCCCTGAATCCATCAAACTATTCCCTAAGCTAAAGCAGATTTCATTAATAAATAATCCAGGCTTTGATCTCTCACAAATACTACAGCAAATTTCTGAATTACCCATTGAGTTTTTAAACCTAAAAAATAACCAGCTCACTAAAATCCCTAAGAATATAACAGCACTCAATACGCTAAGAGATTTAAATTTATCATATAATGAGATACACGATGAAGCAAGTTATTCTCATTTAGGAAAATTACCCGATTTGTATTCTTTATGGATAGATCATAACAATCTAAAGGAGTTACCAAATACTATTAGTAAACTTAATCAAATTCGATTTTTTTATATAGATCATAATGATTTAGAAACGCTTCCTGATCAATTAAAGGAAATGAAAAGTGTGTGGGTAATACACGCCGGGTTTAACAAATTTAAAGAGCTCCCTAGTGTTTTTTCAAGTATGAAATCTTTACTTATGGTACATATTAATAATAATGAGATTGTATCAATCCCTATTACCTATGAAACTGAAAAATACCCGTTAGCGGGACTAATTTTGGATAATAACCCACTATCTCAAGAAGAGATCGTAAAAGCAAAAGAAACTTTCAAAGGGTTCTTCCTACTGTCGTTCCAACAAAAGAATTATAAATAAAAAGACTCTCGGAAAAACCGAGAGTCTTTTAGTATTGTTATTATATCTTAAAATAAGATTTAATTAGGTCGCGTTGCTCTACCTGAAGGCATAGAAGTATCCGAAGTCATTGTAACAGGATTTGAAGGACCTGTAGTAATACCTGCAGTTCCGCTTAATGGCTCAATGTAGAAAGGTGCTGGATCATTATCGCCAAAAGGCTCTACGGTAATAAAAACTCTTCTACTTGCTACTGAAGCAGGAAATGTAACCCCAGTCAATGGAATTTGACTTGGAAGTACAAGAAAATCTTCCCCAGGAAAATCTGGAATCATCCCTCCAGAACCACTAAAGAAATTAGCATCATCTCTTCCTTCTGCATCAGAAAATGTACCAGTCGAAACTGTTACATTACCGAAATCTACCCAACCTTCATACTTCCAACCACTCGCTAAAGTAGGTAATGTTAATCCTGCAGATGTTCCATCCATAAACCAAACACCAAATTCATCATTATCAGCTACATCATCAGTTGGAGTAGCTAGAAAAAACTGTCCCGCTGTACTAGATAAATCCGCAACTACTGGCGCAAAATTAAGCGTCGCAGTATTAGATCCATTAAAACTTCCTGTCAAAATTTTAGCATCAGAAGGAACATTATCTGTATCGCCTACTGGTTCTACAGTAAGAACGAATTCGGTAGCATCAGCTAAGTCAGAAGCTAATACTGTAAGATTTATAGTTCCCGCAGGGTTTGTAAATCTACTAGTTGGTACCGCTTGACCATCTACTATTAACCATCCTTGGTAGGTAGAACCTCCAGTTAAGTTTTCTAATCCAATTGTTTCTATAGCAACATTAGCTACAGGTGGTCCGTCATCACTAGAACAGGAAACACCCAATAATCCTAAGGCGATTGCTGCCATCGCCATCATCTTGTTTTTCATCATTTTTTGCTTTTTTAATTTAATTCTTGATAGTATGGATATCAATATTCAAATTAACTACAAAAAGCTGATAAAATTGTACGTTTTAAACGTTATTTTTCAACGTGTATTAAAGAATTTTATGCTTCTGGCGGCACTTGTTGCGGTTTTTTGAACAATTCTATATAAGATTTTCCGATGTGGGAAATAATATCTCTTGCTAATAAACCTTGATAACCAGTTTGTTGAATTGCTATATCCCCAGCACTGCCATGTAAATAAACTCCAAATACTGCAGCGTACAGCGAATCATATCCTTGAGAAATCAAACCTGTAATAATTCCTGTTAAAACATCTCCACTACCAGCTGTAGCCATTCCTGGATTACCAGAAGTATTTACATAAATATCGTCTTGATAAATAACCAAGCTATTTGCACCTTTAATGACGATAATACAATCATGCTTTTTAGAAAACACCTTTACCTTATTAATCTTATCAAAATCATCTTTCCATGCTCCTATTAGTCGTTTTAATTCTCCAGGATGTGGCGTTAATACCGTTTTTGCGGGTATATATTGTAAGAAATCTGACTTATTAGCTAATATATTAATTCCATCCGCATCAATAACCAACTTAGTTTTATTTTGCTTTAAGAATTCACCAAATGCCTCAATCGTTTTATCATTAGTTCCTAAACCAACCCCTACTCCAATAACGGATGGTTTAATGTCAAACTTTATTTTAGATATATAATCATCTTCTTCATCCGTAATAACCATTGCTTCAGGAACCGACGATTGTAAAATATCATATCCACATTCTGGAATATATGCAGTAGCAAGCCCCGCTCCTATTCGTAAAGCAGCTTCTGTTGCTAAAACTGTACTACCTATTTTACCATAACTTCCTCCAATAAGTAGACAATGTCCATAATCTCCTTTATGAGCAAATTTATGACGAGGCCTGTATAGAGAAAGTACTTCGTTCTTACCTATTAATTCTGCAAAGCCCGGAGTTTGGGATATAAACTCTCTACTTAGGCCAATATCAATAACCTCCATATCTTGGGAATACTGTCCAGTTTCTGGTAAGAAAAATATTAGCTTAGGTAGTTGAAAAGTAACGGTCGTAGAAGCATATATAACACCTTCGGGATCATCTGGCGCTTTATCTGCATATAAACCTGAAGGTACATCTATAGATAACGTAAAACATCTAGACGCATTAATATGTTTAATTAAATTAATAACCCAAGGTACTACCGGCCTATTTAAACCTATCCCAAAAATTGCATCGATTACCATATCCTGTTGCTTAATTTCTGGAAAATCCTCATTAGACTTTAGTTGCACAGGCCATTCTACACCTATTCCCTTTAAACGATCATAATTAACTAGGAAACCATCAGATCTTTTATCACTAAAATTTACAATATATGTCTTTACATGATATCCATGTTCCACTAACAAACGTGAAATCACTAAACCATCTCCTCCATTATTTCCAATACCGCAAAATACATGAATCGGAATCGGAGCTCCTTGCAATCGTTGATGTAAAACATTAAATATTTGAGTAGCAGCTCTTTCCATTAACTCTAAAGAAGTAATCTTTTGAGATTGAATAGTTACTTCGTCTGCCTTACGCATTTGATCAGCGGAAAATATCTTCACAAGTTTAAATTTTAGTGATTATTTTTTGATACATTTTACAAACATTAATAATCCTTTTTGATTAGATTTTTTTAAGAATGCCTTAATGAATACAGCCTTAAATTAAAGTATCAATAAAAGTTTATGATTACTAACGTTTTTATTTTGTTCAAAAGTAAAAAATTATACATTTGAACTTAAATATAAATTAAACTAATGTTTAGTACGGTTTCAATCTCGGTTTTACTTTTCGCGTTAGGAACAACAGCGGCTTTCGCCTACACTTCATTTACACGTACTTCTACTATTATTATTACCCTTAGGGGTTAATCATTTATATATCATAGAAATTAAGTAGTTAGTTTATTTTAAGTAAATAATCTAACGAAAAGCTTTATTAAATACATCATTATAAAAAATATATTATGAACGTTCTAAAATTTGGAGGTTCCTCGGTTGCAAATGCAACTACTATAGAAAAAGTTATAGAAATCATCGAAAAACAATCTGTAAACAAACCTCTTTATGTGGTTGTTTCTGCCCTTGGTGGAATTACAGATCTACTAATAAAGGCTGGCAAAGAAGCTTCTTCTAACAACGAAAAATATAAAAATACACTAACAACTATAGAAAGTAGGCATCTCGAAGCTATCAAGGAATTAATCCCGGTGGTTTCGCAAAGCTCTATCATCAGTAAAGTCAAATCAGAGTTAAATAAACTAGAATCTTTGTGTGAAGGAGTATATCTTTTAAGTGAGTTATCTCCCAAAACTGAATCTGTAATTGCTAGTTTTGGAGAAATGTTATCTTCTTTTATAATTTCTGAAGCTGCTAAAGTAAAAGGATTAGACATCGTTTTAAAAGATTCTAGAGATTATATAATAACAACTGAAGCTTCGAAAGTTACTATTGATTATGAAGAAACCAATTTTAGAATAAAACGATATGCCGAGGATAACAAACATCAGATCAGTCTATTTCCAGGTTTTGTAGCAAGGACATCGGTTGGAGAACCTACAACTTTAGGAAGAGGCGGATCAGATTTTACAGCAGCAATTTTAGCATCAGGTATACACGCAGAAAAATTACAAATTTGGACGGATGTAAGTGGAATGTATACTGCCAATCCTAAATTAGTAAAACAAGCAAAACCTGTATCACATATTTCTTATCAGGAAGCCATGGAATTGTCCCATTTTGGAGCTAAAGTTATTTATCCTCCAACCATTCATCCGGTTTTAGATAAAAATATTCCAATTGTTATCAAAAATACTTTTAAACCTGAAGATAAAGGTACCTTGATAACTAGAGAAGTTACTAATAGACCAAAACCAGTTACCGGTATTAGTCATATCGATAACATCTCTATAATATCACTAGAAGGAAGTGGAATGGTAGGTATTCCAGGATTTTCAAAACGTTTGTTTGAAGCTCTATTTCTAGAAAACATCAATGTAATCTTAATTACTCAAGCTTCTTCTGAACATTCCATCTGCTTAGCTGTAGAAGCTATTGATGCAGAAAAAGCTAAAACAGTTTTAGATTCTGCTTTCGAGTTTGAAATTACAAAGCATAAAGTAGATCCTGTTAAAATTGAAAACGATGCTGCTATTGTTGCTTTAGTTGGTGATAATATGTATCACCATCAAGGTTTAAGTGGTAAGATGTTTAGCACTTTAGGTAAAAACAATGTAAATATTAGAGCAATAGCTCAAGGAGCTTCAGAAAAAAATATTTCTGTTGTAATTGGGAAAAAAGATATCAAAAAAGCCCTAAATATATTACACGAACGTTTTTTCGAAGTAAAAACAAAACAACTAAACTTATTTATTACAGGTGTAGGTAATGTCGGTAGTAAATTATTATCACAATTAGAACAACAAAAAAGTTACTTAAAAGATAAATTACGTTTAAAGATACGAGTGGTTGGAATTTCTAATTCAAGAACTATGGTTTTTGATGAACAAGGAATTAAACTAAATTCTTGGGAAGAAAAATTAGCTAGTGGAGAAAAAGCGAATTCAGAAAAATTCTTTGAAACTGCTAAAGCAATGAATATCCGTAATTCGATTTTTGTAGATAATACTGCAAATCCAGATATTGCCAAAGTATACAAGCACTATTTATCAGAAAGTATGGCAGTTGTAACCTGTAATAAAATTGCTTGTGCTGATGAATATGTTAACTATTCTGAATTAAAAGAGCTTTCGCGAAAATTTAGCGCTTCTTTTCTTTATGAAACTAATGTAGGGGCTGGTTTGCCTATCATTGATACATTAAACAATCTAATTGCATCGGGTGATAATGTACATAAGATACAAGCAGTATTATCGGGTAGTTTAAATTTTGTATTTAACAATTATAATGAAGACACTAATTTTTATGATGTTGTAAAACAAGCACAAGAAGAAGGATACACTGAGCCAGATCCAAAAATTGATTTAAGTGGTGTAGATGTTGCTCGAAAAATTTTAATTCTAGCCAGAGAAAGTGGTCAAATAATGGAGTTAGATGATATCGAAAAGGATGCTTTTTTACCACAACAGAGTCTCGACACTTCAACTGTTGATGATTTTTTCGAATCATTAAAAAAGAACGAAGCTCATTTTTCTCAAATTCTTGAGGAAGCTAACAAAAAAGAATGTAGATTAAAATATGTCGCTCAATATGAGAATGGTAAAGCAAAGGTAGGTTTACAACATATACCTTCGGATCATCCATTCTACAATTTAGAAGGAAGTGATAATATTGTTCTTTTTTATACAGATCGCTATCCAAAACAACCTCTTATTGTAAAAGGAGCTGGTGCTGGTGCAGAAGTAACGGCTTCTGGTATATTTGCTGACATTATAAGAATTGGTAAAAAGTAAATCTCAATATTAACATGAAAAGTATAAAGATATTTGCTCCAGCTACCGTTGCTAATCTATCTTGTGGATTTGATGTCTTAGGCTGCTGTTTGGACACTGTAGGAGATGAAATGGTCATATCACTTAGTTCGAAACCAGGTGTAAGAATTACTAAAATTGAAGGAGCTGATCTCCCTTTAGACACTAAAAAAAATGTAGCTGGTGTTGCTGTAGAAGCTTTATTAGCTAATTATAAAAATGAAATTGGAGTAGATATTGAAATTTACAAGAAAATCAAAGCAGGAAGTGGTATTGGCAGCAGTGCTGCTAGTAGCGCAGGAGCCGTTTGGGCTGTAAATTATTTATTGGATCATCCCTTTTCTCCTCATAAATTAGTCGAATTTGCAATGGAAGGAGAAAAACTAGCTAGCGGAAATGCACATGCAGATAATGTCGCTCCTGCCCTATTAGGCGGATTTACTTTAGTGCGAAGTTATGCCCCTTTAGATGTGATAAAATTACACACTCCTGATGATTTGGTAATGACTGTTATTCATCCTCAAATTGAAGTAAAAACTTCGGATGCGCGATCCGTTATAAAACAAAATGTAACATTAAAGCAAGCAATACATCAATGGGGTAACGTTGGAGGTTTTATATCTGGGCTTTTTACTGAGGATTATGATTTAATAGGTCGTAGTTTAGAAGATGTGATCATAGAACCTATGCGATCGATTCTAATTCCGGAATTTGAAAACGTTAAAAAAGCCGCCATTGCAGAAGGTGCTTTAGGATGTGGGATTTCGGGTTCTGGACCTTCCATATTTGCTTTAAGCAAAAGTATGATTACTGCGGAAAACGTGGGAAACGCAATACATAAAGTGTATACAAAAACAGGACTTGACTTTGATATTCATATTTCTAAAATCAATAGTCAAGGAGTTAAAATAATAAATTGATATGCAAGAAATTAAAAAAATAGCAACAGGATCTCCTTGGGAAGACATTGTAGGATATTCTAGAGCCATTAAAATTGGTAATATCATTGAAGTATCAGGAACAACTGCTCCAGGAAAAAACGAATATGAGCAAACCAAAGCTATTATTGAGTCCGTAAAGAATGTACTAAAAGAATTCAATGCTGATTTAGATCAAATAGTTAGAACTAGAATATACTGTACAGACATTAGCAAATGGGAAGAAATTGGTAAAGCTCATGGTGAATACTTTGGCAAAATAAAACCTGTAACATCAATGGTAGAAGTTTCTAAACTAATTGATCCCAATATTTTAGTAGAGATTGAATTTTCTGCTATAGTTTCATAATACTAAAACTAGATTAAAAATGCAATATTATAGTTTACATAATAACGCTCCTAAAGTACCTTTTTCTGAAGCTGTTATAAAAGGATTAGCGCCAGACAAAGGTTTATATTTTCCTGAAAGTATAACTCCTTTACCTTCATCTTTTTTTGATAATATTGAACATTTAGACACCATAGAAATTGGTTTTCAAACCATTAAACAATTCGTTGGTGATGAGATTCCTGATTCAGAATTAAAGGATATTCTTAGGGATGTGTTAAGTTTTGATTTTCCTGTAATTGATATCAAAGAAAATATCGGTACGTTAGAGCTTTTTCACGGACCTACAATGGCTTTTAAAGATGTAGGTGCAAGATTTATGGCGCGTTGTTTAGAATATTTTAATAGAACTAATGATAATAAAGTTACTGTATTAGTCGCTACATCTGGTGATACTGGAGGTGCGGTAGCACAAGGTTTTCTTGGGGTTAAAGGTGTCGATGTGGTGATTTTATATCCTTCTGGTAAAGTTAGTGATATACAAGAGAGACAATTAACAACTCTTGGACAAAATATAACAGCGTTAGAAGTAGATGGAGTATTTGATGATTGTCAGGATATGGTAAAAAAAGCATTTCTGGACAAAAGTATTACAGATCATAGGCAATTGACCTCTGCTAATTCTATCAACATCGCCAGATGGTTGCCACAATTATTTTATTTCGTTTTTGCTTATAAACAATTGAAAAGTAAAGGAAAAGATATTGTATTTTCTGTTCCAAGTGGTAATTTTGGAAATATTTGCGCCGGAATTGTAGCACATAAACTAGGCCTTCCTGTCAAACACTTCGTTGCTGCTACCAATGTAAATGATACGGTTGTTAGATATATGAATACGGAAAATTATGATCCAAAACCTTCTAAAGCAACTATATCTAATGCCATGGATGTAGGTAATCCAAGTAATTTTATTAGAATTCAACAGTTATTCAACAATAATTTCGAATCTTTAAAAAGTAGTTTTTCTGCTTATAGTTTTAATGACCAAAGCACAAAACAAGCTATGAAAGAAGTTTATCAAGAGACAAAGTATATAGCAGATCCTCACGGAGCAGTCGGTTATCTTGGGTTAAAAGAATATAATTTAAAAGAAAATGAATACGGAGTATTTTTAGAAACTGCTCATCCAGTTAAGTTTTTGGATATTGTCGAAGAAACTTTAGATACTAAAATATCAATCCCTCCGCAGATTCAAAAAGTAATGAATAAGAAAAAAGTAAGTATCAAAACCAATGATTATAACAAACTAAAAGAGTTTCTTCTTAGTTAAGAAGAAACTCTTTTAGAATATTTTATTTATCCTAAAATTTATTTAGAAAGTGATTTCATTACTTTAGAGACTATATAAGAAGTAGATGCTAGGTACCTAAAATTAACTGTTGTGTACTTATCTTCGGACTGATGCACATACGGGGAATTATCTCCATTCATTAACTCTGCAGTTATTGTTATCGTATCATACCCTAAAGTAGAAAATACTCTAGTCTCTGGAGTTGATACTCTCCTTTTAAAAACAGGTACACCAGATTCTAATCGATATGCTGATTCTAAACTTATATTGGATGCTAATAACTCTATAGCTCTATCTTCGTCATTATCCCATCCTACATAATCTACACGATGCATAGAATTTACATTGTATTTATCATCCTGTAGTTTTTTTACAAACATTCTACATCCAATCATATTCGTTTCTTGTTGATCAAAAAATACAATCATAAAATTAATATTACGATTAGCTAACTTGGTTAGCTTTTCCGACACATATAAAGTTAAGGCAACTCCAGTAGCGTTATGAACTGCTCCAGGACTTCCTTCTGCTGTATCATAATGAGCTCCTAAGACAATATATTCATCGCTACCATTGGTAGCAGGAATCTCGGCATATATGTTAGATCCATTGTACTGATTCCCTTTTTTATCTTGAACGTTATAATTATTACGTTTTGCTTTAATCCCTAAATCTTTCAGGTAATTAAATAAATAATCAGCTGTGATTCTTCTTTCCGAATTACTTGCTCTACTAGACAATTTCTTTTTTCCTTTTATAGGAATATGTCCAGTTAGTTTACCAACAATATCCTTTTGGATATTAATAATCTCTGCTTCTTCTTGATCAGTCAATGATTGAGCTACTGAAATCTGAATGCAAAAAATCAATAATAGTAATGTTCTAAACTTATATAATTTCATTTTAAAATTTTTGTATTCTTATTTTTCCTTTCCTTCTAACAAATTTATAAAAAACAATATATAATTTTACAATTAGTATATATATTGTCTTAAAATAAACATTTCCTTATGATAAATCCAAAAACCATACCATTTTTTATCATTATTACTTTGTTATTCATTGGTGGTTGTAAAAAAGAAGAATCATCTATTAACTATCTATCTGCTCCTGATAATTGGAGAAAAGAAACTATAGAGTTTCCATTATCGTTTGCACCATCAATTAATTATAAAGGTACGGAATATGTTCGATTTGCTCCTGGTTGGGGTAAAGAAGGTGCTGAGGATTATTTTTCTTATGCCTTTCTTTGGTATCTAGATGAAAAACCAACATTATCCAATATAGTTTTAGAGTCACAACTAGAAGATTATTTTATCGGATTAATGCAAGGAATGGTTAAATCAGAACCTGATGCCACCAAGAAAGTTAAAGAAACTAAGGCTTTCTTCGAAAAAATTGATAATACATCTTATGCTGGTAAAGTAATGACCTATGACGCTTTTACAACTAAAAAAGAGGTCGCTCTAAATATTATTGCTACCTATATTGAATGTAATTCTATTGATAAACACTTAGTAATCTTTAGAATATCTCCTAAAGAAATTGATCACTCAATATGGAACAGGTTAAATGAAATACAAGTTTCTATAGATTGCAAAAAATAATAAAGTAAACCTTGCTTATATTTTATTAAATAATTGCCTATCTTAATAAGGCCTAATCTACTAGTACTAAAACCAAAATACTATGCGAAAAATATCATTTGTATTAGTTATCCTCTTTATTATCGGATGTACTTCTAACAAAAAGGAAGAAAAATCTAATATTAAACCAGAAAGCACTACTGCTATAGATACTGCTATGGTCGATCACACCTCTGAGCAAATTATATCTAATGAAGAAAAAATAGAAGTAAAAGATTCTGTTATTGTAACTAATAAAGTAAAAGAATCAGAAACTGATATAAAGGTATCTAAGGGTAGAGAAATTGCAAAAGAAGCCAAGGCAGGAGATAAAAAAGAAAAAAAAGAGATTACGAAAGGTAATATTGAAAGGGTTAGACCACATCATACCATTTGGAATAGTTTAACCAAAAAACATGTCTCCTCTTCTGGAAAAGTAAATTATAATGGTTTTAAATCAAATATTAAATCCATTGAAATCTACTTGTCACATTTAGAAGTAACTCCTCCAAAAAAGGATTGGACCAAAAATGAAAAATTAGCATATTGGTTTAATTTGTATAATGCTGCTACAATTCATCTGATAGCCAGTAATTATCCAGTAAAAAGTATTAAGGATATAAATAATGGTAAACCTTGGGATAAGAAATTCATAAAATCTGGAAATAAAACATACTCTCTAAATCAAATAGAAAACTCTATTGTACGCCCTAATTTTAATGAACCTAGATTACATGTAGCATTTAACTGTGCTGCTATTTCTTGTCCTAAGTTGATGAAAGGGGCATTTCTTCCTTCTAAATTAAATTCGCAATTAAATATGCTTTCTAAAAGCTGGATTACCGATTCTTCAAAAAATAAAATTTCAGAAAACTCCATTGAAATTAGTAAAATATTTGAATGGTACAAAGTGGATTTCAAAAAAGGTATAATCCCGTTTATTAATAACTTTTCTACAACAAAGATAACTCCTAATGCAGAAATAAAATACTTAGATTATAACTGGGATCTTAATGATTAAATAAATTGAGAATTCTACTGTATATCTATTTTTTAAAAATTAGCTCATCTAAATCCCTAAAAAGTACTATTATATCTTCTCTCCAGCAGTTTTTACTTTTTACCTGCTATATTTCCTGAACGATCATAACTAGTATATCTATATTAATCATAAAACGTAAGTTAATTGAAAGCTACTGAAATCAAGTGATCTAACATCTTATTTTCTTTACCTAATTGCATGCCAAAGTGAATTAATTCTGTGGTAGCATGTCTACCTATACAAAAATCTTATTCTTAAAATTTGTACCTGTAACTGCAGATGCCGTAACAACTCCTGCAAATAAAGCACCACCAACACCAGCTGTAACAATATCCTGCCCTGTTAGATATAATCCTTTGATAGGTGTTCTGGGTTGTAAAAACTTCTGACGAAAACGATCTGGCGTATGATCAATTCCATAGATTTCTCCATTTTTATAATTCACAAAGTGTTGTGTACTTAGTGGTGTAGAAAGTTCATAATGATCTACCTCTCCTTCTAAATGTGGAAGTTGTTTAAAAAGCTCTTTCATTAAACGCTGAGATATCTGTTCTTTCCAAGTTTCATAATCCTCTCCTCGTTTCATCCATCTGGTATCTTTCCATTGCGAAACAGTTTCATATGGTACCAAAGTTATAATATCAATTGTGCTACGTCCAGGATATCTATTGGACCAATCGGGATCTTTAGCAGAAGGAAATGAAACATAAACTACTGGAAAAGGAGCTGTTTCATCTTTTAGATAACGATCTACGCACGTATCGTGATCTCCATCATTTGGATATATCCAAAAATTAGTCTTTGGTAATTCTAATTCTTTGGGAGAACTCTTAAAACCCATATATAAACAAGCGTGAGATACCGAAGGTGTAACTTTCTGTAATTGTTCTAATAGTCCCAACTTGGTACTAATAGAGGTAGGAATTAATTTTTCGAAAGTATTAAAAACTCCAGTACCGCTAATAATTGTATCCGCATAAAACTCCTTACCATCTATCATTCTTACTCCTTTTGCCCTATTATTCTCAATAATCACTTCATCTACCTCAGCATTAATCAGAATAGTTCCTAAAGAAGATTCTATTACAGGATCTATTGTTTCCACTATTTTAGAGGAACCTCCAACCGGAAAATTACCTCCTCCAAAATAATGTCTAGCAACAGAAGCATGCATTGCAAAGCTACTTTGTTTTGGAGGCAATCCATAATCACCATATTGAGCAGACAGTACTTTAATTAATTCTTCATTTTTAGTAAGCTTACTTAATACTTGATATGTGGTTTGATCTGCATATTTCAAGTATGGTCTTTTTAGGAAACCTCCAATCAAAAAGCGTAAAAAGCCAGGCAGTGCTTTTTCTTTGTAAAAAGCTCCCATTGCCTTATTTGATTTAAAAACTAAATCAATATAAGCATCAATTGCATTTTCTTCATCTGGGAAATAACTTAGTATTTTATTTCTAAAATTCTCAACACCTTTTACAAAATCATACGATCTATCGCCAATAATAATACGATCATATACTTCTCCCATATCGGCCCATGCTAATTTACCATCAGAAACATAATCAAACAACTTTCTAATAGGGCTATTCTCTTGCTGTACTCCTCCAATATAATGAATACCTACATCCCACTCATATCCTTTGCGTTTAAATATATGTGTAAAACCACCAGCCGTATAATGACGTTCTAAAATAAGAACCTTTTTACCCTCTTTAGCCAAAATAGCTCCTACTGTTAAACTTCCCATACCAGATCCTATAATAATAGCATCATACTTATCTTCTAATTTAGGACGTTGTTTATAGGACTGAATCATATATTGGTTTTTGGTTGAATATCAAATCTAAGAAGAATCTTAATACGATACTTGATAAACTTCAAAATGATTATTTCCCAAAAACACAATTCGCTAATAATCAGCATATAAATTAAAAAACCACTGTTTATTACTGTTATTAAGCTATATGTTATTTGCATCTTAAATAAATATTAAAAAAAGTTAAAAATTCCCCTAAAAATACATCGTATTATTTACGATTTCTTAAAAAGTAACACCCTCATTTTTTAGGTACTGTTGTTTACTTTTATTTCAACTTTTAACCTTAAATATATTACAATGAAATCACTTTTTAAATCATTATTGGGCGTATTATTTCTAACATTAACAATCGTTTCTTGTAGCGACGATACAGATCTTAATGAATCAGCGGAATCTGTAGACAGAACAGCTATCTTTGATCTTGTTGGTACAGAAGAACAACGTATTGCTACACCTGAAGAATTAAGTAAAATCCCTACAACTATCGAAAAAGCTAATTGCACATTAAGTGGCGATGAAGGGTGTTCTGATAATGCTTCTTCAGAATTCGAAAGATATGTACGTGAGTGCACTACGTATACGAGAAACTGGCCTCCATCTAATGTAGTAAATACGTACTTTAGAAGTATGGTATATTACGTTGATGGTGACAGCGATATTAACCTTGATCATTATCAAGACGATTTACAAGCTCAAGTGTCACAAATTGTTGGTTCTGGAGGAGCTGCTTTTGTAGATGCTGATATCATCTATTTTGAGTGTAATGACAGACAAAACAATTCTTGTGTTATACAGTATTCTGTATATAGATAAAACAATTGATTATACAATTAAACCAGGTTCTTATGGGATCTGGTTTATTATTTGTACTAACGATCAATCGATTCTAATTACCTAATTAAAATACCAAACCACGGCTTTTAAGAATCAATTTTAGTTTTCCCTAAAAATAAACCAACATATAGCTAAATACATCTTATAAGTATATGTACTTTTGCACCCATCTCACTAAACCAGATAATGGTGGATCATAAATGATTACAAACTCAACTCTAAATTAAAAATGGCTATTCTTATTTTTATGCTTGTATTATGGTATACAGGTTTATTTTTTCAAAGTTTCTTTTTACATAGATACGCAGCACACCAAACATTTACCATGTCTAATTTTACAGAAAAAATGTGTTTTTTTCTAACTTGGGTATGTCAGGGATCTAATTATCTAAGTGCATATGGTTATGGTGTCATGCATCGTATGCATCACGCATTTGTGGATACCGAAAAAGATCCGCATTCTCCAAAGTATGATAGTAATATGTTCAGCATGATGTGGCGAACTAAAAATATATATCAGGATATCAATAATGAGCGAATTTCTTTAGATACAAAATTCACCAAAAACACTCCTCAATGGAAATCATTTGATACGTTTGCTAGCTCTAATTTTTCTAGAATCGCATGGGGATTAGGATACACTGTATTCTTTTATTTTTTTGCTACCGCTTGGTGGCATTGGTTATTTCTTCCAATAGCATTCTTTATGGCACCTATACACGGAGTTATTATTAATTGGTTTGGTCATATTGTTGGGTATACTAATTTTAAAGTGGATAATACCTCTAAAAACTTACTCCCAATTGATTTCTTAATGATGGGAGAGGGTTATCATAATAACCATCATAAATATAGTGGTAGAGCTAACTTTGGTGGTGTACGATGGCATGAAATAGATCCTACTTATTATATAATGCTGTTATTAAACACGTTAGGCATTATTAAATTAAAGAAGAGTGCAGTAGCGACGAAACAATAATTGACAATAAAGTTAGTAGCTTTAAAACACACTCAAATAAAACAAAAATATCGAGCTTGTAACGCTCGATATTTTTGTTTTATTAGTATTTAGTGTCTTCATATAAAAACTACAGATTACTAAATTCTATAAAATCATACTCTGGTGAATACTCGAATAAATGCCTTAATACAGAGGCATGTCCGTTTCCTACGATGAGTAATATTCTATCTTCTTTTGTTTGCTCTATCTGTTGTATTTTTCTAAATATTCTTAAGTTCCTATTATACCACCATATGGATAAAAAATCGGCTCCTCGATTGTTATCAAGTTTAAAATCGCCCACAAGATAAGAGCCATAATTATGTCTATGTCCTTCTACTGTATTCATATATTTGAAAAAATCAAGGATTTTTACTTTAGAAGGAAACTTAGTGGACTCATTGAAGGATTTCTGCGTCATTTTCGTAAAAGGATCATCAGATTGAAAATCATACCCTTCCGTCAATTCTTTCATCATTTTAGGGTATTTCTTTTCTAATTCTGAGCTAAACGTAGTAGCATCCACAGAATAAATCTTGGCTAACTTAAAATCATTTGCAATTCGCATTCCTAGTTGGTAACTCTCGTTTCTTACATCCCTATGTTTCCCTGCTTTATACTCTTCGTATTTTTTATCCATCCCCCAATCTGGTTTTGCCTCTATGGCAACTTTTGTAGGTTTAAACCTTTTGATATAAGTCACTAACTCTTCCACCTCTGACTTTTTAGGTTCTTTTAGCACATCGATTTTATCATCATCATTGGTTTTGGTATAATCCAGACCTGGGTATGAAAAATGGAATGTACCTACAACTAGCACTTTCGTTTTCTGTTTTGGATAATAACTTTCATATGGTTTAAGAATTCCTTCATTCTCCTTGGAGATTTCCTGAGCTTCTATTTTAGTAGTAAATAAAGTGATGCTAATGCTGATAAGTAATAATAGACTGTATTTCATTATATATGATTTATTAAATTCAATACAATGTTACGGCCTTAACGCTGGTGCAATAGGAATTTTACACGAACACCTTTTATTATTTTATAAACCTTACATATTATAAAACATAGGTTTTTGTATAACAAAAACTATAGTTCATCCTATAAAAAGAATTGTTCATACTAATTGAATAAAAGGAATCGTATTTAAAACTACTTTTGGAGTATGAATACTAAAAAAGAGTTTCTATACAACCTATTAATTGTATTGGCAATAATTATCCTAGATGTACTTGGAGATTATATCATTTTTGATAAAGATGTTTTTTCTTCGAGCTTTACTTTATTTTTATTTAAAACCACATTTACTATATCACTATTAACAGTGTATATTATAAATTATATATATAGTGTTCCTAAATTTCTATTTAAGAAAAAACACCTTCAATACTTCTTAGTATTCATAGCAATGATTTTATTATTTGCAGGGTTGCGTTTCTTTTTAGAAGAAATCATCTTATATAATATCACAGGTAGGCATAATTATTTTTTTGATGTTCCACTATCAGAACTCATTAGCAACTACGCTTGGGATTCTTTTTATTATACCTTAAGAGTCTGTTTGGTTAGTGCTGTTGTGTGTTTATTTTTTAGATACAATGAAAACAAAGAAGAAATACATCAATTACAAATCGAACGAGAAAAAGCAAAACTCTCTGTACTTAAATCACAGATAAGTCCTCATTTCTTATTTAATACCTTAAATAACTTTTATGAAGAACTATATGAAGACAAACCTAAAACGGCCAGTGATATTTTAAAACTATCTAAATTATTGAGATATGTTACCTATGAAACAAACGAAGATTTCACTTCTATAAATAAAGAAATAACCTTTATTGAAGATTATTTATATTTCTTTAAACGCAGGTATGAGGATAATTTCCATGTGCAATTGCATATAGATGGTTTTGTACATAATCAAAAAATTCCATCTCTTATCCTAATACATTTTATAGAAAATGTATGTAAGCATGGAATCATCAATGACAAAAACCGCCCGGCTAATATTACATTAGTGATCAGCGATCATACGTTAGAGTTAAAAACGAAAAACTACATTAATACTTCTGATACATATACGGAACAAGGCATAGGTACTAAAAATATTAAACAAAGATTAGAGGTTATCTATAAGGATAGTTTTATTTTAGAACATCAAAAAACCGAAAACCAGTTTGAGGCATACCTGCAACTTGAACTCTAAACGTATAACAACTTATTAATGAAAGACCAATTTACTTGTGTAATTATTGACGATGAACCAGCAGCGATTAGGTTGTTAGAGAAATATTGTGGTAAGGTATCTTTTTTAGAGGTAAAAGATACGTTTACAAATCCATTAGACGGATTAAAATATTTAGAAGGAGAATCTGTAGATCTAGTTTTTCTGGATATACAAATGCCAGAAATTACTGGAATTCAATTGTCAAAAATTATCAATAAAAGAACCAAAATTATTTTCTCTACCGCTTATCCTCAATTCGCTTTAGATAGTTATGAAGTTGCCGCTTTAGATTATTTACTTAAGCCTATTGAGTTTGAACGCTTTTATACCGCAGTCTCCAAGATAAAAGCTACAAATAATTCGGATACTATAATTAATCCAACTAATAATGATGAATTTTTCTTTTTTAAAACCGATGGAAAGAATAAGTATGCCAAGGTATTTTTACAAGATATTATATATATAGAAAGTTTAAAAAACTACATTGCTATCCATCTACAGGACCAACAAATTATTACTTATAACACGTTAAAACATTTTAAGGAAACACTACCATCATCTAATTTTATACAAATCCATAAATCATACATCATTTCTATCAAGCATATTGATAAAATAAATAATGATACGATTTGGATCCAGAATATAGAACTCCCTATTGGAAATACGTACAGAAAATCATTTTTTGAGACTATTGACAATCATCAACTCTAACGGATAAAATCGTATTAATGTTATCCTTCTGTATAAAGACTGTAGCGCTCTATTTCTTGTATGTTTATCCAGCAACAAGATGTTCTACCAATCTTAATTTTTGACCATCAAATGTAAATACCCATAAGGAACTATATTCGCTTTCCGAGTAATAATCGCTTCCATATTTAAATGGCTCTTTCATTATTTCTGAATGTTCCAGATCACCTCTACTAAGCGTAACTTTGTTACCATCTATAAGTAATTCTGTTTTACATATTAAAAATCCATTATCTGTCGATACACTGTATATAGCAGCATCTCTATACCAGTTAACATCTTTTAAGTTTATTTTAGAAAAAATCGCATTCAACTCATCTATAGCTCCTTCTTTGTTCGCTCCATCCGATAAACCATCATCTAAAAACATATTAATAGTAATAGTATCTTTTTGTCTGAGTACTCTTTTTAACTCACTTAATTCTGCAAACAGTCTTTGTCGTTTTTTCTTAATTCGGTTTTCTGCTGCCTTAAAAAGAGCTATGTTGGTATTTTCTATATCATTTAAAGTAATTTCGGCAGGATTATTATAATCTGGTTGGTACCACAAATATTCCTGAAAATGTTCTAACAAACGTTCATCTTTAAAAATATATTGATGTCTAGCAAAAATCTCATTTCGTAATAGTTGTAATTGATACAAACTATTTTTGGATATGTCTTTTGATGCATACGCAATTGTAGCACAATCAGAGCAGTCTTCTAGTTGTGCCTTTATAGTCATAGAGCATAAAACTAGAACTAAGAGTATGTAATTTTTCATAAAAAAGTGATTGGTTTTAGTTGGTATTACAAATATACTATTTGTAGTCAAATCACTCTATATCTGAAATTTATGTTTAATCAATGGATGAAAAAACAATTACATTTTAGCCTTTCTTTTAGTTAATTCTGCGATAATAGGTAAAAATTTATTACCCGTTATTTCAGAAATCTCCATATACTGATCAGCAGCCTTCTCATATTCTTCTTTCCCTTCTAAAACCAATGCATACAACATTTTAGCCTGTATATCGGTAGGATCAAAAACAAAACATGCGTCTATATCCTTTTCAGCATTTTCATAATCTCTAAGCCCTAGATAATTTTCGGCTCTGCTCCTATACAATGATAATTCTTGATTATCTTCAATTAAATAAGAAAGAGAATCCGTTATTTTTTGATTTGCCTTTGCAAACCTCTTGTTCTCACCTTCTTTTTTTATTCCGTCTAAAAAATTAAAATACTCATCACAATCATAAATTAAATCTTTTTGTACAGTTAGTACAAGTTCTTCTCCAAGACGTCTTCCTAAAATCTCCGGATCAGTTCCTGTAGTATCTTGTAATGCTATCGAGATTAATTGTTCTTGATGATTTAATATACTTTTAGCAACACAATTGGCAAAAAAGCTTTGATCAATATTTGTCTTATCCTCTTCTGAAAAGCAATTGCACATACTTTCGGCTACTTCTTTTTTAAAAGTGGGATCATCAATACTAAGACTCCTATCGATCTTTTTTTGTTGTGCTAAAATTTCATGATATTCTTCTTCGGTAATACGTTGTACACTAGTCTGTATAACCATATCAGAAAATGGAGATGTACTCTTTTGAAGATATGAGTTTTCTGTAGTTTCTAACATTGCGACATCAATAGAAAATTGTGTATCTAAATCAATATCATAAGGATTATCAACTATTTTATCTAATCTTAACTTATAACCACACGCTGACCATTCTACAGAAAGTTCGAGTTTCATTTTAGAAATAGAATTATACTCTTTTTGTTTATTTCCGAATCTATGGAGTAAAGAAACTCCCGTTATGGAATCTTCAATTTTAAAATAACCTTCTCTAAACTGATCGCATTCTTTTTTTTGTCCTAAAGCGACTATAGAAATCATTAGAAAAATTAATAACACTTTTATATTCATTCTGTGATCTAAATTCTATTGGCTGGTAATATACTATAATTACTTTATAAAAACCTATTCCAGTTTTGTACTAAAAAAGAACATTCGGACCCAGATACCCGAGGTTTAAACCTAGTTTTACTGCATTGGGAAACTCTTTATAGCTATTAGCTTTTTCTGTAATTTCTAACACAATATTCTTTTCTTTATCAAAACATTTTATTGATAAAACATCTTGATCCAACTTCATAAATATCTTTTCATATATGCGCAAATTATAAGAGTTTTCTTTAATCAAAATCTCTCCTGATTTCATCACTCCATTATCAAAGATAGCGGTATGAAGTACCTTATCATTAAGATCATACCTAATGACTTTACCATCTAATTTATAATCCTTTATTGCATATGTATATTCTTTATTTTTTCTATTAGCACTGTACACCACTACATTTTGATTATTTTCAGAAATGTAATTGGTAACTATTACTTGTCTTTCGGTTGTTTTTTCTTTTTTAACAATTGCTCCTTTTTCGTACCATACTTCTTCTCCTCCAAATATTTCTTTACCTTGATACGGGCTACCATTTTTATATATCAGTGTGCTAACTACCTTACCCTCATCATTATAATAAACGGTTTCTCCTTCTAATCTATCATTTTTGTATTTTTTTACAAACAATTTATTTCCCTTATAATCATAGTTAATGAATGATCCTTCTTTTTTATCATTTATATAATACCCTTCTTCTATTAATTTATTAGAATAATTCAATCGTTTATACGCTCCATTTTTTTTGGCATTTTTAAAGGTCAAATAAGAATTATTAGCATGGTTGTAGGCAACTCCTTCGTATGGTTTTTTATCTTTAAATAACAGCTCTGCAATCACTTCTCCACTTTCTTTATAAAAAACTGCTTTTGTATTTATATCTATATCTTCTATTAATACATATTCATATGCTTTACTAGCATTAGACATGTAGCGTTTCTTATATTTTTTACTTTTTACCAATGTACCATTATCCATCTCCTTATATTCCTCTACCACATCTGTATTACTAAAATACTTATACAAGATTCCTTGCTTTAATTGATGATCATAAGTAGCTATCTCATTGCCTGATCGATCATAGAAGATTTCCATTGCTTTACTACCTTTTTTATAAAGTAATATCGAACGTTTTTTTTGCGTATCGTGATAAAACGTTACTTCCTTTAACGTTTTATAACCGTCATAAAAATATTCTATGATTCCAACCTTACTAGTATCTTTATCAAAGTATCGATAAGTCTTCTCAGAAGTTTTATTCCCGTCCGAATATTTAGATACATAATTAATTCTTCCTTTATAATCAATTCTATATCGAGTCCCATCTTCTTCACTCATATATTCATCTGAGTTAGACGTCACATGCCCCAATTCTAATCCATTTTTATCATAAAAAGTAGCTTTACTATTCTGAAAAATACTGAACGGAACATTTGTCTCTGGATAATAATTAGTCTCTTTTACTAAAACTCCTTGGTCATATATAACAGATCTACCTTTTTCTATTAATGTCCCTTGATATGGTTTATACTCTTTATAAGTAAGCCTACTGGATTGTTTTCCTTGCTCATCATAATTAATCTCTTCCTTTTTATTTTTATTCTCGAAATAAATCTTCGCCTTTATCTTCTGATTTTTATGAAAACGTTCCATATAGATCACATCACCTACCTCATTGAATTCTTCTATATATTCTATAAGATGCATTTCTTCTGGAATGTAATTCGAATAAAACTGCATACGTTTTCCATTTATAAAACTCCAGCTTTTATTAGGGTTTTCAATTCCTACACTATTTAATAGATTTCCCTGTTTATCAAAATATTCTATTTTTTGTTTCGGTTCTTCTATAAAACGATTCCTTAGTACACCATTAGGATAATACGTAGCCATTACCCTGCCGTTTTTGTATTTATAATCTCTAACTTCTTTTACTCTAAATGGATTTCTATAATAAGTAACAAATATTCCTTCATAACTTCCAGTTGTCTTATCTCTTGTAGAAGTTCCTATATACTTGCCTTCATTGTCGTAGAATTTAGTTTCATAGGCATCTACATAGGTTCCCGTATTTTTTTTAAAATATTCGTACCTAACGCCATTTATATCGGTATCATAGATAACTTCTTTCATAATACTATCACGCTGTACGATATAGGTTTGCGAAGTTCCATTATTAAAATTTGCTTCTCCAGAAACAAAACGTCCATTCTTGTATTGAGCAATAAGCTTTTTATCTTTGTAATAAGTAATGAAATCACCTTCTAAACGGTTATTTTCATAAGTAAAAGATTGTATTACTTTTCCGTTTGTATCGTACCAAGTTACCACACCTTCCCAAAAATCCTTAGCAGCATTAGAGGATGTACCTTCCATTTGCAAAGAGCCATTTATATAATAATCCTGTACTAGATATAATTCTCCTTTCTTAGAAACAGGTGGACGATAAAAAGCTGCATCATCTTTAATTGATAGCCTCCAATTTTTATCATACCAAATTGTATCATTCTGTCCAAAAGCCTTAAAACCTATAGTACATAAGATTACATAAATAATACTAACCAATACAATATTCTTCTTACCAATACTCATACTCTAATTGCTTATTTTTCTTTCGATTTATTGATGTAAAAGTAAACATCACAGATACAATAACTACCCCTGAAAACAAGGATATTGTAAACCCTGAAAAAAGAAATCACTATATCTTTAATAGCAAAAGCTCCTCTAATTGGGGGAAGAGGAGCTTTTTGGTAGGTTGATTATCATAGTTTAAATTGATAAGCAAAAAAAGTGTAGTTGAGTTTGTGTAGTTACTTTTCTAATAATCCATTAAATCCTATACCTAATATATCTCCTCAGGGTCTGTAAATTTCTTTGGGTTAAAATTCTCAGACCCTTGATGGAAATAAAATGGTTGGTCAATTGAAATAAAATGGGTAATTAATATTGTTAAGAAGCTGCAGGAACTATCTGTTGTTGTTTTTCTAATTCTTTCTTAGATAAGTCACGAGTAAGCCATCCACCTCTTCCGGCAGTTGCTATAGCATATGGTGTAATCCAGAACAAAGTAAATGCATAGAATAAACTATATGGATACGCCCATAAAGATTCTGATAGACTGTGTTTTTTAGCATAAAAGAACGCTTGAATACTCGAAAATATTAGGATACTTACTAGTGTAGAACTAAAAAATAAAACTGGATACGTAGCTATAAAAAATACCATTAATAAAGTCGCAGGATACGCCATTACCATTTTTAACCATTGGTTTAATAATAAAACTCTGGTACCAGCTTTCGATCCTTCTCTAAAATTACTAAAGGCAAATTTACTCATAGCAATATTCTCTCTAATATTACTACGCTCCCATCGGATAAACATCTTATATAAATTCTTATAACGTTCTGGAGTGTTCGTATACACATATGCTTTTCGCTGAAACAATACATTATATCCTTGTTTTAGAATCATATTAGTCATTGCTCGATCTTCTCCTATTTTAGAGACTTGTCCCATAAAAGTCTGAGTAATCCATTCTGCTCTACAGTTCATAACTGCTTCTCTGCGATACGCAGATAAAGCTCCTGGAGTACATAATACAGATCCAATAGCACTCTGTGCAGAACGTATAAACTCAAAACTAAATGCAAAGCTTACATTAAGCATTCTTGGGATTAACGCTTTGTCGCTATTTAATACTTTTACATTGCCAGCTACTGCCCCGCAAGATTCATTAGTAACAAAAGGCGAAGCCATTACACGAAGCGTATCCTCTTTTACAATAGAATCACTATCAACTGTAATAAAAACATCTCCCATTCCTAAATTGAATCCTCTGTACAATGCATGTCTTTTTCCTCTGTTCTCTGGTTGCTGGTATATAGAAACTCTGTTTCCTAATTCATTTTTTGCTTTTTTCATCCAATCCCAAGTATCATCCTGGCTCCCATCATCAATAGAAATAATCTGTAACTTCTCGATTGGATAATCACTTTTAGCTAAACTATGAAGTGTTTTATATACCAATTCTCCTTCATTATAAGCGGGAACAATTACAGTACATAATGGTAATTCTTTATCAGATACAGTATCAGTGGTTTGATAGCGCAGATACAGATATAATATATAACCAAGAAAACTTACTTTAATCAATAACAAAGAAATACCAGCTATCATTAAACTTATTCCCCAAACAGTATTCATTCTTTCTAAACGAATTTGTTCAAAATAAGGGTGTAAAAAATAGAATAACGATGTAGCTCCAAATAATAATAAAAAAGTGATTAGCAATACAAACGAAGAAGATCCGTTTAAGACCATATTCTTCATTCGATTACCGAATGAGTTTCCCACTATCGGTGTTTCTGTCATTTCTATTGTTCTTGATATCTCCATAATGTTTTTTTTGTTACCACACTGGAAAACCAAAATTGATACCATTCACAAACACTACTGAATCACAGTGGTTTAAGAATAACACCAAAAAACAAAAGTGTGTATATCTTACACAGTTGTGTATTTTTACCACATTATTTTCTACAATTTTATCTCAGATTTCACTTCCTTATATTCATTATAGGATGCCTTATAAGATTTAGTTATTTTTGTTAGAGTATTCTCTAATCTCATTTGTTTTGTAAATGAACAGAAATATCAAAAAATACCTGCGTTTATTATGGCAATCCATTCTCTTTTGGTCCTTAGCCATGGGATTCTTTTCTATATTTAGATATTATGGTATTGATGAGGAAGAGGGTATCTATATGATTCCAGAATATCGAGGGTATACCGGTACAATACGTGCATTAATGGGTTTTTCTAGTATTGGAATGCTAATCGGGATTGTATATGCTACCATCGATCTGATATTTGATAAATATACTTCTAATAAAATATCATTGGTATATAACCTAATCGTTAGAACCTTATTTTACTTTATTACTACCGTTATCATATTTACGATTATTATGGATATTTTTTCAGACATCTATAATCTTAATTTAGATACCGATAGAGGTTGGTGGAAAGAAAACAAATCATTTTGGGCTACTATACTTTATATAGTGATGGTGTCTTTTGTTTTTTCATTTATAAAGATTGCAACTGAAAAATTTGGTAGAGGTGTTTTTATAAAGATGCTTCTAGGTAAATATAAGAACCCACAAGAAGAGAAGCGCATTTTTATGTTTCTGGATCTTAAAGATTCTACCACTATCGCAGAAAAATTAGGGCATTTTAAATACAGTCAGTTTATACAAGATTGTTTTTATGATCTAAACACTGTTGTTCCTAAACATGAAGCAGAAATATACCAATATGTAGGGGATGAAGCAGTATTGAGCTGGCCCTATAAAAAAGGATTAGCAAATAATAATTGTGTATCCCTATTTTTTGCATTTCAACAAAAAAAACAAAGTAAAGCTGACTACTATGAAGAAAAGTACGGTGTAATTCCAGAATTTAAAGCTGGATTACACGGCGGTAAACTCATGGTTACAGAAGTAGGAGTAATCAAAAAAGAAATAGCCTATCATGGGGATGTAATTAATACATCAGCTCGGATACAGGCAGAATGTAATAATCATAAAGTGAAGCTTCTTATTTCTGAAGAGTTATTACAAGATCTAAGCATTAATTCTAGCTTATCTACTACATTCTTAGGGAGTGTTTTATTAAAAGGAAAACAAAAAGAAGTCAATATCCACACGATTAGCAAAAACCTACAACCTAATTAAGCACCTAAAAAAGAGTGTTTTAAAACCATTTTAAAATCTTTTTTCTTCTAATAACCGAAAAAAAGGTAGGGTGAATTCGTACATATGTGTTTTAGGTATAGAAAACAAAAATCACGTAAACTATACCTGTTATGAATCATACATTAAAACAATACTCGCAGCTTCTGAAGCAGTCTGTACTTTTTTGGACAATAGCTATGGTACTATATTCGATATTTAGATATTATGGAATTGATTCAGAAGAAGGTCTTGCAGTGATCAAAAACTATGAAGGTACACTGGGAACACTTTATTATTTTGTGAAACTCATTAATATCGGTATCATAATAGGTGTATTATACGCTACGGTGGACTTTACTTTTGATGCCTATACAAATAATAGAATATCACTTACTAAGGATATCATTTTAAGAACATTATTGCATTTTATAGTTACGCTTACTGTATTTATGGTGATTACAGATATTTTCGCAACACTTACAGGTACACACGCTGGTCAACATACAGGTTGGTGTTGTTTTAATAAATCGTTTTGGGCGGTTATTCTGTATATTGTTTTATCCTCTTTTGTCTTCTCTTTTATCAAAATAGCCAACGAAAAATTCGGAAAAGGAGTTTTTATAAAAATGCTTTTAGGAAAATATAAAAACCCACAAGAAGAAAAACGTATTTTTATGTTTCTTGATCTAAAAGACTCTACCACAATAGCAGAAAAATTAGGACATTTTAAATATAGCCAATTGATACAAGATTGTTTTTATGACCTAAATAAAGTAGTTCCTAAACACAATGCCGAAATCTATCAATATGTAGGAGATGAGGTAGTGTTAAGTTGGCCCTATAAAAAAGGATTAGCAGATAACAACTGTGTAAATTTATTTTTTGCCTTCCAACAACGAAAACAGGCGAAATCAGAATATTATCTCAAAAAATATGGTGTTGTTCCAGAATTTAAAGCAGGATTACACGGTGGTAAACTCATGGTAACCGAAGTAGGAATTGTAAAAAAGGAAATAGCCTATCACGGAGATGTTATCAATACATCTGCACGGATACAAGGCCAATGTAATGCTTATAAAGTACCATTATTAATCTCTGACAAACTGATTCAAGATCTGAAGATTAATGCCAATTTAACGTGTCAATTTTTAGGAAGTGTATTATTAAAAGGCAAGCAAGAAGAAGTAAACATTCATACCATAGCGAGGGTATAAATAGCGAGGGTTTTGGGGAAAGTCCGAGCAAGTCGAAGCTTACTGTGTGTTGTAAGCTTCGGCTTTTTTTGTTTTAGTAAAATCTATTATACTTAAGAAGTTTTCAGGATAACATAGGACAATACAGACCAAAATATCAAGAATATCAATGCTAACATTAATCTTCTTAAACGAATAATATCCTTATGTAGGCTGCAAACATTAGGATTATTCTTTAGAATCTTTAATGGTATTGTACTGCCAAGGTTTATCTCAGGATTATATGGAACTTTTTGAATCTCAGAATAGCTTTTTCCATCTATTTTATAGGAAAGTCCTACTTTCATTACCCGTCTTGTTCCTTTTAAAAATCTTGAAGTAACTGTTTGAAAAGCCTTATCGGCCTGACATAAAATTACAGTAGCATCAATAGTAAGTGATAAATATTTAAAACTGAAATATCGATATCCTTCGTACAAAGTATACGCAACTAATACTATTTCTATGATACTAAGGTATATGATCATCTCTATTTACTTTACTACTTTACAATTTGATTTATGAACATCACATTTTTTTATCTTCCTTAATGGTTCTGTTCCTACCACAATATTATTCGCAATAAAATTAGTTCCTGTATCTAAGCGTACTATGGTATATGTAGGCTGCGCTGCTTCGGTTGTTTTAATAGATGTAACGGTTCGTTGTATATCGTTTCCTTGTAGAACATCTCCTATTTTTAGTTGATGAACCCAGTCATAATCATAGTCTTTTATTGTTTTCGAAGGATTATAAGAAACCCAATCTCCATTGGCTCGTAATAGAGGATGATCATTGGTACATGTTATCGTTGATTGGTCATCAAAAGTAATGGTAACTAGGTTGTTGTGTATTGGGCTAGCTACTTCTTCTACAATAGCAGTGGTATAGGTTTTTGTTTGTTTATGATAAGATACTACCTGATCACCAACTTTTATCAATTCAATTGATTTTTGTGTAGCATTAGCCATGGTCACCATGGTGCCAGTAGCAAAGCAATGTACATCAATCCCATCAAAATAGATTTCTGAAATCACGGTATCATCATATGATTCCCCTGGATATACTTCTAGAATTTCAAACTTGATAGTCCAATCCGGTAACTTGGAAAGTTCATCATAATTATCACGATCATCATTACCAATTGGATCAACCCTAAAATGATTAGTTGCTCTTTGATCTTTTAAGTCTAAAATAGCATACGGTTTATCATCTATATACATTTTTAGTTTTTTAACTCTACTATTTGCTTTCCAAGCTTTTTCGCTTTTTACATATCCGTTTACTATACTAATTTTAGTAATTCTAGGATTTTCCTGAGGAAAACTAAATTCTAAAAACTCACCAACTCCATATCCTTCAACTCCCTCTACCCAAGCATTTTTATAATCAAAATCATGAGAATTTTCGGGAATATATGATGTTTTCCCTTGTGTCTTTAAATAAGAAGAAGCAGAAACCTTAGCAATACTAGCACCACAATACCAACTGCACCCATCAGTACCTACTTGCCAATAATCGCTATGCACCTCACTTACCTTCTCTAAATCTTGTTGTTCCTGAGCAGTAAGGTCTTTATACTCGATACCATTTTGCATCTTTTCCCAGATAACTTCGCAAGCTTTCCAATTTCTATTAAACTCCTGCTCACCTTCTTTACTAAATTCTAAAAGTTCTACAGAAGGAATTAATACTTTGATTTCCTGTGCAGTAGCTACCACAGAGCATAACAGCAGTACATAAAAGGACAATATAGGTTTCATCATATTCACTTTTTTGGGGCAAGAAGTTGTTATGGATCATCTTGTTACCTAACAAAGATACTATTTATAATAAGGAGATTAAACAAGTGTTAAAATTTTAATACAGAATATGCCTAATCAAACAATGTTTTGTTTTTAATCTTAGGCAACGTATAATCCATAAGTGCCAGTATCATTACTACTACAGTAAGAATTCTATAATCTCCAGATATTAAATTATATAACTTTAGTATAGCTCCAATATATAGTATTAGTACCCATGCAAGTTTTAAATAATCTAATCGTTTTTTGATAGGTTTTTTAATGAAATGTAAGACATAAACACAAACAATTCCAATACACCCTATCACAATAAGAATATCCTGAAAAGGCCAATGCATAATTTTAAAAACGGTACCTACTAAAATCAAAACAAACATCCCCATCACTATGCGTGAATACACAGTTTTAATAAAGGTACCATTGTGTAGCAATAAAAACATCCCACCCATTTCAATTAACCATATACCTATAGTAAGTAGAAAATCACTATTAGCAACACTAGTGAAATTCAATAAAAACACACCGGTAAGACTCATGAGAATTCCTAAGATAATTAGTATGGTAAGGGTTTGGTTGTTTGGCATATTACAAACTTATTTAATTTCTCTATCAAAAATGATATTAGTAGTATCTTTAATTTGATGAGGAACCCCAACATATTCTAAAAACCAAATTACCTTATTTCTAGCTTCTTCTGATTCTGATAAGAAGATATAGGTATCCATAGGTTTTCTTGGATCTACGTGATCTAGATTAAATTGAAACTCTCCTATTTCTTCCATAGCTCTAAAAACTACTGTAATGACATCATGCTCGTTTACATACTTCCTTCTTAATATACCTTCTTTTAGTTCTTCTAAAGATTGCCACCCATCATAACCATTTTTAGCATCTTCTTCTTTAAACTCATCAAAGTAATCTCCATATACAAGATCGCCACTGCCTAACATCTTGTATTCTTTACTATCTTTTATAAAAACAACAGGTCCAGGACCTATTAATGCAGCGCGATCGTCATCAGATTCATAAGCTATGTGTTTCCAAAATCCAAATATATATTTAGAACTTTCTTCTGTGTTATGAAGTGTATACTTTTCTCCTAAGTTCTCTAGGATTATTTCCTGGAATTTGTCTTTGTATTTTTTATGCATCATTAACAACTCTTATCTATTATCCAGTCTTCCTTAGCGGTTGCACATCGAATTGCGGCACATCCTTCAACATTCTCACTATCTGAAAAATTTAATCGTATCTGGGGGTTACCCAAAAGAGTATTTATAGGATTTTTAAGAGATCCTATCCAAAATACAAAAGCTTCCTTATATTGATTATTAGCATTAGATTTATGTCCTTGACCTTGGTGAATAATAGGCCTCAAATTAGTAGGTAAATCAATTGCACTGTCTCCAAAATAATAGAAATGATCTGATAATAAAACATGATGTCCACCTAAATCTGTATCTACATTGTATTTGTTATGTACACTAGGTCTTAGCATATTTTCTCTAGGCTTGCTAAAATCGTAAATACAATCCCCTACTTTTCTCATATACGCACTATGAGTAACATCAGGTATTTTATTTTTTAACTCTTGTTTACAATATTCATCATATGCCATCATAGTCATTTTTTTAGTTACCTTCATAGCATATACTACCTTACCTGAATAATCAACTCCGTACACATTCTTAGATCCTAATCCAACTACCCAATCTCCAACTTGAGCAACAGACCGTATTTTTGGTTTGCAAATAGCAAGTGTACATACTCCAAAATAGGGATTGGGAGCTGCACCATCATCAACAGGTATGCAATAGGTGAATAGTCTCATATTATTTAATAATATCCCAATTATTCCAATAATAGTCTATTTGGTTATCTAATGTACCAATAAAGATATTATCATTTCTTATTTTGAGTACTACTCTAAATCTTTCATGAGTTTTGATATCCTTAATGGCATTCATATGGATTAACTCCTCTATTTTATTGGCAGTAAGAATTAGTACCGATTTGTTACTATCCGGATGAATCATAACAAATACATAAAACACATTACCTGCATAATCTCTTGCCAATGATACTTTTCGCATATCAAACACATAAGAATTAGTACTATGCAAATTAGAAGTTTTGACCTGTAAAGAAAAGAGCTTATTATTCTTAGTAGCAATAATATCCATTCCTACATCCACACTCATAATACTAGCATTATATCCTCTGAATAATAATTCTGAGGTAACATAATGCTCTCCCGCTTTACCAATAAAGCCACTACCGATCTTTTCTGAAGAGACTTTATCATTCTTAATCTTTATTTTAGGCTTAGTTAATTTTTTAGGTCTATTTGGATTGAGATCATAGGTAGCCGGAGCAGTTTTCATAAAAGTAGATTGATCCCCTTTGCTATTAATATCTGTAATCAATTGAGCATTCATGGACGCAGCAGGTGTTTTACCTTCTGTCTCTAACCAACCTTTATCTAATGCCATTTCCGTAATCTTAACATAATGCAAGGGTTGCTTTGCCTCTTCCAATACTTTGACTGCAGCTATTTTGAATTTGTTCATTTGATGACTTTAAGTTGTTGTAGAATATCTTTTTTGAATTTACTAAAAGGGCGTTTATGAAAGTCTTCCTCATTGTATTCTGTTCCAAAAGCTAATCTATACGTTTCTTTATAGGAAAGATGAGCATCTGGATAAGCACTCATCATATTATCAATATAACTTTTCGTATATGCCTTTTTAGTTTGTATTAGATCTTTTAGCTCAGGAACATTTGCATTGTACATTATTGATAAATTGAAATCATCAAAAGTCCTTACTGCTTTTTTATCTTTACTATCTTGTTTGGTTGGATAAAGTTTAATATTGTATTGGTCTAGAGATTTAGAATATTCATAACTGAAACTAAACCGTTTTAAAGAATCCTTATCAACATAAGGGTGTAAATGTGTTTCGAGATCGAATAACACATCACTCTTAGCCGAACTATTACAAATACTGCAGCTGGGAATCAGATTATAGAAAGATAATGCCAATAATGGAAATTTACTCTTAGGATACCAATGATCAAATTGCGGCCTCATAAGCTTTTTATTCTTTTGGGTTTTCATAGTACTCGTATATATCCTATTACAATATGTACAGGTTCTTCTATTCAAACCTTCCGCTAATTGATAATCATATTGTTTTTGAGAAGTTATGAACCAATTCTCATAATTAATTATATCTAAAACTTCTTTATTAAATGCTTTGTATTTATCAATTGTAACTTGTTTTAATAATTTTCTTTCCTGTTGACAACAAAACTTTTTATATGTCTCAAAACTCAGTCCTTCTTTATTTTGATAAAGCTTCTTATTTAACTGGAATAATTTATCTGGTTTACTGGTAACTAAATCATTTAGATTTGATTTAAGAAAGTCAATTATAAAACCATTCTTTTTATTAATTTGATAAACTTTCAAATAATTAGAAACAACGTTACAATGTTGTTTTTTGGCATCTTTAATATTAGCTAACGAGTCATCTATAAAAATCATTCTTCCTTTTTGTTTAATTTAATCTCGTAGCCAATTCCTTGTGCTAACTTTTCTATTTGTTCTTTTATATTCTCTTTATATTGATCAGAATCAAATTCTCCAAAAACCTCGGAATACATTTCAATTAATTTTGTTTGGAGTATTGGTTCATCAATAATTGTAATCAGTGAAATATGCTTTTTTTCGTCCCACTCACGAATTTCTTCCCTTAGATATGCTAGCTTTTCTATCTTATCATCTTTTTCTTCTTTACTAACAATTCTATCCTTATCCCAATTCAGGATTTCCTTAGAAAGCTTTTCATAGTTTAGCCATCTTATTGTGTCATTAATCTTATCCTTAGCAAAATCACCTATTAAACCATCTTCAATGAAAAAGCTATGAGACAATAGTTCATGAATATTTGCTCCGAAGGATTTTTGTGGTCTATCCTCTTTTCCAATATCATACAACAGGGTTTTATCAGTTGACTTGTCCTTCTTTATATATGTTATATTCGAACTTGGTATATCGGAAAGTGACAAAGGATCATGTGAAGTAAAAATGATTTGTATAGGTTGTTGTTCTATAGGGTCACCACCTTTCCTTGAAATTTTGCTTTCAAAAATTAGCGGTAATACATCAACCAGTGCTTTTACGAACTTTTTTTGCCACTGAGGATGAAACCCTACAGTTGCTTCATCTAATAAAATTATCTGCAACCTGTTTTCTTCAAAAATATGATTACTATTAAAGGTCGAAAATAAATTTAATAAACTTTCTTCTCCTTGTGATAAAGGATACGCTGGTTTAAAATAACATAATGTAAAATCTATATCCCTCAATAGTTTTAAATTTAAGTTTTTAAAATCATTTTCAAATTTATTTTGGAATACAAAAAAATCATTTTCAATTAAGGAAGAAAGATCATCTGCATTTATAGTATTCTCATTTTTAGATAAATTACCTGGTAGCATTTTATACCAATTAAGGCTCTCATCTATAAAGACAATTGTTTTTTTTAAGATATTTAAAAACTTTTCTTTTAAAAGTTCTCTTAATCTTTCTAACCAAATAATTAAATTTTCTTCTTTAAAATTGGATTTGATTTCTATTTGATAAATTTCCTCATCTATATTATGATTGGAAGTTTTTTTTAATTCAATAGATAACATTATATGCGCTAAAACGAACAATTTTTCCGCTATATCATACTTCACTCCTTTGATAAAACTATCGGAATATTGACAAAGTTGATAAATTTTAGGTATATGGAAACCCTTATTAATTGCATCTTCTAGTTGCTCTTTTTTATATTCTTTTGAATATTCTTTTTTACTTTTATCATTCAATAAAAACAATTCTATTTCCAAAAACTCGTCATCACTTAGAGCTGACGAAAAAACTTCGGCTTTAGTAAATCTCGGAAAATCAGGATATAATTTTATTATTTTTTGAATTAATATATCATTACTCAAAAAATATAAGTTCCTTTTTAACCTAAGCACTTGTAATTCATTAACGCTAACAAACTCTTCTCTAATAACATTAAGTCGAGTCAAATACGAATTAGTATAAGCAAGTGGATTATAATAAGAAACTCTCGCCGAATAAAAAAACTTATCTGCTTCTCTAGGTATATCATAGGGTGTAGTACCAACCTTAAATATATCTATCACAACATTATCAGAATCATCAAACTTTAATTCATACCATCCAGATTTTACTTCTGATCTAAACTCATTTCTAATAAGTAAGATCCTATCTTCTACTTCATAAACACAAAAGATATCACTATTTGATTTTAACTCTGATAAAATTGATGTTTTCCCAGATCCATTCGAACCAATGATAGCACTAACCATAGAGATATCTTTTCCAAAGAAATCATCAATGAAATTATAATTTTGGTTCCGGTGAATAGAAAAAAATAAACCCTTTTCGTCATCAGCTAATCTATCAAAATGATAAAAATATTCTCCACCAAAATTAATAGTTTTATCTTCATCAAAAAGCCTATGCTCCGGAAGATATACCGCCGCTAATCTCATATGTTATATAATTACTAACTACCCCACCATACCTTCAATAAAGGTCTGTATGTAGTTTTTCATTTTGTTAATGATGCGTTCACCAATTTCTCGGGCTTTGAGAACGCTGGGCCTGTTATCCAGGCATTTGAACACTTCTTCTCGTATTGGTTCCTGACCACTATAGACATATGCATTGATGAGTGCCTGGAACTGTAATTGATCCAGGTTTTCTTCTTCGCATAATTTGCCTAAAGCGAGTACTTTTTCTTGATTCCAAAATTTATGGAATTCGTCTTCGATACGATCGATGTGGTCTATTAGGGGTAATTGTTCTGTAATGAACTTTTCTATAAGTTCGCGTTTACTACGTAGTGTGATCTCCCCAGTAAGGAGATCCATAATATTTTTCTTTTGCTTAGCTGCTGCCTGGGCATCCTTTTCTTCTTTCAGTTTAGAAATCAGCTTTAGGATATAAGATACATTTATAATATCCCGATGCACTAATTCTAGTTCAAAATCTACATCCTCTAGTATGGATGTTTTTTGCATTTCGTGATCTCCTCGTACCTGATCTCTTAAATCCAAATATTTGCCCAAATAATTGTAAAATGTTTGCTTTGTCATCGCCAGATCTTCCCAACTGAATTCGACAAAAGATTCTAATACATTCTTAAGACGCATTAGTTTACGAAAAGCCTGTACAAATGCTAATTGGTCATCCTCGTTAACCAAATTATCTACCATTTTGTAGGTAGGTGCGATCTTTAATAACTCAATGACAGCATCATTAAAATCATTAACAATTTTATCATAATCTGGTAGTATGATTTCTTCTTTGGCTTCTTTATTAGAAAACAATAAAATAGCTTCATCAGTAGCTTCTTTAAGGTTCCTAAAACAAACGATATTTCCTTGAGACTTTTTCTCGTTTAGAATACGATTGGTACGAGAGTATGCCTGTATCAATCCGTGATATCGTAGATTTTTATCTACATAGAGGGTGTTTACCTTTTTAGCATCAAAACCGGTAAGCATCATATTCACTACAATAACAATATCCAATCGATCTTTGTCTTTAAAGTTTTCCTTTTCGCGTTCTTTGAGACGTTTGCTAATATCCTTAAAGTAATTCTCGAACTGTTTACCATCTTTTGTAGAAAAACTAGTCGTATACATCTGGTTATAATCTGCAATGAACTCATCTAATTTTTCTCTACTATGACTGGTTTTATATACAGGTGAAGGTTCTGCAGCATAGGATAGTTGTTCATCTGGTAAGGCTCCTATAGCTTCTAAATCCGTTTCATTAGCGCCATAACTGTATATAGTAGCGATCCTTAAATTATGCGCTCCTGCTTCTTTCTTCTTTTTAAAGAGCTCATAATACGTAATCAAGGTATTAATGCTACTTACCGCCAACATTGCCGAAAATTCCTTTTCTGAAGTTTTGGTGTTATGATATTGTATGATATAATCTACTATCTTCTCTATTCTTTTAGGGGAGTCCAGCACTTCTCGTGTATCGATATCTTCTACATCGATATCGATCAGCGTATTTCCTTTTTGTTTATAGCGACCGATATATTCTATACCAAATCTCAGTACATTCTGATCTCGTATGGCATCAGTGATTACATATTTATGCAAACATGTATCAAAAAGATCTTTGGTTGTTCTTTTTCCTAGATCATTTTTTTGTGCATTGTCTGCAAAGATGGGAGTACCTGTAAATCCAAAAAGCTGACTGTTGCCAAAAAAATCTGTAATGGTTTGATGTGTAGTCCCAAACTGGCTGCGGTGGCACTCATCAAATATAAAAACGATTCGTTTGTCTTGTAGGTGCGACATACTGCTTTGATATCTGCCTGGAGAAATTGCGTTGTTTAATTTTTGAATGGTGGTTAAAATCAATGGACTATTAGGATCTACAAATTGATCGACCAAAGACTGCGTATTATTGGTGACATCTACACTATCTTTTTTAAAACTATTAAACTCCTTCATCGTTTGGTAATCCAGATCTTTCCGATCTACTACAAACACCACTTTGTGCACCTCTGGCAGATCCATAATGATCTGACTTGCCTTAAAAGAAGTCAAGGTCTTACCAGAACCAGTCGTATGCCAGATATAGCCATTATCTGTGGATGTTCGTACCTGATGGATCATTGCCTCAGTCGCATAAAACTGATATGGGCGCAAAGCCATCAATATCTTATAAGTTTCATTATGCACTATGTATTGCCCAATCATTTTGCCCAGATGTGCAGTATCCAAAAACGAATTTGTAAAATCTACTAATTCTGTAATGTTTTTATTATTGACATCCGCCCAGAAAAAGGTTTGCTTATAGGTTAGGGCTGCCAATGGATTATTGGCATAATACTTTGTATTTCCTCCATTACTGATCACAAATAATTGTACATATTGAAACAGTCCCTTATTCACCCAAAAGCTTTGTCGTTTATAACGACATATCTGTTTGAAAGCTTCTTTAAGCTCTATGCCTCTCTTTTTGAGTTCTATCTGTATAACAGGAAACCCATTGATCAGAATGGTTACATCATAACGATTTTTATAGGTGCCTTCTTGAGAGATTTGATTGGATACCTGGTATCGATTTTTGGTGTTATCCTCTGCAAAGAAAAAACGAATATATAAGGATTCTCCATCATCACGGGTTAGTTGAAAACGACTACGTAGGGTTTTTGACTTTTCAAAAATTGTACCTTTTGCCAAGTGATTAAGAATCGTATCAAACTCTTTATCGGAGAAGGCGGTGTTGTTTAGCTGTTCTAATTGTTTTTTTAGGTTAGACAACAGACTATCCTCATCTTTGATCAACACCTGCTCATACCCTTGTTGTGCAAGTTGTTTGACTAGGTTTTTTTCTAAGATCGCTTCTGATTGGGTAGTCATATTGTTGGTTATAGGCTTTATGATGTATTAGTTATACAAACATCTGTTGTAAGAGTCCTTTTTTAAATTGATTAGAGGATCTAATTAACTCATTTATATGATCAATTCTAGTTTCCAAACTATTAAGAAAACTCGATATTTTCTTTTGTTCATTCACCGATGGAACATTAAACTTTAATCCAGAAAATGCATCATAAGTGATTTGTTTTCCGTCTCGAATACCCACAACCGTTTTACTAAGTCTTGTAATAAAATCTTCTTTCTTAAAATAAAATCTAAAAAATTCTTTATCAATTTCAATTTTAGGCTTCAATATTATATACGCTGGACTACATATCCCAACAATCTTGGAATATTCTATCCCTCCTTGAAAGGATCTTAAACTAATAACAAAGTCACCAGATTCAACTATTTTATATGATTTTATACTTGATTCACTTGTTGAGATTTTAATACCAATTGAATCCCTGGGCACCATACCATATTCTTGAGTTGCGGCCAAAATTGGTAAATTCCCATTATGGTCTTTATTAGAATGATTTTTAAAAAGTTCCTTACCTCTTCTCAGTTCCCAATCAGAATAGTCAATCCCATCATCCTGTTTAAATCGTACCTCCTGGGAGAAAATCTGCTGCATCACTCCTTTTTTGTATTGCTCCAGCAGTTCTTTTTTACGTTGTAATTGTTGGATTTTGGTATCTACCGTACTTAAAAAGGAGGCTATTTTTTGTTGTTCGGGCAGGGATGGGAGTGTTATTTCTAACTTTTTTAAGTCCGAATTATATACATTACTTATACTTACTCCTTTAGCTAAAGTAGAAATCTTTCTTTTTAACTGTTGATTAATATAATACGAAACATAGGTTTGGATATATGTTGATTTTTTCTTAGGTCTTAAAATATTTATTGTTCTTCCAATCGCTATATTTTTTACACATAGCGCAGAAGCAGATCCAATATCTAAAGGGTCTTCTCCTGCGGAAGGAAGTAATATTTCATCACCATTACTAAAAATAAGTTCCGTCTTGTCTAAATTGGTTCTATTAATAACTTTGTAGATAACCTCATTGTACATATGATATAATTCTCCATATCTTATACATGGTATTTCAAAATCAGGAGATGCTTGTCTTTGTTTAATATTTTTTCCCGTTGAAAATAAAAAAAGATCATCAAAATTATATTTTATATAGTCATTGGATTCTTCATTTATTTCAAAATCTGGGAACCTAAGTTCAGGAATCAATACCATTGTTTTTTTTTCTAACGTAGTCACTTCCATAGATTAAAAAGGAGTTTCGATTCCTAGTTCTTTACAATAGCTTGCGATTTCTGTATCAGTGGCTTCGAGAGCCTCTGCCACTTGGCGTAGTTCTTGTGATACCATTTTTAGATCTATAGGTTCTTCTTCTTCATAAGTATCTACGTAGCGTGGGATGTTTAGATTATAGTCGTTTTCTTGTATTTCATTAAGAGTGGCTACATAGCTGTATTTGTCCACTTCGGCTTCGTGTTTCCTGAGCTGGGTCGAAGGACTCAGTGTTCCACTTGTATACAGTTTGTATGTCGATATGATTTTATCAATATCTTCTTCTCGTAAGATGTTTTGTGTTTTTACTTTTTCAAAATGTTGGCTGCTATCTATAAATAACACCTTGTCACTTTGTTTTCGTTTCTTTTTTAATACCAAAATACAGGTTGGGATCGAGGTTCCATAAAATATATTGGCAGGTAATCCTATCACTGCATCCAGATAATTACGATCTTCTATCAGATACTTACGGATATGGCCTTCGGTTGCTCCTCTAAATAACACCCCGTGTGGCAATACACAGGCCATGGTGCCATCATCATCCAACTGGTGAATCATATGCTGTACAAAGGCAAAGTCTGCCTTGGTCTTTGGCGCTAGTTTACCATAGGATGAAAAACGATCATCACTCATAAACAAAGGACTGGCACTCCACTTGGCAGAAAAGGGTGGATTCGCCACAATCGCTTCAAACTTTTGATCGATATGTTTTGGTGATGGGTGCGTTAACGTATCTTCATTATAGATATCAAATCGTTTATAATGCACATTATGCATAATCATATTCATTCGGCACAAGTTATAGGTTGTAGGGTTACTCTCTTGCCCATAAAACCCTCCTACTTCTTCTACCACTCTAGATACACGTAATAACAAAGATCCTGATCCACAAGTGGGATCGTACACGCTTTTTAGTTTTTTCTTATCACCTACTACTAACTTGGCTAATATTTTGGATACCTGCTGTGGGGTATAGAATTCCCCTGCTGATTTACCCGCTCCAGAAGCAAACTTACCTATCAGATATTCATAGGCGTCTCCTAACAAATCATTCTGAGTATCTTCTAGTTCAAAACTAATTTCTTCAAGGTGCGTCAATACTTTTACAATGAGTTCGTTTTTGGCTTCTTCAGATTTCCCTAATTTACTACTAGTTAGATCCAGATCCTCAAACAGATTCCCAAAATCTTCTTCACTCTCACTACCCATAGTGCTCTGTTCTATACTCGTAAGCACTTTGGATAAATCTCCCAAAATAAAAGCACCTTTTCCTTCAGTATTTCCTCTTCTAGCCAGTTCGCTAAACAATTCTGAGGGTTTTAGAAAGTATCCTAATGCATCAATTGCTTCAGCTTTAATAGCTTCTAGATAGGCCTCTGCTTCTTTATGGGTTTCAATACTTTTATATGCTAATCCATCGGGTTGTAAAATCTCATTGGCATACAATTCCATTTTACGACTTAGGTATTTATAGAAGATAAATCCTAATATATAATCTCTAAAATCATCAGCATCCATCTTTCCTCTAAGCTCATTGGCTATTTTCCAGAGTTGCTGTTCTAGATGTTGTTTCTTTTGGTCTTCTGACATAATTAATCTTGCAGTATAATCTAATTTGGGATTGGTAAGTAACTTTAATGGTGAAGATAGTAATATTTCCCTTACTGTAAAACCAAAAACCCACAAACCAAAACTGTTTGTGGGTCTTCTTTTGGTTACATTATGCTGTATTGATGGCTAAAAAGGATTAGATTCCAAATAAAGAAGTTCAAAAAAATTTTCTAAAACCGCAAAAGAAACCTATAGCTTCATAAAGAAGATCCTTAGTATCTTTGGTTATAAAGATTTAAACAAACCAAAATTAAAACCTAAGAGTTCTATACATTATTTGCAACGATATTCTCTACCTGAAAATGTAGTCATGAATAATACACTACTTTTATTTTCCAGACTATACAATCAATGACCTATTAAATTTAAACAGTTTCTTAATGAAATAACCGATGATCTAGATATTAATGTCGGAATTATTTTTAGTTAATAAGAAAAGTGCGTGAACTCTGTACCTAATGATTTTATAAGTCAGGAACGCTTTAAAACAATTATCGAACGAATTTACCAAAATTATATCCAACGCTTATCCCTATTGTATGCGATTTATTTATCTCTCTCCATTGTAGTTCAAAATTAACCGTTGGTTTTTTGTCTTTATCCTTTAGGCTGAAAGGAATCCCTAATTTCCAGTTTGTGTTATCTACCTCTCCAAATTTTTGTTCTATGGCAAAACTTAGACCGGCACTATTATTAAAAAAAAGAGTAACTAATTCACCTTTTACAGATTGACCTATAAAATCATCATAAGTTGCTGGAAAAACTGATGTAGCATTCCCTTCTACTTGAGTAGAACCATTATCCTGTATTATATTCTGAAAGGAAATAGCAGATATATTATCTTCTACGAATGAATTGGTGTTAAAAATGGAAAATTGACCTGTAAATTTAAAAGACCATTCCTTAAATAATCCTTCGCTAACATTATCACATAGATAATTTCCTGTTACATCTCCTCTCCAATTAGAAAATTCGGTAGTATTAATCGTTGTATTATCAGTACTGTAAAAAAGTTTGGTTCTGGTCAAAGGAAAAAACCCTCCAATACTCCACCACCAAACGTGTGAATGCTTTATAAGGCTTTTACTTTTTGCCAAGCTCAATTCTTTATCTAGGATGGATTCATAAAATTCCAAAAACTTCTTACGAGCAAATTCTTTTTCATCCAATAAATCATCAGATTTACCTATATTTTCTAATTCTAATTCTTTGTCAAATGTTTCGCGATCATATTTTTTAATAGCTTTTTCAATCTCTAATTTCACATGCTCTGTCCTTATATCTTTAATGTCTTTAGAATCATTCGGAGTTATTTTACCATTTCTTATATTAGTATACTTCATAGTTATACCAATATTACTATTAAAATTATATTCCTCAATATCGCTTCTTTTAGAATATAGAGTAGAAAAACCATTTTTAAGATCTGATGTTATCGAAAGTGTTAAAAGATTTCCTAGTTTTTGCAAGGGCCTTAGTCTCTTAATATATTTTCTCTTTTCTTTTTTTGCAAACATATTATCCAAACGAAACGATTTTCCTAATGTTAATGTACCTTCCGATGTATTAGCATTGATAAAATAATTATTAAAAGATAAGTCACCCGTATTAGTAGCATAATTGGTAATCTTATCAGCAAAAAATTTATTCAAAACTGTATTGTTATAATATTTAGGAGCAGTTTTCAAATTTTTAATGTCTTCTGAGTAATAATCAAAGGTCTTTTTCTGAAGTTCATCAAAAGTATTAGGTAGCTTATTTATCTGATTTCTATTGGCTAGTTCTAAGAACTCATCAGTTTGACCATAAAGCATATGTGTAGTAACAAAAAGAATAAAAAATGTAAAAATAGAATTCCTCATCATGATTTGCATTGTTTTAGTTATTTAATGTACCAAATGTAATAGTTATTTTAAATGGAAATATCCCCAATAAAAGGTATTTTTTTAATTTCTATTCTTACATAGGTACAACTACCTGTTTTTAGGAGAATCAATTCTTCTGTTAACTAAAACACCCCCAACTGTTGTTTCCAACAATTGAGGGTGTTTGGGTATTTACTTCTAGGATCTCACCCTTCGGCTCCGCTCACCCTTCGAGAACCTCAGGGTTCGCACTCCAAGGGTTGAGGCTCTCGAAGCCCGATTCGTCACCCTTCGAGAACCTCAGGGTTCGGAATCCGAGGGCTGAGGCTCTCGAAGTCCGATTCGTCACCCTTCGACTACGCTCAGGGTTCGGTGGTATTCTTATCCGAGGACTGAGCGGAGTCGAAGTCTGGTACTTTGAAAACAGAAAAATGACTTCCGTTCGTGCATTCAGCTAAATCATGTAGCGTATCCAAATCTCCCCGCATTAACGCTTCCTTTTTTGCTCTGCTCCATCCTTGTACTTGTTTCTCTCGATAGAATGCCGTATCGATTCTGTCATATTGTTCGTAGTATAATAACCTAACCGGTAATCGTTTTTTTGTATGATTAGCTCCTTCTCCATTTTGGTGTTGCTGCAATCTTCTATCTAAATCTTTTGTGCTTCCTGTATAGTAACTACCGTCACTACATTCTAATATGTACATATATCCTTTCATCCTTATGATAGTAAAGTATTCATATTACTATGTGTCAGTAGTAAAGCAATTGTTACCCTATGATTTCACCCTTGGGCACTTCACCCTTCGAGTAACCTCAGGGTTCGGGAGTATTCTCATCCCCGAGGGTTGAGGCACTCGAAACCCGGTTAAACTAGAATCACCCTTCGACTACACTTCGACAGGCTCAGTGTGACAGCTCAGGGTTCGATTGTATTCGAGGGCTGTACTTCGACAAGCTCAGCATACGTCTCGAAGCCCGGTTCAACTAGAATCACCCTTCGAGAGCCTCAGGGTTCGAAAATAGTTAAGGATTCGAGAATAGCTAGAGTACAAAATTATAATGAAGATTTAGATTTATCTACTTTAGGATACCAAGCTTCTAATACAGAAAAAGATCCTTTGATATAATATTTATACGCATCTACATTATAAAAACCTGAAAGTATACTTGGTAATACCGTAGGGTAATCCACAGCTAGATCTATTTGTTTGGGTGTTTTTATCCAAATATCTGTAAAAAAAGTTTCTGGATCTATTACTTCTACATAGACATAAATGTCTTTTACAAATTCATCTTTTATACCTTCTGTTGCTTGCGTTAACGCATTGAGATATGCTTTTTTTGAAGCTTCAGAATCCTTTTGAGAAACTAGTGATGTCTTTACCATCAGTAGTAATTTTTGATCGTTTTTCTTTATTTTATAAATACTAACCGTATCGTTTGAAATATTAAGATGCGTTTTGATATGATTACTAACCGCTTCTGTTACGGTCTTATTATGATTTAACCAAGAATTACTTAGCTCCTGCGTTTGGCGATATATCAATCTGCTTACGGCTTCTCTTTCTAATTCGCTGTTGTCTTCTATTAGATAATGTAATGAATTTGGATATTGCTCGAATAACAATTCGTAGTACGCTTGATCTATTTTATCTAAATAATAAAAATATGTAGAATATTGTGGATTTTTATGAGATAAGTATCTAGATATACTATCCGTAGGTTTCATATTATTTATAATACCACTATATGCCATATTCAAAGATTCCTGATATCGAGATATTTTTTCGTGAAGGTGGTACGTAGTAAATAATTGTTTTAAGGTATCGCTAACCGGATATATGTTAGAAATGTATTCGGTATTAGTAGCATAATATTTTATGTACACATCATCTTCATATTCATCCCAAAAACTAATGATATTATGATGCTTCTTTGTTAGGTCAGCCACTGTATAGTTTTGATAGACTATCGTATCTCTATTATGTATCGCTGTTATTTTAGCATATAAGGTACTCCAACTTCTTGCTGCATATTTTAGTTTTGCATATTGATAGTCTAAATCCTGAATCACATCCTTTTTAGCCTTGAACTTAATAATTGTAGCTGCTTTATTAGTATCATATCTAGATTTCAAAAAAATGAAACTAACAAATAACACAACAAGGCACGTAACAATCACTAAGATCTGATATGCTTTCTTCTTTGTATCTGACATGGTTGTTTTATGATTTGAAATTCATACATTTTATTACTTCTTTTTGGGATCTAGCAAATTGTTATGACAAAATATAAAGGCTTAGAATCTTACTTACTATCAATAATCATCCGGAAAATTGAAGCTCTCAAAGTCTTACCCTTTTTCTACTTTCCGAAACCCGATAGTGGTTTTCTGTTGATTGTTTATCTCCGAAAGATATGTTTCGAAATTGGTCTTCATATTTTCTGGTAACGTTATAGATTCTGGTTGTGTCCACGCTAAATTATTTGCGGGCCAATCACATTTTTCTTTAAAATAGGTCCATTTCTGTAATCGATCCGTGCAAGCTTCAAAATTATTACTCCAAAAAGCATGTCCTACTCGATAATTGTCATAATAATCTTCATGACTATCAAATAGATAATAAATAAGCTCCGATGCTTTTAGTATATTTTTCCAAGCTTCGTCTTCCGTAATATAACCAGCCATAAATGCCCATCGACTCATTGGTATAACTCTAAATAAATCAAACCCCCAAATCAACTTCTTGGGCTTATCATTAGCGATTACCCCGCATTTCTCTATATACATTGCATCCACTTTGGTAAGTCCAGAGATTTGATTAATCATATCATTTGCGGAGTCCGAAGCAATATCCTGCGCAAACCACTTAGAGTGCATCCCATCAAATAAGCGAGCTATCATCTCATAATATTGTTCTTTATTAAGTACTCCCCAATCTTCATTAAGATATTGTTGGTATAAGATATCATACTGTATATCAAACGTCTGCGGCTTAAATTTTTGTTCTCCTAACCGAATATTACACGGAAAAACTTCTAAAGTTTCTGACCAACCTCCGCCATAAAACATATGTACTAAATTGAGTCTAATTGCTTTTTTTTGGTCTATATTCAATGGAACTACATTCCCAAGCTTATAATAGGTTTGCTGTTCTTTTATTGCTAATTTTCGTTGCTTATTTAGAAAAGAAACTATAAAAAATAAGGAGATAATTACACCAATAACTATAGCAAGAAACTGAGGTTCTATTAAAGAATTTAAAGGCATCCCATTTCCATTAGAAGGATTACCAAAAACTTCGTACAATCCCATTCCTATTACCAACATAAAAAACAACGTTGCGGTTCCTAAGATCGATAACCCAACTTTGGCATTCTGCTCTAAGTTTTGATATGCTTGTAAAAAAGTATTGTTTTTTGGTGGATTTATGCGACTTAATGGTGTGTTTTGTAATATTTCCATAAGCTGCTTACTCTGCTGTGATTTTATAATTCTTTGTTTTATTACTGATCACTTGGGATTCGAATCTCCAACGCTTGTCTGCTGATATAAGTGAGATTTTTTGAGCTCGCTTATCTGCTTTAAATTTTCCTTTTATCTGTGTATTAGAAAAATTACTATGATCTGCTTCTAAGGTTTCAAAGGTAAGCGCTCCTACTTCTTCACCCGTAACATACGTACAAGTGCTATCTATAGGATTTACAGCTATTACTTTAATCCAACCATGAGCTAAAAAAGGCGTCTTCTTTTCATCTAAAGTCTGATTAATAAATCCATAGTATTTATCTCCTTTATTAGGTAAAGACACAAACTCTTCTATATTCATTTTTGCTTGTGGATTACTAAACATAAATAAGTAAAAAACCAGTGCTAACGCACCAATGACTCCAATAATAGCAGTAGAGAATATAATTTTACCAAATGTCGAATATGTTTTTCCTGCATCGACAATTGGATATTGTTTAGCATAATCCGCAGCTGCTTTTTTCATTTGCTGCGTCCACTTTTTTTTAGAAATCTCGGTTCGATCTGTAGTTGTATAAAAAGCAATTACGGGTTTCTTCTGGATGTTTTGAACCAAGCCTGTATTTATAACCTTTTTATGCAAGCGAACTTCCATCATCACTTCCATATTAGTATATGGGGATATAAATTGGCTCTTGAGTGTTTGATAATGTTCTAAATGCTCACTGATAGTAAGAATAGGCATAATGTGCGTTGTTAGTTTGTATATCTCAAAATAACCACGGATTCAGATCAAAATCAACCCTGAAAACCACCGTTTAATTAGGGAAGATTTCTTTGTTTTATGTAATGCATGAGAAATATAATATTAATTGTTGATTTTATGTAATCTCATTAACAGAATAAAAAATCAATGAATAGGAATCAATACCAACCATACTCTAGAAATAGAAGAAATCATCTTACTAGCTATAGAATGTGTTTTTCTGATATCAATTACAGGATATTCTTTAGCGTAGGCATCCACTGCTTTTATCATTTGTTCTGTCCAATACCTTTTAGGGATCTCTGTCTGATCTGTGGTAGTATGAAACGTAATGATTGGCTGTTTTAGTGTTTTTTCACCAAAACCTTTGTGTATCATCTTTTTATGCATACGTACTTCTAGTAAAACTTCTTTTTTGTTATAAGGTGAAACAAATTGAGTTTTTAAAGTTTTATAGGGTACTACATATTCTTTGAGCCTTGATTTTTTCATACTTTGGGGGTATTATAGGTTCTTTATATCAAAGGAAACAATTCTATAAGATAAAACCACCCCTGAAAACCACTGTTTTCCATTTTACACTAGCAAATTTCCCCGAAAGTTATTACTAATAAAAGACTTTTTTCGAATATGATGTGTTTTCTTTATCCGTTTGGATGTTATTCTGAAGACCAAATTCTTACACTAATATTGTATAATTGCTATTCTGAAGATAGCTTAGACCTGCCAGCAATAACATAAGGATACCTAACCTATTTTTCATTTGATAAAATTATATTTACCTAAGTAGGGCAACGAAGATTATTCCTTATTTACCAAACGAAGATATTTCTGATCAGCACATTCTCCAAATACAGTAAACGGATTCATTGCATTTCCGTAATTCTGTATTACGATTTCATCATCATCATAACTGCCTTGTACTTCTTTTTTTGAGTCATCAGCTAATAATCCTTGGAAAGTAATATACCCATCTTTTATTACGAATATTCCCTTATGTTCCCGTTTACTGGTTTTTAGATAATATTGATTCCCTTCTAGCTTGATTTCTAATCCACAAGAAGATTCAGTTTCTAATGTGTATACTTTTTGATACAACTGATAACTTCCGTAATATCGGAGCAATTGTTTTGATTTTTGAGTAGATTCTTTTTCCTCACAATCATCTTCTCCTTTCTCAAAAGTTTCCATGGTTGTAGTTTCCACACTTACTTTAATATCATAGAAACCATTGTTTTGATTACTGTCCATAATCAGGATCTTACCTACACTCGTAAATTCTCCTGTACATCGCATATCCCATTCTCCCCAGTAAGAGTTTATTTCGAAAGCATCTAATACGCGTACCAAAACACTCTCTTCCTGAATAAAAAGAGAAATGGTGATTGAATTATAAGGATTCGGTTTAGATGCTCCGATATAAGAAAGTGTAATTCCAAAAGCTCGCTTTCCATCGGCAACCTTATAATTGGCTGTGTCAATGGATATCTCATCGATACGAATAGCATCAGAATACCAACTTTCTTTTTCATAAAATTGTTGCTTGATCTCCGCAGTCTCCGAATCTACCACCAAAATATAACTGTTTAATGTAAAAACGTCCCAATCGTACTCTTGGCTAGCTACTGTAGGAATCACTACTATAGTACTGGTCTCATCATAAGGCATTACTTTCTGTACAACAAATTGTTCATACACTTGTATGGGTTGAACTCCAAGTTGTTCTAAAATTTTGGCTATAAATGGTGAAGGCGTAAAAGCTTCTGATTCTTCTTCTATAGTTTCTTCTATATCTTGCGAAGGTGGCTCCTCCGCTCTTTCTACAGCAGCTTCTACTTTTTCTGGAATGCTTTCTACTGCGTTTTCTACCTTGGTAGTTACTTTATTTTCTTGTGTTGTATTACAGGAAATTAATAGAATAAATATTATAGAAAGAAACGTTTTTTTCATTTAATTCATATCACTTAAGGTCAATTTTTAAAAACCTTTTTATTTTAGAAAAATCAAAAAACAATTCTGGCTTTCCCAATACATTGGTTATTCTAGAATCAAAAGGAAAATCATAATCTAATTCAATACCATACTTTCCATTTTTATTTATTAGCAAAAAAGAGTAATCCTTCAAGGAGTCACTAGATAATTTATAATCAGATTCGGAACTCAAGGATTTGAGTTCATTTCTTTCTTCTATATCTATTTGACTATCCGAAAGATAATTTTCCAATATACGGTCTATTTCATTATTTGATTCTTTTAAAAGAAAATCAAGTCCTTTATAATCAATTATATCAGATAATTTAATTTCCTCTTCTTTACCTATATCATAATTTAAGTTGATATAAAATTGATCAAACCCCGATTGTATAGTAGCTAAAGAAAATTGAATACTTATTAATTCTGATGAATTGTAATACACTTCATAATCGCACTCCTTAGAGGTAGATAAAGCATCGTCACTATTGCAGTTTAGTTTTGCTAAATCAAATTCATATTTAATAACCTCTTGCAAAGGTTTTTGATTCACTTCGTTTAAATCATCTGAATTAACAAATAAAAAAAAATCATCATCAATTAACTTTTTAATAATTATCTCATCTAATTGTCTATAATTTTTCGCTATTGGTAATCTATATTTTAGCGAAGATCCTGTATTCTCACAATTCCTACTAAATTCAATTGGTTCAATTTTGATCTCAGAAATTGTTCTCTTTTGACTTTTACAAGAACTTGTACAGAAACTGATTAACAAACAGAGCCAAAATAGCTTTATGGTATTTATTGAAAACTTTATCATTTATTTTTCTTCTTCTTTTTTTTCTTCTTCTTTTTCTTTTCAGGCTCTACGAATGTTATTGTTTTAAGAGATATTTTTTGTTCCGAAATTATTGATTCCAAAGGGATAAGATTAACCCCTAAAGGTTCTATTTTTATAGGTTTAGGAGAATTTTGTAATTTATCTAGTAATATTGAGGCGTTAGGATCTTTTAGATTCACCTTTCTTTTTTTATGTCCTTTCTTTTTCGCAGTATCGTTAGTTTTTAAATCCTTTGATAAGTATTCCAAATTGGCAACTACCTTATCTTTCTCTTCTTGAGTCCCTTTATTATATAATTCCTGATAATGTTTATACACCTTAAAACCAGAATCTTCTCTAGCTCTTAAAGTATTATCATATCGATTATTCATTCCATTATTTCCTCCATTAATTCTTCTAGAAACATCATACACTTTGTCACTATCACTATAAGTATATATTTTTCCATTACCACGCATCCAATACCAAAGAGCAGATTGAACTGCGAAGATTAAATCACTGGAATCCGCTAATAAATCTGATTTACTTTTCAAATTATTTTTATCAGTGATTTTAGTAAAATCAATGTCTCCATGTGTATCATCCGGAAAAGGATTATTTTTTCTAAAATTTGAAAAACTCTCTAAATTGTCATGAAATGTTATTTGTTTTAATCCTTTACCTCTGTATATATATCCCTCTCTTGACATTTCGTCTCCATTACCATATCTTCCAGCATATGCCCTTGATAAAAGTTCTACACCAAAGGTTTTATGTTTTTTTAAAACAATATTAAAATCAACCACTTCAACTTCTTTACCTTCTTTATTCTTCTCTTTTTTCTTAACAGTTTCTAGATTTTCTTCATTATCCTTTTTGCCATTAGTATAACCATAAAGTTTCATTTCATTCACTTCAACCTTATGATCTTTTAATATTTTCTTAAGCTGAGCATTGGTTTTAGTAATAACTTTTCCATCTTTATCTGTTATCTTAAATATATCTGTAAGATGTTTTTCTAAAGAATTTAAAACCAAGTCGGTAATAACAGTTTTTGTTTTAAAATATTTGGAATGGATATGAAGTGCAGAATGATGATATTTCGTGCCTTCTTTCAAATATATTTCTTGAAACGACATCTCTGCCCCAATTTGTGAAATGAAATGTGCTTTTCGCAAACAAGTATCCAATTTATAATCCTTTCTATATTTATTTAAATAAGTTAGGACCTTATTTATAAAAGCATTATTTGCTTTAGGGACAACATGTTTGATTTGAGCTGCGGTTATTTCTTCTTTACAATATGGGCATTCGTAAGGTTCTTCTTCTTTTATAATAATCGGAACTTCTTTATAATTTAATGATTCTCCGTTATATGTTATTTTAGGTATATAGGTAGTAGACTTTTTTTCGCTATTAGAATTATTTTCTTCCATATTTTTTATTCTTTAAGAATTACCTCTCCATTCTCATTAACTATCCCCCTTAAAACAACATCATTACTGCTATCACCATCACCATCCTCTAGAGTTATCTTAAGCTCCTCTCCTTCTTCAATATTTTTTACTCTAGCATATAAAAACATCTTTTTTAAATTACTAGTTTCTTTTATCTCTGTCGATTCATCTTCATCTAGCCATTTCATCTCTATTATCTTTGGTGATTCTGGTTCTTTTTCCTCCTCCCGCTCTGTAATTGGTGTAGCATTCGTAAAAGGATTACTAGGATTCCAGTTTTTTTCAAAAATCTGACCGCGCACTCTCTGAATACCTGGCGACAATACCAATTCCATTTTTAACGGACTATTACCTTCTGCATTAAATTTTTCTTCTAAATGAACACAATGGCAATTCGCAAATTCGAAATCAAATAGTTTACTAAATCCATCTCGTTTAAAAAATCGAACATATCCGTTATACGTGGTATGCGTAGAAAACATCCAATCGTAAAACAATTCATCATTCTTAGTGGATTCTATTAAAACATTGATTTTACCATCCTGAATCGTAGTTTTAGGACGACCATTGCTATCCATCAGTTGCTGATATAAAAATGTACTGTCAATTACATTTCGCTCTTCGTCATTAATAAATAGTTTTGCCTGAAAGGCCATAAGCGTTTGAATTTGGTATTTGGAAAGCTGAAAATATCAAAAATATATGTAACAACGGTTACCATCACGAAATATTTCGATATAGGTATATTTTCCCGTGATAAACTGTAAATTTAGATATCGGTAATCTATTATGTAAGAAATCAAATGACTATAAAATCCTTTATAGTATATCGAACAAAAGAATATTTATTTAGAAACAGGAGATTTGGTTAAGCTTTTAGCCCAAGTAATTGCATCACCTAAAGATTCGAAACTACGAAACCTACTTTTTATGAAGAGTTTTTCTATCAATGCATTTAGTATTCCTTTTTTAGTATAACTTATAATTGCATATCCCCTCATTTTATAATCACTTCTATAAAACTTAATCCAATCACTCGGTTTTACCGCATAAGAATGTACACGATTAGTAATATAAACAACATTACCTCCATCGTGATCATAAAGATTAGTTAAGTCTTCTACCAAAAGTTTTGCGTGATCAGCCCAAGTAACTACAGTATCTTCTTTAAACTCACCAACCACAAATCCATCAAATAAATAAAAATTTCCGAAAGGATAATTTAATTCGTGTATAGCCTGATTATAAAATATAGAGTCTTTAAGGTATTGCATAGGAAACAAATGTATTATTTTTCCAAATCTAAACTACTTGTAATTCACTTAATTTTCCCTTTTAAATCGGTAAATAGCAAAAAGGTGTCGACGAATGAATTGCAGACCATTACCACTTACAGAAAAAACCGCTCTAAGGAAAAGAGCGGTTTTATTTAGTCTTGGGGTATTCATACATTTATTAATTCTTAAGCAACTTCATTGTTTTGGTTTCTCCATTAGCTGCTGTAATCTTCACAAAATACAATCCTTTATAACCTTTTAGTTCTACATTAAATTGATCTGCTTCTTTTTGATGATCCGCATAAATAACATCTCCTGCCATATTTCTGATCACTATCCCTACATTAGTATAGGTATCATTAAGACGTATAGTTACCTCGCCTTGTGTCGGGTTAGGATATGCGTTAAAATCTATCGTTTTAATTTCTTCTGATTGTGTGATTTCTTCTCGGCCATCTTCTTTTCCGCCAAAATTACCTATAGTAAACTGTTCTCCACCCATTGGCTGGAATTTTTCATCAGTTTGTAAAATATTATAATTTAAATAGGTCCCTTCTTTAAGTTCAACTTCTGGTTTTACCAATAACTGAAGACTAAAGGTTTGATAGGGTTCTGCTTTTACCTCATAAATACGAGCTTTGGGTTCATATACCCTATAGACATTTCTATCTACTCGTTCAATTCCTTCCATCTTTGCTTCTGCTAAAATTTCATTTAACTTTTCGTCAGGAATGATATAAAAAGCTCCTATCTTTTCAAATGGTATACCCGTTTTATTCTCTGTAACGTCTAATGATAAATTAATAGCTCTAACTCGTTTGTCCACATTTCTAATGAATACATAAGGTGCAGTATTATTAAATGCATTGATATCATAGACACTCACATTTTTCCAAGCAATGTTATTATTATTTCTGGTATTGTTCCATACAGCAGTTCCTTCTACTCCGATTGGATCTGTTGCAGATTCTATTCTAGCTAATAAACAGAAGTGATGTACATCGTTTATAAAATCTGCTGGATTAGGTGGATACCAAGGAATTTTTACGATAATCTCATCATCTGGAGATGTCGGTATTGGCACATCACCAATAAAATCTCCGTGTAATACGCTGCTACCACTTACCATCTGATAATAATTATCCCAATGTAATGGCCAAGATAATCCTGTAGAAGCTTTACTAAAATATAATTTTAAAACTCCATCATCAATATTAGAGCAATTCTTTCTATTAATTCTTACATATACCCAATTAGGACTCAATAATTTGTATTCTGGATTTTCATGGGTTAGTACGCCATCATCATCGTTACGCACCCAAATATCTGGACTAAGGTACATAGTTCCCGAAGATGGTTCTGTTCCATCATCCAACGTGGTATCTCTAATATAAATATCTGAAGTATTCGCTGCCAACACAGCTTGATGTGCGTTTAATCTACCATACCCCAATTCCTGAGAATGTCCTAACTCCGCTGGATTCCAGATATAATCATATCCTCCTACTTTATCAGCTGTACATTTTAGTATATCTTCAATCTCCTGATTACTTAATGTCGGATCTACTGATAGCATCAACGCTGCTACTCCTGACACTGCTGGTGCAGCAAACGAAGTTCCATCGCTATCGGCATAGACATTTCCATTTTGTGTACTACGAATCCCTACACCAGGCGCTGCAAGATCCAAGTTAGGACCAAATTGCGAGAAACCTGCTTTAACATCTGCATTTGTTGTTGCTGCTACTGAGAATGCATTCACATTTGATGCCGGATACGAAATAGCTCCCGCTCCAGAATTCCCTGCAGCACACACTATAAATACTCCCGCATTATATGCATCTTGTAGTGCTGTATCTATAGCCGGCGAACTCCCAACAGTTAAACTAAGTTGAATGATATCTGCTCCATTATCCATTGCATATATAATAGCATCGTCCAAAATAGAAGCATTAGGAGCAAAATCTCCAACTCCTTCTAACATCAATCTAGACCCTACAGCGTTATTACCGCCAGCAATGCCGGACATCCCAGTGTTATTATTCGTTTTAGCTCCAACGATTCCTGCTACATGCGTACCATGCCAAAAAGGTCCTCTGGAATCATTATCTGCATTATTAAAATCCCAACCTTTCCAATCATCAATAAATCCATTACCATCATCATCTATTCCGTTTCCGGTAGTAGGATCATTTGGATTAGACCAAGCATCCTCTCCTGGATTAAGATACACATTCTGATATCCATCTGTACCAAGCCCTAAATCTTCATGAGTCCAGTCCGTTCCGCTATCCAAAATTGCTACAATTACCGAGTTATTTCCAGTAGTAATATCCCAAGCATCTTCTGCATCAATATCCGCATCACTAGCTTGTTCTAGCCCCCATTGTATTCCGAACTGAGGATCGTTAGGTGTTAAAATATATGTACCCATCGTATTCGTAAAAACTTGCTCAGCATCTACTTCCTTACTCATTTTCTCATATGAATCGAGTAGTTTACTTTTGGTAGTAATTTTAAAGTCATAGAAACCTAATCGGTTACTTCGCATGAATTTCATCCCATAGGTGTTTTCTAATCTTTGAATCTCCTTGGGTGAAGGTGCTTTCTTAAATTGAATTGTAATTTCATCACTTAATGTAAATTTTTGTCCAGTTTGCTCATCAACCAATTTCCAACCATCTTTTTCTTCCAAAAATTGTTGTTGATTGATTGTTTTTGTCTTTTGTGACCACGAAAAGCTAGTGATCAGTGCCATAAGGCACCACAGAATTGTTGTTTTAGATTTCATATATAATATATTTAAGTTGATACTATAAACTTACACTACTACTAATGAGAGATCAACAGGTATTACACTTATTAAAAACGGGGATTTATCCCTTATTAATTATGGTAATCCTATAATCACAAGCTATAACTTAAAAAAGCGGGGCACAACAAATTACAAACAATTAACTATCAATACATTACATTCAAATCATAAAGCTTATCAAAGGAAGCACCCTGAAAACAGGGTGTTTTTTTCACTGAAAAGAGTGTTTGGCAAGGGAATCAATCAATATATCTTTGTAGTGGTCATAGAAACCAATTAATTAACACTTATATAAAAATCATGAAAAAAACCATTTTAAATTTCGCATTAATCATTGCTGTTCTTTTTGCAGCTTCTTGTAAAAATGAAACTAAATCCGACGCTGCTGATAGTGCAGAAAAAACAGAAGAAGTTGAAAAAACTGAAAAAGCAGAGGAAAAAAGTAATGAAGAAACAACGACAGCAGCATCTGATGGTGTGCCAAGTTTTAGTGACGAAAAAGTACAAGAGTATGTAAATTCTTATGAAGCTTATATTGAAGAATATAAAAAAGTAGTCGAAAGTAAGGATATGACAGCTTTTGCTTCTTTAGGTCAAAAAGGACAAGAATTAGGTACAAAAGCTCAGGAAGTTATGGGTAACCTTTCTGGCGATGATGTAAAAAAGTTAAATGATTATATGACTGCAAAGTCAGCTGAATTGCAAGAGTTATCTAAAAAACTAATGCAATAATCATTTAGAAATATTAAGTTAAGTTTAGTTACCTTAATTGATGGGGGTTATTTGGCAAATCCTGTTCTGTTTATGGACAGGATTTGCTGTTTTTAAACAATATATTATTCACACAAATAATTAATCTTAAGATATGTTATTAATAAAAAAGTTTATGTCAGTTTTCGAAGAACAGGCCCAAACTATTGGCTTGTCTTTAACAAAAAGGAATGATAATCTACTGATCGCAGAAAATCACGAAAAGTATTTACAGCTAAAAACCTACTTAGAAGAATTTGGTGGTTCTGGTCAATTAGCAATAGGTGAATTAAAAGTTATTAAAGGAAATATTCAAAAAGCATTACTAGAAGATCATTTTCAAATTCGCGATGATACCTTGGTTGAGAAAAAAATTGGAAATTTCACCTTATATACAGAAAAAAAAATACCAATTCACAATATCAAATTAACTCATCTTCAGAGTCTTTATACTAAAATATTTAAATGTGATGAGTACATTATCATAGAACAAAAGGGAAATCATGACCTCATCCGAAAAAACCCTGTTTTCATTGAATTTTTAAGAGGTAAAATGACAATCGATCAACTATTTGATTTAATCGCCTCTCTAGATATTCCTAATGGGTTGTACATTCAAAAACCACGAGGCTTTGGAGATCCGGAAAAAGTTAAAAAATGGAAAAAAATAGGGTCCATAGTTTCTATTATTACCCTTATCTGTTTTCTACTAATTAAACTTCTAAAATACCTTATATATTTAGGATAGTTTTTTTTAAGGTAGCTTTTGATATTTCTGGGCGCACGCTTCGATACAAGGAAAATACAGAAATAATCTTCCTTCTTTTATTTCGAAACCAATATTCGTAGAATTACCACAATCCACAGTTATAACATTCTCATCAATGGAGTAACTTTCTGTGCTATCTCCTTCTCTACCAATGGTTATTAAACATAAAGTTCCATTAGACACTTGAAGTACCCCGGCAGGGAGAAATTCTAATTCTAAATCACTATTTACTGGCTGGAATGTACCGCTTCCATCACCAGGATCAACCAGTTGTTCTATTAATTGCCATTTTCCTAATAAATCAGGATCAGCAATCGCATCATCATCATTACTACAAGAGAACACACATAAAAGAGGAATCAAAATAAGAGGTATATACTTTTTCATGATTGCGTTATTTATAATGTAGATGCGTTATGTAGGATTGGGTTGCTTTTCAATAAAAAATAATTTAAAATTAATTTCTATCCGAAACTCTGTAAACAAATTTTAAACCACTCCAATCATCATCTACGGCAGCTACCTTAATGTCAACTAATCCTATCTGTAATACATGAGTTCGGATCAACTCTCTTTTAAGATTAGTAGGTATCTTAGAACTTCCTTTCGGCCAGCTAACCCATAACATTCCGGTTTTCTTTAAAGCAGTTTTATAGATTGGGATAATCTTTTCTAACTCTTTTATTGTTTTACAAAACACATGAATAAAATCTGCTTCCTCATTTTTTGCCATCTTTAGTTCTTTTATCTTATCAGGAAGATCAGAAAACAAATTCCAATAATGATCTGGATGATTATATAATATAATAGTATATCCTTCTTTTATTCCCAATTTTTTAGCTAATGGAGTTCCTGAATATCCTGCTGGCATAATGCATGAATTAACTAATGACACTTTATAAAGTTATCAAAAAACATAGAGAATACAATCATATATTATTATATCCATAATTATATGCTTTCTGATTAGGAAAAAGTTAACAATTTATCATACAAAAGCATTGTTTACCAACGCAAAGTTTTTTACTTTCGGCGTCAATTTGATTCTTAATTCTACAAATCAATTCATTATGAAAAATACTGCATTAACAGAAACTCATATTGCTTTAGGTGCTAAGATAGTTCCGTTTGCAGGATATAATATGCCTGTATCTTATGAAGGAGTAAATATTGAACACGAAACTGTCCGCAAAGACGTGGGAGTTTTTGATGTATCGCATATGGGTGAGTTCTTAATTACAGGACCTAATGCTTTAGATTTAATCCAAAAAGTAACTTCTAATGACGCATCTAAACTAATAGATGGAAAAGCGCAATACAGTTGTTTACCTAATGAAAAAGGTGGTATTGTAGATGATTTAATTGTATACAAATTAGCTGATGAAAAATATTTGTTAGTAGTAAATGCTTCTAACATCCAGAAAGATTGGGATTGGATACAGAGTCATAATACCATGAATGCTGATATGCGAGATCTATCTGAGGACTATTCTTTATTAGCAATTCAGGGACCTAAAGCTGCTAAGGCAATGCAATCCTTAACATCTCTGGATTTAGAAGCAATGAAATTCTATACCTTTGAAGTGTCTGATTTTGCTGGCATCGATCATGTGATTATTTCTGCAACTGGATATACTGGTAGTGGTGGTTTTGAAATTTATTGTAAAAATTCTGAAGTACAACAAATATGGAATAAAGTACTTGAAGCTGGTGCTGATTTCGGAATTAAACCTATTGGTCTTGCTGCAAGAGACACCTTGCGTCTAGAGATGGGATATTGCCTTTATGGTAATGATATCAATGACACAACATCCCCTATAGAAGCAGGTTTAAGCTGGATTACAAAGTTTAGTAAAGACTTTGTAAACGCAGAAGCATTGGCAAAAGAAAAAGAACATGGTGCAGAACGTAAACTTATAGGGTTTGAATTAGATGAACGAGGAATTCCAAGACATGATTATGATATTGTAGATAGTAATGGAAATATCATCGGAATAGTTACTTCTGGTACGATGTCCCCTTCTTTAGGAAAAGGAATCGGATTAGGATATGTTCCTAAAGTTTTTGCTTCTCCTGGTAGTAAAATTCATATTCAGGTTCGCAAAAAAGCAATTCCAGCAACAGTAATAAAATTACCTTTTTACAAAGGATAATTATTTTATAACAATAATAAAAGGTAAGTTAAGTTTCAAGATTACAGAGTTTAGTGATCTTTGAAACTTAACTTTTTTAGCATAACGTAGTATTGAAAAAAATTCTAATCATAGGAGCCAGTGGTTTTATAGGAAACGCTCTATATAAAGAGCTTAATTCTTATTTTGATACGTATGGTACATATCATACGGATAATCCCTTTTATGAAAAGAATCAAAAATTCTTTCAGTATGATATGGAATTAGAAGATATCTCAATATTATTAGATAATCTTAAACCCACTATCATTGTTTCTGCTATTAGAGGGAACTTTAACTCTCAAGTCGATGCACATCATAGAATTATAGATTGGATCAAGAAAAATAAATCTAAATTGATATTCTTATCCAGTGCAAATGTATTTGACACCTTTAGTAATTATCCTTCTTATGAATATGATAAAACATTAAGTGAAAGTGTTTTTGGTAGATTTAAAATAAAAATTGAAAATGCATTGATGCGACTACCAACTCATAAATACGTAATCGCTAGGATACCTATGATTTTTGGAGCTAGTACTCCACGTGTACAAGAGCTTAGAACATTATATGATCTTAAAGCCTCGATAGAAGTTTTTCCTAACGTTATTATAAATGCTACTTCAATTTCTAAACTGACACAACAATTACATTACATAATTAATAGAAGTAAAAAAGGCATCTTTCATCTAGGAAGTACTGATCTTATCTATCACTTAGATCTTATAAAAGAAATCTGTGATATGCTCCAATTTGAAGATCCAATATTTAAACAAGTTTTTGATTCCAATAATGATCGGTATTTAGCGGTACTTCCTAAAGATAACTTGTTACCAAAAAATCTGCAAATCACAACCAAAGAAGTTATCGATTCTATTATCTTAAAGTAAGTCAGATTCTTAATGAAATTATAATCCATAGTTAGAAGTCATATTTCGTCCTTATCTTTGTTTAATATGAATTTTGAAGGGAAGAAGATTATACTATTTGATGGTGTTTGCAACTTATGTAATGGTGCTGTTAATTTCATTATCAAAAGAGATAAGAATGATGTTTTTAGATATGCATCGTTACAAAGTGATATAGGTAAAAAATTGGCTTCAGAGATTGGTGTAGATACGTCAAAGTTAGATACTATTCTGCTTATTGAACCATCTGTAGCATATTATCATAAATCAACAGCCGCTCTACAAATTGCAAAGCGGCTGTCTGGTGGTTATCCGTTACTTTCTGTTTTTCTTATTTTTCCGAAGATTCTAAGAGATTGGTTTTATGATATTATTGCTAAAAACAGATATAAATGGTTTGGCAAAAGAGATAATTGTGTAATTCCAACTCCAGAACTTAAAGCCCTATTTATTGATTAAATCGGTTAAAATATAATTTAGAAAATCAAAGTATTTCTTGATTCTCGATTTTTTTTAATTCACTCTTTTCTTTAGCCAGTTCATTCATATTGTCAATATGCACAAATCCTAAACAGAATATTGTAAAACATATAAGAACTACCGGTAATAACAATTGCTTCATATCTATTTTATTTTGGGATTAAAATAACTTGGGAGCAAAAAAAGACCATCCTTTAATTACGGTTTAAAAGTAATCATGTTTACACCCTACTCACCTTCGTCTTTTAGAATTCGTAGCAATTCAATTAGAATTCGTTATTGTAGTTATTGTACTTATCAAAAAAACGTTTTTAGAAGCATCGACCAAACATCATTTAAATAGGAATTTGTCCTAGACTTAACGGTAAAATCAAAGGTATATAGCATAAAAAAACTGCCTTACTATAAATAGATAAGACAGTTTATTGGTGGTTATCCGTTACTTTTTTTGTTTTCCCTTTTATTCCTTCAGTTCCGAAGTAATAGTTCCCTCTTGTTTATTAGTTTGTAACGTATCCTTTCCTTCTCTTCATTTTACATCAAACTCTTCTATCGTTGTATCGATATCAGAATTATCATCAATTTGGTGTTTCTCTCTTAGCTGATTATATTCTTTATCAAGCTTGTTTACATTATCAATATGCACTATACTTAGGCATATTACTGCAAATGAGATCAAAGCTACTGGTAGAAAAAGCCGTTTCATAATGAGTCTTTTTAAGTTTATTAATATGTGTGGTTCAAAAGTATACTTATCTATCGCACAAATTAAGGGGACTTTAGCTAAAAATCATATAGGGGTTTTCCCCCTTTTTTAATATATAATAACCGTAAACAAAACACAATATACTAATAAACAAGCATTTAGATACATATATTTAAATCAAAAAATATAGCGTTAATATAAAATCATAAAAAAAGAGCTATACAATAGCTCTTAAAATTTTGGTGAAATCTTATGTCTCTTTTTGTTTTTTAGAGGATAAAACTAAAAACATAGAAGGATTTACTCGATCAAATGTACACTTCACTCAATACCTATTTATTCTTATGCACTACAATTATATTTTCGTTTAAAATCTAAAACAACATACAACTATGAGAACCTTTACTTTACTTCTAGTATTACTACCTACTATCATTTTTGGTAATGATGAAAAAAGAATATCATCTACTATAAGAGAAGTCACCGTTTATCTATCGGGTGCAAGAATACAAAGAACTGCTATCACAGATCTAGTTCCAGGAGTAAACGAAATCATATTTTATGATCTTTCTAATAAAATAGATGAAAACAGCATCCAAATCTCAGGACTAAAAAACGCTTCTATTTTATCAATAAATTATGGAATTAATTATCTAGAAAAGAAAAAAAACTCCGAAGAGTTAGAATCTTTAGAAAATCAACTAGAATTACTCTTATTTCAAAAAAATAAATTAGAAAATATACTCTCCGGACTTAATCATGAAATGAAAGTGTTAGAGAATAATCAACGTATCGGGAGTGATCAAACGGACCTTTCATTAGATAAAGTAAAACAAATCTCTACTTATTATAGAAAAAGATCAGTCGCTATACAAAATGAAACATACGTCATCAATCAGAAAAAAAATAAACTACAAGATGACATTAGTAAAATAATAAATCAAATAGATAATCTAAGTGATAATACAAAAGAAGAAAGAGGAGAAATCAAAATAAAAATAGAAGTTCCATCTGTTACAAATCTTGAGTTGAAATTTAATTATAACGTAACGGATGCTGGATGGTTTCCTTTATATGATATCAAATCAAAAAGTACAGATACTCCGTTAGAAATAACCTATAAGGCTAACGTTTATCAAAAAACAGGAACGGATTGGAACAAAACGAAAGTTATCTTATCGACTGGAGACCCAACAACTAATAACATAAAACCAGACCTTACAACAAGATATTTAAACTTCGGTTATGATAGTTATAAAAGGAGAAGTGGGATAAATAGATATTCTTCTACCTATAATCCAAATATAAAAACTGTTAGCGGAATTGTTACTGATCATAAAGGACTACCGCTACCTGGTGTTAATGTAATAGAAAAAGGAACAAGTAATGGTACATCTACAGATTTTGATGGTAGATATACCATCAATATTCAACAAGGAAAACAATTAACATTTTCATACATTGGTTTTGCTACAGAAGAAGTAAAGATTGGAAGTTCTATAATGAATATAAATTTAGAAGAAGATGACCACACATTAGAAGAAGTTGTTATCACTGGATACGCCAGTTCATCAGGATATAGAAAAGCTTCACGTAGCAAACCAAAAAGAAAAAAAGAATCTTATAATCTTACTGTCGATTCTAAACAAGAAGGAATCACCACTACCCGATTTGTAATTAAAAAGAAATATACTATCAAATCTAATACAGATATAACAACTCTAGAGATTGATAATTTTGATATGGATGCAACTTATAGTTATTATGTAGCTCCAGAATTAAATGAGAATGTATTTTTAACTGCCAAATTAGGTAACTGGGAACAATTTGACTTATTAGAAGGAGAAGCAAACATATATTTTGAAGGTAGTTATGCCGGAAAAACAAACATTGATCCACACGCAACTACAGATAGTTTAATGATCTCACTGGGAACTGATCCAAACATTATTGTAAAACGAAAGCCTTTAAAAAAATTCAAAAGAAAATCCTTTTATGGAAATAATAGAGTTGTAGATCTTGGGTACTCAATACACTTAAAAAACAGTAAACAAAACTCAATTCATTTAATTCTAGAAGATCGAATTCCTATATCTCAGAATAAGGAAATCAAAGTAGATAATATTAAAACAAATGATGCTAATTATGATGCTAAAACAGGAATTATGAAATGGAAATTAACTATCAAACCCAAAACACAATTAGAAAAACAATTTTCTTATGAACTAAAATATCCAAAAAACAAAAGAGTTAACCTCTAACCCTTTTGTTTCATAAAGGTAAAGATTTTTATCTCTCAAAACGAAATGAAAAACCATCTTCAAATATTTCTTCTACGGTAAATGATGTATTTCCTAAATTAATACCTCCTACAACTATTTCGTTAACAATAAGAATATCAGCATCCGCCGGAGCAGAAATACTATAGGTATAAGTTCCTGAATCCAATAATACATTAAAAGATGAATCAGTAATCGTATTATTAATAGTCACCATTCCTGTAGTTTCATTAAAATCCCATACAATAAGGCCTTTTTCTATATCCTCATCCACTCCTGTAACTCCACCAGAAACCCTAACCAGGTTCCAAGCTCCTGCAATTTTTGATGACTGGGCATTATTATCATCATCATTACTACAACTGAATAGGATAATCGAAAGCAATACAATACAAAAGTGTCTCATCTGTTTATTTTTTAGTTTATTAAAAGTGAAAAAACTAAAATTTATACCCGGTTATCAATTAGTTAATTCTCTTAATAGATGAAATACTTATAAATTGGTTGCGTCTTAAGAGTAATAAGTTAACCAAGGATAGGATTAGCAATTTTTTCTATTTCATCTAACAAAGCATTAAAATCTACTTCAGTTGTAAGAGGATTCATTATTGAAGTTCTTAGATAACGATCCTCTCCTATCATTGTTTGTACGATATAGAATTTACCAGATAAAATCAGTTCTTCTCTTATTTTAGAGTTGAACGAATTAAGATCATTTTCTGATATGTTAGTATATCTAAAATTCACAATATTAGCTTCAGGGTATATTAATAACTCAAATCCTTCTCTATTCTCTATGATTCTTGAAAAGGCTTTTCCTAAGTCATATAACCGATCGATATTCTTTTCGAATATGTCATTCCCGTACATTCTAATATTAGAATATACTTTTAGTGACATCATTAGTTTTGTGCATTCAAAAGTTCTTTTACCAGAATTATACCATTCCCTTGATTGCTGAGAATCCCAAAGATATTGCGCTTTCTGTTCAAAAGTTCTATAAGAATCTTGACTATCTTTAAAAATTAATGCTGTATTTAATGATGGCGTCAGTAACATTTTATGGAAATCGATTACTACAGAATCTGCTTTTTCAATTCCTTTTGCTAAATGCCTATATTTTTTTGAAAAAACGACTCCTCCACCATGTGCGCCATCTATGTGAAACCATAAATTATGTTCTGAAGCAAAAGATGCTAATTCATTTAAATCATCATAAGAACCCGTAGATGTAGAAGAAGCACATCCAACAAGTGCAATAACTGTTAATCCTTTATTTTTTGCCTTTTTTAAATACTCTTCTAATAAAGAAGTATTTATTTTAAAATTTTCATCGGCAGGAACTTTTACTATTCCTTCTGAACCAAATCCCAATATTCTAGCTGCACGGTCGATACAATAATGTGCTTCTTCAGAAACTAATACCGCTAATTTCTGATTATGTCCATCTTCCCAAACCGAACCTGGTGCTTTTGCTTTTCGAGCAGCTAATAAAGCTGTCAAATTAGCTAATGTACCACCCGAAGTAAGAAAACCAGACGAATTAGCTCCATATCCAATCTTATCTGCAACAAAATCAGTAACTATTTTTTCTAATGCATTAGAAGCCATTCCCATTTCATAGACTCCAGTTCCATTGCTCAAAACATCAACCATTAAACCAGACAAACTACTTATTCCAGAAGGTACCGCTACTTGATGTCCCATATACCTTGGATGGTGCACATGAATAGATCTATCAAGAATTTTTTGATAAAAATCCATTATACTAGTATCAGAAGATATATCTTCTTTCCAATATGATAATTCTTTTTCTGGATCTTCAAACTTAATAACAGATTGTTCTCTATTCGATTGCACCTGACTGAGGTGGTCAGCTAGCATATCAACTAATTGATGACCTATTTCTCTAAAATCTGAAGGATTGTATACTTTTTCCAATGATTCGTCTAAGAATATATTTTCATTCATAGTACCTTAATTGCTCAATTTTCAATAAAGGTAAAACTACCAATCCTATTAATAAGAAAAAGCATTCAATTTTAGAAAAAGTATAACAAATAAATTCTAAAGTTCTTTATTATCCCTGATAATGATCATCCCAATCTTTTACCTTAGGATCCCCTAATTTACCAACGGATTTTGCAACAATCATAGAAACAGTAGCATCTCCTGTTACATTGATAGTAGTTCTCAACATATCTAATGGACGATCTACAGCAAAGATTAAGGCTAAACCAATAGGAAGTTTATCCGACGGGAAACCAATTGCCTCTAATACGATTACCAACATAACCATTCCTGCTCCAGGAACAGCCGCAGAACCAATAGATGCTAACAATGCCGTTAATACAATAGTGATCTGGTTGCTAAATGTAAGCCCTTCTGGCCATAACACTTGCATAATAAATACTGAAGCTACTGCTTGATATAGACTTGTACCATCCATATTAATAGTAGCACCAACTGGTAGTACAAAACTAGATACTTCTTTATCAACACCAATATGCTCTTCTACTCTTTCCATGGTTACTGGTAATGTCGCCGCACTAGAGCTTGTAGAAAATGCTAATAATTGTGCTGGACTGATTTGTTTTAAAAACCATAAAGGAGATTTTTTGGTAATTACGGATACCAAAATACTATAAAATACAATCATTAGCGCTAATCCAAATACTACAACTCCTGCATACCTCAATAATGCTAATAATATATCTGGATCATCAGAAGTAACAACCACATTTGCCAACAATGCAAAAACAGCATACGGAGCAGTGAGCATGATTAAATCAACCATTTTTAAAACAACCTCATTTAAACTATCGAAAAACTTTTTTAAAGGATCTGATTGTTCTTCTTTAATAAGTAACATACTAATCCCTAAGAAAATAGCGAAAAATATTACTTGCAGCATCAGTTTATTATTACTCATAGCCGCTACTGCGTTCTGAGGAACCATATCTATAACAAACTGTAAAGGACCACTTTCTTTTTGTCTTCCGGCCTCGGCAATACGTTCAGATATTTTAGAACTGCTAGCATATTCGTTGGTTAATTTTTCTATAGTTTCTGGAGTAATTCCATCTCCAGGTTTCATTACATTAACTAATAACAATCCTATAGTAATTGCAATAACGGTAGTTAAAACATAGATTATTATTGTTCTTCCTCCTATTTTCTTAAACTTAGAAATATCTTTTAAATCAGAAATACCCTTTATTAAAGAAGCAAGAATTAACGGAACAGCTATTAATTTTAATAGATTAACGAAAATTGTACCTAAAGGAGCTATCCAATCTCCTGTAAATCCTTTCCCCCAGGAAAATTGTGTCATTAAAAACCCGAATAATATTCCAGCGATCATTCCGATCATTATTTGCCAATGCAATGCTAGTTTCTTCATGTGAATTATCTAATTTTTTGAATACAAGAAGTCGAAGATATAAAAAAAGGATGAGTAGATAAGTTTTTTAGTAGATGAGTATGTGAGAATAGTACAAAAACCGATAAAACGAACCTCTCACGAAACTAAGATTTACCAAAGTAGCATAAGAAATTACTGGATTAGTAAATCGATGATAAAATTACTTCTTAATATCATATTTTATTAGTTTTCCTTTTTGCCAAGGAATAAAAGGAGATAGGTGTAAACCATATATGATTTTATCATCATATACAGCTATCGAAGTTACTTCTTGATCTAAACGATATGATCTTATAGGATTGAGTTGGTAATCAAACACATATATTACACTTTTTTTTGGATCAGTATTACCAAATTCTTTTCCTCTATAAACAGCATAGATATAGGTATCGGTAAGCTTGATGTCTAAAAACTCATATAAAGAACGGTTGGTATAACCGATTAGCATTTTGTTATCCTCCTCCTTATCAGCATAATAAATCGGTAATTTACTATGCGGCACAAGCACAGAGGCGAACTCTTTTGTTTCTGTATTAAAAACTTCTAATAAAGGAACCGTTTCATAAGCAATTACAATATGACGATCATTCTTTTCCATCTTAGCCGTAGATATAAAATTTCTTATCGCTATGGAATTCAACTTACCTTTTGGAGGGTTTAATAATGTTCCATACCCTTTTACTGTTCCAGAGACCATATCTTTTTCATATATACGATGATCTTTCTTACTAAATTGTCCAGCATACCATAACTTTTGATTATTTTTATCATAATTCAAAAAGTAGATATATTCATCTTCATCTAGCTTTTTACTAATGGTATCATTAGATAAATTAATTAGATCTTGTAACTCATAATAAAGATATTTCTTATCATTTTGATCCCAAACGATAAAGGCAGTATTGCCGTTCTTTTCAAAAGTACCAACATCAGATAATTCATTTGGTCCATTTCCAATCCCTATATACTGATCAACATATTTATTGTTTTCAATATCGATTAGATGCAAGTGCTTTTGAGTTTCAGTATCGTGAATTACCAAATGATTATCGAGCAATGTTAGTCTTAATGGAGCGACTAATTTATCGGATCCAATATCCAATTTTTCAGAAACCAGATCAACTTTGTCTACAAAACTCTCATTCGTGATTTTTTTGTATTCTTTCCCTAAATATTGGCTGTAAACAATACCTCCGTAACAACAAAGTACTAATAAAAGATAAACACGCTTAGAAGGATTAGACAACATATTAATATTACTTCTTGATCGTACGATTCATTAACCAATAATCTACGATGACTAAGGCTGCCATTGCTTCTACAATGGGCACTGCTCTAGGTACTACACAAGGATCGTGTCTTCCTTTTCCTTGCATATTTACAACATTCCCTTCCTTATCAATGGTTTCTTGATCCTGCATAATAGTCGCTACAGGCTTAAAAGCGACATTAAAATAAATATCCATTCCGTTAGAAATACCACCTTGTATCCCTCCAGAAAGATTGGTCTTGGTAGTACCATCCGAATTAAACAAATCGTTATGCTTGCTTCCTTTTAACTCTGCTCCTGCAAAACCACTACCATATTCAAATCCTTTTACTGCATTAATGGATAACATTGCCTTACCTAATTCTGCATGTAACTTATCAAAAACAGGCTCTCCTAATCCCACTGGAACACCAGATATTGCACAACTGACCAATCCACCAACTGTATCTCCTTCTTTTCTAATTTGCTTGATATATTGTTCCATTTCCTGTGCTTTCTGGGGATCTGGACAACGAACAATATTACTTTCTGTCAACGAAAAATCAAGTTCCGTATGTGATTTATCTAACTTTATTGATCCTACTCCACTTACATATGCGTTAAATGAAATTCCTGAAAGCACTTGCTTTGCAATAGCGCCTGCTACTACTCTACTAGCAGTTTCTCTGGCAGAAGAACGTCCACCTCCACGATAATCCCGAAGACCATATTTTTGATCATAAGTATAATCCGCATGAGAAGGTCTATACGAATCTTTTATATGCGAATAATCTTTAGATTTTTGGTTAGCATTTTTAATCACAAAACCAATCGGAGTTCCTGTTGTTACACCTTCAAATATTCCTGAATAAAACTCTACAGTATCAGGTTCTTTACGTTGCGTAACAATAGCAGATTGACCTGGTTTACGACGATCTAATTCTGATTGTATCGCCTCTAGATCTAAAGTTACTCCAGAAGGACATCCATCAATTACTCCTCCAATTGCTACTCCATGAGATTCTCCAAAAGTGGTTACCTTAAATAGATTTCCAAATGTATTTCCTGCCATTCAAAACAATTTTTAACAAATGTACTTGTTAATCTTTAAAAACGCCATAGTAATTTGATAGAAAAACGGCTATTTGCTTCTTAAAAATTGTTACTCTTTCAGATTTCAAACTCTTTTATTACACAATGAATATTTTTATTGATTTATGATGTTAACCAATTCATAGTATTTATAGCATTAAAGAATATTTTCATCTCCTGCAAAGTACCGATACTTATACGTGCCCAAGTTGGATAATGTTTTCCTCCACTCGGAAAAATGGCAATCCCAAATGGCACTAATTCTTCTTTTAATCGCTTAACATCTTTTACTTCTATCAACATAAAGTTAGTGTCACTTTTTAAATATTTCAAGCCCATTTTTTTTAAGTTACTTTCCATATACGTTCTTACCTCTACATTCTTTTTTCTATATTCATCTACATAATCAGTGTCGTCTAAAGCAGTTATTGCAGCTACAATCCCAGGGTTACCGATCAATCCGCTAAAAGTATAGGAATCATGATTCAACTTTGCTATCGTTTCGGGCAATCCCATTGCATATCCAACCCGTAAACCAGCTAAACCAAATGCTTTAGAAAAAGTTCTAATAATCAATACATTATATTTTTGTTTTAATAACTCAATAGTATCTGGTCTTCTAGAAGGTTCCATTAATTCTACATAGGCCTCATCAATAGCAATAGTACAATTGGTAGTAGCTAATTCTTTACAAAAAGATTCTAGCTTAGCCGCTGGTAATGATTTTCCGGTTGGATTATTTGGGTTACATATATATACAAGTTTTGTGTTCTTAGTTATTTCTTTTTTAGTAGTTTCTAAATCAATATCCATTCCATCGGTAAGTAGTATTCTCTTTACTTTGTGATCAAAAATTCTATCAGCGAAAGCAGCAGTAACATTAAATGTAGTCGCAGGAACTATAATACCATCTCGTTGCTGTCCAAATGTTCTGGTTAGCATACATAATATTTCAAAAGATCCATGGCCAAAAATCACTTGATCTTTTGCAATTCCATTGATTTTGGCTATTTTTTCTTTTAGTGTGTCTGTAGAATACGAATGAAACGATGCATACCTATTTACTCGATTAGTGTTATTGGTGATAGCATCTAATACTTTTTGAGAAGGTCCATAAGGGTTTTCATTAGAAAATAACCTAATATTCTCATCATTTCCTAATGGTTTTACATCATTTTTATCTAATAAAGTGGCTCCATAAGATATTGGAGAAATAGTACTTGCTACTGCTAAGGTGCTTCCTAATTGTAAAAATTTTCTTCTATTAAATCCTGTTGCTTTCATATGAGTATTGGTTTTCTACAAATTTGACTGATATACAGTGTATTTCCTATCAAGATCGTGATTCTGGTATACTAAAACGTGATATACTCAATTACCATTACTATCGTTTTTATATAAAAATTTCTTAATTTTCGACCGAACAAGAAATATCTATTAATGAAGGTTTGTATAGCCGAAAAACCAAGTGTTGCTAGAGAAATTGCTACTGTTTTAGGAGCTAATACAAAACGTGATGGTTATTATGAAGGAAATGGATATGCTGTTACCTATACCTTTGGGCACTTATGTACTTTGTTTGAGCCTAATGATTACAAACCACACTGGAAAAGTTGGGATCTTAATAATCTACCAATGCTTCCAGAAAAGTTTAAAACTAAAGTTGTAGATAATCAAGGAATTCAGAAACAGTTTAACATCGTTAAATCTTTATTTGATCAAGCAAGTCTAGTAATTAATTGCGGGGATGCAGGACAAGAAGGAGAACTCATACAACGATGGGTCATCAATCAAGCAGGATATTCTGGAGAAATACAGCGATTATGGATTTCATCATTAACTACAGAAGCAATTAAAGAAGGGTTTGATAATCTCAAGCCTTCTGAACAATATGATAACTTATATTATGCAGGTTTTTCTAGAGCCATCGGTGACTGGTTATTAGGCATGAATGCTACCAGATTGTATACAGTAAAACACGGAGGTTACAAACAAGTATTATCTATCGGTAGAGTACAAACTCCTAGTCTTGCGATGGTTGTTCATAGATATAAAGAAATCCAAAACTTTATACCACAACCGTATTGGGAATTACAAACCTTATATCGGGATACTTTATTTAGTTATGAGGAAGGGAGATTCTTAAAAAAAGAAGATGGCGAATTATTAGCTAATAAAGTAAAAAAAAGTGATTTTGAAATTGTTTCTATCACTAAAAAGGATGGAAAGGAATATGCTCCCAAGTTATTTGATTTAACAGGATTGCAAGTATATTGTAATACTAAGTTCGGATTTTCTGCAGATGAAACTCTAAAAATTGTACAAAGATTGTATGAACAAAAAGTTGTTACGTACCCAAGAGTAGATACTACCTTTCTGCCAAATGATGTATACCCAAAAGTTCCTGGCATCTTAAGAAATTTGACCGATTACGGCGCATTAACTAAACCTTTATTAGACAAAAAGATTAAAAAATCATCAAAAGTTTTTAATGATAAAAAAGTAACCGACCACCACGCTATTATTCCAACTGGTGAGCAAATAAACCTGCAATATAATCAAAAACAGGTATATGATATTATTACAAAACGTTTTATTGCAGTATTTTATGATGATTGTAAAGTAGCTAATACTACGGTAATCGGTAAAGCTGATTCAGTTTCTTTTAAAACCACAGGCAAAGTTATTTTAGACAAAGGATGGCGAGTAGTTTTTGAGAATCCAAATGCTCCTAATAAAAAAGAAACTGGAATTCTTCCTGTTTTTACAAAAGGAGAAAAAGGACCTCATGAACCTACTTTTCTCGAAAAAGAAACTAAACCCCCAAAACAGTTTACAGAAGCTACCTTACTTAGAGCTATGGAAACTGCAGGAAAACAGGTGGATGATGATGAGATGCGAGAGCTTATGAAAGAAAATGGTATCGGTAGACCATCTACAAGAGCAAATATTATCGAAACGCTATTTAAGCGTAAATATATTGAACGTAATAAAAAACAAATCTTGCCAACTAGCACAGGTATTCAGCTTATTGACACTATTCAGAATAAACTACTTATTTCTGCTGAGTTAACAGGAAGATGGGAAAAACAGCTAAAAGAAATTGAAAAAGGTTCTTTTAATGCAGGAGCATTCATTAAAAATATGAAACAAATGGTGGACCATTTGGTGTATGAAGTAAGAACGGAAAAAACAAGAGCTAATATATCTTATACAGCCGATAAAAAAACGCAAAAAACGAATACAGAAAAAACTAAAAAGACTTCGACAATAATAGAAGAGCTTTGCCCTAAATGCAAAAAAGGAAAAATCTTAAAAGGAAAATCTGCTTATGGTTGTAGCGCGTTTAAAGATGGCTGTAGTTTTCAACTACCATTTACCTATTTAGGGAAAAAAATATCCGAAAAACAATATATCAGGTTAGTAAAAAAAGGATGTACTGTTAACTTAAAAGGTTTTAAATCAGAAAGCGGACTTGTAGAAGGTCTACTTCGTTTTGATGATCATTTTAGGATTATATTAGAAGAGAAAAAGACAAAATCAGCTACTACGACCAGTACACCTGATCAAATGGAATGTCCTAAATGTAAAAAAGGACACATCCTGAAAGGGAAAACTGCTTACGGCTGTAGTGAATTCAAAAACGATTGTGACTTTAGATATTCATTTGATATGTTACGAACTAAAACTACTGGAAAAAATATAACCAAAGCATTAGTCTCTCAAATTCTTAGAGAAAATTACAACTAATACTATTTTAGAATCTTAAAATACTATTAAAAGCACCTTGACATTTTACTAATAACTAATTATATACTTACTTAGTAACTACGGATGAAACTCATAGAAGAATTCCTATAAATAGGGATCTGATAAAGAATTAATCTTGCAAACAGTTTTCTTATCAAACAGCTTTTTTAACTAACATAAGAACAAATAGAATGTATAAAGTTACTAGACTAACATATCATATTTTAGTATTTGTTCTCATAACCCAATCAATACAACTTTTAGGTCAAGAAGATTCATTTATTGATGGCAAACTAATCAATGCTAAAAATCAAACTCCAATATCTTTTGCTACGGTTTTGATTAAAAACAAAAAAAGAGGTCTAATCTCTAACGCAGATGGAGGATTTAGAATCCCTTATACTTTTAAGAAAAATGCTGATACTTTAGTGATATCTTCTATAGGATACCTGACCCAAGAAATACCTTTATCAAACCTTAAAACAAATCAGATTAACTTAATAAGGCTATTGGAAAAAATAGAATTATTAGACGAAGTAAAAGTTGTAACTTCAAAAAAGAAGAAAAGAAAAAGTGCTAGAAGCATCATTCGAACTGCCATTGATAGAATTCCACAAAATTATCCTTTTTCGCCATATTCTTATGTTGGCTATTATCGGGATTATCAAGTAAAAGATGGTCATTATTTAAATATGAACGAAGCCATAATGAAAGTTTTTGATCAAGGTTTTGGAACTGAGGATTTTAAAAATACGCAGACAACTTTATTCTCCTATAAAAGCAATACAGATTTCCCCAAAGATACAGTTGCTTCAAAACCATATGATTACATTAATCGAAGTAAGATTATTTCTAATGCGACTTTAGATGGTCAAGGAGGAAATGAATATACTATTCTTAGATTACACGATGCAATTAGAAACTATAATATTAATGCGTACGACTTTGTAAATCGTTTAAATAAAGATCTAATTAAAAATCATAGACTTAAACTTCTACCAGAAACTTTTATAGACGATATCCCTTTATATGCCATTAAAGTTTCAAAAAATAAGGAAAACATAAAAGTAGAGAGTAAAATTTATGTAAGTAAACAAGATTATAAAATTTACAAATTAGAATATGCAGTGTATGATAGACAACAATCTAACACTACAAAAACTCCTAAAAAAAATCAAGGCAAATTACTTTTTGAAATCATTGTAGCATATAGGTCAAACAAAGGGTTAATGTATCCTAATTACATCTCTTTTAATAATGCTTTTGAAGTTCTACAACCACCAAAGTTTAAGCCCGTAACTGCAAAAATCAATCATGAAAGAAAACGTTTTGAACTTATTTTTAATAATTCTGTATCCACGAAAGATGCTTTTAAAAAAAAGAATTATCGATTATGGTATAAAGAAATAAAGTTAAAAATTGATAGTGTTAGTGTAAAAAAGAATAGCATATACCTCTACCCTGAAGACAAAAAAGCTTTTTTTCATCCAAAAATGATACAATCTATTGATAAATTAAGTAGTAAAGGTGTATCCATAGAAGTTAAAAATGTGCAAGATATTTATGGGAATATAGTTCATGAACAAGAATCTGTTTCTTACAATCAATTTAGAGAGTTTTTCGTTCAAGAGCTTAGCACCAATACTGAAAAGAATACTAATCAATTATTTATGATTAAAACAAAACCAATTTCTAAAAACATCCACCCAACAAATACTCCTCAAAACCTATTAGACTATTGGATGAATACACCTTTAAAAAAATAAGATGTAATCTCACAACCAAGTTCATATAACCAACAATAAAAACAATAGAATAAAAAGGTTTAAAAAAAATTCTATTTAATGTATATTACCCACCTTTCTAAAGGTAAAAATCATGCAAGACAATAACATATTAAATTATATAAAAGAGGTAGTAAAAAATATGCCTGCAGACTGGTTGAATTTAACAACACATCGACTAGATATCTATAATGAAGCATTGGCTAAAGATCAATTCCTAGAAGGTTTTGAACTTCTGTTTAATAATAATGACGCACAACTATCTTCACTACATGAACTACCAACAGCATATGACTATATTAGATTAGGGCACCCATTGTCTTGTGTTTTAGAATGGACTATTGCTAAACTACACAAATTAAGTTCAGAAAATATAATTAGTTTTTCGTCTATGACAACTCCTATTATGGCTGTTCTACGAACAAACTTATTAGCTCGTAAAAACACGCAAATTGTATATACTGATCAATTACCTAACTGTTTCGATGCCGATATACTAAAAACCGTATATGGATATCAATTTGATCTTAAAAAAATAGAAAATACTGATGAGATTACAGCGTTTAATGGAAGTACAATTTTTGTTTCCCAACAGGATGATCTCACACAATTTGATTTACAAACTAATATTGACTTTTTTGTAAACATTCATCATAATTTAGGTAGTGTTATTTTAATAAACAAAGACACTAATAAAGAATATATATCAGAAATTCAACATGTAAGAAGAAGAGAAACTATCGCGATGACACCTGCGAACACTTTAGCTTTTCTAAAAAGTTTAACCCAACAGTCTTTTTCTAATGATTTAAATAGTAAAATTGACGAAAACAAAACTATTGTTTTAGATACTATAAAAGAAATTACTGGAACTAAGGCAAAAGGTCTTGTTGGATCTAGCGGGCTATCCATGCAATATGCCATTGTAATGGGATTGGTGGATCACGCATTAGAACATCATAAAGGAAAAGCTATAAAAATTGTAGTTCCTCCAAACTGTTATGGAGGAACCAATGATCAAGCTAGACGTGTTGCTGCTTGTAGTGATATGATCGAAATAGTTGACTTACCTGTAGATGGTGGTCAGGATATGGTGCAAAGTATTGAGATAGTTCTAAATAAAATAGCAGAACAAGATGCCGTTCCATATATTATTGCAGAAATCCCAACAAACCCAAGAGTTGAAGTTCCAGATCTTCCTCAATTAGAAGCAGTTCTTAGTAAAGAACGTAAAACTACCGATGGTCAAACTGCTATTGATCCAGTATTTATTTTAGATCAAACATTTTGCCCTAATGTTCATTTCTTAGGAGAAAATGAAATACTGTCCTCGGTTAGAGCTATTGCCTATGTAAGTGGATCAAAATTTCCTAGTGGTGGTAAATGTACTGCGGGATATTGTGTAGCTAATAACAAATCTGCAAGCTTACTAGAAAAGATAGACTTACATTTACGACTTTGTGACAATCAAGCTACTGATCTACAAATGGAAATATTAGCAAAGCAATTGCCATCTATGAATCAAAGAATTGCTGATGCTTATACAAACACTCGTGATTTCGTTAGTTTTATCGAGAATAAATTACCGGATGCAAAAATCAATTTTGTATCTCCAGAATTAGCAAATGAAGGGTTTACTCCTTCTGTATTTTCTTTAGATCTTCCTACTAAAGGTGATACTGACGATGAAAAAGAAACATATAAAAGAGCATTGAATCTTAAGTTAATCAATCTAATGATCGAAGAGATTCCTGATGAAAGTAAATTTTGTGTTAGTTATGGTCAACTAAAAGGGTGTTATTGGACAATACCTGCTACTTCTACCCAAGGAACTACTAAAGAAGGTGATAAGGATTATATAGTTCGAGTCGCCCTTTCTGCTAATTTAGATCTTGACCTTCACAAAAAGGTTTTTATCGATTTTGTAAATAGTATATAACCAAGACCATTATGAGAGCAACATTCTATCTTTTAATTGCAGTTGTTTTTTTTACCTCTTGTAAAGAAGAAAAAATAATCGAACAGGTCGATTTTAAAACAAAATATATGTTTTCTTCTGAAATAGAATCTCAATTAGCTAAAGATACTGTTTCTTGGAAATATCAAATAGCAGCTTCCCAATACGCAACTAAAGGAGATTATAAAAATGCAATGAATCAATGGGATATTGCAATGGGAATAAAACGAAAAGGGTTTACCGAAGATCGAGTAGATTCTATAAATCAAAAATATACTAAGGTTAATGCTAATGATTATATTTTAGAACAAGCGGAAAAAAATCAAGTGATCATAATAAATGAAGCTCACCATAATTCTTTTCATCGTTCATTTACAAAATCACTTCTAAAACAATTATATGATTTGGGATATAAAAACTTAGGGCTTGAAGCGTTATCATACAAGGATGATTTAGATTCTCTTAATAATATTAGAAAATATCCAATACAAAAAACTGGTTATTATACGAAAGATCCTCAATTTGGTAACCTCATTAGAGAAGCGCTAGAGATCGGATATACTCTTTTTCCTTACGAAACGAAAAATGAAGAAGTCAATGGAAAACCCAGAGAAATTGATCAGGCAAAAAATATCCAAAAAGCTATAGAAGCGAAACCAAATGAAAAATTTCTAATTCATTGTGGATATGATCATGCATTAGAAGGAAATTATGACTATTGGGAAAAAGCAATGGCAGGAAGGTTAACAGAATACACAGGAATAGATCCATTGACAATAAATCAAGTAAAATATAGTCAACAAAGTACATCTGAATATAATTTCCCTCTTCTAAACGCTTTGGACATTAAAGAATCCTCTGTTATTATTGATAAAAAAGGAAAACCATTAAAACATAAAAAAGGTGATGCTTGGTCAGATATTGCTATTTTCCATCCTACATCAACGTATATCAACAATAGACCGGACTGGTTGTTTAAAAATGGGAATCAGAATGTTACTATCAATTTAGAAAAAATTCAAATTGAATTTCCTATTATGGTTCTAGCCTTTAAAGAAGGTGAAAATATAAATATGGCAGTACCTATAGATATTACAGAGGTAAAATCATCTAAAGAAACCTGTAATCTAGGTTTAAAAAAAGGAACATATACTATTGTTATCACTAATGGAAATGAGTCATTAAAATTTAAACAGCCTGTAGATTAAATATCATCTTCATGGTATACTGATAATAGGATTTTTAATTAGGTAATCTTTATATTCAGAAAAACACAAAGCAAATGGATACATCTATTCTAGAGTTTTTAAATAAAGCTGGAAAGTTTTCTGATGAAGAATCATCATTGCTACAAAATGAAGTTATATATAAAGAGCTAAAAAAAGACGCGTTTTTACTAAATAAAGGAGAGGTTTGTTCTTCTCTATACTTTGTTATTTCTGGAAGTTTTTATCAATATTATATGGATACCAATTTAGATAAAAATATAATTGATTTAAGAATACAAAATGATTGGGTTATTGATCATAAAAGCTTTACTGGTCGAAAACCTTCGGAATTTGAAATTCAGGCGTACGAAAATAGTGCTGTATATGAACTAACCATAGATGCAATACATAAATTAATAGCAATATCTCCAACATTTTTTCAAATTGGTAAAGTTTTAGAAGAATCAACTGCTAGAATTTCTTTTTTCGACAATAATAATACTCCTGATGAGAAATACGCATATATCCTGAAAAACAAACCTCTTCTGCTTCAAAAATTTCCTCAAAAAGTAATTGCATCTTTTCTAAAAATAACACCCGAAACTTTAAGCCGAGTACGAAAACGAATTACCTAATTTCTTGATTACGATCAAGTGATCTTTCTTAATAAACCATAGATATTTGATAGTATCAATTAAAATCAAATACATGGAAAATTATAGTTATAAAAGTACTGGTATTGCTCTTATTACAGGAGCGATTCTAATTATCTTCACGATGATCCTCCATCCTGCAGGTGGAAATATTGAACACATTATAAAAATCTCTCAATCGATCCGTATTACTCATTCATTAGCTATTCTCAGTTTACCAATAGTACTATTTGGATTTTATGGTTTAACAATAGCACTTTTAGACAAATGGAAATTATCCATTCTTGCATTTATAATCATTTCTTTTGGTTTGATTGCTGCTATGTTTGCTGCCCTTGTTAATGGACTCACTCTACCTCATTACCTAAATCAATATGCTACTAAAACAGAAGAGAACTTAGAAGTTTTACAACCAATCATAAACTATGGTTTTGCTCTAAATATTCCATTGGATTATATTTTTATAGTTGCCTGTTGTATAGCCATTCTAGTATATTCTATTATTATTTTAGCAGAAAACAAGTACCCAAAATGGATTGGAAATTTAGGAATTTTTATTACAATTTTTGCTATTATAGGAGGGGGAACAGATTTTGTGTTTACGAGTTTAACCGGTTTTAGAATATTTACTTTTAGTATAGCTGCTTGGATATTATCAATTGGACTTCTTTTATTTAAAACAAAATCTAGATAGATGAAAATATTAATATTTGGCGCATCAGGTTCTGGAACAACCACCTTAGCTAAAGAAATTGAAAAACACGCCAATTTTATTCATTTAGATCTTGATGATTACTATTGGAAAAAAACAGAACCACCATTCCAGAAAAAAGTACCACGAAACGAACGGAATAAAAAACTAAAGTTAGATTTCAAAAAGTATGAAAATGTTGTTGTAAGTGGTTCATTGGTAAGTTGGGGAAAAGAATGGCTAACATCATTTGATCTTGCGGTATTTATTCGCCTTGATAATAAAGAAAGAATGGATCGTCTTTATAAAAGAGAAAAAGAACGATACGGAGAAAAGATTCTAAAAGACAAAGAGATTCAACAAAATTCAAAAGCTTTCTTAAACTGGGCGAATCAATATGAAAACCCTAATTTTGAAGGGAGATCATTAAGAATTCATAATAATTGGATCAAATTATTACAGTGCAAAGTTTTGAGAATAGAAAGAGAAATAACTTTAAATGAAAAAATTGAAAAAGTAATATTTGAAATTAAACACAAACTAAACTAATTACCAACCTTATTGCTTTTATAATAAGTAAATTAAACACTAAATGTTTTAATCTAGTAATTGGAGAATCACAATCATCTTTACAAAGATTCTCTAAATCGAACTGCAGTAGTATTCGTTATTTTTTTAAAGGCAGTATTAAATGAAGATATACTATTAAAACCACTTTCATAAGCAATAGCAGATATTTTGAAGTTATGATATTCTGGCAACCTCAATAATCTTTTAGCTTCCTCTACTCGATACCTAGCAATAAATTGAGAATAGTTTTCATTTCTATTTTGATTAATTACTTGCGACAATTGTTTAGACGTTATTCCAATCCGCTTACTCAATTTGGTTAGTGTTAATTCGGGATCCAGAAATACTTTTTCTTGTTCTATTAAACTCATTAACTTTTTCAAATATTCTATCCCTTTTTCATTGTCTAGCGAAGAATTAATATATTTTTCATTCTTCATTTTAAACAAAAAAGGATTCTTTAATGCGGTAATTGATAAAATCAAAATTATCAAAGAAAATAAAAAAGCAGTACTTAAGTATGGAACCACATCCAGAAAAACACTAATCTGTATGAGTGACATCATTATCGTTAATATCGTAAAAAACAATAGCCAATGATAGAGTTTATTCGATTTATCATTTCTCTCTTTTCTATTTACCACTATCCAATATAACGTATACAATCCATATGCTAATATGTGAAATAACAGTGCTAAAAATATAATTCTGGAAGAAATAGAATCATTATTCGGGATTACCCAGCAAAATGTTACGAATAAAAACAAAGGGATGTAGTGAATAAAAATTGATCTTTTATTATCTATTTTATTTAGTTCAAATAGTTGCTTGGTATAAAAAAATAAGGAAGGTCCAATTGCCAACAACATGCCTAAAAATACATTGCGAACTATCGGATCTATCTGAAAATAATTATAAAACAGTGATTTACCAATTCTAAGACTAAATGCCAATAAATAAATCGCTAAAAATATATTAGCACTAGATCGCTGTTCTTTGGTTATTATCAAAAAAGCACCAAAGAATAACGCTATGATAAAACCTATACTACCTAATAATAATTCTATGTGTTTATAAACTTCTGGATTCATAGTTCAACAAAGAACGTAATTTTAAGTCTTTGTTTTTACTAACGAGTTATATAAATAACTATTTTTTTTTGTAATAAAAATATGATTTTAGCAACCTAAAATATGATCAGTACATTCCTCGGTAATTGCCATTCTAGACCATATTACTACTGATTTTTGTTGCGTCCCACCTTGGATCTTTTGTTTTTCATTACGATCCATCTCCTTATAAGTTTTCTTAAGATTATCTAATGCTTCCATTACTTTTGTTTTAATAATTAACACGTTTAAAATAAACATATCAATTAAAATAACATATTACAAAACAAATAGTTAACTAATTTTTAACCAAACGATATGTTTATGAAAACTTTTTTTTAAAATCAACTTAAAATATTTAAAAAATATACCACAATAGTAGTGACATCAAAACCCCAGTAATAGCTATTAATGTAGTCATCACAGTCCAAGAACGAAATGTTTGTTTCTCTGTCATACCCAAGTATTGACCAACCAACCAAAATCCACTATCATTAACATGAGATAAAATAGTTGCCCCAGATGCTATAGAAATAACAAAGAGAGCTATCTGAGAGTTACTAAAATCACCCGCTAGAATAATAGGTGATGTAATTCCTGCGGCTGCAATCATAGCTGTTGTTGCTGATCCCTGTAAAACTCGTATCAAAGCTGCCACAATAAAAGCAAACAATAATGGATGAATATATGAACTCTGTAATGATGATGCCAATAACTCACCTGCTTTAGTATCCACTAGTATCTGTTTAAAAGCGCCACCAGCACCAGTTAATAGAATAATTGCTCCTGCTGGTTTAAAAGATTTCATAGAAATTTTCAATAAATCATCTCTAGTAACACCTCTTTTGATTCCTAAAAAATACCAAGCGACCACATTAGCAATGATTAACGCAGTAAATGGATGACCAAACAACGTAATCAAGTTTACCATCGATTTTGATAATACATCTTCTCCGAACCAATCACCTAATAAAACCGTTTTTAAAACAATCAGCATAATGGGTAATGCTATAATCAATATAATACCAATAGGATTAGGTGTGTTATTTATTGCAACACCTGAGTCATTTGTTTCAGGAATAGTAATATTTATTCTTGTAGCTAAGTATTTTGCTAATATAGGTCCGCTTATAATAGCCGCAGGAATACCTGTTAAAAAACCAAAAACAATTACCCAACCAAGATTAGCTCCTAATATATCGGCAACAGCAACTGGACCTGGTGTTGGTGGAATAAAACTGTGAGTGATTGCTAAACCAGCCAATAATGGAATAGCATATAACAATAAAGATTTTTTAGTTTTTCTAGCAATTGCATAAACAATAGGAACCAAAATAATAAAAGCTACATCAAAAAAAACGGGTATTGCAATTATAAAACCGGTAATCATCAATGCCCAAGATGCATTTTTTTCTCCAGCTAATTTTAAGATATAATTAGCCAATCCTTGTGCACCTCCAGAATTCTCAAGTAAACCACCAAACAACGCTCCAAGTCCAACCACGGTAGCCACAAAACCTAGTGTACTTCCCATTCCATTTTTTATGCTATTTAGAATGTCATCTGCAGGTAAGCCAGCTACAATTCCAACTAATATACAAACGATTAACAAGGCTATAAAAGCCTGCATTCGTAACTTTAAAATCATAAAAAGTAGTGCAATGATACCTACTCCTACTGCAATTAGTAATTGATAATCCATAAATTAGCTTTTCCAGTTTGTATGAAAATATTGGTCAATTGGTTGATCCACTCTTTGATATGTATGAGCGCCAAAATAATCTCGTTGCGCTTGTATAATATTAGCAGAAGATTGCGCAGATGTATATGCGAAAAAATAATTTGCTGCTGCAGACAATACTGGTAGTGAAAAACCTGATTTTAATCCTGTTGCCACCGTTTCTGAAAGTGAATCTATCGTAGATTTCATAGTAGAAACCATTTCTGGAAACAATAATAAAGGTATCCCATTATTTTCTACAAATAACACAGCCATTTGTTCCATAAGATTGCTTCTAATAATACAGCCATTGGTCCATATACTAGCAATTTCAGACAGATTGAGCTCCCACTGATATGCTGTTGATGCTTCTTTTAGTAATTCAAACCCTATGTGATGATTGATAATACTAGCGGCCTTAAAAGCTTTTTCCAAATTTTCAATAAAAACAATATCATTGGCAGGGTAATCTGAAGTTTTAAGTTGATATATCTCAGATGCTTTTACCCGTTCAGATTTAATTCCAGAAACATTACGAGCCATTACAGATTCAGAAATCGTAGGTAGAGAAACACCTAATTCCAAGGCGGCATTTGTAGACCATCCACCAGTTCCTTTCTGCCCTGCTTTATCTAATATTTTATCAATAAGAAAATCCTCACCATCTGTTTTAAGAAGAAGATCCGAAGTAATCTCTAACAGATAACTTTTTAGTCCTTTTTTAATCCAATCGGAAAAAATAGCGGATATTTCAGCTGGAGTTTTATGTGCATAAAATCTTAGCATATGATATGCTTCTGCTAATAATTGCATCTCTGCATATTCAATCCCATTATGAACCATTTTTACAAAATGGCCAGATCCTTCTGGCCCAATATAAGCGCAACAGCTATTATCGTTTTTATCTTTTGCTGCTATTGCTTCTAAATATTTACCAGATCTATTGTATGCTATTTTAGATCCTCCCGGCATTATCGAAGGACCTTTTAAGGCTCCTTCTTCTCCCCCTGATATTCCGGTTCCTAAAAAATGAATTCCTTTTTCTTCTAACATATTACTTCTTTCTAATGTTGCTTTATAGTGAGAATTACCTCCGTCTACAATACAATCTTCTTCGGATAAATAGCGTAATAATTCATCGATAACGAGATCCACTGGTTTCCCTGCATTAACCATAAGCATTATTGTACGCGGTTGTTCTAAAGAATCTACAAACTCTTTTAAATCATCGAAACCTAATAATGTTTGGTATTTAGACTCCTCGGCAACAAAGTTTTTAGCGACATTAACTTCAATATGATCAACATGTCTATTATATACAGAAAGTTTAAAGTTTTTGGACAATAAGTTTTTAGCTAAACTCTTACCCATGACTCCTAAACCAATTAACCCTAATTGTGATTTATCTGTATTTAATGTAGTTTTAATTTCGCTCATAATTTGATCAACACTCTTATCTATATTAATAGAAATACCATCCTCCGGTTGTTCTAAAGCTTCAAATTGAGAGACTAGTATTTCCTTTTTAAAAAAATGATCTTTTCTAGCTTCTAAACGATTTGAAATCAAATCAAAACTCCCATCCAAAAAAATCCACTTCACATACTTAGAATCGATAGATTGAAGGGTTTTTCTATAAGCTTTCTTTAAAGCTGAACAAGCCAGTACTGCACCTTTGTTTGTATTCCAAACTACGATTTCACTCGCTAATTTCTTCAGCCAAGGTTCTCTATCAGAATCATCTAAAGGAAAGCCCGTTGACATTTTTTTAATATTCTCTTCTGGATGAAAATCATCTGCATCAAAAAAAGGAATATTTAATTCTTTAGCTAATGCTTTTCCTACTGTAGTTTTTCCACTTCCAGAAACTCCATATACTATGTATATTATACTTTTAGACACCTTAACAATAGTAAATTATTATTCTAAAATAAATTCTAATTCATTTTCTTCGTCTAAAGCATGTTTAGCGATCCATAGCTTAAAATTACCCGGTTCAGTAATCCATTTCTTGTCAGGTCCATAAAAAGCTAAATCATTTGTCGAAAAAGTAAATTCTACTTCTTTAGATTCCCCTGAATTTAATATAATTTTCTCAAATCGTAACAACTCCTTTACAGGTCTAGTTAAACTCCCAACCATGTCTCTAAAATATAATTGTACTGTTTCTTTAGCCTTTACATCTCCAGTATTAGTCACTAGAACTTTAGCAGTAATAGTTTCCCCTATCTTTGGATTCGTTGAGGATATAGAAAAATTGGAGTACTTAAAGCTGCTATAACCAAGTCCATAACCAAAAGGATATTCTGGTAAAAACCCTGCATCTAGATAATGAGAAGTATTCCCAAGAGAACTCTGCCAGGCACCAATTGGAATTGAATCCATATGAACAAACTCTTCTGGAATTACTGGTCTACCTGTATTTTTATGATTATAATGAATAGGAATTTGCCCTACCTCTTTTGGCCAGGTTACTGGCAACTTTGCTGATGGAGAAACCAAACCCGTAATAATATTTTTTAAAGCTGGACCTCCCATAGTTCCAGGATGCCATGCCATAAGAACTGCATCTACCTTATCTTTAATATTTCCTAACGTAATAGGTCTTCCTGCCATTAAAACTAAAATAATTGGTTTTCCTGTTTTGTGTAATTCTGTAATTAGTTCTTCTTGTGCTCCAGGAAGGTTGATATCAGCTCTACTATGTGCTTCTCCAGAAAGAATTGCTTCTTCTCCCGCAAAAAACAAGATGATATCAGACGATTTTGCTGTCTTTATTGCATCACCAAAATCATTCTCCGATTTATCTCTGCTGTACGATAACCCCTTACTATACTGTACCATATATTCATCATCACTTTTAAATGATTGTAAAGGAGTAATTGTATGCTCTTTTTCTCCATCAAAAGTCCAAGTTCCCAATTGTTCGTGAGGCGCATCCGCCAAAGGACCAATTATAGCTATTTTGCTTTTTGCACCTAATGGTAAAATATTATTCTTATTTTTTAATAAAATAATACTTTCTTCAGCAGTTTTTTGTGCTGCCGCTAAATGTTTTTTATCATACAATATTGTATCATCAGAATCAAAATAAGGGTTATCAAATAATCCCAATCTAAACTTGATTCGAAGAATATTTCTTACGATTTTATCTAATTCCTTTTCAGAAAATTTATCCTCTTGGATTAATTCTTTTAAATGATCGTGATAAGAAGTACTGGTCATTTCCATGTCCAACATTGCGTTAATAGATTTCTCTGCAGCTTCTTTTTGATCCTTGGCATATCCATGATTTACCATTTCTATTATAGAATTCCAATCACTTACTACGAAACCATCAAATCCCCATTCTTCTCTTAAAATGTCTTTTAGTATATATGAATTTGCCGATGCCGGAATCCCATTAAGATCATTAAAACTTGTCATAAAAGTTGCGGAACCTGCATCTAGTGCAGTTTTAAAAGGTTTTAAATATACATTATGCAACAAATTATCATTGATGTTTGCTGTGTTATAATCCCTACCTCCTTCTGCAGCTCCATATCCAATAAAATGTTTGGCACAAGCAGCTAAACTTGTTGGTGATGCTAAATCTTCTCCTTGAAAACCTTTTACATATGCTTCTGCCATTCTACTTGTAAGATAAGGGTCCTCACCTGCTGATTCTGCTATTCTTCCCCAGCGAGGATCCCTAGAAATATCTATCATCGGAGCAAAAGTCCATCTTATTCCATAAGTACTTGCCTCTATTGCTGCTATTCGCGAACCTTCTTGTACTAATGAAGGATTAAATGAAGCCGCCTGCCCTAGCGGAATAGGGAAAATTGTTTTGAAACCATGGATTACATCTCGTGCAAAAATTAATGGAATCTTACTAGGGCTTTCTTCTACGGCTATTCTCTGAAGTTCTTTAGCATCCTCTTTATTCATTATGTTAAGAAAAGATCCTATTTGGCCTTTTCTAACAGCATCTTTAAGATCTTTTGGTAGTTCTTTTACTCTACTAGACTTACCTCGTTGCGCCGTTTGTCCTATTTTTTCTTCTAATGACATTGTAGACAAGATACTATCTATTTTAAGCTCTACGGGGTCTTTAGGATAATTGTTAGATGAAGTTTCTGAAATCTTAGAATCGCAGGATAGCATCATTATGAATATGCCAAAAATCAAAAAACGATATGTATAAACTTTCAAATGTAAAAATGTCATAAAATAAATTTTATTAGAAAGAAAAATTCTAAACTTTTCAATACGAAAAATGTTAAGATTTGAAGGACGAATTTAGAGATACTTCAGGATAAGAAAAAAGCAAAACAAAGCTATTGGAGCGTTGTTAAGAAAGTTTATAGAAGTATTTTATTCAATAAAACACTATAGAATAAGACAATTTCATAAAATAACTCAGAAATAATTAAATATTTGATGGTTTATAACTTTTTGATAATAATATCGGTTTAACATTCTAGTAATACCGAGTTAAAATATTCAAACACAGATAACAATATGCTCATAATCCCTTAATTATTATTTAACTATATAGTAGTTTATTTGTAGGAATAAGTCATTTTTATGAAGAAACGTACTGTAGATATCGTAGTTATATCTGATGTTCACTTAGGAACGTTTGGATGTCACGCAAAAGAATTACTAAATTATCTCAATAGTATTAAACCCAAAGTACTTATTCTTAATGGTGATATCGTAGATATTTGGCAATTTAGAAAAAGGTATTTCCCTAAGCCGCATCTTAAAATCATTAAAAAAATTATCACTCTTGCTTCTAAAGGGACCGAAGTTATATATATCACTGGAAACCACGACGAAATGCTCCGAAAATTCAGTGATACTACGATGGGTAACTTCAAATTAGTTGATAAGTTAGTTTTGGATTTAGATGGAAAAAAAGCTTGGTTTTTTCACGGAGATATTTTTGATGCCTCGATTCAGAACGCAAAATGGTTAGCTAAATTAGGTGGATGGGGCTATGATATGCTCATTTTATTAAATCAATTTATTAATTGGTTTCTCTTACGAATGGGGAAGGAAAAATTTTCACTTTCTAAAAAAATTAAAAATAGCGTTAAAAAAGCAGTCAAATACATAAATGATTTTGAAGAAGTAGCTGCAGAACTTGCTATCAAGAATGCATATACATACGTCGTTTGTGGGCATATCCATCAACCACAAATAAAAACATATAAAGATAAGAATGGATCTTGTATGTATTTAAATTCTGGAGATTGGATAGAAAACCTAACATCATTAGAATATCATAATAAAGAATGGAAACTTGTTCATTACCAGCAACAGCAACTTGAAGCCTATGCTGAAGAACTAAATGAAGATATTGAAAACGTTCCTCTAGACCTTGAAGGACTGCAACCTTCATTTTTCTTGAATTCATTTCTAGAAAAAAAGATCTAATTAGTTTTTTAAAAAATCTCACACAATTTCTTAATTACATAACTAAACTTAAAACCAATGAAAACTCTTAAGACCATGCTGCTTTGTGCAGTACTAATTCTTTTTACATCTTGTCAGTATTTGGATGACTTTTCTGGAGGTCCAATATCTGTTCAACCTCAACTTGTTTTAGAAGAAAACATCCAATATGAGCTGCCTTTTGAAGTATTAACTACTACCCAAGAGGATGTAGAAATTAGAAATGGTGGTTACGGTTCTGCGGCAACTGCTAATCCTAGAAGAAAAGGAGAATTTTATGCAATAACCGATAGAGGTCCAAATACTGACTTTATGGATGGAAAAAAATTTCCGGTCGCAGATTACACCCCAAGAATCGGCTTGTTCTCTGTTACTTCGGAAGGTGATATTATTCTAAAAAAAGAAATCATATTAAAAGATCCAAATGGTAATCCTATTTCAGGAATTCCGAATCCTGAAGGAAAAGGAGCTACAGGAGAGATACCTTATGATATTGATGGTAACCAATTACCATTTGATGATTTCGGTCTAGATGCAGAAGGTTTGGTGGCATTATATGATGGGAGTTTTTGGGTTTCTGATGAATATGGTCCTCATATTGTACACTATTCTTCTGAAGGTGTAGAACTTGAACGTATATCTCCTTATGGTATTAATGATGACAATGGAGGTAGAAAAATTCCTGCTGTATTTGCGAAACGAAGACCAAATCGAGGAATGGAAGGATTAGGAATCACACCAAATCAAAGGAATTTAGTAGGTATCATGCAATCTACTATGTATAATCCTGAAACAATTAGAACGGATCTTACTAGAATTTTAGTGTTTGACTTACGAACAGCTAGAACAAAACAATTCCTTTATAGACAAGAAAACTCAAACTTATCAAATTCAGAAATCGTTGGTTTATCTGATACAGAATTTCTTGTTATAGAAAGAGATGGTAATTTTTCTGGAGAAGGTACTGTACAAAAACATATCTATAAAATAGATATTTCTAACGCCACAGATGTTAGTTCTACTAATGACGAAGATGAATTTGGTTTACTACTTAATGGAAAAACTCTGGAAGAATCTACCTGGGTGGAGTTAGAAAACGCTGGAATTGTTCCTGTTACTAAGACCTTAATAGCAGATCTTGTCGAAAAAACAGGATATCCACACGATAAATTAGAAGGTATATGGGTTATTGATGATCATACTTTAGGGTGTATCAATGATGATGATTTTGCGGTTACCGATGAAGATGATAATGGTATTATTGAACAAAAAATACTTCCTGGATCAGAGCCAAAAATAGATGCAAGTTCTTTATATATGATCAAGTTAAACACTTCTTTAAACGATTAAAATAAGACCAACTATTCATATTTAATTAAGTTATTTTTCGCTTAATTATAACCAATAAAGCGGAGTTAAAATATTAAATTTAACTCCGCTTTTATGATATCTAATAATTTGATATTAAAATTATGACTGAACTAAGATCTAGAATCCCTAATTGATCCTTTTTGCCGGCATTTTTCTTCCTCCTTGATTTAGAGTTAAACTATCTATTAACCCTTTATTATTAGCGTTGAAACTAATTTCTGCAGGTACTACTTTTAGGAAAAACAATGTCTCGGATTCTGCAAAAAGTTCAAACTTAGGTTGCCCTGTAGCCTCTGCATATATTGAATTTCCTTCTAAAGTAATGTCTATGATGAAGTTTGGTTGTAACTCGAATTTACCCACATATTGTTTCAAAATATCTGCTGATACCGTAATAGACTTTCTTTCTGCAGGAGGAGCTTTATCAATTCCTTTTCCTGTAAAACTTTTATCAGCAGTTTTAAATACTGTTTGTCTTTTTCCATCATCAGTCATCGAAAAATTATAAGATATAGTTCCATCATCAAAAATAAACGAACCATCTTTCATTTGGTATATTTCAAACTCTCTAGAATTTTCTCCTTCTCTTAGACTAAATAGTTTACCATCTTTAAGCATAATATGTCTTATAACATTATCTTCAAACTCATAAGCTCCTACCCATTTTTTTGCTTCTTTAATTGATAATGCAACTGCATCTTTTTTATCAGGAATTGGTTTACCTATGACAGTAGCTGCTACTTTCATAGTGATTTCACGTACATTCTTACAGTTACAATTAGTTAATCCAATTACATATACATTTTCATTTTCTAGAAAGATTCCATTCGTTGTGTATCCAAAAATTCCTCCACTATGCGCATATCCTTTAGATTCTTGTATTATGGTCTTACTCCAACCATAGCCATAATCAATTTCTTCGCCACTGTTTAACTTAGATCCGTTTATTGCTTTTTCTAAACTTGATCTTTTAATAAAGGTGTTAGCACTTATTGCATTTTGCCATTTTAATAGATCATCTACTGTAGACATCAATGATCCTGCGGCGTAAGGTAATGTAAGACTTAGATAATCCGCATTAAGGAATGCATCTTCATTTTGTTTATACCCATAAGCTCTATTTTTAATAAGTTCACTAGTACTTCCGTAATATGAAGAATTCATTCCTATTTTTTGGAAAATATTCTTCTCTATAAAATTTTCATACGTATCTTTTGTTACTACTTCAATAATATATCCTAATAATATATAACCCGAATTATTGTATCTAAACTCTTCTCCTGGATCAAAATCCATAGGCTCATTTTTAAATACATCTATTAATTCGGTTGGTGTCATATCAGTACGCGCAGATTTCATAAAACTAGGCATACCAGTATAACTTTTAATACCAGATGTATGATTTAGAAGATGATGAACGGTAATCTTCTTTCCATTCGTAGGATAATCTGGAATATACTTAGTGATTTCGTCATCAATTTTAAGTTTTCCTTGTTCTTCTAACATTAGGATTGCAACTGCAGTAAATTGCTTGGTTATCGAACCTATTTCGAATACATTTTCTGGTTTGAGAGGAACTTCTAATTCTAAATTAGCTTTTCCAAATGCCTTTCTATAAATAGGTTTTCCATTTTTGGCTACTAAAATTGAGATACCCGGTTCGTCTACAGAATACATCGAAGAAACTATAGCATCAATTTCTTTTTCTAAATTTTGGGCCTGTGTACTAAAGAACATTCCTGTACAAAAGAAAACTAAAAGTAACGTTTTAATTGTTTGTGATAATTTCATGTGATTATTATTTTGATTGATAATGTGGTTGCTTAATAAAACAATTATTATCTATTTGACGATCAATTCTAGAATAAGTTACTAAAAGATTAAAATTATTATTCTACAATAATATATATGAGAAATTAACTTTTTTAGTCAAATTAAAAATTATTATATAAAAAAAGCTTTTGGAGCATTCATGTCATATGCTACAAAAGCTTTTTTCTAGAAACCCTCTATTAGGTTTTAATACTTTAAAAATATTATTCTTCTTCTCCTATAAAACCTGGAGCTGCCGGTACATCTTCATCTATTTCTACTTCTTCTACTTCTTGAATAGAATCTCTCAATGCTTTGAATTTTTCTAATTGTTCCTCTTCACCTGTAAAATAAGGAAAAACATCCATAATTGGTGATTCTGCAATTGCAGGTATTGTATAATCTCCTGTTGTACCTTTCATAACACTATTAGTATTGTCAAAAGCTTCTTTTACATCATTAGCCTGAATTAAAAGATACATATTTGTTTTCCTTTCTTTACCGCTTTCTTCGTCATAAGCTATCAAAGATACTTTTGATTTAAACCAACGATCAGAATTTTCAAAAGGGTGTATCTCAGCAAAATTTGCAACTTTTATATTAGTAATAATAAATTCTTCACTAACATATGCTGCCATTTCTTCATTAATTCTAGTTTCTGCTTCTGTATAAGATACTGCATCCACTAAATAAGGTTCTGTAGTTACTTTCTGTACTCCAGAATCATTTATTTTTCTATATTTTACTTTACATTCGTACCAAGTAGCGCTCATATATTTACTTTTTTAGGATGCCAAATATAAATCTTAAAAAAAGTTCTCAATACGAATTTTGTTATTAGATATTCACAATTTCACAACACATTGATTATAGGTTATTTATATTCTGTTTTCGATATTAAAGCTGCATTTAATATACTAACAGGATGCAATGCAATACGTTTTGTTCCATCTTTAATCTGATGTCTACAACTAGTTCCAACAGCAGCAATAATAGTTGTTTCTGGAGCTTTTCTTACCGCAGGAAATAATGTTTGTTCCCCAATTTGCATACTCACATCATAATGCTCTTTTTCATACCCAAAAGACCCTGCCATACCACAACATCCAGAAGGAATAATGGTCACTTTGTAGTTCTTGGGTAGATTAAGGTATACAAACGTTGTATGAATAGTAGACAATGCTTTCTGATGACAATGCCCATGAAGTTTTATCACTTTTTCTTCCTTTGTAAATTGCTCAGAAGTAATATTACCTAGTTCAACCTCTGATTTTAAAAACTCATCAATTAAAAAAGTGTTTTGCGAAAGTATTTTTGCTACTTCTTTATCATCAGCTAACCTATGATATTCATCTCTAAACGTTAATATCGCCGAAGGCTCTAATCCAATTAATGGAATATCACTAGATATTAATTCTCTAAAAGTATTTAAATTATAATTCGCAAGTTTTTTAGCCTGCTTTAATAATCCTTTAGAAATAAATGTTCGACCACTTTCCTTGTGATTTGTAATTTTTACCTCATAACCTAATCCTGTTAACAACTCCAAGGCATCGATTCCAATATCTGTATCTAAATGATTCGTAAACTCATCAACAAAAAAGTAAATGCTTTTAATTGGATTTTTAGGTTGTTTTAGTTTTAAATGGTATTGACACCATTTTCTTAAAGACTGTTTGCTTAGTAATGGCAATTCTCTCTCTTTAGCAATACCAAGAGTAGATTTTAAAATTCCAGAAGTAAATGTGTTTTCAAAAAAGAAATTTGTTAAACTGGGTGCTATTCTTCCTAGATTATTTAACGTATTATTATTTGCAAATAATTTAGTTCTAAGAGAAGTTCCATTTTCTTTTTGATATTGATATTCGAACTCTGCTTTTAGCGCAGCTACATCGACATTAGAAGGACATTCACTAGAACAACCTTTACAACTAATGCATAAATCAAATACTTCTTTTAATTCTTTCTTGTTAAACTTATTAGGTTCGGTATTATTCGTTAATACTTCTCGTAGTGTATTAGCTCTACCCCTAGTTGTATCCTTTTCATTTTTAGTAGCCCTATAACTAGGACACATCGTTCCTCCTGATTCTACTGATTTTCTGCAATCTCCACTCCCATTACATTTTTCTGCAGCACGTAAAATTCCTAAAGAATCTGTAAAATCTAATAATGTTTCTATTTCAGGTTCTTTTCTATCAATCTCGTACCTTAACTGTTCATTCATAGCATAGGCATCTACTATTTTTCCTGGATTAAAAATACCATTAGGATCAAATACAGTTTTTATCTGTTTTAGTACATGATAATTCGCTTCTCCTATCATAAAAGGAATATACTCTGCTCGAACAATTCCGTCACCATGTTCTCCACTCATGGATCCATTGTACTTTTTTACCAAACTAGCTACATCATCAGTGATTTCTTTAAAGAGCACAACATCTGTTTTCTTTTTAAGATCTAAAATTGGTCTTAAATGCAGTTCCCCAGCACCCGCATGTGCATAATAAACTGCATCTTGATCATGTTTTTTCATTAGATCAGAAAACTCTTTGATATAGTTTGCTAAATCAGACAAAGCTACGGCCGTATCCTCTATACAGGCTACTGCTTTTTTATCACCAATAATATTACCTAATAACCCCAACCCTGCTTTTCTGAGTTCTAAGGCTTGATTAATTTGATTTCCCAATAAAATAGGATTCGCATAGGTCAATCCTGAATTCTCTAATGTAGACAACAGTTTCATTTTTTGTTTTTCAAGGCTTTCTAAATCATTAGCTCTTAATTCTAACATTAAAATCGCTTGAGGATCATCTTCTATAAAAAAGCGATTCTTAAGTTGTTCTACATTGTTTTTTGTACAATCTAAGATTGTCTTATCCATCATTTCACAAGTAAATAATGTATGTTTCATTACTGGTTCTACAGCATTTAAACAGTCTTCGATAGAATGAAAGTGAGAAGCTATCATCAATGACTCCTGAGGAGGGAGTTTATCCAGTTGCAACGTAATTTGTGTTGTAAAAGCTAATGTTCCCTCACTACCAGATAATAAATTACACATATTAAAATCCTTTTTGCAAACTGAGAAAACATTGGACTTAATTAATTCATCAATTGCATATCCAGTATTACGTCTATGTATCTCTGGTTTTGGAAAATTATTATGTATATTTTCTTGTACATCTTTAGAAATCAATTCATTAAAAACAGTATCATATATCTTACCTTCTAATGTATTTTGATTCCTCTTATGCTCAAAACCTTCTTTAGAAACATTGGAAAACGTTACTTCGCTACCATCAGATAAAACTGTTTGTAATTCGATTACTTTATCTCTAGTAACTCCATATTGTATAGAAGTAGTACCACTACTATTATTGCCAACCATACCTCCTATCATACAACGATTAGAGGTAGAAGTATTTGGTCCAAAAAACACCCCATAAGGTTTTAGAAAACGGTTTAAATCATCTCTAATAACTCCGGGCTGAACGGTAACTGTTTTTTTAGCTTCATCAATAGCTATTATTTTAGTAAAGTATTTTGATACATCTACTACAATGCCATCTCCAACACACTGACCTGCTAACGAAGTCCCAGCGGTTCTTGGTATTAAACCACAGCTATTATCGTTTGCAAAATTTATAATTTTCTTTAGGTCCAATACATTTTTAGGAAAAGCTACCGCAGTAGGAATTCTGCGATATACGGATGCATCAGTAGCATATAAGGATTTGGTAAGAAAATCGAATTTCAATTCTCCATCTAACTGTTCACTTAAAGTAATGAGATCAGCCTCTTTTATCATATTTTTTTTCCTTTTACTAATGAATCTAACGTAATCTGTCGTTTAAAATTGGTATCAAAACAAATAAAACTATCAGTACCAGCAACTCCATCTATTTGATGAACTTGTTCGTACAGTATATTACGTAAATGATGATTATCGTATGCAAATATCAGGATAAAAAGTGCATAATTACCAGATACATAATTACATTCTAATATTTCTGGTATTTTAGCTAAATCATCAACCACCGACCTAGCATATCTAGCTTCTTTAAGCCTTATTCCTACATAAGATTTGGTTTTGTATCCTATTTGCTTCTCATCAATAACAAACTCGGCTTTATTAATTACCTGGTTCTCCTTTAACTTTCTAATTCTTTGATGTACTAATGAATTAGAAATCTTTAATTCTTCGGCTATTTGAGAAAAAGGTTTTCTAGCATCTTCGCGGATCTGCAATAATATTTGCTGATCTATATAATCAAAATGATTCATAATGAATGAAATTTTGAGTGATCTAAACTATAAATAAGAAACCTTATTTTAAAGCAAAATCAATTTGACATAAAAAAAAACAATAATTAATTAAATCAATTACCTAAAGTAATAAAATTAGTCAAATGTAGTACTTTTGAAATAAAAATAAACAGATAAAATGAATTCTACACTTTTTTTTGAAGAGCTATGGAAACAATATGCTCATAAAACTCCATCTGCAAATAAGGTTAAATCTCTATTAACAGAAGAGGATGAAACGATTTTCAATGATCATATCGCAATTAGAACTTTTGATGACCCAAGAACTAATATTAGTGTAATCGCTAAACCATTTTTAGCAATGGGTTATAAAGAAATAAATGAATATCATTTTGAAGCTAAAAAACTGTATGCTAAACATTACGAACATGCTGATAATCCTGATGCTCCAAAAATTTTCATAAGTCAATTGCTAAGCAATCATTTTACTGAACAGCTTCAGAAAACTGTAAAAGAATTATTGGATAACGTCGAGCATACAATTTTTGACCAAGATGATCTAATACTAAAAGGTAGGGTTTGGGAGACACCATCCTATGAAACCTATAAAAACTTACAACAAGAATCTGAATATGCTGCTTGGATGTACGTTAATGGTTTTTGCTCCAATCACTTTACAGTAGACGTTAATAAACTGAACAACTTTAAAAATTTAACTAGTCTTAATAATTTTCTAAAGGAAAACGGATTTATACTAAACTCTTCTGGTGGAGAGATCAAAGGAACTCCTTCTCAATTTCTTGAACAATCAAGTATTTTAGCAGATAAAATCGAAATAGAATTTATTGAGGGGATCAAAGAGATTACTTCTTGTTATTATGAATTCGCATTTAGACACAAACAAGAGAATGGTAAACTTTTTACAGGGTTTATAGCAAATTCAGCAGATAAAATTTTCGAAAGTACTGATATGAAATTACAAGAAGTTTAGACAGGTTTTAAAAGAATTCATATGTTGTATTAAATTAGAAATTAACAAAACCTTAAGCAATTCAGTCATATTAAAAAAAAGGATCTAACGTTATATTGGGATAACAATAAAAAAACAATATCACAATGACGAAGCGTATTATTATCATTACCTCTTTATTATTTGCTTCAATTTTTACAGCACAAGCGCAAGAAATTTCGGAACATGCTATAGGTTTAAGACTTAGTGAAAGTAATGGTTTTTGGGCAGAAGCTACTTATCAAGCAAAATTAAGCTCTAAAACTAGAGCAGAATTAAATCTAGGAGTGCAAGGAAGAAATAGTTTTAATGCTGTTAAATTAACTGGAATCTATCAATGGGTGTTTAATATTGATGGAGGACTAAACTGGTATGTTGGGCCTGGTATCGGTGGTGGTCTTGTCGATTATGACAATGATCTTGATAATAGGGATGACTTAGGGACTTTTGGTTTTGTAACGGGAGACGTTGGTATTGAATTCAATTTCGACTTTCCGTTATTAATTTCTTTAGATTTTCGACCAGAAATTTACTTTGATGATTACACAAATGATGATATAATATTTAATCTTGGTCTAAGTGCAAGATATAAGTTTTAGTACATCTAACATATCATAATAAAAATCCCTTGGCACTATTGTCGAGGGATTTTTATTTTTTTTCGATTATATGTTAACCTTTTCATTCGATTACATACAAAAGGTAAATATTAAAAAAACCTTATAATCATGAAAAAATTATTTTTTGTTCTCATCTTAATTGTAACTAGTATTAATCTTCAGGCACAAGATATTCCTAAAAGTGCTATAGGTATTAGATTATCACAAGGAGTTGTTGGTGATGAAGGATTTGGTCCAGAAATTACATACCAACGTCAAATGTTTGGAGAACATAATAGAATTGACGTTAACCTAAGTTGGAAAACAAATTCATTCATTAACACCTATCGCGGAGGTGCATACTTTCATTGGAGTTATAACATTTGGGATAACCTAAATTGGTTTGCCGGTCCTGGAATAGGTGCAGGATATATTGACTTTAAAACTAGCATTTTTGGTTTTGGAATAACCAATGATAGAGATAGTGAATTCTTTCCATATGTTGGAGCTGATTTTGGAGTAGATTATCGTTTTGATTTTCCACTGCAGGTGGCATTTAGTATTCGTCCAACGTACGATATTCATAGTATAGAAAATACTGGAGGATTTAGTGATGTGGATAACTTCGGAGTCAATATCGGAATTGCTGCAAGATATATCTTTTAAACCCCTCGAGAATCAACTGATTTGATTTTTGTTTAGTTGTAAGGCGCTATTATCAAAATAATAGCGCTTTATTTTATTTCTCTAAACCGAGGCGAGTGCGCTCTCATATAATTCTACATACAAAGGAACTATATTAGCAATATCAAATTTCAGTGCTTGATCAAATGCTCCTTCCTTAAACTTATCTAATGTTTCGTCATCTCTTAAAATACTAATTGCATTATTAGACATTTCCTGAACATCCCCTACATTACTTAAATATCCAGAAACACCATCTAAATTAACCTCTGGAATACCTCCTGAATTACTCGATACTACGGGAACTTTGTTTACCATAGCTTCTAAAGCCGCTAAACCGAAACTTTCTCTCTCGGAAGGAAGTAAAAACAAATCAGAGAAACATAATATTTTATCAATTTCATTACTATTACCAAGGAAAATGACATTATCCTTTATCCCTAATTCTTTACACTTCTTTTCAGCCGCTTTTCGCTCAGGACCATCACCTACCATTAATAACTTGGCGGGAAGTTCTTTTTGAATATTATAGAATATATCTACAATATCCATAATTCTTTTTACCGGTCTAAAATTACTAATATGAGTAACTATACGCTCTTCTGGTTTAGCCATCAACTCTCTCTGGCAATCTGTAAAATCAGTTTTACGTACACTAGCTTCAATAAAATTGGGAACTACCTCAATAGTTTTCTTTATATCAAATAGTCTTAATGTATCATCTTTTAAACTTTCTGAAACTGAAGTAACAATATCACTATTATTAATACTAAAGGTAACAGCCGGTTTATAAAAAGGATGATTCCCTACCAATGTAATATCAGTACCATGTAATGTCGTCACCATTGGAATATGTATGCCTTCTTCTGCTAATATTTGTTTGGCCATATATCCCGCATATGCGTGTGGTATAGCATAATGTACATGTAGTAATTCTATATCATATTTCTTTACCGTATTTACCAACTTGCTGGATAAAGCTAATTCATACGGTTGATAATGAAATAGAGGATATTCTGGAACAGTAACCTCATGGAAGTGAATATTAGGACTTAATAACCCAAGTCGTACTGGTTGTTTATACGTTACGAAATGTACCTGATGGTTTAATTTAGCAAGAGCAATTCCCAATTCTGTAGCCACTACTCCACTACCTCCAAAGGTCGGATAACAAACAATAGCAATATTCATAAATACAATTTTCTTTTGGTAGCACAATGTACAAGAAAAATAGTATTGCTACTTGTTAAAGGATTTGTAAAAAAGTTATTTGATTTTAATTAGCTCTATTTCTTCAACCCCAATTTTTTTACATAAAACAATTTACCATCTGTAAAACTAGGATCCAACACTTTTAATTTTCCATTTTTTGAATCATAAGCTCAAACAGTATATGTATTGTAATTTCCTTTGACATTTTTCATCGATTTAACATATTCCATTTTTAGTGTTCCTGTATACACATCTCTAAAAATACGAATCTTTGTAGATAGATTATTATTTTCCAATTCAGCGTTAATAAGATACGTTTTGAATTTGTTATAAGAATCCTTTTCTATGATCCATTTTCCAAACAATTCTTCTGTATTAGGAATCTGATTTTGAGCGGAGATTGATACAACGGAAATTAACAGAAATAGCAAGGTAATTTTGATTGGCATATCTTTATTTTATTTACTCAATCGAATCAAATTGTATGCCTAACTAAAGAAATAAAAAAAGCAGATCATAAGCCGGATTCTGTAATCCATCAAAGATGGAATCCTTATCATTTATCTAGCCTTGATATTACTATCAAGATCAAACCGCCTACCCTCCAACATTGGGCGCGCAACCCTTAAGCGTTGGTATACATGGCGTTGCACCGTATAGAGTTTACCTGGTTTCACTACAGCCTTACCTGTACATACTTTCTGCTGCACTTGTCCTCATCTCACGACGGACGGGTGTTACCCGCTATACTGCACTATGGTGTCCGGACTTTCCTCTCTTTTGATAAATCAAAACAGCGATAAGGTGATCTGCTTACGTGCAAAAATAAAATAAATAGAAAGCTTGAATAAGTAATTCGTGTTTTTTTTAAACTGTTAATAACTCGGTTGTAAAAACCAAATACAGTAATTCTTTATTTCCAATCAATTTTTAACTTTGTATCGATGGAACACTTCATAGTATCTGCACGTAAATATAGACCTCAGACGTTTAAGGACGTTGTGGGACAACAGGCTATTACTAATACGCTGCTTAATGCTATCGAGAACAATCACCTTGCGCAAGCCTTATTATTTACAGGCCCAAGAGGTGTTGGTAAAACATCATGTGCTAGAATTCTAGCAAAAACAATTAATCAACAAGGACATGAAAATCCAGATGAAGATTTTGCATTTAACATTTTTGAGTTAGATGCTGCTTCTAATAACTCTGTTGATGATATCCGAAACTTAATCGATCAAGTTCGTATACCTCCACAAGTTGGAACTTATAAAGTTTACATAATTGATGAGGTACACATGTTATCACAAGCAGCTTTTAATGCTTTTCTTAAAACATTAGAAGAACCGCCAAAACATGCGATTTTTATACTTGCTACTACAGAGAAACATAAAATCATTCCAACGATATTATCTCGTTGTCAGATTTTTGATTTTAAACGAATAACAGTTACCGATGCAAAGAATCATTTGATGCAGGTAGCTGAGCAAGAAGGAATAACTGCTGATGAGGATGCTTTACAAATCATTGCTCAAAAAGCGGATGGTGCTATGCGAGATGCTTTGTCTATTTTTGATAGAGTTGTTAGTTTTAGTGGTAAAAATCTAACTCGACAGGCTGTTACCGAAAACCTCAATGTATTAGATTACGAAACGTATTTTAAGACTACAGATCTAATTCTACAAAATAATATCCCCCAGTTGCTTTTAGAATTCAATGAAATTCTAGCTCAAGGATTTGATGGTCATCATTTTATAGCTGGTTTGGCTTCTCATTTTAGAGATTTATTAGTTTGCAAAAATCAAGCTACCATTAATCTATTGGAAGTTGGAGAACAAACAAAAGCCAAATATTTAGAACAATCACAAAAAGCACCACATCCATTTTTAGTTAGGGGAATTGAACTTGCAAATGATTGTGATTTAAAATATAAAACAAGTCGTAACCAGCGATTATTGGTCGAATTATGCTTAATGCAACTTGCCTCTGTACTTACAAAAGACGGAGAAAAAAAAAAGGCCAGCCTTACATAATCCCTCCTAACTATTTCAAGGAAAAAGGAATACAACCAGTAAAGATTTCTCCAGAAGTTAAGGAAAGAGCTGAAGAAAAAGCTGATCATAGTGAATCTGAGATTTCTATTTCTAAAGAAAATCCTGATGTATCTGTTTCATCCACTCCTGTTGATGAAAAAAAACAAGAATCTCCTTCTCAAATTACTAATACAGAACAAACAGCTACTATAGCTCCGACCACTTCGGAAAATAAACCTTCAATTAGAAATAGAACTGGTAGAACCTCTGGTTTATCACTAAGTAGTATTCGTAAGAAAAAAGAACACGCAGAGAAAAAAGTAGATACGATTGTTGATCCTAAAAATTTACCTAGTGATGATTTCACTGAATCCGAAATGCAAGCTGGTTGGGAAGAATATGGGAAAATGCAAGACAAAAAAGGAGAACGTATTATTGGTTCTATGTTCGCGATGAATATACCTACATTAAATGATGGTAAAATTTATTTAGAACTACCTAATAATTCTATGAAAGCTGATATGGAGAGTGCACTACCAGGATTATTTCAGTTTCTTTACAAAAAACTTAACAATTATAGTATTGCACTTGATATTAAGGTAAACGAAGAGGCATCAAAAAAATATGCTTTTACTCCGCAAGATAAATACGAAAAACTTCGAGAAAAAAATCCTCTTATTGATAAATTAAGGTCTGATTTTGACTTAGATATCTAATAGTGTTTTATTGAAAAATTATATAACTTAAGATTTCTGATAAACATGATTAAGATCTAGAGTCAACATTTCTTAGTTTAAAAAAACCTTTCCATCTGACTAATTAGCATTAGAAAAATCAAAATAGTAATTTTGCTTATTATAATTGAAACAAGATGATGCTAGGTTTAAAACTCCCAACTGATCCGCGATGGGTAAATATTGTAGAAAAAAACATTGAAGAAATCCTTACGGATCATGCCTATTGTGAGCAAAAGGCAACATCAACTGCCATATCATTAATTGTTAGTTTCCCCGAATATACAGAATTGGTACAGGAGATGACTAAACTAGTTAAAGAGGAAATCAGTCATTTTAAAATGGTACATGATAAAATCATTGCCCGTGGATGGACATTAGGTCGAGATAGAAAAGATGATTATGTCATTCAATTAGTTACTTTTTTTCCAAAAGGTGGTAGTAGAACTACGCAATTAGTACATCGACTATTATATGCAGCCTTAATTGAGGCCAGAAGTTGTGAACGTTTTAAACTTTTATCAGAAGAATTAGAAGATCAAGAATTAGCTAAGTTTTACAGAGATTTAATGGTTAGTGAAGCTAATCATTATACTATGTTTCTAAACTTTGCCCGTCAGTATGGAGATCGCAAAGAAGTTGATCAAAAATGGCAGGATTTATTGGATTTCGAAGCAGATATCATGAAATCTCTAAGTAAAAAAGAATCAATTCACGGTTAAGTATAAAGCGAGTATAACTTGTTTTTTACACTCGCTTTACGCAAATTACTGTATGATTTATAATGGTATAAATGCAGAAACTTTATAAAACTCATCAGAGGTTCCTGCATCCGTATTTAAGGTTGCTCCTGCCGATATTCTAAAAGCAATTCCTTTATCAAATTTTAGTTTAATTGACCCTCCTAACCACTGATATACTAATAAAGGATCTCCTTCTTCTTGTCTCGTTACTCCAAAGGATTCATAAAAAGCTCCTAAAACTACACGCTTACTAACACTTATTCCCGGAGCCATCCAATTTAAAAGATAATCTTTGGTCAAGATACCATCATCTTCTCGTATCGATTTATAGTAAGATATATATCCTTCAAAATCAATCAAACCCTTTTGATAGTTTACATAAACACTCGGAACAATTCCTTCTCCTATTTTAGTTCCTGTGCTATTAGATGAAAACTTACCACTAGTGAAACCAAAAGATGGATTAATATATAAAGATTTATCTAATAACTTAAATCCTAATCCAACAGACGTTTCTAACAATAGATCACTTCCGGATGGCAAGTTTCCAAAAGATGGATTTGTCCAAAAAATAGTATAAAAGGTAATATCAAAATTTCTATTCGTTTCAAAGTTACCAAAGAAAATAGGATAAAAACCTGCAACACTATTATGAATGATTTTGGTTGCAAATGTAGTTTTATTCTGTTCTTTTTTTTCCTGAGCACTAGAGGCATACATCATTAATAAGCATGCTATAATCGTTAATATATTCTTTTTCATAATTAAAATTCTGTTTGTAAAAATTGATTTATTAATGTTGAGGTTTCTATATGTGTTTCTTCGAGGTGCAGATGATGACCACCTGTAACCCAATGAACACTAGCTTTTTTAAACCTCTTAAGCCTTTCGCTAAACATTCCATTTGAGAAAAGGCCCTCTTTTCCTAAAATAACAAGTACCTCACAAGATATTTTTTCAATAAAAAGTTGCGCTTGTCTTTCTGTCATCTTATAACATTCTGGTAAGGTAATACGTGGATCATACCGCCATCGATATCCATTAGATGTTTGAGACAAAGATCTCCCTATCAAGCAAGCGGATGCATCATACGACATACTACTGATGTTACTCTTCATTCTCTCCTTAATAGCTTCTTCCCTAGTATTAAATTGAGAAGAATTTGTTGAAGAAAAACCAAACAACTTGGTCTTCTTAGCCATTTTCAGTTGTTTTGTGGATTTTCTAAAATTAGATACAACATCCCCCTCATTAATTACAAAAGGAGCACCTAAACCATCTATAAAAACTAATCTATCCATAAATTCGGGCATTGCAGCCGCAATAATAGCTGCCACTCCCGTGCCCATGGAATGTGCAAGAATCGAAAAGTTCTTCCATTTTAATATGCTTACTACATTCAATATATCAATCGCATAGTCCCACAAATAATAGGAATCATTAACCGATCGATGATCAGAAAAACCGTGACCAGCTAAATCAAGAGCGACTAAATAAATATCCTCAGAAAGTAATGGTGCTATCTTGTCGAATGTATTTGCATTATCCAACCAACCATGAATAGCAAGCAGCGGTTGACCTGTCTTATCTCCCCAGGTTTTAGCACTAATCTTAAAACCTTCTATATCCAATACTAATTCCATAATTAAATAGATATCGTATTATTAGCTTCTTCTATAATTTTTAATGCTCTTTGTTTTAATACAATTACATTAAATTTTCCATTCGGAGTTTTTGGAATTGATTCGATAATCTGAATATACTCTGGTACTTTATAATTTTCTAAATTAGATGAGCAATGCGATAAAATCTCTTTTTCTGTAATTGATTCATTTGAGTTAATTACAATGAACGCAAATAACGCTTCTCCGTAATCAGCGTGAGGAACACCTGTTACTACAACAGCGTTGACTTCTTTAATATTTCCTATATAATCTTCGACTTCTTTGGGACTAACTTTTATACCTCTAGAATTAATCATATGATCCATTCTACCTATAAAATAGAGATATCCATCATCGTCAATAGTACAGTAATCACCGGTATACAATACTTTTTCACTTGGATATCTACCTGGTTTAAGTTTTTCTAATGTTTTAATTGGTTTATTCCAATATCCCTGCATTACAGTTGCACCGCGTATTACTAATTGACCTATTGTATTTGGAGTAGATATTTTGTTATCATCAGAATCCACTAACCATAGTTCAGTATTTGGAATAGCTATCCCTACACTATCCGGTTTATTGTCAATATCTTCTGGAGGCAAGTACGTGCATCTCTTACATTCTGTTAGGCCATACATTGAAAATATTTGAGCCTTTGGAAATATATTTTTGATCATCTGAATATTACTACTCGTTAGGGCAGCTCCAGTATTTGTTACGGAACGTACACTTCTTAAATCAAAACGATGTTTCTTATTTTGCTCAAATAATAGCATGATCATCGTTGGTACTGCAGGTATTATTGTTGCTTTCTCCTTTTCTATTCTTTTTAATAGAAATATGGGCCAAGTGGATTCTTTTTCTAATACTAATGTTGCTCCAACAGAAATACTCATAATCATTTGATATAAACCATAATCAAATGATAAGGGTAAAGCGCATAAAATTTTATCTTCCTTACTATACCTCAAATAACTATTTAATGAATTCGTAGCGGCAATCATATTTTGATGAGTTAACATCACTCCTTTTGGTTCACCGGTAGAACCAGAGGTATATATAATAGCAGCTAAATCAACACTAATTGTTCTCGAAGAAACAAGTTCTTTTTCCGTTTTATTAGATACACGTCCAAAATCAACAAATAAGGTTTCTTCTAGATCTAATGATTTATTAGGAATAATAACCTTTTTAAGCTTTGAGTTATCTAATAGTTCTATATTCTGAACTGCTATATCTTCTTTGGTGATTAAAACTATAGCACCAGAATCATTAAGTATATATTCAATTTTATTAGATTTTAGCTCAGTTCCTACAGGAATTACAACAGCTCCAATTTTTAGAACTGCCCAGAAAGAGATGACAGTCTCTATAGCATTTCCTAATTGAAGTACAACACGATCTCCTCTTTTAACACCGATATTTTGAAAATACGAAGCAAGTGAATCGGATTGTCTATTTATGTCAGAAAATGAAAATCTTTCTTCTCCGAATACTACAGCTATTTCGTTAGGATATAGGTGTGCAGATTCTTCCAAGAAATTTTGAATTTTTGGTATCATTATAAAATATTTATAAGTTGAATTAACAAGTAGCTTATTGATACTTCTAAAATGATTAGAGTATCAATAAGTACTTGCGGTAAAGAAATCTAGAATTCCTCTACAATAATTAAAATGGAAGTTTTATACGTTATAAAACAGAAACATCTATGTTCATTTCGGTAAGTACATACTCGAAAATTGTTTGTAACGTATTGAAGTGTTTGGCTTCTATATTATCAGGGTTTACCTCGAAACCATTAATATTATCTTCTAAATATGTTAGAAAAAACATAGATGAAAGCGAATCAATTCCTAAATCATTTTTAAGATGAGATTCTATTAAGATCTCTTCTTTGGTAATATTCGGAATACTATCTAGTAAACCGTCTTTTATTATATCTAAAATTTTATCAGTATCCATTATTATATCAATTAACTTAAGATTGGTTCTTCTTGTTTAAAATTTACTAGTATTTGCTTATTTACAATATCTTCTGTTGTATCACTACCTCTAATAAGGTAGGTTTCTCCTCGATATAATAATACCTCAGAAGGGAACCCATGACTATGAAAAAGTCCAGGAGAAGATGTTGGACCATAAGCTCCTGACAACTCAACTAACAAAATATCAGATACATTTACTTTAGTAAGCATAATATTGCGTCCAATAATATCATCTGGACTGCATAACGGTCCTGAAACCTGATACTTATCTACAAAACTATCATCAGGATTAGATATATTTTTCATTGGAAAATTTCTTTTTACCACTCTTCCTGAGCCCGCTGCTGCAGAATGGCAATTAGTACCTCCATCCGTTACAACAAAAGTTTTTCCATGATTAAATTTCATATTATTTACTTTAACAGCCATAGAGCCTGCGGTACCAATTATAAATCTTCCAGATTCCATAATGATTCTAGTGTTAGGGAACCTTTTGTGAAAGCTATTGAATAATGGAACCATTAAGTTTCGAAATTCCTTAAGGTCTAGTTCTTCTTGATTATTAAAATATGGAATTCCCATTCCTCCCCCTACATCAACCATAGTGAATTCGCAATTGTATTTTTCAACAATCTTTTCGTATAATTCTAAAATATACTTAGTGTTTTCATATACTGATTTAGCTTCTAAAATATTTGTACCATTATATACATGAATACCTCTAATATTTACATTCGGTGTATGCAAATAAGTTTTAAAATCACGAATCGCTTGTTGTTCTTCAATCCCAAAATGAGTAGGCCTACCTCCCATTTTCCAAGGAGATCCTTCTGCAGAAAAGTCTGGATTAATGCGAATCGCAACATTAGCTGTAACTCCCAATTCTCCAGCAAAAGAAGAGACTCTTTCCAATTCTACTTCAGATTCTATTACTATAGCAAATATGTTTAATGCGATGGCTTTTTTAAGCTCTTCATCTTTTTTACAAGGACCTAAATAAATGATATCATGAACAGATGTTCCAGCTTTAAGAGCGATTTCCATTTCTGTGATAGAACATACCTCTGTACAGGCTCCTTGTTCTCGTAGCAATTTTACCAAAGAAACATTTGGATTTACTTTAAGAGCATAAAATACATCCACACAAGAAGGTAATGCATTAACTAAATTTTGATAATTGGTAATCAATTGTTCTCCGTCATAAAAATATGCTGGTGTTCCATATTTGTCTACAGCAGATATTATTTCTTTATTATTGTTTTTCATTTTTTTAGTAATTATCAGTAGTAAACGTGATACACATGTTTAACTACAGTAAGATATATTACTCCATTGAGCACTATATTCTTATTAAGTATTAAGTTTTAAGAGTGTTTTAAGGAAGGTTTGGAATTCTATTGATCTGAATTAAACATATCATACTCTATAAGCCAATGGCCATTTTCTTTTTTCCATAGAATCACATATGACCCTTCGAAAACGTGCTCTTTTTTTGAATCTAAATAACCGAGCATATGACATCTTTGAAAGGCCACATCCATTTTTCCAAAAAACTGTAATTCATCCTGAAAAAATTCAACTCTATCTACCGATTTTACACTTAGAGAAAATTCTTTTTCAATTTGGATTCTTCCTATTCTAGGTTTGACTCCTGGTTTCATAAAAACCGCACCTTTGCTCGTGTATTCTTCTGAAATTCCTTTTGGATCTTTATTCCTCCATTTAGATTCGAAACGACGATCCGCTTTATCAATAAGTTTTGCTTCTTTTAAAAGGTCTTTTTCCGTAACATTTTCAATTCCGAAATAACTAACTACAGAATCTTTGTATTTAATTTCAGCTTGAGTTGGTTTTGTAGCTGCCAAAAATGATGATGATAAGATTAAGACAAAAATTCCGATAAAAAACGTCCAAGTTGGTTTTAGACTAACTGCTTTCATAACTGGTTTGAGTTTAAGAGTTAAAAATTAATATTTATAAGATTCGAAATTATAGCAGCTACAATTTTTTAGTTATAAATATTCTAACACAAACTTTACTTTATTATAGTTATGAGCGATAATAAATGACATGAATACCATAAAAAAAATATGTAATAATGATAATCAAATGTGATTTTAAACGTTAAATCGATATTATTTTAACATTTCATAAAGATTTACCGTAAAAAATCAAAAAAGAGAATGTATATTAATTTATTAGATGGCCTTATAAAAGCCGATCAATATAAGCGGAACTGCTATGATCAAAAAGAAATTATAACTAATCAAGAATATATATGTAACAAATTCTACATCATTAAAAATGGAGTTGTAAAAGTTAGTAGTCTAACAGAAAAAGGAGATGAAATAATACTATTCGTACTAAGCAAAGGGCAAGTTTTTGGGTCGAACCCGATTATAGATAATTCGTACACAAATTACTTTTGTGAATCGCTTAACGAAGAAACTATATTATATGAATTTGACATTCAGCAGGTGAGGAATCATATAAAAGAAAATCATTTCAAATATAAAGATATACTGATTGCACTAGGGAATCAATATTTCCAATTAGAAAGAAGAATACGAACTTTAACAAATAATAGTGCTGAACAACGTTTAATCAATGTTCTTCTAGAATTCATGGAAAAGTTTGAATCAATATCAGATAACAATCAAAATATCATCATTGATATACCCCTCAATCAAGAAGAAATTTCTAATTACATTAGGGTAACAAGAGTTACTATAAATAAAATAATTAATAAACTTAAAAAAGATCTACTAATTGAATCCAATCAGCAAAAAATTATTTTGAAAAAAGGTTTTTTTGACTACCAGAAAGGATTTTAAAGTAAAGTAATTACAATCTATAACCAACAGATAATTGAATATTTCGGTTTGTTCCATCTATGTTTATACCCGCTCCATCATCAAAAACATTAGATAATCCAAAAGCATAACGAAGATCTACAAAAAAGTTATCTGTGATATTCACTCCAACTCCAATTACTCCGGCAAAATCAAACGTACCAAAATCAGTATCACTAGATTGATTATCTTCCCATTCCCATATCTTAAGTCCGGCTTGTGGTCCTAATTGAACATTAAAAAGATCAGTAATATTGTATTTTAACATTACAGGTAATTGAAGATAATTAACTCGTAAGTCTCTATCTTTATTTCCTTGTCCAGAATATTGAAATTCTGGTTGTAATCTTAATTTATCTGTTAATCTATAGTCCGCTAAAAAACCAACTACAACACCTATTCTACTCTCATCTAAATCCCCGGTGATATCATCAGAACTAATAGAACTTAAATTTGCTCCTATTCTAATTCCGTATCTTGATTCCTGAGCGTTGATAGTAACAGTACCTATAAATAAGGCAAAAAGTAAAAGTAAAATTTTATTCATAACATAAGTATTTATAATCAATTTGGTTCCTAAAGCAATTTAACACAAAAAAAGTAATTTTAAAGACTATGTAGATAGTTTAAGCCAAATATTCCAATGATAAATCGACAAAAAGTCGATAAGTTGATTTTTTATGTCTTTAATCGATTTTCTAGTTTTTCACTGTACAAAGATTTTATAATCCCATCTGACAAACCAATTTTAGGAACAAAAATATCTTTAGCTCCACTCCATTTCATAGCTGATAAATATACCTTAGTAGCTGGTAGTATAACATCTGCTCTATCTTGATTTAAGTTTAACTCCCATATTCGTTCTTCATAGGTTAAAGAGTTTAAAAGATCGTAATAAGAACTTAAATATAAAAATGATAACGGTTTCCCATTACTCTTTCCACTATTCTTAAAGATATTATTAATATTTCCACCAGAACCAATTAATGATAACCTGGAATATCCATTAGTAGTATCCGTTATCCATTTTTCTACTTCTTTCCAAGTATTTTCTGAAACGACATTATTAAGCAATCTTACTGTACCTAATTTAAAAGATCTAGAAGCTATTGTATTTCCATTATGATAAAGTGTAAACTCAGTACTACCACCTCCTACATCTACATATAAATAAGTTGCATCGGTATTAATTAAATCATGAAGATCGGTCATTGCAATAATAGCAGCTTCATTAGTCCCATCAATAATATCAATCTGAATTCCTGTTTTCTTTTTAATTAGATCTACTACCTCCTTGCCGTTTTCAGCCTCACGCATAGCAGATGTAGCACAAGCTTTATATCTAACTACCTTATGAGTATTCATTAAAAGTTGATATGCTTGCATGGTATCAATCATCCTTTTAATATTCTCATCAGAAATTTTATTCGTCAAAAACACATCAGCTCCCAATCTAATAGGAACTCGCACTAGACTAGTTTTCTTAAACCTTGTGGTCTTCCCTTCTTCTTCATGTACACTACTAATTAGTAATCTAACAGCGTTAGAACCTATATCAATAGCCCCATATTTTTCTATAGTCAACAAAATATTTAATTTCCTAGTTTTCTTAAATAATAATCATAAGTAGCAATTTGAGATCTTACCTTCGCATTGTCGTTTCGAATATACCCATTATCCTGATTTTCTGAAAGTTTTCGGCCTTTGACATTATCACTCCAACATATTTCGAATGTATCTATCAATTCATCTTTAATATCATCATCATAAATAGGGCAGGTAATTTCCACACGTCTATCTAAGTTTCTTCTCATCCAATCGGCAGAGGATATAAAAACCTTAGGGTCTCCTCCGTTTTCGAATATTAAAAGCCTTGGGTGTTCTAAAAACTTATCTACCACACTGATCGCTCTAATATTTTCACTCATCCCTGGAATTCCTGGAATCAAGCAGCATATACCTCGAATTATTAAATCAATCTTTACACCTGCTCTACTTGCTTCATAAAGTTTATCGATCATACTATAATCGCTTAAACTATTTAATTTTAGTTTAATTCCAGCAGGTTTTCCTTTTTTACTATTCTCTATTTCAGAATCAATTAATTTAGTCAATGAGCTTCTGGTATAATGAGGTGATACAAATAAATGCTTATATCTACTTACTTTATAATTAATTTCAAAAAATTTAAACACCTTATTTGTCTCCTTCAAAATAGCTTCATTGGTAGTAAACAAGGTATAATCAGTATATATTTTGGCCGTAGATTCATTAAAATTTCCTGTACTAATAAATCCATATCTTTTTAATTTACCTTTTTCTTCTCGCTCAATAACACAAGCTTTACAATGAACTTTTAAACCTGGAACACCAAAAATTAAGTTTACTCCTTCTCTCTGCATTTGTTCCGCATAACTAATATTTGCTTGTTCATCAAATCTAGCTTGAAGCTCTATCTGCACAGTAACCTTTTTTCCATTCTTTGCTGCATTTATCAAAGAACTAGCAATATGAGAAATACTAGCCAATCGATATATCGTAATCTTAATTGTCTTTACTTTTGGATCAATTGCTGATTCTCTTAAGAATTTAACGGTATAAGAAAATGTATGATACGGAGTATATTGCAGGTAATCCTTTTTAGCTATTTTATCCAGAAGACTTCCTTGTAAACTTAATCCAGGAATTGTTAACGGAATCAATGACTGATATACTAATTCCTTTTTACCTAAATCTGGAAAATTCATATAATCTCTTCGATTATGGTATCTACCACCAGGAATAATACTATCGGCATTATCAACACCCATTTTTTCCATTAAGAAATTAAGTGTATCCTTATCTATAGTCTTATCGTATACAAATCGCACAGGTTCTCCATCTCTTCTCGATTTTACACTACTAGAAATTTTTTCTATAAAACTTTTACTAAAATCATTGTCAAAATCAAGCTGTGCATCCCTAGTAATCTTGATCATATGTGCAGAAGCACTTACATAATCAAAAATACTAAAGTTGATCTGCATACAATACCTTATTAGATCATCTAAAATTATTATGTATTTTTTACCATCTTTTTCTGGTAATACAACAAAACGATCGGTATTCTTAGGAATTTCAATTAGTGCATAGATTTTTTCCTTTGTTTTCTGGTGTAAAATCTTAGATATCGTACCCTCTTTAGGTACTTTATCTTTTAACACTAATTTTACCGCCAGATAAGCTACACTGTCTTTAAGGTGTGGAAACTTATCTAGATCATTCAAAATATAGGTTACCAAGGCGGGACTTACCTTATCTACAAAATACCTACGAATAAAACTATCTTGTTCTGGAGTTACTTGATTTTCATTAATAATAAAAATATTATGTTCTTTTAGTCTTTCTCCAATAGTATTAATCGTTTTTAAACTTTCCGCTTGTTGTTTAATAACTATTTTGGTAATTTGTTCTAATAACTCGCTTGCAGTTTTACCTTTAAGGACATTTTTACCATCCCTACCTGCAAGATCAATTCTTTTTATTGCCGCATAACGTACTTTAAAAAATTCATCTAAATTATTAGAAAATATACCTATAAATCTTAGCCTTTCTAATAACGGAACACTATCATCAGACGCCTCTTGTAACACTCTAGCATTAAATTGTAACCAACTTAATTCTCGATTTATATATTTATTTACCTGATTTTCTACCATTTATCGCAAATCTTTAGGAAAAAGAGTCAGTATGTTTTTTCCTACACCTATATCTTTCCAACTATCAATATCAAACTGAATACCTATAACACCTGCTGTTGGTAGATTATCTATCATTTCACTACCGTAAAGATTTGCTATAGAAGTAAATGCGTGGTTATGACCAAAAATCATAAGAGCATGTACCTTATCATCACAATTTTTAATAACTTCTATCACCTGATGTCCATTAAAATCATAAAGCTTTGGCTCTAAACTAAATATAGCATCATGAACCTCTAGATTATTTAATATAATCCTAGCGGTACTTTTGGCTCTCTCCGCATCACTACTTATAACCTTATCAATAGAGTTTATAAGGTTTTTTAACTCTTTTCCGATCAAATCAGCATCCTTCAAGCCTCGGTTATTTAAGGGTCGTTTATGATCATCTAAATCAAACTCCCAAGAGGATTTAGCATGCCTAATAATATATAAAGTTTTCATACTTCAGAAAAAGTTTAAGTAAAATAAAATTATATACGCAAGTTTAAGAATAAGCATTTACAATTCTATAAATAAAATGATAAAAAAGAATATTCTAAAAAAAAACTATCCATAAGTATAATTTTCATGAATATGAATCTAAAACCATAAGGAAACGGGAATTATTTACAAACTAAAACATAAATATGTGAAAATGAGACGGGTAATACCCTACACTTAATCGATAAAAGCGTATTTTATATCGAAAAGAACAGATTTTACTTACATAATCAAATGTTAAAATTTAAATTTACCTACGGTTTCCCCTTAAAATGAAGACGTTTACCCTGATTAATTAAACGCAATTTAGTGACAAGATTTAAGTTATATAGAATAGGGAATAAAAAAGGAAAAGTGGAAAAAATAAGTAATCAAATAATAAATTATAGAAAAACGTATGTTAGCATAATGCTGATTCTACTATGTTTTTCATTTAATTTACAAGCTCAGGTAGAAGTTCCTCTTGAAAAAAGAACGGAGTTTACCATCAAAGGTGACTTTAAATTTGTCTCTAATACTATTCTTGGTAAAGTAAGCAATGATGATGGTACAGATCAATTCGATCCTAATAAGAGTTATAACAATGGAGGATTAAATAATCAATTTAGAATGGGATTCATAGATATTGATAATGACCCTTCTACTTTTAATTCTAGTAGCGCTGATCTTGATATCACTTCGGGATGTGCTGCTATTAAACATGTTGGACTTTATTGGACGGCCTCTTATGCGGATGAGAATAGAGAACACGACATTTCTTCTATCAAAATCAAATATCCTGGTAATAATTCTTATTCAACTATTAAGGATGCTCAAATAATACATGACTATTATAATGATTCTAAATCTTTGTTTAAGCAATATTCTTGCTACAAAGACATTACTAAAGAAGTAATGAATTTGGAAAACCCTACGGGTACCTATACGGTTGCAAATATTCCGGTCACCACTTCAGAAGTTAATGATGATGCTACTCTTGGAAATGGTCTAGCAGGCGGATGGACAATGGTTGTTATTTATGAAGATAACTCCAAGCCTAGAAAACGTTTTTATATATATGATGGTTTTGTTAATATCGATTCCAAAGCAAAACCGGTAGAATTCTCTTTTGATAATTTCCAAACAATTCCTGAAGGCGCTGTTCACGGAAAAATTGGTGTTATTTCTTATGAAGGAGATAAAGGAATACGAGGTGATCGTTTTCAGGTAATGTCTAATGAGACTAATAAGTACAAAGGTATTACAGATAACACCAACCCAATGAACAATTTCTTTAATGCGAACATTACTGAAAACGGGAAAAATATTACTTCTAGGGTTCCGGCAAGTCAAAACACACTTGGGTATGATGCTGATTTATTTGATATAAAAAATCCAAGAAATAGTATTATTGGTAACAACCAAACGAAGTCTAGTTTTAGATTATTAACAGATAATGATGGTTATTCTGTGATGGCTGTAGCATTTAGTGTAGAGATATATGAACCGGCTATTCAGATCATAAAAAGATCTCGTTACACAGATAATAGTTTTGTTTTTCCAAATGATATTGTAGCACCGGATCAAGATATTGTTTATAGTTTAACTATAAATAATGATGGTAATGACGATGCTAAAAACACAGTTATAAAAGATATTTTGCCAGAAAACGTTTTATTTTTCAAAGAATCAGTTGTACTTCCTTCTAAGAAAATAAAAGTATCTTATGATGAATCAACAAGAACTGTAAGCTTCTCTGTACCTAATAAAATGGTAAAAATTGATAGCGAACCTTTTGAAATTCGTTATTCTATTAAAGTAAATACCAGTTGTGATTTACTAAATGAAACTGGCGAAATTACTATTGTAGATCAACCTGTGATTGCTGAGTTTAATGGTTCCCTTAATGAAACTAAAAAATTCAGTAAAGGATACAATCATATAAACAAATGTAATCTTCCTGATTATTATCAGCTTAAACTAGCTGTTGATATGAGTGGTTTAAATTGTCCTAATTTTAATACGGATTTCGCAACTCGCTCTAAAGAGTTAGATAAAAATATAGTAGAGTTAAGCACTTCAGATAAATCTGAAAACACGGGCAATACCGGAATTAACAATGAGGATATTGTTGATATCAGTACAGATCCTGAATCTAATTTAGATTCTTCAATTTCTTTAGATAAAACTATTAATGACCTTATTAAGTTAAATGAAATATATTTTGAGTTTGACAAATGGGATATCACAGAAAGAGCTATTGTAGAATTAGATAAGGTCGTATCGTTAATGAACAACGAATACCCAGAAATGGTTATAAAAATAGAAACTCACTCAGATAGTCGTGGAGATACAGATTACAATCTTACACTATCTCAAAAAAGAGCCGAGTCTATTTATAAGTATCTTATTAGTAAAGATATTTCTGAAAATAGAATTCTATCTTATATTGGTTTTGGAGAAGCTAAACCGGTAAACAAATGTAAAGATGGTAAAGACTGTTCTGAAGAAGAATATCGAAAAAACCGTAGATCAAGTTTTGTGATTATGTAATTTTTAATTTCTAAATAAGAAATTTAATTACTTCTACCTAGTTACGGTGACAGCCTATTTGTTACCCAGTTGTTACCTTTTTGTTGTTGGGCATATCGAATTCTGTCATGAAGTCTATTTGGTCTTCCTTGCCAAAATTCAAATTCTACTGGGGTCACACAATACCCACCCCAAAAGTCAGGTTTAGGAATTTCTTTCTCCTTATATTTTTCTTCTAATGCTAGTAATTTGCTTTCTAAAAAAGCTCTAGACTCAACAATACTGCTCTGCTCAGAAGCCCAAGCTCCTAATTGACTTCCCCTTGGTCTAGAATTAAAATAATCACTACTTTTTTGTTCTGAAATTCTATTAACTACACCTTTTATAATTACCTGACGTTCTAAATTAGGCCAAAAGAAAGAAATACAGACTTTATTATTTGCAGCCATAGCTTTTCCTTTTTCAGACTCGTAATTGGTATAAAATACAAATCCTTCTTCATCGAAATGTTTGAGCAATACAATTCTCGTTTTAGGGTAACTATCTAATCCAAAAGTTGTTAAACTCATAGCATTAGTCTCTTCTACTCCACCTGCTTCTTCTACTTCTTTAAACCAATTCGAAAACAAAAGAAATGGAGAGACTGGTAATTCGTTTTCTTCTAAAGCCTTTTTATCATAAGATTTTCTATAATCCGTAAGATCTCTATTCATTATTTTATAATTAGCACATTTATAGTTTAAATGTAATATGAAAAAACGTATTTCTTTCTTTAGAACTCAAAAACTTTACCATCATCTCCTATTACAACATTATCAAATACTGTAGAAGCCTCTTCTTTAAACTTCTCTATATTATCATATCTCGTAGAGTAGTGACCTAGAATTAGGTTTTCTACATCCGCTTTACTTGCTATTGTGGCGGCTTCGATAGCCGTACTATGACCAGTTCTCTGACACAAGTGCTTATGACTTTCTAAAAAAGTTGATTCGTGATATAAAGCTGTTACTTTATTTAGTAAGGAAATTTTTTCTTCATCATATCTAGTGTCACTACAAAAAGCATAACTTTTTACCGGTGCTGGATCATCTGTTAACTCCGCATTAGGAATAACATCTCCGTTTGGTAATATGGCATCTTTACCTTTCTTAATAGACTTATAATAAGCCTTATTAATATCATAATTAAGAACTTTACTCATCAATAACTTTCTATCTCCTGGTTTTTCCTGAAATAAAAAGCCATTACAGTAAATTCGATGTTGAAGCGGTATAGTCCGAACTGTTACCTTTTCGTCTTCGAACACTAATTCTGAATCTGTATTCGTCAGTTCATGAAAATGCAATGGATAATCTGTCCAAGAATTAGATAGCTTAAGTTGTAGTGTAATTGCTTCTTTTATTCCTTTAGGTCCATATATATGGAGCGGGTTTTCTCTATTTAGCATCCTAAACGTAGAAACCAAACCAACAAGTCCATAAAAATGATCTCCATGAAGATGTGAAATAAAAATATGATTAATTCTAGAAAATTTAATCTTATTTCTTCTTAGTTCAACCTGTGTACCCTCTCCACAATCAATAAGAAAAATATGATTATTTATTTCTAATACCTGTGAAGTTGGATTCGTGAATGTTCTTGGTGTCGCAGAGTAGCAACCTAAAATTGTTACTTTCAATTTTATATCTCTTAAATTTAAAAAGTTTCAAGATAACCTAATCTAGAAGATTAATCTATATCAGTTTCCAAAAGAATCAAAAGTAGTTAGCAAATCCATATAACGTTTCGCTGACATCTTCCTATATCCTGTAGCGCCAAGAACTGTTCCTTCTTTGTTTATAACCAATATAACTGGAAACACCATTTTTTTATTATAGCGCTCTGCTAATTCATAGTTCTTATCGCTTTGTTCTTCTGGTAATCTATTTTTCTTTCTTTTAGGAAAATCAGCTTTTAACCAAACAAACTTTTCATCTGCGAATTTCTTGAATTCTGGATTAGAAAACACTTTTCTTTCTAATTTAATGCATGGAGGACACCAATCAGATCCGGTAAACAGTAAAACAATATTTTGATCTTTTTCTTTCGCTAACTTTATTGCTTCGTCAAAGTCATATTTCCAGTCTTGTGCATGAATATTACCTGAAATAAAGAATATCAACACAAGAATAAATGGGGCTAATTTATTCATAAGTATTATGACGTAAAAAATTACTTTAGATTACAGAATTAATTAAAATATTTTTAAAAATCTAGATCTCTTTCTATTTCCTCCATCTCAATTAGATCCAAAGCTTCTATTAACGTCGGTACAACAGTAATTTCCTTTGGCGCTTCGTCATAAGAAACCTTGTCGGTAACAATTACAAAAGAGCGTTTATTTGATTTATGTTTGTTCGAAACTCTAAGAAATTCATTTACATCATTAACAGATAAATCCTTTAACGAAAATAAATTAGCTACAATATTGTCGTTTTTCATCGATTCATATCTATCTTCAATTCCTTTTACGAACTCTACTACAGTCGCTTTTTCCTGTGTTATTATGGTTGTAGAACCTTCTTTATTGAATATCATAAGTTTATTGTTTTATTTTCGAAGCTAAAAGATAAATGACAGCCATTCTCACTGCTACCCCATTTTGAACCTGATCTAAAATTATGGCTTGTTTAGAATCAGCTACATCACTCGTGATCTCAACACCACGATTGATAGGTCCAGGATGCATTATTACAATCTCTTTATCAAGGCTATCTAATAACCTTTTATTTACTCCAAATTGCTGGGTATATTCTCTTGTCGATGGAAAGTAACTAATCTCCATTCTTTCATTTTGTACTCGCAACATATTTGCTACATCACACCATTGGAGTGCTTTTGTAAGATTTGTTTCTACAGTAACACCAAGTTTGTCTATATATTTTGGTATTAATGTTTTGGGGCCACATACCTTTACCTCTGCTCCTTGCAATTTAAGAGCAAAAATATTAGAAAGTGCAACCCTAGAGTGCAAAATATCACCAACAATAACAACTTTTTTTCCTTCTACTTCTCCAAATTTTTCTCGTATAGAATACGAATCCAACAACGCTTGAGTTGGGTGTTCATGAGCTCCATCTCCAGCATTTACAATACTTGCATTTACATGCTTTGATAAAAAAACACCGGCTCCAGGATTAGGATGTCTCATTACAACCATATCCACTTTCATTGATAGGATATTATTAACCGTATCTATAAGTGTTTCTCCTTTTTTAACCGAAGATGATGCTGCTGAAAAATTAATAACATCTGCAGATAATCTTTTCTCCGCCAATTCAAATGACAATCTTGTCCTTGTACTATTCTCAAAAAAAAGGTTAGCTATTGTAATATCCCTAAGCGAAGGAACTTTTTTAATTGGTCTATTAATCACCTCTTTAAAGTGATCAGCTGTTTCAAAAATGAGATTAATATCTTCTTTAGTGAGATATTTAATTCCTAGTAAGTGATTTACACTTAATTCACTCATTCTTCTCTTCTGTTATTATATTTCTAATGTATGAATATACTTCAGAAATTATTGAACTTTAATTATTTACTAAATAAACTGCATCTTCTCCTCCATTTTCTACCCAATGGACCTTTACCTTTTCTTGATTAATAGCATCTACCTGCCGACCTCTATAATTAGGTTGAATTGGTAAATGACGACTAAAACGTCGATCAATTAATGTAAGTAGCTCTATTTCTCTTGGTCTACCAAAAGACTGTATTGCAGTTAATGCAGATCTTATACTACGACCTGTATATAGAACATCATCAATAAAAACAACTCTTTTATCCTCTACTGTAAAATCAATATGTGTTTTATTTGCTTCTAAAGGCTTTTCTCCTCTTCTAAAATCATCTCGATAAAAAGTAATATCAAGATGTCCCATTTTTACATTAGACAACCCATAATCCCTAACTAAGACTTCCTTTATTCTATCCGCTAAAAAGATACCTCTTGGTTGAACTCCAATCAGAACAGTGTCTTCAAAATGAGTATGATTTTCGATTAATTGACAAGCCAAACGGTGCAGAATAATATCTATCTCCTTTGCACTAAGTAGTAATTTCTGACTCATAATCTCCAAATAGACATTTGGTATACAAAAGTAATGAAAATTTAGAATTAATCCATCCTAAGTCTAGCTTTAAAATATTCAGATCAACACTCAATAATAAAATGACAGTATAACCTTTTCTATTACAAAACAATAAAAATAAAGACTACTATTCTTTTATTTCTATCCATGGGCCAAATGGCATTGGAAAGTGAGGAGCACTTGCTGGGGTTGGATAAAAGTTTTTATAAGGATTTCTATAATCATATATTTTACCTGATTTTTTATCTATCTTATATGTTATTGAATATCTATCATAGATCTGCATATCATAATAGCTATTTTGTTCTCTTATAATGGTATATATTTGCGAAGATGCGTTGATATGATATTTAGGGTCATTGGTATTATTCAATTCCAATACATGATCAATAGCGGCTTTAGTATTATTAGTAGATCGATATAAATAAGTTGAAGAAAAACCAGATCTAGAAGTTTCATTCTCAGAATTCCTAACTACCGAACCACCACTACCAGAAACTCTATCTATAGACACTTTTACAACAACCTGAAAATAAAACTCTTCTCCATAAGCAAGGTATTTTATTGGAGAACGTTCCCTGAATTCTACCTTTACCTCCGCATTATTATACCAAACAGAAATAAGGACGTTCTCGTCATTAATAAGAGATTCAGTATCGTTACTAATTCCGTTTGCCGCAATATCCACAATAGTAGCTCTACCTAATTCTATGGTTTGATTAACTTTTTCTTTGAATATTTTTAATTCCTCTTCGGTATGCATATTCTGACTATTCGATAAATTCATAAACAAAATACTTAAAAGTAGGACCCACAGACTTTTCCCCATTATTGATCAATTTACCGCAAATTTCGATAAACCATTCAATCTCGAACACACCAAAACCAGTATAAACAACACCCCTTTTTTCAGTTAAATTATAAAAAAAGACCGTTCATACGAACGGTCTTTAGTATTTATTATGAAAATAAAGAGATTATTAGTTACCTCCTTTTTCCATTTTAGCTTTAAGATCTGCTAACGCATCAATATCACCAAGGGTGGTTTTCTCAGAATTACTAGCAGCAGCTTTCTTAGCAGCTTGCTTAACAATCTTAGCTTCTTCTTCTTTAAATAAAGCAGTATGCGAAGCTACAACTCTTTTGAATTCTTTGTTGAACTCAATGATTTGGAACTCAGCCTCATCTCCTTTAGTAAGTTTCTTACCGTCTTCTTTTTCTAAGTGACGTGAAGGTACAAAAGCAACAATATCTTCATTGAACTCAATTGTAGCACCTTTGTCTACAATCTCTGCAATAGTATTAGTGTGCTTAGTTCCTACAGCAAATTCTTTTTCATACTTATCCCAAGGATTATCCTCAGTTTGTTTATGTCCAAGACTTAATTTACGTCCTTCTACATCTAATTCAAGAACAACAACATCAAGCTTATCTCCAACATTTGTAAAATCAGATGGGTGCTTGATTTTCTTAGTCCAAGAAAGATCAGAAATATAAATTAAACCGTCGATACCTTCTTCTAACTCTACAAAAACTCCAAAGTTAGTAAAGTTACGAACGATACCAGTATGTCTAGAACCTACAGGATATTTTGTAGTAATGTCAGTCCAAGGATCTGGAGTTAATTGCTTAACACCAAGAGACATCTTACGCTCTTCTCTATCTAAAGTAAGAATCACAGCTTCTACTTCATCACCAACTTTAACAAAGTCTTGTGCTGAACGCAAATGAGTTGACCAAGACATTTCTGAAACGTGGATCAATCCTTCTACTCCTTCTTCAACTTCGATAAACGCACCGTAATCTGCAATTACAACTACTTTACCTTTTACTTTATCACCAACCTTAAGTTCGTTGTCAAGAGCTTCCCAAGGATGCGCTTTCAACTGCTTAAGACCTAATTGGATACGTGTCTTAGCCTCATCGAAGTCTAAGATTACAACATTCAACTTCTGATCAAGTTCAACAATCTCATTTGGATGGTTGATTCTAGACCAAGAAAGGTCAGTAATATGAATAAGTCCATCAACTCCTCCAAGATCAACGAATACACCGTAAGAAGTAACATTCTTAACAGTACCTTCTAATACTTGACCTTTTTCTAATTGACCAATAATTTCTTTCTTCTGCTCTTCGATATCAGCCTCGATAAGTGCTTTATGCGATACAACAACGTTTTTGAATTCATGGTTAATCTTAACCACTTTAAATTCCATTGTTTTACCTACATATGCATCATAATCACGGATTGGCTTTACATCAATTTGAGAACCTGGTAAGAATGCTTCAATTCCGAAAACATCTACAATCATACCTCCTTTAGTTCTACACTTAACAAAACCGTTTACGATTTCGCCAGTATCGTGAGCATTATTAACTCTATCCCAAGCCTTGATTACACGAGCTTTACGGTGAGATAATATCAACTGACCTGTTGCATCTTCACGCACATCAATTAATACCTCAACCTTATCACCTACTTTAAGATCTGGGTTGTAACGAAATTCATTTAATGAAATAACACCTTCACTCTTTGCGTTAATATCAATAATAGCATCACGATCTGTAATGTTAATTACTGTACCATCTACTACTTCATCATTTAGGGTGTCAACAAAGTTTTCTGCAACTAGCTTTTCAAACTCTTCAAGTTTAGAATCTGCGATTGGGTCAATACCTTCCTCGTAGTTGTGCCAGTTAAAATCTTTTAAAAATTGCTCAGGATTTTCTTGTTGAGGAGATACAGCTGGAGCTGCCTTTGGAGCCTCTACTTCCTGAACGTCTGTGTTTTTTGTTTCTTCAGACATTGAAGATAAAATTTGTATCCTGTATTTGTTTGAGAATCAAAGCGAAAACCTATACAGAAGCGTTAAATTAAATTATTTTTATCCTTTTTATACTCTCTTATTCGCTAAAAAGGGCTGCAAAAATACAATTTAATTTATTAGAAAACAAAGTATTATGAATTATATTAAACCTCTTTAAAATTTAGTTATCTCGAACTCACTTCTCCTATTTATCTGATGTTCCTCTTCTGAACAGTTTTTAGTATCACAATCAATTAAAGGTGCAGATTCTCCAAATCCTTCAAACTGCATCCTTCTTGCATTTACATAACCTACTAATGCCAAATAATTACGTGTAGATTCTGCTCTCTTTTCAGATAACACTTGATTATATGAATCAGTACCTCTACTATCCGTATGTGAAGAAATTTTAATGTAGACTGTGTTATACTTTTCTAGTTTTAAAGCAAAATCATCTAATACTTTTTTAGAGTCTGCTCTAATATTCCATTTATCATAATCAAAATAAATTGGTGGAAGATCAAAATACAACTTTCCATTCTTTTCGATAACAGGAGGTCCTACTTTATCCGAAAGTAGCTTTAATCTTAATTCTTCTGTAGTAAGCTCTTCATTTCTTTTTTTGTTTGTAGCTTCAGAAGTAGTAACAGCTTCTGTTTGTCGCTCCTTAGAATTCTCTACAATTGCAGGTTCTACTTCCTTTTCTAAATAAATCACATAAGTTTCATTATCTTTTTCTTTCACTAGAATAGGCTTAATATTTGATTTATATCCAATAGATGAGGCTCTAAAATCATATTTTCCAGGAAAAATTGATAAACTAAACGCTGAGATTGAATCTAGTGTAGATTCGTACACTTTTTGCCTTTCTGCATTTTGTAAATACACATCAGCATTGGAAACATAATTATCTGTAGCAAAATCTCTAACCTCAAAATTCGCCATATATTCTTTCAAAAATATTTCTCCTATCTGAGAAAAAGAAAAGATGTCGTCATCTGTTTTTCCTTTTCTATTCGATGCAAAAAAACCGTCTTTTTCATTATAATACGTTAAGGAAAAATCATCGTAGCTAGAGTTAATTGGTGCACCTAAGTTTACTGGTTTTGTAAATTGATTTTCTTTTAATTCAGAGACAAAAACATCCATCATTCCTAATCCTAAGTGACCATTAGAAGAAAAAAACAAATGTCCTTCTTTAGAAATAAACGGAAACTGTTCTCTATTTTCTGTATTAATAGATGAACCAAGATTAATTGGTTCTCCATAAGTTCCATCCATATTAATTTCGGAAACATAAATATCAAAATCCCCATATCCGCCTGGCATATTAGACGAGAAATACAACATCCTATCATCTGCAGAAATAGAAGGATGTTCTATAGAATATTCTTTATTATTAAATTTTAATTTTTCTGGCTTCTGCCATTCTCCATCAACTCTTTTAGCTTTATATAAATGAATTGCATTATTTCTTAGACTATCAAATTTCTTTTTCCCTTTTTCTGAATTACTTTTTGAAAAATATATAGTATTACCATCCGAAGTAAAACAAAAATTACCTTCGTGGAGTTTAGAATTAACTTCTCCAGAAAGAGCCTCAATTTCGGAGACTCCTATATTATTGCTATCAACCTTAACAGTATATATATCTAAAAATGGTCTATGCGTCCATTTATATTTTTGATTCATAAAACCATGAGAACTTCTGTCAGATGCAAAATACACGGTACTATCTAATTTTACCGCTCCAAACTCTGAAGCTTCAGAATTAAACGCTACAGAATTCACAACATAATCATCATCTTTTAATTTAAAAGCTTCTATTGTCGCAATTGCATCTAATTTATTTAATGGATTTGTTACCTGGTTTTTTTTATACAATGCCAGGAAATCAACAGCTACTTCATATTTACCTAAGGAAGAAAGTACTTGATGCATCATAAAATTATATGAGTTATCATAAGACTTATCCTTTCCATAAAACTTACCCGAAGTCAGAACCTTAAGATATCTATATGCCTTTTTAAACCGAAATGTATTGTAGTATGAAATAGAAATATTTTCAAGAATGTGTTTTTCATATCCTTCTTGATTTAATTCTTCTTCGTATTGCAATGCCGCATTTATATAATCTCCATTGTTAAAAAAACGATCTGCTCTACTCTTTTTCTGAGAAAATATAAGCTGTGTAATCAATAAGATGAATACAAATATTATTTTAGTTTTCATATCTTAATAAAATCTTGGAGATGTATATTTATTACTAAAATTGAGTAAATCGAAATTGTATAATAGAATTATTTCGTGACTTCCATTATTATACCCACTTAATTCACTTGTACTAAAATCATATGAATATCCTACTTTTAGATTTCTCGTTATATTAAATCCAGCTAATGCGATAAAAGCATCCTCATAACGATAAGAGACTCCTAATTCAAATCTATTATAAATCAAAGAATTAAGAGAAATATCGAATGTAAGTGGAGAATCTAAAACCTGCTTTATAACCATAGATGGCTTAAGTTTAACCTCATCTACTAGATCAAACACAAAACCTGTAACTCCATATAAATGGGTCTTTGATTGAGAAACACCAATACCATCGACAGCTACGTCATTAGGTAATAAATTTGGAGAAGAAATACCAGCATAAAAATTATTAGAAAACAAGAATAACCCCGCTCCTATATTTAGCTGTAATTCAGAATTATTTGCAGCAAAGGCAGGATCATCTGCTACATCAGAACCAGAAGCATCTAATTTAAAACTATTAATTCCTACTTTTAAACCATAAGATAATTTAAAACGATCTGATATCCGTGTAATATATGCGAAATCAACATTAAAGAAATTGTTATTGGTGCTAATTGCTTCACCAATTCTATCATTTATATAATTAACACTTAATTCTATCTTCTCACTTAGCGGAATGTTTCCGAATACATTTGCTGTTTCTGGTGAACCTTCAATTCCTGTCCATTGTCTTCTATATAATAAACCAGTAGAAATCAATCCACTCTGGTTCGTAACATAAGCCGGGTTTACCGTACTCATATTATACATATATTGAGAATATTGTGGTTCCTGCTGTGCATACAATACCGAGCAGAAAACTATCGCTATACTAAAAATTAATCGTGATTTCATTGTTTATCTGCTTAGGTAAAAGCTTCCTTGAATAGGAAAATTGTTTTCAAAGTTTGGTGTAAAAATGTAGAAATAGGTTCCAGATGGTAAATCATCTCCCAATCGAATAGAAACATTACTTTCTCCCCGGAACTCCTCAGTATTTCTATTTCCTTCAAATACTTTTGCTCCGTATCTGTTATATATCTTCAAATCAAAATCCGGAAAAGCAACTGGGATATTAAATTCATCCTCAATAAACAAATCAAAGGTATCATTTTGATTATTTCCATCTGGAGAGACTCCATCTTGAAAATCCAATGCACATATATCTCCATTAGAGAATCGCTCACCCATATTAAGAATGTTAACAGCAACCGTTACTCTTTCTGACTCGCAATTATCAGCATCTACAGTTGCGATATAATATATTTGATTATCAAAAAGTAATGGATTATCAATAATAGGCATATCACTTTCTAATGTAGGATACCAATTATAATTTAATACATCCACTTCAATATCATCTAATCTTTTACCATCAAGAATACAGAATTCTTGATCCGGAACATTCGGTTCTGGTAAATCTATGATTTGTACTTCTACATTTAATGAAGATTCATTACAAGGTGCAGTGTTAGGAATTACGTATCTAAAATTATAAATCTTATTAACCTCATTATCGGGATTTGGTAATAAATCAAACTCTACCACTCCATCTGGAGTTAAAGCACCTGTATTTTCTATATCCTGAAAAGTTCCGGTTCTTGGTGTATTATTATCTAAAATTGTAAATAAGTTAACACGTCCATCAATTTCACAAAAAGAATCACTTCTATCATTACCAATCTCTACTGGTTCTACAATAGCTATAGTTACTGTTGCTTGATCTTGAGAACTACAACCGACATTACCTCCAACAGTATATACATAATCTCCCGGACCTAGAATTGGTAGTGTATTATCTGAAGCATCAAAAATACCTAGATGATCTGGTGACATATAACCAAAAGGTCCAATCCACGTTCCTGTTGGATCAGGATTACCTTCTAAAAGATTGAAAAGTGTAACCGTTAAATTATCTGAACATAGTGATGTAGCGGTACCACTTCCTGCTCCAGCATTTGCTTCTTTATAAATTGTAAACTCTAATAAAGCTTCATCAACACACCCAGAAGGGTTCGTTGTTGTATGTGTAAAGGAATACGAAATTGGGTCATTAATTTCTTCAGGAACCAAGAATAAATCATCAACTACGTTACCCCCATTATTATTATCTGTCCAAATCCCTTCTTCTATAGTTCGTCCATCTGAGTTTAATAAACTTCTTAAACTATATTGATTGGCATCTGTCTTACATATAATTAGATCTAAAGTATCTTCTCCTGCATAATCATGAGGTAAAATTACAATTGTAACTATAGTAGAAATAGTAGGACAAGGGTTGCTCTCTATACTAATAGGCTGACAAACATCACCGGAATAAGAAAATGTTGCACCACAGCTTTGTCTAGGAACCACATCGTATCTAAATCTATAACTCCCTGGTCTGGCTCCCGCAATAGTAATTGGTCCTAAATGTTGTTCATCTTCTGGTGTATCATTTAAATTATTTTCTAAATTAAGATCACCATTGAAAGGAATACCTCCAAGAAATGTCCAATACGCAAAATCATCCACTAATGAACCATCCGTATAAACGTAACCGGGTTCAAACTCAAGTAAATCAAAAAGGTTAATTTGAGCCGGAGACGAATTAGGACAAATTTCTTCCACTGAATTCTGTGGAGCAAATGGCCTTAACTCTTCATATATAACAAACATTACCGTTTCTTCGTCATTAGGACATATTGGAGATCTACTGTTGATCTTATAGGTATAACTAAAATCTATACAACTAAAACCTGGAACATATTCTGGAGAAGCTCTAAACGCATCATAGACCTCTTTCAAATTAATTACTGCATCCGTAGCACTTGTAATTTGGCCAGTATTATCATCGTCTTCCCAACTTCCACCTAATTCTTCTCCATTTAAAAATCGGTCATCAAATAAATTAATATCCATATCCCATGATCCAATATCACCTTCACAAATCGAGAATGATGATCCATAACCTGCCGTAACCGGTCTTACTACAGTTACCTGAACATCTACAAATTCAGTAATACAAGTATCTACATTAAAAACGGTATACCTAAAACTAAAATCTTCACTATCCACAGGGAAACCACCATTATTTTCAATGGTTGTACCAAAGTTTGAGCCGCTTAGAATATATGTATCAGAAGGTAGAGAGCCGGTATAAGTCCATATACCGTTTAGATGAGGAAGAGCGAACCCTTCTCTTGACTCTAATGTATCAAAAAGGTTAATGTCTATTTCAAATCCTGCTGTACAAATATCATCATTATCACAAACAGGAAAGAAACCAGTTGTTGCTGCAATACCAGCATATGGACCGAGTTTCACATTAACTCTAACTCTATAGTCATCTGGGCAATTCGGATTCTTAAGTTCAAAAAAATAAAGATCAGAAGCATTTCTTAACTGCCATAATCTTAAAACTCCAGAAGCTTCTATTCCTTCTTCACCTTCTTCTATTCCTGTAGATTCCCAAAAATCTCCTGATTCCGGTACGATACCTGTTTCATCATACAAATTAATAATACCATCTGGAATACCATCGAAATCGAAATCGATAGTCTCCATATCACAAATGGTTATCATTTGTTCTTGGCTACATTGAGAAAAAGCATCTCCAATACCGCCAAAAAATATTAATAAAACGAAAAGTAACTTTGTGTAGTTTTGTTTCAAAATCAATTTATTTATCTGTAAGTATCATTTTTAAGCTTTTTGTTACCTATAAAAACGAAATAAAATTAACAGGTATTCGAAAAGCCCGGCGAAATTATAAAAATATGTTAAAAAAACATCATCCCCTTACAAAAATCAACACTTACCTACACCCTTAACCTCTAGATTTTAACACTTTTACAATATCATTAAGCTTATAACCTTTAGCTTGTAGTAAAATTAAATAATGAAAAAGAAGGTCTGCGCTTTCATCTAAGAACAACTTTTCGTTATCATCCTTAGCTTCTATAACCACTTCGACAGCTTCTTCTCCTACTTTTTGAGCAACTTTATTTATCCCTTTTCTAAAGAGAGATGCTACATAAGATTTTTCATTATCTTGATTTTCTTTTCTATCCTGTATAGTGTTTTCTAAATCTGTCAAAAAACCAAAAGACTGAACATTTTTCTGTGCCCAACAAGTATCATCTCCTTTATGACAAGTTGGACCCACTGGGTTTACTTGGATTAATAAGGTGTCATTATCACAGTCATTTTTTAGATCTACAAGATTCAAAAAATTACCACTCTCCTCACCTTTAGTCCATAATCTATTCTTAGTTCTGCTAAAAAAAGTTACCTTTTTAGTTTCTATTGTTTTCTGGTAAGCCTCCTCATTCATATAACCAAGCATCAAAACATTTCTAGTGGTTGCATCTTGAATTATTGCCGGAACAAGTCCATCATTATTTTTATTGAAATTTATTTCCATTTTATCAATCTATATTTTGGTTTCCAGATCAAGTCCGGAATTATATTTTGTTATAATCTTACCGGAATTTCATTTAACCGCAATTCCTCTTTTAAATCTTTTATTTCTATTTCTTTAAAATGAAAAACACTTGCTGCTAATGCAGCATCTGCTTTTCCTTCTTTAAAAGTATCTATAAAATGTTGTGTATTACCTGCTCCACCAGATGCAATTATAGGAATATTTAATTCTGTAGATAATCTTGCTAAAGCTTGATTAGCAAAACCATCTTTAGTTCCATCATTATCCATAGAAGTAAATAAAATTTCTCCGGCACCTCTTTCTTCTACTTCCTTTGCCCAATCAAATAGATCAAGCTCAGTTGGTACTTTTCCTCCGACCAAATGTACTATCCATTTCCCATCAATTTGTTTAGCATCTATAGCTACTGTAATACATTGACTTCCAAATTTCCCTGCTAATTCATTAATTAACTGTGGATTTTTTACTGCAGAGGAATTAACAGAAACCTTATCCGCTCCATTTTGCAGTAAAACATCTACATCTTCTATAGATGATATGCCTCCACCAACGGTAAACGGTATATTAACTTTCTCTGCAACTCTAAGAACTAAATTAGCAAGTGTTTTTCTTCGCTCCTCAGTAGCTGAAATATCCAAAAAAACTAGTTCATCGGCTCCTGCTTTAGAATATGCATCTGCTAATTCTACTGGATCTCCAGCATCTCTTAAATCAACAAAATTGACTCCTTTTACCGTACGTCCGTTTTTAATATCTAAACACGGTACAATTCTTTTAGTTAACATTAGTTTTCTTTATTTTTTATATTTAGATCCATACCTTCATAAAAACCTAAATCTTTATTTTTTAATTGTTTTGTCCAAAATGCTATTTGGCCCGTATGATAAGACAAATGTTCAGTCACGTGAATCATTATACCAATTCCTGAAAAAATAAAACCCTGTACTTCTCGTTTTCTCATTAATTCAGAAATAGTACAATCGAACAAGATTGTCTTGGCTTGTTCTAAAGTCTCATTAAGTTTTAATAACAACTCTTCTTTCAAAAAACCTTCTTTAGCTTCAAACTCAGTATCCCTATCTCTTTCATCTTCCAAACCTCCTAGAGAAGCTATACCATATTGAGTAATATTACCACAAAGATGAAGCATCAAATTTCCGATACTATTTGAAGATTGATTAAACCGTTTCCATATATCATCTTCAGAAAGTTGATCAAAACTAATAGTAATCATCCTAAGACTTTCATCCAATCTATAGGAGATTTGCTCCTTAAACTCTTGTGATATTTCCTCTTTCATTACTTACTAACTGTTTTGAAGAATATAATTCTCTAATTGTTTTAAACTTATTCGATTCTCATAAATTGCTTTTCCTATAATTGTTCCTTCACATCCAATTTCAGCCAATTTTGGTAATTCATCAAAAGTTGAAATCCCTCCAGAAGCAATTAGCTTTATATCTCCTATTTCATTCAACATTTTTCTATACAAATCAAAAGAAGGTCCTTCTAACATCCCATCTTTACTAATATCTGTACAAATCACATAGGACACACCCTCTTTTTTATATTCTTTAACAAAAGGAATTAGCTCTTTATCACTTTCTTCCAACCAACCACTTACTGCGATTTTTTCATGTTGTGCATCTGCTCCTAAAATAATTTTATCACTCCCGAATTTTTGCAACCAAGATTTAAAAATATCAGGATTCTTTACTGCAATACTACCACCAGTAATTTGATTTGCACCACTATCAAAAGCTATTTTTAAATCTTCATCTGTTTTTAAACCTCCTCCAAAATCAATTTTTAAACCCGTTTTAGAAGCTATTTGGTCTAACACCTTATGATTTACTATATGCTTAGATTTTGCACCATCTAGATCAACTAAATGTAAATATTGAATTCCATGAGCCTCAAATTCTTTTGCTACTTCTAATGGATTTTCATTATATATTTTTTTAGTATCATAATCTCCTTTAGAAAGGCGAACACACTTTCCGTCAATGATATCTATTGCAGGTATGATCCTCATGCTTTATTTTATAATTATTAGTTATTAATTTTTAACTCTAAAAAGTTTTTCAAAATCTTCTCTCCCGCATCACTACTCTTTTCTGGATGAAATTGAGTTCCGTAGAAATTATCTTTCTGTAAAGCTGTACTATAAGTTACTCCGTAAGTAGATTGTGCAATGGTTTCTTCCATTATAGGAGCATAATAACTATGAACTAAATAGATATACTCCTTCTCTTCTACTCCACTAAATAAGACAGAACTTAATGACTCTATTTGATTCCATCCTATTTGAGGAACTTTTACTCCGTGATTAAACTTTACCACATCCGTATGAAAAATACCCAAACCTTTAGTATCACCTTCTTCTGTGTAATTACACATCAATTGCATCCCTAAACAAATTCCTAAAACTGGTTGCTTTAATTGTGGGACCAAGGTATCTAAACCAGAATCTTTTAACTTACTCATAGCACTGCTCGCTTCTCCTACTCCAGGAAAAATAACTTTATCCGCAGATTTTATTTCTTGAGGGTCATCACTTAAGACAGCTTCATATCCCAATCGTTGAATTGCAAATTTGATCGATTGAATATTTCCTGCTCCGTAATTTATAATTACTATCTTCATATTATTGCATCCTGAAATTGATTCAAGACCTTTTTAATTATACAATTTGGTTTGTTATAACATTCCTTTGGTACTTGGTAAAAACATTTTATTTGCATCTCTTTTTACCGCCATTTTCATCGCTTTAGCAAATGCTTTAAATATTCCTTCTATTTTATGATGTTCATTTTCTCCTTCGGCTTTGATATTTAGATTACACTTGGCACCATCTGTAAAAGATTTAAAAAGATGAAAAAACATTTCTGTTGGCATATCCCCTATTTTTTCACGTTTGAAATCAGCATCCCAAACCAACCAAGGACGACCTCCAAAATCAACTGCTGCCTGTGCTAAACAATCATCCATAGGTAAACAAAACCCGTAACGTTCGATACCTAATTTATTACCAAGAGTTTTAGAAAACAACTCTCCTAAAGCAATCATAGTATCTTCTATAGTATGATGTTCATCTACGTGTAAATCTCCATCTACTTTAACTGTTAAATCCATTGCTCCATGACGTCCAATCTGATCTAGCATGTGATCAAAGAAATGCAAACCAGTTGATATATCATTTTTACCAGAACCATCTAAATTCAACTTGATATAAATTTTAGTTTCGTTCGTATTTCTAGTAATCTCTGCTACTCGATCTTCTAACTTTAAAAACTCATAAATTTCCTTCCAATCTGTTGATGTTAATACAATACTTTCTGAAATGGCTGTTGTATCAGTTTCTATTTCATCTGCTCCAAGCTCTGGATCTTCTGACAGGAAAATCCCTTTAGCTCCAAGATTTTTTGCCAACTCCATATCTGTAATTCTATCTCCTAAAACAAATGAATTTTCTAGATCGTAATTTTCCTTATCAAAATACTCCGTTAATAAACCTGTTCTTGGCTTACGAGTATCCGCATTTTCATGAGGAAAAGTTTTATCAATATGAACAGCATTAAACACGACTCCTTCTTTTTCGAATGCAGTCATTACTTTATTATGTGCTGGCCAAAAAGTATCTTCTGGAAAAGAATCAGTTCCTAATCCATCCTGATTAGTTACCATCACCAATTCATAATCCAATTCGTCGGCTATTTTAGCCATATATTGAAAAACCTTTGGATAGAACTCTAACTTCTCCAAACTATCTAATTGATAATCTACAGGTGGTTCCAACACCAATGTCCCATCTCTATCTATAAATAATACTTTCTTCATTTTAATTTATTTTTTGTAATTCGTATTCATTAAGAACAGAATTTATATACTTTTTAAAGCCTCTATTAACTTCTTATTTTCTTGATTAGTTCCAACTGTTAATCTCAGTGTGTTTTCACATAATGGTTGTGTCGTACGATTACGAATAACAATCCCTTGTTTTAACAATTGATCATATCGTACATTTGCATTATCTACTTGAATCAATACAAAATTAGCATCGGTTTTATAAATTTCTTTTACAAACTGAATATTTTCTAAGGAATCTATCATACGTTCTCTCTCCTTTAAAATATTAGCTACTTCTTCTTTAATCTTATTAACGTCTTTAACTCTATCCAACGCCTTTTTCTGCGTTAATTCATTAACATTATAAGGAGGCTTAATTTTATTGAGTATACTTATGATTTCTTCTGAAGCATAACACAAACCTAGTCTGATCCCTGCCATTCCATATGCTTTTGATAACGTCTGCGTTATTACTAGGTTTGGGTATTCTCTAATTTTAAGTATCCAACTTTTTTTAGAAGAGAAATCAATATACGCTTCATCTATAACTACCAACCCTTTGAAATTTTCTAAAATTCGGGCAATACTATCTTCTGAAAAAGAATTCCCTGTAGGATTATTAGGAGAACATAAAAATATGATCTTTGTTTGTTGATCAACTGTATCTAATATTTTAGAAACATTAGGTTCAAAATTATCATTTAAAAGAACTTTTTTATTTTGAACATCGTTGGTATTAGCTAATACATTATACATCCCATAGGTAGGTGGTAGCGTAATAACATTATCAACTTTAGGTTCGCAAAAAGCCCTAAACAAAAGATCTAATACCTCGTCACTTCCGTTTCCTAATAATATATTATTTGTATTAACCCCCTTTTGTGTAGCTAATACCTCTTTTAGACTACGTTGTTGTGGATCAGGATATCTATTTACTCCATTTTCATATGGATTTTCATTGGCATCCAGAAAAATCATTTCAGAGCCATCTGAAACGTATTCATCTCTCGCAGAGGAATATGGCTTTAATCCTTTAACGTTTTCACGAGTTATATTATTTATGTTGAAATTTAATTGTTTCATTACTTGTTAATATTCTATAAATTATCCAAAAATCATTGCTCTCATATATGCTATTATAATCCCTATTATAATAGCGAATATGAAGAAAACTATTGTTGACAGGATCAATACCACTACAAACTTTAATAGTTTAAGAATCATTTGTCCAATACTATAGCTACATAGTTTCTTATAAGTAAACAAATAATAAAAGATAACGACCAAAGAGCTTACGAAATAGATTGATGGACTAATTAGTAAACCTAATAAAAAGAATAACGTACCAGAAAACAATCCAAACCCAAGTAAATAAGAGTTTATAACAAGATGTTCTCCATAATTAAACCGTTTTCTCCCAAAAACCATTACCGCTAAAAACGTATAAAAAGGAATTAACATAAAAGCTATAATATTAAAATACTTAAGCATAAAACTTTGGGTAACTTTATTAGCTTCAGCCTGTTCTTTTTTGTATTCCAAGTATTTTTCTTGATATTCCACAGTGTTTTTCTCTATATCGGGGTTTGACATAGAAAATAATGACTCATAAAAAGATTCCGTTTGAGTAGCGAGAATCAATTCACTATAATCATCAGAAAAAAAGTTAAAAATAAATGTAGCAACAGCAGTTCCGATTACCAGAAATGCAAATGGGTTTATATATCGTTTTCTTGTTCCCGAGATATACTCTGAAATAACTTTATCTGGAGAAGTCACAAAATGAATTAAAGTTCTAACAAAAAGATTATCTAATCCCAAAACATTACTGAAAAAATCACTTTTCAACCCTTTTAAAGTAATACGTTCTCTTATTACTTTCGCACCACAAGATTGACAATAATCAGCATCATCAGCTAAGATATTTTCACAATTTCTACAATTCATTTACTTCTTTTTTACTATAAATTCTATACTCGAATAACGTTTTAGTCAATACCCTTTAAACTTTCTAATCGCAATGTAACTGCGTTCTTATGCGCTTGTAAACCTTCGGCATCTGCCATAATCTCTATGGCATTTCCAATATTTTTGATACCTTCCGCGGATAGTTTCTGAAATGTCATTGATTTCATGAAACTATCTAGATTTACTCCACTATACTGTTTTGCATATCCATTTGTTGGCAAGGTATGATTCGTTCCCGAAGCGTAATCTCCTGCACTCTCTGGCGTGTAATTACCAATAAACACAGAACCGGCATTCATAATATTATTCACATAAAAGTCTTCATCCTCTACACATACTATAAAATGCTCAGGACCATATTCATTAATTAGTTCTAAAGCTTCTTGGTCATGTTCTACATAAATAAGTTTAGAATTCGCTATTGCCGCTTCAGCAATCTCTTTTCTTGGTAACAAATTACATTGATTTGTAACTTCTTTTTCTACTTGCTCTATAAGCTTTTTAGAAGTAGTCACCAGAATCACCTGACTATCCTTTCCATGTTCCGCCTGACTTAATAAATCGGAAGCAACAAAAGATGGATTTGCTGTATCATCAGCCACTACCAACAATTCACTTGGTCCAGCAGGCATATCAATCGCTACTCCAAATTTTGTAGCTAATTGTTTAGCTACAGTAACAAACTGATTTCCAGGTCCGAAAATTTTATATACTTGTGGAATTGTATCAGTGCCAAATGTCATTCCTGCAATTGCCTGAATGCCTCCTACCTTAAATATTTTTGTTAAGCCGCAAAGATTTGCTGTATATAAAATAGCTGGATTGATTTTTCCTTCTTTATTTGGTGGAGAACATAACACAATCTCATTACATCCAGCTATAGTAGCTGGAACTGCCAGCATAAGAATTGTAGAAAATAGTGGAGCTGTTCCGCCTGGAATATACAATCCTACTTTTTGAATAGGTCTTTTCTCTTGCCAACAGTTTACACCATTTGTTGTTTCTAAGGAAACCTTATCCGTTTTCTGAGCAGCATGAAAAGCTTCGATATTAGATTTAGCCAAAACAATAGCATCTTTAAGGTCTTGACTAACTAATTGATCGGCGCTTTCTATTTCTTTTTTAGATACCAATATAGAATCTAGAGATACTTTATCGAATTTCTCTGTATATTGTTTTATTGCACCGTCTCCATTAGTTTTTACATCATTAAAAACATCTAAAACCACATTTTCTATATCTGCCACGGTCTGTGTAGGTCGTTTTAATATGTCCGCCCAAGTATTTTTCTTTGGATTATATATCTTCTGCATTTTCTCTAAATTAACTACAATACCATTTTCTCGATAGGACATACTAAAATACCTTCAGCTCCCTCAGCTTTTAACTCATCTAAAATATCCCAAAACTTATTTTTTTCGACCACAGTATGTATTGAACTCCAACCTTTTTCTGCAAGAGGTAAAACTGTTGGACTACGCATTCCTGGAAGGATATCAACGATACGATCTATCTTATCATTCGGAGCATTCAATAATACATACTTAGAAGCTCTAGCCTTTAATACAGCTTGTATTCTAAACTGTAATTTTTGAAGCAAACTCTTATTTTCATCGCTAATTTTAGGAGAAACAGCTAAGACAGCTTCAGAAGTTAACATTACTTCTACTTCTTTTAAATTATTCTTAAACAATGTACTACCACTAGACACTATATCACAAATAGCATCTGCTAAACCAATATTAGGTGCTATTTCTACAGATCCTGATATCTGGTGCAAGTCTGCAGAGATTCCTTTTTCTTTTAAATATTCTTTTACCGTATTGGGATATGAAGTAGCTATTCTTTTCCCATCAAGATCTTTTATAGAGTTATACGACACATCTTTAGGAACGGCAAGTGACACTTTACATTTCGAAAAATTTAACCTTTCTGCAATCGTAATATCTTTTCCTTTTTCTACTAGAACATTTTCACCAATAATAGCGATATCAACAACACCATCTCTCAAATACTGAGGAATATCACCATTCCTAAGAAACATAACTTCCATAGGAAAGTTTCTAGTAGTAGCTTTTAATTGGTCTTTTCCGTTATCTATAGAAATACCACAATCTTTTAAAATCTGAACAGAATCTTGATTAAGCCTTCCGCTTTTTTGAATAGCAATTTTAATTTTTGACATTTTTTTTATTGTTGTGTTTGGTCAGTTCAAAACAAGTTTTAAACAAAAAAACCCGTTTGAAAATGCTCAAACGGGTTATTATATATGATTAACTTATACACATATCAACTTACCACGCCTGGGCGGAGATATAAGAATGATGATGATGTAAAAGAATATTTTCCATAATTTTTTCTACGCTGCGAATTTATAAATTTTTTTTCATCTCAAATGCATTTCAGCTTAAAATTTTGCTATTCATCTTTTTTCGGAACATAAATCGCTCAAGAATAATAATTTAATGAAAACATTTTTTAACTTTAAGAGAATAACACTAATCATCAACATATGAGAAATTTAATTTCGTTCTTTATTTTTATCTTATTCGCCTGTCTGGGAATGTGGTGGTACTACTCCTGTAATTGGTGTCTTGGAAACAAAGATGAAGGATCTACTATTGTAAAAGAGCAAATAGATCCTGCTATTGAAGCAAAAGCAAAAAAAGCTTACGAAGATAGTATTGCTTTGGCTCATGGTCTATATGCAAAGGATATTGAAAACATGGATGTTTTTAGATATCCAAAAAACATCCAAATCAACAATTCTAATTTTGATGTTTTTATACCTGAAAGCCTTAATGGTTTTGAGAATAAAATAGCTAATTACCTTGGACAACATCAAGATCAAGACTTAATAATCTATGGGTATGAAACTTCTACCGAAAGAGAAACAGACTCATTAACTGGTATCTCAAGAGCCAATTTTATTAAAGATATTTTAGTTAACACCGGTGGAGTAAACAAAGACCGAATTCTAACCAAAGCAAAATTACATACCTATGATTATGATGCTAATGGTACATACAATGGTGGTATTTTGCTAAACTTTCATAAAATAGATGAATCCAGAATAGAGGAAATAGAAAAAGGTATTGCTAATAAAACGTTATACTCAAGTTTTGGATCTAAAGATTTTAAACCAGATGCTACCTTATCTAATTATGCTTTAGAACTAAAAAACTACCTTACTAAGTATCCTGATAAAAAAGTATTAATTACTGGTCATACTGATAACATTGGTGATACCAAATCCAATCAGCTCTTTGGACTTAAGCGAGCCCAAAACGTTAGAGATTATCTAACTTCTCAAGGTATCCCTTCAGACAAATTTACTGCTAAATCTAAAGGAGAATTAAGTCCAATTGCTCCAAATGACACACAGGAAAATAGAGCAAAAAATAGACGAATAGAAATAATTGTAAACTAAATACCAACTATAAAAATGTTAGATTTTTTAAACGAAGCAAACTGGTGGTGCCTTCTCTTATTATTAATAATAGCTTTCTTACTTGGATGGCTTTTATCGAGATGGTCTCTTAAAAATAAATACCAAGAAAAATTAGATCAATGCCATAAAGAGAAAGAAAAATTACGCAAAGCTAGTGATAGCTACAAAAAGGCTAATACCACTTTTTCTAATCCTATTCCGGTAGAAGCTCCTAAATCAATTGAAGTAGCAGAAGTCAAAAAGGATTTGAGTGATACAGAAAAGCCTCAATTAAATTTTGAAAGCTTTGGAACAGCAAGTGAGTCACAAAAAGATGATTTAAAATTGATTAGTGGTGTTGGACCATTCATTGAAAAGAAATTAAATAGCATTGGAATATATACTTTTGATCAAATAAGTAAATTTACCAAAGAAGATATAGAAACAGTTACAGAATTAATACAATTCTTTCCTGGTCGTATTGAACGTGATAACTGGACAGCTCAAGCGGAAAAGCTAAAAAATCAATAATCCAAAAATTCAACCCTAAAAATTAAAGCCTTTGTAATATATTTATAAAGGTTTTTTTAATATCCAATATGCATTTAGATCCTATTTATTTGAGAATATAGAAAACTATATATCTAAGTAATAAATAACTTCTAAATATTTTTTTGAATCGGTTTCATCCTTTTGCGCTTTTAGTTCTTTCAAAACTCCAGCAACTTTTATTTTCCTTTCAGGAAGTCTTTGCCCTCCTTTTGCATGTGCAATTACAAAAGTATCTAATGAGTCATCAGAAGTTATTTCATATACATCATACGTATCCACGATTGGAATCATAGAAAATGTTGTTACTTTACCCGCAACAATCGGAATCATAATAAACCCATTAAAGTCTGATTTAGAAGCTATTCTCTTTGGAACACCAGTAATAACTATATTAGTAGATAATTCACCCTTTTCCATCACTTCATTGACCAACAATCTTTTGATAGCATATTGATCATAAACAGATCTTAATTCATTTGATAATGCAACGATAATTTCTTCTCTATCTTTATCACTTAGATTAGAAGTTGCCAAATCTAAAAAAAGAATCATTTTTTGTTTATCACTAAAAAGACCAGATACTTTTCCTAATTCCGATTGAGAAATCACTCCATCATCAGCTTTTGTTAGAATGTTATAGAATCTCCCTCCATTATCTAATGTTTTAATAGCCTCGTCCTTATTCCTATATGGCGTTACTTTTCTCATAATCTATGAATATTGAATTTGATATAACATTTTACCAATAAATTCTCCAAAAGAAAAAAGTACAACAACCGCTATCAAAGAGCAGTAGATTAATAGAAAAATGTTTTTCCTTCTTTTATCCTTCTCATCTTTAAGAGACAAAAAACCTGCGAGACTTAATAACGTAATGAAGAAGTAACTCATAAATATATTTTATTTATTAGTACATAAAACATATTAATTGTTACAAAGAATAATAAAATACAGTACAAAAAAAAAGAAAAACTATACCATTTTTTTCTTAACTAATGTATCAAAAAGTCTATCTATTTGTAGTGGTTTCCATAAAAAACCATCAAAATAATTCAAATAATCCTCATTATTTATAGCAGTAACATCCGCGGTAAGGGCATATATAGGGGTATGGCTATTTTTGTTTTTTGAATCTTTTATCAACTTAGCAGCATCAAAACCATTCATTTCTGGCATATGAATATCCATTAAAATAAAGTCTACTTTTACTTTATTAGCTATCTGTACGGCATCATATCCATTTTTAACTCTTTCAATTTTAACTCCCCATTTCTTCAGTAGCTGCCCCATTACCAAAGCATTTACTTCATTATCTTCTGCAAGAATTGCTATTTTACCCTGTAACTGATCCGTTTGCTTTTGATCAATTTTAATAATCTCCTCAGCTTTTTCCAAGACTAAATCAAACGTAAATGTAGAACCTTTTCCTTTTTCACTTATTAATAAAACACTACTGCCATATAACTCTACAATTTTCTTGACTATTGCTAAACCTAATCCAGTTCCGCCATTATTTCTAGTTGTAATAGTAGACGGTATGTAAAAACTATCAAATAATCTAGACTGTTCTTTCTTAGCTATACCTACACCTGTATCCTTAACACTAAAAGAAATTTTATCTTTTCTACCTTTAGAAGAAATCAATTTAATATTTATATCAACTGCTCCTGTATTAGTATATTTTATGGCATTACTTACAAGGTTTCCAAGAATCTGAAATAACTTAGTTTCATCAAGTAAATAAAATTTAGTTAACTTATCATCAATATGAACGTTTAGTTCTATACCTTTTTCTAAAGCCATTCCTAGATAAGTATCCCTAATATTATTTATTAGTTCTTCAAAATTAGCTGCATGTATTTCTAACTCCATCTTGTTGGAATCCAACTTAGAAAAATCCAAGATATCATTAATAATGCGCATCAAATTTTTAGAAGAAAACTGCAACGAAACAAGTAATTTTTGATCATCCTCATCCGCCCTCTCTTTTAACATCGAAATAATACTTGTAACTGCATTTAAAGGTGTTCTTATTTCATGACTCATTGCCGATAAGAACTCTTGTCTCATCTTTGCAGTTTCCTCAGCTTGTTTTTCTTTTAAAACAATTGCCTCTTTCTCTCTCTTTAATCCCTCTTCTTGTTGTTCGTATTTAATTTTAGAAATACGTTCATAATTCTCAATTACTTTTAGCGTCTGAGAATTAATAGATTTATCCTTTTCTTTTAAATAACTCTCTAAATATTTTAGTGATTTCTTATGCTTGTTTTCGGTTTTATATAACTGATAAAGAAGATGACATGCTTTGAATTTAGTTCTAGAAAGGTTGTATTTATCTCCGTGTGCAATCACTTCCTTTAGTAAAAATTTCGCTTTTTGTCTATCACCTATTTCTAAATGTAATTGAGCGATTTTTTGCTTAGACATTCCTATTCCAAAAACTTCGTTATACTTTTTATGTATTTCTAATGCTTCTAAAAAATCTTTATTTGCTTTTACATATTCTTTATAATAATAAAAAACTTTTCCACGTCCATAAATCGCAAAAGCTAACCCTCTTTCATCTCCAGTTTCTTGTTTAAGCTTTATAGATTTATTAATCATCCTTGAAGCTTTTACAGGTTTGTCTTTTTTTAACAAAATCCCGGACATTGGATTATACACATTAGATTCTAGGTTTTTACTTTTACATTTTTTGGCTGCTTTTATAGCTATTTTATAGGCTTCAATAGCATTATTTTCATCTCCTAGAATTTCATAGATTGTACCTAGAGATTTCTGAGTCCTAGATACATTATACCAATCATCATACTTTTGATAAATTACCAAAGCATCAATAAGATAGATCATTCCGAGATGATAATCATTGGTTTTATAATAAATACCTGCAATACTATATTTGGCATCAGCTACTCCTCTATCGTCTTTTAATAATCTAAAACAAACTATAGCTTTCTCTGCATAGTCTAAGGCGATACTACCTTTGCCACAAATCATGTTAAACAGAGATAACATATTTAGGCTTTTTCCAATATACTCTATATGATTAACTTCTTGACTTAATAACAATGCCTCATTAGCCAATCTCATACTCTCTTTTAAATTATTAACCCTAAACTCGTAGGATTTATCAAGTAAATATTGAATTTTGGATAAGATATTATTATGTTCAATCATAAAACAAGGGTTGTAAAAATATTCTTACCTTAATCTAGGAGATAAAAGACTAACTGACTTATTATACAGATAAAAATACATTTTTTTTTAAATTTCATACTTATAAACCACATTTTTTTAAAACACAACTCACTGTATCAAAACCATTTAAGAGTATTATTCCCACAAAAACCTCTTACTAAGAGTAGTAAGAGAGCATAAAAAAAGCCACTATATTTATATTAAATATAGTGGCAGTTATTATTTACAGAAAAGGGTTTATTTATTGATTACCTAAGATTAAAGGCATCCCGTCTTTTCCAGAACCTACAATAACAACCTTAGAATTAGAAGATTTTGCTAATTCAAGAGTAGCTTCTATTCCTTTTTCCTTAAGAATCTTATCCGTTAGAGAAGCACTAAGAATTTGATTTGCTATCGCTTTACCTTCAGCATCAATTTTCTGTCTTTCTGCCTCTTTCTTAGCTTTTTCTAATCTAAACTCGTATTCTAATGCCTCTTGCTCTTGTTTAAGTTTTCTTTCGATAGCTTCCTTAATTGTTGGCGGTAATGTTACATCACGCACTAATACCTCATTTAACTGAATATATTGATTCCCTACAATTTTCTTAGTCTCTTCAAAGATTTCTTTCTGGATAGCATCTCTTTTACTTGAGTATAATTGTTCTGGCGTATACCTTCCCACTACACTACGTGCTGCAGAACGTATGGTCGGTAATAAAACTCGTTGAACATAATTTTCTCCCTTTTGTTGATGTAACAACCCAAGTTTAGCATAATCCGGTTGAAACCAAGCCGAAGCGTCTAATTTTATCTCTAAACCATTAGAAGAAAGTACTTGCATTTTCTCAAAAACTTCTTGCTGTCTTACTTCATATACAATAACTTTATTCCAGGGCGCTACCAAATGAAAACCTTCTCCTAATGGAGGTGCATCAGTTACAACTCCCCCACCGAATGTTTTATACAACACTCCAGCTTCTCCGGAGCCGATTGTTTCTGTTGATTTAGAAATAAAGACAATTGTAAGTACAATAATTATAAGAATAGGTAACCCTATTTTAGGTAATTTTTCCATGATATATGTGTATAGTTTTTAATTTTTAAATAAGCCCATTATATTTCCTCATAAACCACTCAATGCTTAATAATAATATAATTATCATCAAAAGGTATTTCCAATCTATTAAAGATACAATATTTTCTTTGCTCTTTTGAATTGCTTGATACCTCTGATCTTCAATCAGATCACTCACTAAGCCATCTATTTGATTCATAAAATAGGCAGTTCCTTTAGTATTAGTCGCAACTTGTCTAAGTTTTGTTACATCTGCATTAAGTAATTGTTGTTCTACATCATAATCCAAAATACTAAAACTCCCAGATCGTGAAATATTTTCACCCACAACCACTACTGTATATTCATAATTTCCAGAAGCAAAACTACTGAGATCGGCTTCATATGAACTGTTTTTTAATAACATTGGGATTGTCTGTGATGCTTCTGTATCTTTATTTTTTACTACTATATTTAAATTACCCCTGCGATCAAATTCATAATTTTTAGTGAAATATTCCGCTTTTACCTTTATACTAGAATTTCCATAATAAAATGATTCAGAAATCGTATTAAGTCTACTTTTTTGTTTATTAGATGCTAGATATTGAACGAGCCTACCGAAAAAATCATCAAAACTTTCAAAACTTTTATTATCCAAATACGACTGTGCTCTCCACCTCCATATACCTTCTCCAAATAAAATTGCTTCTCTAACCCCATTATCCTCTATAGTGGCTAACAAGGGTTCACCGGTTTTTATGTTTCCTATATTTCTTTGTAATAACACATCATAAGATGATTTCATATGTATCTCTCCAAAAGTTCCTATCAAAGGAGGATAGTCATTAAAACCGATATCTTCTAACAAAAATGTTCCGTAGTTAGGGTTGAATCTTGGCAAATAGTATTCTGTTTGCCTAGTTATTTCTTGCCTATATACATTTTGTGATTTATTTAGAAAAACCCAATCAGTCTTAGAACCAGTTATCGTAAAATAATTTTTCCTAGCAGTTTTTATCTTTTCATATACCGCTCTAAATCTTGCATTTGGTTGATATAAAATAATAAGTTGATACTCTTCAATATCTTTTACTTCTGATGGCCTACTAATTGTAAGGCTTCTTCTTTCGTTACTTTCGATACTTTTTTTAATAGCTCCCAAATCTGGATGAGTTAAATCACTAATCAATAAAACATTTGTCTTTTGATCTATTACCTCTACAGCAAAATCTTTCTTATTATTAATTACATTTTTCTCATTTTCTATTGGTGCTAATCGAGCACTATATTTTAAAACACCAGCTGAGCTAGCTGGGAGTGTAAAATTAATAACTGTAGAATTATTTTCTTCGGAAAAAGAAACAGGCTTAGAATAAACAATATTTTTACCAGATCTTATTTCAAAACTTGTATTTATATTACCTGTTCCAGAATAAGTAAGAATAACCTCTACAGGGAACTTATTTTTAAGATATGCATACTTATTTACATTAAGTTGTTGGATCTTGGTATCTGTTACTACCGTTGTATCACCTATAACTATTGGATAAACCTGTTGTTTATAATTAACACTACTAAATTGATAGTCCCTTCCATACGTTTGGTTACCATCGGTAATCAATACCGTAGGAGCATTTGTATTTTTATAGATTTGATCTAAACTTTCTAATGCTTCCGAGATATTTGTTTGCTTTTCATCAAATGTTAAGCCTAAACTATCTTTTAATACGTCTGAAAAAGAATAATATTTTACATCAAATCTTTCTTTAAGTTCTGGATTGTCTTTAATTCTACCAATAAATTGTGATACTTGTTCATCTTGCTTAAGATGTTTTATAGAAGAAGAATTATCCACTGCAAAAACCAAGGTAGGTTTCTCTATATAATAAGTATTCTTTCGAAATGTTGGATTAATCAACAATATTAATAACGCAAAAATGCTAAGAAAACGTAAAAAAGCAAAAAACAGATTTTTTTTATTTCTGTTTTTTGCTTTGTACATATATTGAAATAGCGCAATAACTATGGCAATTACTCCTGCTGCTATAATCAATCCTATATTTTGTATCTGCATTCTTATTAATTACTATCTAAGAATCTTATCAAGAAATCATTGATTTCTCACTCTTAAATAGTTTATTTTGAAAATTGAAAATAATCACATTAAATTTAAAAGATCTTAAACTTATTAAAAAACTATCCAAAAAATCGTAAATCGTAATTTCGGAAAATTCATTTTAGGTAAGCATTCCTCCGTCTACATTAAGAACCTGACCAGTAACATATCCACTTAAATCACTAGCTAAAAACAGACAAGCATTTGCAATATCTTCGGGAGCTCCTCCCCTTTTCAAGGGAATTGCTTTTCTCCATTCATCCACTACCTTCTCATCTAATTTCCCAGTCATTTCAGTTTCGATAAAACCAGGAGCAATCACATTACTTCTAATGTTTCTCGAACCAAGTTCTAAGGCAACTGATTTAGAAAAACCAATAATACCAGCTTTAGATGCCGCATAATTAGCTTGACCAGCATTTCCTTTTACCCCAACAACAGAACTCATATTAATGATACTTCCTTTTCGTTGCTTAAGCATTGTTCGCTGAACTGCTTTGGTCATGTTAAAAACACTCTTAAGATTAACCTCGATAACTTTATCAAAATCGTCTTCACTCATTCTCATAAGCAAGTTATCTTTTGTAATACCTGCGTTATTAACCAATATATCTATACTTCCAAAAGTTTCTAAAACATCTTTTACTAAACTTTCGGATTCTTCAAAGCTTGCAGCATTACTTTGATATGCTTTTGCTTTAATACCTAAACCGTTTAATTCTTTTTCTAAATCCGTTGCAGCGTCTACAGAAGAACTATATGTAAATGCAACGTTGGCACCTTGTTTTGCAAAAACTTGTGCTATTCCTTTTCCAATACCACGTGTAGCACCCGTGATAATGGCAGTTTTACCTTGTAAGAGATTCATTCGCTCTATAATATTTTTTTGGTATCTCACATCATCTATTAATGATATGAATTATTTTACGTTTTCAAATATAAGAATTACTAGCAGCTCAACAATAATAAAACACTTGATTTATAATTGGTATTATATACAAAAGTTATAAAACAATTGAAGGTAAGTTTGATCATATTAACTTTCAATCTTTTAGCAACTAATTTTATCATAATTACTTAAAAAACACTTTAAATTTTTATATTCCAAAACAAATCTTTAATAAAAAACCTCGATACGACTGATCGAGGCCTTAATAGAATATTATTTTCACTAAGTTTAGTGATGTACTATAGCCTCTGATCTATACGAGGATAGATTTTCTTGAAACTTATGATATTTCTTAATTACTCCAAAAACTTCATCCCCTATTTCTTTAGAGAACTGAACAGAATCCTTTAATAAATCCGAAGCTTTATTAATAGTTTGTGAAAGCTTTCTACCATTATGATCCAATTCTAAAAATTGTTTATGCATATCAGGCGTGCAAGGCTCACATCGATAAGAATGTAAATCAGTAAGCATGGCTGTGAGTTCATCCTTCATACGACTCAAACGAAGCGTATGTGTTTGACGATTAGGTGATTCCCTAAACGTAATTTGGTTATTCATAATGGTTTGGTTTTAAAGTGAGTGTTTTAAATTTACCAATAAAAAATAAGACATCAAAAACTTTAGACCTTATACTTAAGTGTTTTATATTTAATTTAAAGAATTAAATGATTTATAAAAAAATCAGCATTATATTTCAATAAAAATTAATTATTTATAATCATTTGTATATAAAAAAGAGGGAGAATACCCCTAAAAAATTATAAAACCTATAATTAATGGATAAAGACAAAAAATATAATTGGGGAATTATTGGGTGCGGTAAAATAGCACATAAGTTTGCAGAAGATTTACTTACCGTGCCTAATGCAAACTTATTCGCTGTAGCTAGTAGAAATCTTAAAAAAGCAAAAGATTTTGGTAATATATATAATGCATTTAGTTGTTATGGCAGTTACACCGAACTTATTTCCAATCCAGAAATTGATATAATCTATATAGCAACTCCTCATGTTTTTCATCATAAAAACACCCTAATGTGTCTAAACGCTAAAAAAGCTGTGTTATGTGAAAAACCTTTTGCTTTAAATTTAGAACAAGTAACAGAAATGATTGCTGTAGCAAGAAATAATAATACATTTCTTATGGAAGCCTTATGGACATACTTCTTACCTCATTATAAATATGTATTAAAAATTGTTACATCTCATGAACTTGGTAAAATAAAAAATTTAAAAGCTGATTTTGGTTTTGCAAGCGAGTTTAATCCGGAAAGTAGAATATTTAAAAAAGAACTTGGAGGAGGAAGTCTATTAGATGTGGGAATCTATCCATTATTCGCAGCATTAAGCTTATTAGGATATCCAGAAAATATTGAAGCAAAAGCTACATTTGGGAAAACCGGTATTGATGAAAACTGTACGATGCAACTCTCCTACCCAAATAATATAGGAGCTTTTTTATATTCTTCTGTTACTGAAAAAACCAATACAGAAGCAGTTATTGAATTAGAAAAAGGAACAATCGCCATACATAGTCGTTTTCATGAACCTTCTTCTATTACAATTACTAAAAATGGAGTTTCTGAATTACATGAATTCCCGGTAACAACTAATGGTTATAATTATGAAGCAATACACGTTCAGGAAATGATAACAGAAGGAAACATAGAAAGTAATATCATGTCTTTTGAAAAAAGCTTAGAGCTAATCAAGCTATTAGATAGTGTTCGAGATAAAATTGGTCTGAACTATGCGTAAATAATAATATATTTTACAGTTATCTATTTATCCCAAAAACATTAAGAAAAAATCATTCTGCACAATAACATTTCGCTTAACCCTAACACGAACATGTATAGATGGATTGTCTATAATATTAAATCAAAATTTAGAAAGATCAAAAAATAAGCAAAAGTCCGTAAAAAGTGAAAATCCAGTGCGAAGGCCTTGGATAGTAGAATATGAAGAATGTTTGGGAAATCCCCTTATAGACAATAGATGTTGTTCTAATAGTCAACCTAGTTTTTGCGCTGATCGTTAGATATCAACAAAAAAAAGCGCTCTATTATTTAGAGCGCTTTTCGATTTGTGTGAAAAAAAAGAGTGTTATTTAGCTCCCCACTCTGCAAGGGAGTCTTTGTTTAGCTTTACGTAATCAGCATTTTTAGCTTTCTCTGCTAACTCTAACGAAGTTTTTGCTGCTTTTATTGCACCAGCTTTATCTCCGCTTTTAGCAAGAATTAAAGAATGTTGTCTGTGATACCAGAATGCATCTGCTCTACCCGCTACAGCTTTTTCGATATGTGCTTTAGCCTTATCTAAATCTCCAGTTTCTTTATAAAATGTTGCTGCTTGATAGTGATCATTATGAGATGGTCCTGCCATAACTAGTTCTATACTCTCCGCCGCTTTCTTTTTAGAAGGTACTTCTAATTTGATAGCAGCTTCTGTATTTTCCCATAAAATATTGATATGTGCACTATCCATAGTAAAATCACTTAACATAATAGTAAATGTTTCTACATTCATCGGTATTTTTGTAGACTTTACAGTTATTTTAGCAGCAACTTTACTATCATCCCACTCACGTGGAGTACCCCAGTTATTTGCATCGCTATAAAACATAACTTCCCAGTTTTCTTTACCAGGTTTAGTAAAAATAGCATACGTTCCTTTCTTCAATTCAGCGCCTCCTACTTTTACATCATCTCCAAATGTAATTTGAGTATTCTTATTAGCTCCTGTTCTCCATAATTTATCATAAGGAACTAAATTTCCAAAAATAGTACGACCTTTCATGCTTGGACGGGAATATTCGATGGCAACATCCGTTAATCCAACTACTTGTTCTATTTTAGAAAGAGGGCTAGGTTGAGGAACTTTAACCTGTGCATCAACACCTAACGATAGTAAGGCCGCTGATACAAATAAGATGATCTTTTTCATTGTGTTTAAATTTAGTATTTAATTAGTTTAATCGAAACGAAATTAATAATTACACATACATTAAAAGTTAACAAAAACTTAAAATAAGTAACCTTATATTTGTCCTCATTTATAATTCTATGATGCGTAAATACATATCCGAAGCAATAGGAACTTTCATAATGGTTTTTTGTGGAACAGGAGCCATGACAATTAACGAGGTTACCGGTGGTGATGTCACTCATGTAGGTATTGCAATTACTTGGGGATTAATTGTGATGGCTATGATTTATGCTTTTGGAGATATCTCTGGAGCACATTTTAATCCTGCAGTAACTATTGCATTTGCATATGCTAAAAAATTCCAATGGAAAGAAGCACCTAAATATATTTTGTCTCAATGTATTGGAGCCATCGCAGCCAGTAGTATTTTACTCTTTTTATTTCCAGAAAGCGAGTTTCTTGGTGGTACACTTCCTTCTTTCGATGCACTTAGAGCATTTGTTCTTGAGATTCTTTTAACCTATTTTTTAATGCTAGTTATCATTAATGTATCTACAGGATCCAAAGAGGTAGGAATGATGGCTGGAATAGCAATTGGAGGCGTTGTTCTTTTAGAAGCTATGTTTGCCGGACCTATGACAAACGCATCAATGAACCCTGCAAGATCTTTGGGACCAGCTCTATTATCTGGGCATTGGGAACATCAATGGCTATATATGATCGCCCCAATAATAGGAGCTATACTGGCAGTTCTAACGTGTAGAGTTATTAAAGCAGACAACTGCTGCAAAGAATGTTAACAATAAATCTTAGTGCTTAAACTTTCTAAGTTTTTCAAAATTTACTTTATTTAACATATATTTATAGCTTATTAGTATTTTAAATGCAGCTACACACTACCGATTTTTGTTCTATTGAATTATACGAGAAGTATGTTATTGTTACCGTAAATGAAGGAGTTAATTTAACTTTAGATAGAGCTAACATCATTAGAAAAAAGCTTCAGTCTTATTACAAAAATCAAGAGTTTCTTTTGATTTCGAATAGAAAAAACAATCATGAAGTATCTGGTGAAATATATAAGCGAGGCCAATTAGCTAACATGAAGGCGTTAGCAATTGTCTCGAAGAAAAAAACAGAACGTGATAAGGCAATTATCGAACAAAAGTTATTTGACAAATCATTTGCTTTTTTTGAAAATCTGGACGAAGCAAAATCTTGGGCTGAATCTTATTTTTAGTTTTGTTTAACTTTTTTGTTTAAATTTTAAACAAAAATGATTGTACCTTTATACCTAAAAGAGGTATACAATGAAAATATACACGTTAAAGGCTAAACAAAACTTACCTATTACCCTTCAAGAGGCATGGGATTTCTTATCTGATCCAAAAAATTTGAAAACAATCACACCTGATTATATGGGTTTCAAAATATTATCCGGAGCAGAAAAAAAAATGTATGCTGGACAAATTATACAATATATTGTTACTCCTGTTGCAGGAATAAAAACAAAATGGGTTACAGAAATCACCCATTCAGTAGATAAAGAATACTTTGTAGATGAACAGAGATTTGGTCCATACGCACTTTGGCACCATAAACATTTCATCAAAGAAATTCCTGGTGGTGTAGAAATGGAAGATATTATTGATTATAAAGTCCCTTTTGGAATTTTAGGACAATTGGTACATCCATTTATGGTAAAACCAAAATTAAAAGAAATATTTGATTATAGAGAAAAGAAATTAATTGAGCTATTTGGAACTTTTAACGATTAAAAGATAAACATAATAGCTGTAAAATTTAGAAAACAACATAATGAGAAAAAACATTTTACTTATTGGTGGTAGCCATGGAATAGGATTTGAATTAGCTTTAAAACTTTATAGTAATCATAATGTCTATATAGCTTCACGTACTTCTCAAAGTTTAGGTAATTTAGAAGTTACTCACATTCCATATGATGCTTCTACCGATGAAATTGACACCTCTAAACTACCTGATCAATTAGATGGTTTTGTATACTGTCCCGGAAGTATTAACTTAAAACCATTTACTATGCTAAGTCCTGATTCATTTCATGAAGATATGCAAATCAATTTTATGTTTTTAGTAAAAATCATACATTCCATTCTTCCTCAATTAAAAAAATCAGAACAGGCTAGTTTAATTTTCTTTAGCACTGTTGCCGTTAAAGTAGGAATGCCTTTCCATACAAGTGTAGCGGCCGCTAAAGGTGCTATTGAAGGTTTTGCAAAAGCATTAGCTGCAGAATATGCTCCAAAACTAAGAGTTAATGTTATCGCCCCTTCTTTAACAGATACTCCTCTAGCCAAAAGATTATTAGGTAACGAAAAGAAGAAAGACAAAATGGATCAAAGACATCCTCTTAAACGTGTAGGAGAAGCAGAAGATATTGCTAATATTGCTAAATTTTTATTAAGTGATGATAGTAGCTGGATAACAGGACAAGTACTAGGAGTTGATGGTGGAATGTCTACTTTAAACGTAAATTAATATGCCAAAAAAAGTAAACATTTTTTGGTTTAGGAGAGATTTAAGACTAAATGATAATGTAGGTCTTAAAGAAGCATTAAAGAGCAACCTGCCAGTCTTACCTATTTTTATTTTCGATAAAGAAATTCTGAAAAAACTACCAAAAAATGACGCTAGATTATCATTTATACATAGTACATTACAAACTATTTCCAAGAAACTAAAAGATAACTACGATAGTACTATCGCAATGTTCCATGGCAACCCAATAGAAGTATTCGAAAATTTAATCACAGAATATGAGGTAAACAAAGTATATACAAATCATGACTACGAGCCTTATGCTACCGAAAGAGATGAAAAAATAAAAAAATTACTTACTAAAAAAACTATAGCGTTTAAAACCTATAAGGATCAAGTAATTTTTGAGAAAAACGAAATTACAAAAGCTAATGGCTCTCCGTATGTTGTTTATACTCCATATAAAAATAAATGGAAAGAGAAATTTAATGCTTCTAAATTAGAAGAACATAATTCGATCAAACATCTTAACAATCTTATAAAAGATATAAACTTACCAAACCTTTCTCTATCCGATCTAGGATTTGTGAAGTCCAAAATTAGCGTACCAAAATATGTAGTTTCTTCCAATCTTATCAATCATTATGAGGAGACTCGTAATTTTCCTGCGATAAAATACGGTACATCTAGATTAGGTCCACATTTACGTTTCGGGACTGTCAGTATCCGTGAAATGATCAAAAAAGCAATCGCTGAAGAAAACGAGGTTTTCTGGTCAGAACTTATATGGCGTGAGTTTTTTATGCAAATCCTATGGCATTTTCCTCATACAAAAAACAAAGCCTTTAGACCTAAATATGATCGAATTGAATGGCGCAATAACGAAACTGAATTTGAAGCTTGGAAAAAAGGAGAAACAGGATATCCATTAGTAGATGCAGGAATGAGAGAATTAAATGAAACTGGATATATGCATAACCGTGTTAGAATGCTAGTTGCCAGTTTTTTATGCAAGCACCTTCTTATAGACTGGAGATGGGGCGAAACGTATTTTGCAGAAAAACTTTTAGATTATGATATGTCCGCTAATGTAGGTAACTGGCAATGGGCGGCTGGTTCTGGAGTAGATGCTGCACCATATTTTCGCATATTTAATCCTACAACTCAGGTAACCAAGTTTGACAAAAAACTGGAATATATCAATACTTGGGTAAAAGATATCAACGAATTAACCTATCCACAACCCATTGTTGATCACAAAATGGCTAGAGAAAGGTGTCTTATAACTTACAAAGAGGCTGTTGCTTAAACGACAAATTATAACATTTATTTAAAAATATGATACGAAGTTTTTTGTAATTTAAAGCCATCATAAACCAATAAACTTCAAAAACCAATGAATACACAAGAAGTAGCTAATCGCTTAGTAGAACTTTGCCGTAAAGGTGAAAACATGCAAGCCTTAAAAGAATTATATGCTGACAACGTAGTTAGTAGAGAAATGCCAGGAGCTCCTAATGCTGTTGTTACTGGAAAAGATGCTGTAACCAAAAAAAGTCAGGATTGGTATGCCACCGTAGAAGAGTTTCACGGAGGTGAAGTATCTGAACCAACAGTCGCAGAAAATCATTTTTCTTGTAAAATGAAAATGGATTGCACTTTTAAAGGTCAAGGACGCATGCAAATAGAAGAACTAGCTATTTATAATGTAAATAATGGGAAAATAATAGAAGAACAGTTCTTTTATTCCATGCCAAGCTAATAAAAGTAAAAGAGATCGAAATGTGTGATACTTTTCGATCTCTTTTTATTCGTATAGCCAAATCATTAAAACTTATACCCAGCAGACACCTGAAAGACGTGATTTCTTTGACTTAATGCATGGTCAAAATCAAAAATATCCGAAATCCCTATATTAAAACGAGATTGAAAAAATAATCCATCCTCAAACTGATAACCAAAACCTATATTAACTCCATAACTTACGGGTGCAATCAGATCTTTTAAATCATCTTCAGTTGTTTCAGAAACACCATTAACAGAACTCTTTTTTAATAACCTCGAAGAGGTTAATATACCTATTTGTGGTCCAACTTCTGCACTAAATCCAGGTATCAAATAATATTTCGCCATAATAGGTAACGTAACATAATCTAATTTTAACAACCACTCAGTAAACCTTAAATCTGAACTATCTGTAAATCCAGGTTGTACATACGACCCCTGAAACGAATAAAGTAACTCCGGTTGTATTGCAAAATATCTTGTAATTGGTATTTCTCCTACAAGCCCTAAATGAATTGTATTTCTAGGAATAAAATCATCTATCTCTTCTCCTGCTATATACGAAAGATTATAACCTACCTTTATACCAAGTTGAGCACGATCCTGTTGAGCATTTATCTTTTCTGATACTAAAAGGATAAGAAGTATTGGGAATAGTATTTTTTTAATCATCAAATCTTTATTTCAGGGTTAATTTTTTAAAAAATAAAAGCGCCAAAAATAAACAAATCATTCCAATTAAAAAAAGTGAAGAATTATCTGATCATTTAACCAATAGGTAAGCACAAATTTCCATACAAAAACACTCACACGTATTATCAAATATCGGGATCCAAAAATCTCTTTACCTTTTCTAAAGCAGGATTCCGATTATCTTCTTTCCAAATAACAGATAATGCAGCTTTTTGTGCGATTTTAGGAATTTCTAAAAACTTTACCTCTAGATCAAATCCATGCTGCAAAGATGTTGGAACGATCGCAACTCCCAATCCACTCTCTACCAATTTAAAAATTGTTTGCGCATGAACCGATTTATGAGAAACAATTGGAGTAAAGCCTTTATCCTCGCATATACTCATAATCTTATCGTAATATATAGAACTATAGTCCGAAGAAAATAAGATAAAATGCTCCGAAGAAACTTGCGCAACACTTTTAAAATTCTTTTTATTAAGTCGGTGATCTTTTGGTAAAACTAATGAAAAAGAATCTGTTTGTACAGCTTTAATACTCACTCCATCAGGAACTCTAGCTAACCTAACAAATCCAATATCCAACTCATCACTAACAATTGACTTAACTTGATCATAATTAGACATTTCCTCTAGGCTAAACTGAATTTTAGGATATTCTTTGTCCACTTTCACCAATAGATCAGGTATAACTGTTTGAATGGCAGAACCCAAAAAACCAATCCTTACCTCTCCTTCACTTCCTTTATCAATTAAGGATGTTTGTTTTATTGTAAAATCTATATGATTAAAAATATAAGCAATTTCTTTTTTCAGATACTCTCCCGCAGCAGTTAAACTTACGTTTCTTTTATTTCTTATAAAAAGTTCAGCTCCAATAATACCCTCCATCTGTTTAATCTGCCTACTCAAACCAGGTTGAGAAATAAACAACCTTTCCGCAGCTTTTCTAAAATGTAATTCTTCCGCCACTGCTAAGAAATAAGTAAAATGACGTAATTCCAATTGATAACTCATAGTTATTAATTATTGATAAAATTAGTATTTATAGGTATTAAAAATACATATTATCTTAGTCTATACAAATACCAACAATTATAATGTCTAAAATATCATCACATTTTCAATTCGGAGAAGACTATCTCACCGCAGGTAAAGCTATCAAAATAGCGTCTAGAGAAATTAAAGGAACTATTTCTGAAGATTCAAGAAAAAAAATCAGAAAGAGTCGCCAAGTAGTCAAAAACATTGTAGATAAAGGCAATCCAGTTTATGGAATCAATACTGGTTTTGGTCCATTATGCACAACCATGATTTCAAAAGAAGAAACAAAGATACTTCAATCTAATATATTACAAAGCCACAGTGTTGGTGTTGGTGATCCTATAGATAAGGAAATTGCCAAACTTATGCTGATTCTAAAATTACAATCACTAGCAAAAGGATATTCTGGTATTGCAGAAAGCACTTTGGATCGTATTCTTTGGCATATTGATAATGATGCAATTCCAATTGTTCCTTCTCAAGGTTCTGTTGGTGCATCTGGAGATTTAGCGCCATTATCCCACCTTTTTTTACCTTTAATTGGTTTAGGAAAAGTAATATATAAGGGTGAAGAAATACCTAGTGCTGATTTATTTAAAAAAACTGGCTTAACATCATTAGACTTAGGTCCTAAAGAAGGTTTAGCATTAATAAATGGAACACAATTCATAGCTGCGCACGCTGTTAAAATTATTGAGAAACTGCATAGCTGCCTTTCTCAAGCCGACATTATTGGAGCTATGATGATAGAAGGACTACAAGGCTCTATTAAACCTTTTTATAATGAATTACACAAGCTGCGCCCTTTTAAAGGAAACATTCATGTAGCCTCTAGAGTAAAATCCTTATTAAAAGGTTCTGAGATCATGGAAGATCATATTGATTGTGATAGAGTTCAAGATCCATATTCATTGCGATGTATTCCTCAGGTTCACGGAGCATCCAGAAATGCATGGCTACATCTTAAAGAATTATTAGAAGTAGAATTAAACTCTGTAACGGATAATCCTATTATTATTGACGAAGAACTTACTATCAGCGGCGGAAGCTTTCATGGACAACCACTAGCAATGGCTATAGACTACGCTTGTCTTGCCGCTTCTGAAATTGGAAACATTTCGGACCGACGAATATATCTTGCTCTAGAAGGTAATTCTCCAGGAGTTCCTAAATTATTGATGAAAGATACTGGAATTAACTCTGGATATATGATCTTACAATATACAACGGCAGCATTAGCTAGCGAAAACAAAGGTTTGTGTTTCCCTTCTAGCGCGGATAGCATCCCTACTTCACTTGGACAAGAAGATCACGTAAGCATGGGATCTATTGGTGGTAGAAAAGCTTTAAAAGTACTAGAAAACATAGAGAAGATATTAGCGATAGAACTTCTAACAGCGGCTCAAGCTTTTGAATTTAGAAAACCAATGAAATCTGGTGTAATTTTAGATGAAATTCACAAAATGATACGTAAAAAAGTCTCTTTTGCAGAAAAAGATCGTGTTTTTTCGGATGACATAGATAAAGGTATTGAAATAATAAAAAACAAGAGCATCATTAAAGTTTCTAATAATGTATTAAAAGACAATAACTTATCCTTAGAAACAGAGTTTTCCTCTCAATTTGAAATATATTAATTATGGAAAAGTACAAACTTATTGGCCCTATTAAACAATTGTTATCCATGGATGGATTACCCTTAAAAGGAGCCTTGAAAGACGAAGAGCTTCCAATAATTGAAAATGCAGGTATTCTTACAATAGGAGAACGCATTCACACCATAGGAAACTATAATGAAATGCAACAAATAGCAAAAAGTCTTGATGCAAAGGTTATACAACTGCAATCTGATTATGTCTGTCTACCTGGTTTTATAGATGCCCATACACATATTTGCTTTTCTGGTTCTAGAGCTAATGATTATGCCATGCGAAACTCAGGAAAATCTTATCTAGAAATTGCAAAAGCAGGAGGTGGAATCTGGGATACAGTAACCAATACTAGAACTGCTAGTCAGGAAGAATTATGTCATTCTGTAATAAAAAGAGCTAATCACCTTCTTAAGAATGGTATCACTACTGTCGAAGTAAAAAGTGGCTATGGTCTTTCTATACAAGAAGAACTAAAGATGTTGCGCGCAATAAAAGGAGCTAATGAAAATTTAGAATCAGATCTAATACCTACTTGCTTAGCAGCACATATGCTTCCAAAAGATTATAACGGCACTCATGAAGAATATCTAAACGATATAACTACAAACTTGTTCCCAAATCTTATAACGGAAAAACTTACAAATAGAATTGATGCATTTGTAGAGCAAAGTGCTTTTTCTAAAGAAAACATCAAACCTTATTTTAATAAAGCTATCGAAATGGGATTTGATATCACCGTTCATGCAGATCAATTTACTACTAGCGGAAGTGAAATCGCGGTAGAAATAAATGCGGTAAGTGCAGATCATCTAGAAGCAAGCACAGATATAGAAATTAAAATGTTAGCAGAAAGCGATGTTGTTTCAGTTGCATTACCAGGAGCTTCTATCGGATTAGGTTGTGATTTTACACCAGCGAGAAAAATTCTTGATGCAGGAGGAGCTTTAGCAATTGCAAGCGACTGGAATCCCGGTTCTGCACCGATGGGAGATTTACTTACCCAGGCTTGTATTTTAGGAACATTCGAAAAACTAAGTAATACAGAGGTATTAGCCGGAATTACAACAAGAGCTGCTGCTGCTTTAAAATTAGATGATCGTGGAAAATTAGCTCCTAAAATGATAGCAGACTTCTGTTTCTTTTCAACTGATAATTACAATGAAATATTATATCATCAAGGTAAACTAACTCCAAATCAAGTATGGAAACGAGGAGATCTAGTATATTCTAAATAATATAACGATAAAAAGACTTCAACAATGATCTATATGATCAACAATTACATCAAATACTTATGACTACTTTCAAAGAACAAATTTTAACTGGTATCCCTGATACATTACCTCCTAAAAAAGAACTTAGTACAAAAATAAGTAGAGCTCCTAAACGAAAACAAATATTGTCAATTGACGAAAAAAAACTAGCACTTAAAAATGCTCTGAGATATTTCAAACCGGATTGGCATCAAGAACTTGCCGAGGAATTCCTTGAAGAGTTAAATGAATACGGACGTATTTATATGTATCGATTTATGCCAGATTATGAAATGTATGCTAGACCTATACACGAGTATCCATCAATTACCACACAGGCCGCAGGAATCATGTTAATGATACAAAACAATTTAGATCCTGCTGTTGCTCAACATCCGTACGAATTAATTACTTATGGAGGAAACGGAGGCGTTTTTCAAAATTGGGCACAGTATCTGCTTACGATGTATTACCTAGCCACCATGACCGAAGAACAGACTTTACACATATACTCAGGTCACCCTATGGGACTATTTCCTTCTTCTAAAGAAGCTCCGAGAGTTGTTGTTACAAATGGAATGATGATTCCAAATTATTCCAAACCAGATGATTGGGAGAAATTCAACGCATTAGGAGTTACCCAATATGGACAAATGACTGCTGGAAGTTATATGTACATTGGGCCACAAGGAATCGTACACGGAACTACTATTACCGTAATGAATGCATTCAGAAAAACCTTAACTCCTGGCGAAAAAACTGCTGGTAAGATTTTCTTAACCGCTGGTTTAGGCGGAATGAGCGGTGCCCAGCCTAAAGCTGGAAACATTGCTAAATGTATTACCGTATGCGCTGAAGTAAATCCCGATGCAGCCGAAAAACGCCATGGACAAGGTTGGGTAGATGAAATTGTAGATAATTTAGATGATTTAGTAAGAAGAGTTCAAGCAGCGATTAAAAATACAGAAGTGGTATCAATTGCGTATAAAGGAAATATCGTTGATGTATGGGAACGTTTTTATGATGAAAACATATATATACATCTAGGATCAGATCAAACATCACTACACAATCCTTGGTCTGGAGGGTACTATCCTGTAGATATGACTTATTCGGAATCCAATGAAATGATTGCAAATGACCCAATCCAATTTAAAACTAAAGTACAAGAATCATTAAGAAGACATGCAGATGCAATAAATAAGCATACAGCAAAAGGAACCTACTTTTTTGATTACGGAAATGCATTTCTATTAGAAGCTTCTCGTGCTGGGGCGGATGTAATGGACACAAACAAGATAGATTTTAAATACCCTTCATACGTGCAAGATATCCTAGGACCTATGTGTTTTGATTACGGTTTTGGTCCATTTAGATGGGTGTGTACCTCGGGAAACCTTAATGATTTAGATACAACTGACAACATTGCAATACAGGTAATGCAAGAGATTAAGAAAAATGCTCCAGAAGAAATCCAACAACAGATGCAAGACAATATCACTTGGATTCAAGAAGCAAAAGAAAATAAGCTTGTTGTAGGCTCCAAAGCAAGAATTCTATATGCTGATGCCGAAGGAAGATCAAAGATCGCTGAAGCGTTCAATAAAGCTATTAAATCAAATCAAATATCGGCGCCTGTAGTATTAGGTAGAGATCATCACGACGTAAGCGGTACAGATTCTCCATATAGAGAGACTAGTAATATTTATGATGGAAGCAAATTTACTGCTGATATGGCGATTCATAATGTAATTGGAGATAGTTTTAGAGGAGCTACTTGGGTATCCATTCATAACGGAGGTGGCGTTGGATGGGGAGAAGTTATCAACGGAGGATTTGGTTTACTATTAGATGGATCTGATGAAGCGTCCAAAAGATTAAAAAACATGTTGTTTTATGATGTGAATAATGGTATTTCTAGGAGAAGTTGGGCAAGAAATGAAGAGGCTATTTTTGCGATAAAAAGAGAAATGAAACGTACACCTTCACTTAAAGTAACCGTCCCTAATATCCTAGAGGAAAGAATTTTAGATAAATTATTTTAATAACCATCACATCTGTACAATATTTTACACACAAGCATTATTCTACCAATGAACAACTATAAAAAAACAAATCCCGCTATTTGGTCAGGACGGACATCTAATGATCAATTATATCTTCACGAGAAAATAACTTGTATTGACATAGAAAATGATGAACTTCCTAAAAATAAGCAAACAAGCTTTACAATTCTAGGATACGCTTGCGAAGAAGGAGTCAAAAGAAATTTAGGCAGAATTGGCACAGAGTCCGCACCTGATCAAATAAGGAAAATGATAGGGTCTTTATCAAATCATTTCGATAAAACTGTTAAAATAATAGACGTAGGCAACATTTATTGCATAGGAAATGACTTAGAAGAAACTCAAACTATTACTTCAAATAAGGTATTTCAAATTCTTGAAAAGCAATATTTTAGTATTATTTTAGGAGGTGGTCATGATCTTGCATACGCACACTATAATGGAATTAAAAAACACCAACCAGACGCCAGAATTGGAATTATAAATTTAGACGCTCATTTTGACTTGAGATCAGTAAATGGCCAAGGAAATTCTGGTACTCCATTTTATCAAATCTCTAAAGAGAACGATCGTTTCAAATACCTGTGCTTAGGAATTCAAGAAGAATCCAATAACAAAGAATTATTCCAAACTGCTCAAAAATTGGGAGTAGAATATATCAAGAATACAGATTTCAATATTACAAACAAAAACAATATTGAAGTAGTAATTAATAATTTTATAAACGATGTTGACTTGGTTTATTTAACCATTGATTTAGATGGTTTTTCATCTTCTGTTGCTCCTGGTGTTAGCGCCCCTTCTCCATTTGGTTTTTCTATCGACATTGCCTTATTTGCTATTGAACAAATTTGCAATAGTAAAAAATTAGTTAGTGCGGATATTGTAGAGCTTAATCCTAAATATGATTTAGATAATATCACAGCTAAATTAGCTGCTAGATTAGTTTATTATATGATGAAGTTTATTTCCTCTTCTTAATTATAATATCTGTTCCTACATTTAGCTATATTTACCATAGAACTTCTTATAAGCCCTATGGAACAAACTGTGATAATTCTCATTTACATTCATGCATTATTTGGTGGTATTGGATTATTATCAGGCCTTATCAGTATTATAGGTAAAAAAGGTAGGTTTTACCACAAAAAAGCCGGAATAGTATTTTCTATCGCTATGTTTATTAGTGCTCTAATTGCTATCCCTATCACCCTTCTCCCTAATCATAAAAATTTACTACTACACTTACTCTCTATATTCACAATATACCTTGTAATTTCTGGAAATAGAGTACTCAGGTTTAAAAAACAATATGTTTTACAAAAAGTGGACATCATTATTAGCTCTGTAATGGGATTAATATTTTTAGGAATGATTAGTACAGGCATCTATTATCACTTGCAAGAGATCCCTAAAAGCATTTTATTTTTCTTTTTCGGAGGGTTTGGTGTCATGGCCACGATTAGAGATGTTAAGCTCTATAAAACCTTTAAAACTAATCCTAAGGCTTATTTATCTAATCATATTGGTAAAATGTCCGGAGCATACGGAGCAGCAATAACTGCATTTTTACTAGCTGCATTGGATTCAAGCACCTTATGGGTTTGGTTAACCCCTTCTATTGTTACATTAATATTTGTTACTTTTTGGAGACGAAAAATATCTTAACAACAGGTTCTTACCTTCCTTGTAACATTATTTTTAGTACATCGTCTGATAATTAAACTCATACATCATGTATTTTCAAAAAATAACTGAACGTACGCTGCGATACTTCGTAGCATTTTTCATATTTGTTTACGGTGCTGCCAAACCACTTCAATTTAAAAATAATAATGGTTTTCCAGATAAATTAGTAAGTGAGTTAACTGGGATGGAACTTATGTGGTCTTTTTTTGGACACACACAAGCAATACCCATAATTATTGGAGTATTGCAAGTTACAGGAGCATTACTACTTTTATCTAAGCGTACTAAAATTATTGGCACATTCCTTTTATTGCCAATCATGACCAATATTGTACTATTTGATGTATTCTACCAAGTTAACGCAGGAGCTACTATTAACGCTATCGTCTTTCTTGTTATTCTTATAATTCTTCTATTTTTCGAACAAAAGAAAATGATTAAAATCTTTAAAACAATTACTTTAAAATCACCAAAAGATGACAACAGAACTTCATTGTTTATTATAAGTGCTGCTCTAGCCGCCTTACTATTTTTTGGATACACGTATCTACAGCGATAAATATTATGTTTTTAAAACTTAAACAGTAAAAACGTATTCATTTTATTACACAAATAATTAACTAAGAAACTTACTTATAGGAAAACTTGTATTTCATTGCATTCAAAATATAATTACTTTCGTATCTTCGGGATATATGTATATATCTAAATTCCCCATTTAGATTTGCGCACACAGATTACCTCTCGGGCTTTTTTAATATAAATTACAATCACTTTATTTATTCTTAAATAAAGATGGTTCAGAATGTTTTATGGAAGAAGTAAATTTTTATCAAATATCAGTTTTCTTGCTACAAGGGTTTGTAGTATCCTTTTTGGTATTAACGTTATTTCATTTTCGAAAAGTAACAGGTAACGGACTGTTATTTACAGCCTTAGGAATGTTTCAATTCATACAGGTATTCACAGCAACAACAATGTATTTTGAAATATATAATGGAATTACGGTATCTCCAGGATCCTCCGTTCTTTTTTCCGTAACACTGTTTACCGTATTAATTTTCTACATTAAAGAAGATGCTTTATTAACAAGAAAGCTAATATACGCACTCGTTATTGCTAACTTGATGATAGTAATCTTATTACTCCTTTTCGGTATTAACTTAAAAGATTCTAGTATTCATCAGGTTTCATTTACTATGTTATCTGATTTTTTTAACACCAATATATTTCTTCTAATTTATGGTACTATTCTTTTATTCCTTGATTCTATTCTTATAATTTTTGTCTTTGAGTATATTTCTAAACATATACAATCTCTTTTTCTAAGAATACTTTTCACGATGCTTTTGATCCTTTCATTTGATGCTTTGATGTTTAGTATTGTAGGGTTTTGGGGACCTATGGATGTAACAAATTTTCTAATTTCTGGACTATCTTCTAAAATAGTTATGAGTATTTATTATGGTATTTTATTTACCATATACATTAAATACTTTCAAAAAGAAATCTCCGAAAACAGCTATTCTACTTTTAAGGATGTTTATCACTCACTAACCTATCGTCAAAAATTTGAAGAAGCAGAAAAGGTAATTCAGCTAAGCGAAAACAGATATAGAACATTAACCGATATTTCTCCTGTAGGCATTTTTATGACTAAAGCCAATGGAAAAACTACCTTTGTTAACGAAAAATGGTGCGAAATTTCCGGTTTAGCCCAACAAGAAGCAATGAACGATGGATGGCTAAAAGCAGTACATCCAGAGGATAGAAAGAAATTAAAATCTGACTGGTATAATAATACAAAAAGACGAGAATCTTCACATGCTGAATATAGATTTATTAGACCAGATGGAACTACTATTTGGGTATTAGGCCAAGCTATTCCTGAGTATAATGAACGAAAAGAAATTATTGGTTATGTAGGGACTGCAACAGATATCACTGAATTAAAACTTTATGAAATAGAACTAAATAAAATGAAAGATAAAGCTGAAGAAAGTGATCGTTTAAAGTCTGCTTTCTTAGCAAACATGAGTCATGAAATACGAACTCCTATGAATGGGATATTAGGTTTTGCCGAATTACTTAAAGAACCTGTACTTACCGGAGACGAACAACAACTATACATTAGTCTTATAGAAGAAAGTGGCACTCGAATGCTCAATATTATAAGAGATATAATTGATATTTCGAAGATTGAATCTGGACAAGTGAAGGTGTTTACATCAGATATAGACATCAATGAACAAGTAACTTATTTATATCAGTTTTTTAAACCAGAAGCTGACAGAAAGGGTTTGCTATTAAGCTTTAACAATGGTTTACCGGACCAAGAAGCAATTATTAAAACAGACAAAGAAAAATTTAACGCTATACTAACCAACTTAGTTAAAAACGCTCTTAAATATACTCCTGAAGGCTCTATTTCTTTTGGTTATAAAGTGGAAGATGAATTTTTACAATTTTACGTAAAAGATACCGGTATGGGAATTGCAAAAAATCGACAAAAAGCAATTTTCGAACGCTTCGTACAAGCAGATATCGAAAATAATTATGCCATAGAAGGGGCTGGTATTGGATTATCTATCGCTAAAGCCTACAGTGAAATGCTTGGCGGAAAAATCTGGTTAGAAAGCAAAAAAGACTTAGGTTCTGTGTTTTATTTTACAATCCCATATACCACATCAAAAAAAGAATAGACTTAAAAGGACACCAAACCTACTCTATAATTAGATATTTTTATTTATCGAATACAATGGTCTCTACCCAGTAATTCTCTAATTCTTCTAACGTTATTTCTTTTAAAACTCCAACCCAAGGATCAATCACTAAAACCGTATTATCATCTTTATACCCCGTTATCAAAAGTGCGTGCGCCATAAAACCATTATAATTTTGTGTCCCAATTAAAATTGGACGACTGCTATCTATATGCCCTTTTATCTCACTAAAAGTAAGTTTTGGATCATTTCCAGAAATTAAACTTCTATATTCTGAATTGATATAGCTAAAGTGAGTTGATATTTGCGGATGTAATGTAAATAAATCTAAACCTTGATTATTTGCTTCAAACATTTGGTCTAGTTCTTTTTCGGACTTAAATGTTCCATAACTTTGTAAAGCCATTGATAAAGCAGCAGCCCAACAGTTATTTGATCCAATTTGTTCTTCTGGAATTATATGTAAAACACTTGTCGATTTCTTTTTAGCACTTGTTAGTTCGCCCATAATACTTTATTGTTTTTTGTGTGTTTTCAGATTTCAAGAGTTGTTTTTAGACAACAAATAAATATTCTAATAAAAATAAGGAAAAACAGCTTCTATAACAACTATAAACAAGTATGAAAAAACTGACGAAAAACACACTTAATAAATTAAAAAACAACACATTAAATCATCTGAACAATCCAATTCGTAATCGTCAAAAGAAACTTTTCTTTTTCTAAATCATTATGCAGTTCGTGGTACCCTCCTTTAAAAGGAATAAATGAAATCAAGTCATTCTTTTCTGCAAACTCTTGACTTGCCCTATAATCAGTAATTTGATCTGCAGTTCCATGAACTATCAAAACTGGTTTTTCAACAAAAGCGGCTTTAGAAATTACCCAAATACCGGCTTCTATAATTGGAAGTGTGAAATTAGTACTTACTCTATCGTGAATTAAAGGATCATTTTCATACTTTTCTACCTCATCCGCTATTCTAGAAATGGCCTTTACATCCAACCCAGAAAGCAATGTTACAGAAGGTGCTATTTTTTGAAACATCTTTCCCATTGTCATTTTCCATTTTGGTGGCTGAAACGCTAAACGTAAGAAAGGACTCGTAATAATTACTCCTGTAACTTCTGGTTTTTTCCGGATTAAATAATTGATAACCAAGTTTCCACCCATACTATGGCCATATAAGAATACAGGAAGGTTATTTACTATTTCTCTTGATTTTTGATAAACAGCGTCTATTGTATCCATAAGAGAATCATAATTAGGGCAATGTCCTCTTTTACCACTGCTCTTACCATGACCAAAATTATCATAAGTAATTACACCTATTTGTTTTGACAACAACTCAGGAATTACATGATCCGAATATCTACCAGAATGCTCACCCATACCATGTACTAGCAAAACCATTGCTTTACAGTTAGTAGGCAACCAATATTGACCGTACAACTGATATTTAAGATAATTGAAATAAAATTCTTGAAATTGCATACTTAGATATACTATTAAAATAGATTCAAAAATGACATCACTTTTCTAAATAAAAGCAAATTACATTTTTTACTCCTCAAACATTAACGAAACAAATTCTGCAACACAGGCAGGCTTTTCTGAACCATCAATTTCCACTGAACAATCCCAAGTTATTTTTAGGCCTTTTTCGGTATAAGCCTCTATATCCTTAATACTACTATGTAATCTTAACCTACTATCTACAATTACAGGATTTGGAAACCTTACTTTATTAAGTCCATAATTAACACCCATTGCTAAACTTTCTATATCAATAAGATCCATCAACATTTTGGATAGTAGCGAAACTGATAAAAAACCGTGAGCAATAGGTCTCTTAAATGGAGATTCCTTTTTAATTCGATCTAAATCAACATGTACCCATTGGTAATCTTTTGTAGCATCAGCAAACGCATTAATCATTTCCTGGGTTACGGTAATCCATTTACCCAATGGTAATTGTTTTCCGTGGTACGTTTTAAACTCATCAAAGTTTTTACAAGTCAACTGATCCATATTTTTACTTATTGTAGATTTCTAAACTATCTTGAGATTCCTCCATCTATAGTCAAGCAAATACCTGACACGTAAGAAGCTTCATCTGATGCCAAATACAAATACCCATAAGCAATATCCATAGGCGTAGCAGCTTTCTTTAAAGGAATTTGTGATTTAATTCCTTCTATATGCTCCTTAGGAATCTGATCTGTCATTTCTGTTAGTGTAAATCCTGGAGCTAACGCATTGGCTGTGATTCCATACTTACCCAGCTCTATTGTCCAAGTTTTAGACATCGCAATAACACCAGCTTTAGTAGCTGCATAATTGGTTTGCCCAAAATTACCTCGTAAACCTACATTAGAAGCCGCAGATACAATTCTTCCATAACCAGATTCTTTCATGTATTGAGAAACAACCTGTGTACATAAAAAAACACCTTTTAAATTTACTTCGATTACAGCGTCCCATTCATTCTCACTCATTTTATGCAGTGTACGGTCTTTAGTTATTCCTGCATTATTAATCAAGATATCTATTTTTCCATATTTTTCATGAATTCTTTCGGCTTCAGCTTCAATAGCACTTTTATCAGTAACGGAAATACTCGTGAATTCGGCAACTTGACCATTGTCTAATATAGATTTAGCTACTTGTTCACCTTCTGGTAATAAATCCCAAATAATTACAGTTGCGCCTTCTTTAGCAAATAAAGTAGAAATAGCTTTTCCTATTCCTCTTGCTCCTCCTGTAACGATTGCAATTCTATTTTTTAATCTCATATGTAAGCTTGTTTATTAAATAATATTAAGAACATTGAATCACCACTTTGCCTCTCACCTTTCTATTCATCATTTCTTCTAAAGCATTTGGAGTTTCTTCTAACGGATATATTTTATGAATGTGTGGTTGTACCCTTCCTTCCTCCATCCATTTCATTAATTGTAATGTATTATCCATATTCCCTTTAGGATTTTTCATTGCAAAATTACCCCAAAACACACCAACAATAGAACATCCTTTTAGTAATGCTAGGTTCAATGGTACTTTAGGAATATGTCCTGCAGCAAAACCTATTACTAAATATCTACCTTCCCAAGCTGTCCCTCTCAATGCTGGTTCAGAAAAATCTCCTCCTACAGGATCATACACAACATCTGCTCCTTTTCCATTTGTTAACTCTTTAATTTTACTTTTTAGATCCTCTTCGGTATAGTTTATAACTTCATCTGCTCCATATTGTTTGCATAATTCCAGTTTTTCTTTAGAAGATGCAGCCGCAATAACCTTAGCTCCCAATAGCTTTCCTAGTTCAATTGCTGCAAGCCCAACTCCTCCTGATGCCCCTAAAACCAGTAAAGTTTCGCCCTGCTTTAATTGAGCACGATCTTTTAATGCATGATAAGATGTGCCATACGCTATCATAAAAGAAGCCGCTACCGAAAAATCCATCTTAGGAGGTTTTTTAAAGCATACATTAGCAGGAACTGCAACTTCTTTTGCATAACCGCCTTGCATTACAAATCCAAAAACCTCATCTCCAATATTAAGGTGCTTAACATTAATCCCTACTTCTTTTACAACTCCTGCTACATCACTTCCTGGAATAAAAGGAACATCGGGTTTAAACTGGTACAAGCCCTGAATTATAAGAGTATCAGGGAAATTCACTCCACAGGTTTTTACTTGAATTAGGACTTCATTTTCCTTTGGTTTTGGAGATACAACATCCTCATATACCAAATTAGAAGGTGGTCCGTATTGTTTACAAACTATAGCCTTCATACTAATCCTCTATAACCTTTAATACAAGTTTACCCATTTTATTTCCAGAGAAAAGACGCAAAAATGTTTCATGAAAGTTTTCGATTCCATTATAAATATCTTCTTTACTTTTCAATTTCCCTTGTGCCAACCAACCACCCATTTCTCTAGCTGCTTTCCCATAATCTTTTGCATAATCCATAACAACCATACCCTGCATTGTTGCCCGATTTACTAATAATGAAAGATAATTTTTAGGCCCTCTCATATCTTCCATATTATTATATTGAGAAATTGCCCCACAAATAACAATCCTTGCCTGCATACGCAGTCTAGATAACGCCGCATCTAAAATTTCTCCTCCAACATTATCAAAATATACATCAATACCTTTTGGACATTCATTTTTGATAGCCTCATATATATCTCCAGACTTATAATCTATAGCAGCATCAAAGCCTAAAACGTCTTTAATATAGTTGCATTTTTCTTTTCCTCCTGCTATTCCAATAACACGACATCCTTTTATCTTTGCTATCTGACCAACTATACTGCCAACCGCTCCTGCAGCCCCAGAAACTAAAACAGTATCTCCTTCTTTTATTTTACCAACTTCTAAAATTCCGAAATATGCTGTCATACCAGGCATCCCTAGAGTTCCAATATACATTGGCAAAGGTGCTAATTTAGGGTCTACAGTATACCAATTATCACCATTAGTTACAGTATATTGCTGTACTCCTCCCCAACCGGTTACAAAATCACCTTCATTAAATTTCGAATGATTATTGGATTTAATAACTTCTCCTATAGATCCAGCTCTCATTACATCATCTAATTCTACTGGTTCTATATATGATTTTCCTTCCCGCATCCAGCCTCTCATTGCAGGATCTAACGATATATAATGATGTTTAATCAATACCTCTCCTTCTTTAGGTTCTGGAATAGGATTTTCCTGTAACTCCCAAGTAGTTTTATCTGGTAATCCCTCTGGGCGGTTTTTTAAGATGATTTGCTTATTCATTTTTAAAATATTTTTTATTTAATCCAATTTATTTTTTCTGTAAACTTTCTACGAAAGCCTTCATTTTTGCTCTTATTTCTGGTTTCCACCAAAGAGAAATTGCTTGTTCTAAATCGACCTTAGGATCTTCTTCCATACTTTCTAACCAATCTCTTCGTAACTTATACTTAGTATTCTTAAAAATTTCTTCATCAGCTTGTAAATACTGCTTCATTTTAGCTTCTGCTTTTGGCAAAACTTCTTCTAAATCACAAACTTCATTTACTAAGCCAGTATCCAAAGCTTCATCAACACTCAATAACTTTCCTCCAAGAATACATTCATTTGCCTTTCCTTCTCCCAACCAATAGGAATACCCTCTAATAAGGTTATTAGAAATCTGAATATTCACTGCTACTTCGTTTAGACCAATAGTATATTTTTCTCCTGCAGCCATAATACGATGGTCGGCAGTAATAGCAATCACACAACCGCCTGCTGGAGAATATCCTGTAATAGCACATATAAATGGTTTACTAAACTTGGCTAATTGGATATACATCCCTCCAAAATCATTAAAAAACTCATTCATCTTCGGCTTATCATAACCATACAATTCTATAACATCAAGACCAGCTGTAAAAAAATGAGGCGTACCGGTTATTATCACTCCTTTTACAGAACTATCAATTTCTAAATCATCAAAAACCTGTCTTATTTCCTTAGTCATTTGATGATTAATAGCATTTACTTTTCCTCTGTTCAACTGTACAATTGCGTAGTTATCTTTTCTTTCTACTTTAATGGTCTGCATTATGGGTTTTGGCTTTATTTACTAATTGAATAATTGTTTTATAGAGAAGTTCCTCCATCTAATGTAATTGTCTGTCCCGTTATAAACTTCGTGTTTTCTGAAGCTAACCACACCACAGCTTCTGCTATTTCTTCTGCTTGTCCATACCGCTTCATTGGAATTACACTTTTTAGCATATCGTCCATATCAGGTCGCACTGATAACAATTTACTTAAGAGCGCTGATTCTGTGTAACCGGGACAAACTGCATTGATTCTAATATTCTTAGTTGCATATTCTAATGCAGCCGATTTAGTCATCCCAACGACGGCAAATTTACTAGCACTGTATGAAAGGTTATTTAATGATGCTTTTAATCCAGCTAAGGATGCAATATTTACAATATTACCATAGCCTTGTTTCATCATTTGCTGTAAAGCTAATTTCATACAATAAAAAACTCCTGTTTGATTTACTGCAATAACACTATCCCAGTCTTTTAACGTATATTCTGCAGTTTTAGACATATTTCTTGGACCTATCCCTGCATTATTTACCATTACATCTAATTGTCCAAGCTGATCTACCGTTTTAGAAATTAACAACTCTACTTGTGCAAAATCAGCAACATTAGCAGTAATTACTGTCGCTTTTCCTCCTTCTTTATTTATTTCTTCTGCAACCTGATTTGCTTTTTCTTCTTTAATATCAGAAACAACAACGGTTGCTTTATGTTTTGCAAAATGTTTTGCCGTAGCGGCTCCTATTCCCGAACCTGCTCCTGTAACTATAACTACTTTATCTTTTACTTGCATGTAATACTATATAAATTGTTTAATCTAGATTTATTTCTCTAAAGAAAGGATAAGACGTGAATCTAATAAAGCTCTGCTACGCATATCAGCTGGATATTCTTTTTCTGTAATCATTTTTATAAATTCTTCTTTACTCTCGTATTGTACAATGAGTATTTTATCCCATTCGACGGTATTCTCTGGACCTATCAATCCAAACAGAGGTTTACCTTGATATACGATTCTCGCTCTAGTGTTTTCAAAAAAAGGGAGTATCGCATTCAAATATTCTGCATACGCCTCTCTACCTGTCGTCCCAGTTTCTTCTACATAATCCTTAAATTTCAAAAGATTTATCATCTGAAATGATCCATCGATAGGTAATTCTAAAAAATCTTGAAACTGTTTTTGGGTAATTCCAGTGTATGAATTCATAAAAATTGATTTTATAATCTTATTTCACTAAGCTCTTTATACTTCTCGTATATATCTGTGTAATGTTCTTTAATATTATTCAGTATAAAATCAAAAGGAACATCTTCGAAATGACCGTAATCTTCCAGGTACTCCATGAAAATCCCTCCTTTATTATCAAATTCCTGAAACATTGAGTCATTTTCTCCATCAAACTCTAAAGGTGCTACATTACATTTTTCACACAATGCTTTGTTAAATGCTGGTGACGCCTTTACCCACTTTCCATCAAGATAAACATTAACCATTCCGTGAGGTGTTAATTCATTTGTCCCGAACTTCTCTATAAGCCTTTCTACTCCAATGTGATTTTTCACTTTAGCTAGGTGAATTCTGGCAGGAATACCTAACCCTCTTAAACCGGCGATTAATAAAATGGATTTATCTAAACAATGACCACTGTTCTTTGTAGCTACCTTACTTGCTTTATAAGCCTCTTTCTTCAGGTTAATATGATATGGATCATAACGCCAACCATCTCTAACCTTAACATACAAAGCCTTTGCTTTTTCTTTCAATGTTACATTGCTACTTTTAAATTCTTCTATAATCTTCTGGATTTCCTCCGTCTCGTAATCATAATAATATGTCGCTGCCAAATAATCCATTATTTCTATATTTAATCAATTTTATTAGTTTGTATTGCCTGCCAAGCAAGATTACAAAGTAGTGCGGATGCCTTATCCAGTTGCGCAAAACGTGGATCTGTTGTTAAACCTTTATCGTATCTATAATAAATTTGTTGAGCAATAACTGCTATCTTAAAAAGTCCAAATGCATAATAAAACACCAAATTTTTTATTTCTTTTTGACTTTTTTGTGAATACAATTCCACTATTTCACTTCTACTAGGATTTCCTTCCATAATTGTTGGAGAAGGAATACCTTTTTGCACGAATTCATGATCACTGCTCATTGTCCAGTATCCTAATGAAGTCCCTAAATCCATTAATGGATCTCCTAATGTTGCCATTTCCCAATCCAATACCGCAATAACATCATTCCAGCTATCATTTTTAAATACAACATTATCATATTTAAAATCATTATGCACTAAACTATATTGGTATTCTCTTGGCTGGTTATCTTCCATCCATTTCATTATCTTTCCAGCAGCAGGAATATTATCTGTCGCCGCTTTAAGGTATTGTTTCCCCCAGTTCAATACTTGACGGCTTACATACCCCTTTGGTTTTCCTAGATCTTCTAAGCCAACCTCTTGGTAATCTATATTATGAAGTTTTACAAAAGTATTTAGCCAGGAATCGGCAATAGTTTTAAAATCACTTGCTGAAATGTTTCTTTTTTTGGCTTCACGAGTACTCAAAATAATTCCGCTTACCTTTTCCATAATATAAAAAGAACAACCTAATACACTCTCATCATCTGTAAAAGCATACATTTTAGGAACTTTTGGAAATACCTTATATACAGCAGATTGGACTTTAAATTCTCGCCCCATATCATGTCCTCGCTTAATAGCACCAAATGGTGGGCGACGTAATACATATTCTTTATCTTCTATTTTTAACAAATAAGTAAGGTTAGAATACCCGTGAGTGTATTGTTCAACATTCCAATCACTTTGAACATTATTTATCAAACCTTCCTTAAGAAGGAATGATTTTAAAGTTTTCTCATTTAGTTCTTCGCCTTTGCGTACGTTTTGCATATTTTATTCTGAATATTTTTTAATTACGCTTTTTCCTAACTGGTACATATGTACTTCGTCTGGACCGTCTGCCAAACGTAACATTCTAGCCGCTACAAAAAAATGTGCAAGAGGCGTATCAGGCCCCACTCCTTTTCCTCCATGTATTTGCATAGCTCTATCTATTACTCTTAATGCCATATTTGGAGCTACAATTTTTATCATTGCAATTAAGTCTTTCGAAGATTTATTACCGAGTTTATCCATTTTATCAGCTGCAGAAAGCGTTAGTAATCTAGCTTGTTCAATATCACATTGCGATTGCGCAATCTCTTGCCGGATACTACTATAGTCTTTAAATGATTTTCCAAAAGCAATACGCTCTGCTGCTCGTTTGGACATTAGTTCTAAAGAACGTTGTGCCATCCCAATTAAACGCATACAATGATGAATACGTCCTGGACCTAATCGTCCTTGTGCGATCTCGAATCCTCTTCCTTCGCCTAATATTAGATTCTCTTTTGGTACTCTTACGTTTTCTAAAACGATCTCTGCATGTCCTTCTGGAGAATCATAGAATCCAAACACCGATAATGGTCTAATAATTTTTAATCCAAGTGCATCCATGGGGACTAAAATCATACTCTGTTGCTTATGTCTTGGAGCATTTGGATCTGTTTTCCCCATAACAATGGCGACCTTACAATGGGGATTCATTCCACCAGAAGACCACCATTTTGTTCCATTGATAATATATTCATCACCGTCTCGGATTATTGAAGTTTCTATATTCGTAGCATCCGAAGAGGCTACTTGAGGCTCTGTCATTAAAAAAGCTGATCGGATTTCTCCATTCATTAATGGGGCTAACCACCTTTTTTGTTGATTTTCTGAACCATATTTTGCTAATACCTCCATATTTCCTGTATCTGGAGCACTGCAATTAAATATTTCTGAAGACCACAAAATACGCCCCATAATCTCCGCTAGTGGAGCATATTCTAAATTAGTTAATCCAGGACTTAATGCTCCATAAGTTTTAGGCAAAAACAAATTCCATAACCCTGCAATTTTAGCCTTAGCTTTTAAATCTTCCATTCCTGGCCAAGATTTCCATCGATTATCTGGATCATAAAGAAAATCATTTACTTCTTTTTCTTTCGGTAATATATGCTCTTCAAAAAACGTAATGAGTTTTTTTTGTAATTCTAGTACTTCTTCCGAGTAATCAAAGTTCATCTTATAATCGTCTTATTTTATTTTAGCAATTGAACAACACCAGAGTAATGCTTTAAACAAAAAACATGGATACTAACCAGCAATCATATATCCACCATCTGCATTGTATACGCCACCTGTCATATATGCACCAGCCTCTGAGGCTAATAAACAAACAATACCAGACATTTCATCTGGCATTCCCATACGAGCCGTCGGTAAGGTTTTTTCTATTTTATTTAATAGTTTTTCATTTTGCCAAAGAGCAGCACTAAACTTCGTTTTAATCAATCCAGGACATACTACATTAGCACGAATTCCGTATTGCCCCCATTCTTTTGCTTGATTTTTAGTAAGCATTAATAAAGCCGCTTTACTTGTACTATACAATCCTAAACCCGCTCCAGGATGTAAAGCTTCTACTGACGCTATATTAATTATACTACCGCCTCCACGTTTTTGCATAGATGACAACGCTAGATTGGATAAAACCCAAGGCGCTTTTACATTGACATCCATTATTTTATCAAAAACATTCTCATCTGGATCTTCAATTCGACCATACACAGGGTTTATTGCTGCATTATTTACTAAAATATCAACTCCTCCATACTGTGCTATAGTTTTTTGTACCAAAGCTTCGCGTTGATCCGATTTACCAACATTACAGGCAACACCAAAAGCTTCCAGTCCAGCTTTTTTAAACTCGGCCGCAACTTGATCCACTGCTTCCTGACTTCGACTACTAATAACCACTTTAGCCCCATATTCTGCCAAACCTTGTGCAATTGATCTTCCTATTCCTTTACTAGAACCTGTTACGATCGCTACTTTTCCTTCTAAATTAAATGATTGTTTTATACTGTTCATTATATATTTAATGAATTAATGTTTCGTTATTATTAAAATATTTGAGTGTTTTCTGATATAAAATTCAATCAATTAAAGACTTCTTTTTCTCCCAGAATAGTCAACACTTCTTCATCCATAAGAATTTCTGCTAGACTACTGGTCTTTGGTAATTCATATTTAAAATAAAATTTCATCGCATGGATTTTACTCTCATAAAACTCTTCAGAATATGATTCCTTTCCAGTTATGATTGCATTTTTAGCATGTACTGCCATATCTAACCATATCCATGCGATCGTTATATTACTAAAGAATTCCATAAAGGGAGTAGCATCAGATAAAAAACGTTGATAATCTCCTTTTTTAGCAAACCCAACCAAGAAACCTATTACTTTTTGCGTTAATAGCAATTTCTCTCCAAGTGAATTCGCATATCTACGAAGATCATCATACTCCGATGCTTGTCGGATAGTATGCATTATTTCATTGTTAAGTGCTTCTAGCGCTTTACCATTTTCCATCAAAAGTTTTCTACCCAATAAATCCTGAGATTGAATACCTGTAGTACCTTCATAAATAGGGAAAATACGAATATCTCTATGATATTGTTGCAATATAAAATCAGAACAAAATCCATAACCTCCTAACACTTGCAATCCATTAGAAACTGCATGCGCGCCCATATCTGATGGATATGTTTTAACCATTGGGATAATCAACTCTAATAATAAGCTATATTTCTCTTTTTCGGATTCGTCCTGAGAAGTCTCCTTAAGGTCATAATATTTAGATGCTAATAAAACCAAACTCAGAGATCCTTCTGCTATTACTTTTTGTAACAATAACATTCTGCGGACATCTGGGTGATTAATTATTAATGTCTGTCCTTGTTCAGGATCCTTTTTACCCGTACTTGCTAATTTTCTACCTTGCGGTCGTTCTTTTGCATATTGTAATGAAGCTTGATATGCCGCTGTAGCGATTGCAGCAGCTCCTCTTCCAACAGCAATACGAGCTCCATTCATCATTAAAAACATATACTTAAGACCTTGATGTGGTTCTCCAACCAACCACCCTTTACAGCTATCTGCATCACCAAAACCTAAATGCGTAGTACAATATCCGCGTTGTCCCATTTTCTGAAAATCTGCAACAGTAGTCACATCATTAGGAATAAGACCACCATTGCCATCCGGTCTTTTTTTAGGAACGATAAATAAAGATATTCCTTTAGTACCTGGAGGAGCTCCTTCAATACGGGCCAAAACAAGATGTACAAAATTCTCTGCGTACTGATGGTCGCCTCCAGAAATAAATATTTTTTGCCCAAGAATTTTATAAGAACCATCCTTTTGCTCAGTAGCTTTTGTTACCACATCAGACAATGAACTACCTGCCTGAGGTTCGGTTAAACACATAGTTCCTCCCCAATTTCCGGAAAGCATATTAGGGACATAAGTATCATTTAATTCTTTACTAGCAAAATGAATAATCAATTCTGCAGCACCTAATGTTAATCCTACATAACCTGGTAAATGATTATTCGCAGCATCTTGAATAAAAGCAGATGCTGTATACATCATCATAGGTAATTGCAATCCTCCAGCTTCATAATCAAAAGTTCCTGAAATGAGTCCCATCTCACCACCCTTTTTCATCATAACCTCTACTTGCTTATGAACTACTACACTTCCATCCTTATAATATGCTGGATTCTCATCCATTTCTTTGAAGTAGGGAAACAATTCACGATCTGAGAATTCTTTTACAGAATCCAAAAATAAGTTCAGTGATTCTTTATCGTGATCTGCGAAACGCTTTTGTTGTAGTACCTCTTCTAATTGATGAACATCATATAAGAGGTATTTTAAAGTATCTAGATCTATATATTCTTTAGCCATTGTGTGAAGTTTTAAGAAGTTGATTAATGACAACTCAATAAATTTCGTGAATATTTAGTAGATTCTAATTAAACTGGTTTAATAAATATGAATTTTATGATATCCTTTTGTTTTTAAAACAAAAATTGACCTATAAACTACTTACGGCTTAGAACATTACTATTCTAAATTAATTAAATTATAAACATTACCGAAAATCTTACTACTAAATCATTGTTGACTTAGCCTCTTTCTTATTTTAGAAAGCCCAACTGGAGTTAACCCTAAATAAGAAGCAATAAGATATTGGGGAACTCTCTGAAAAAGTGAAGGTCGCTTTTCTAATAACTGAAGATAACGTTCCTGATTAGAAAGATTCTTCATTCTATTAATTCTTTGAAAATTATTAATAAAAGCCTTTTGCATAGATAATCTTCCAAAACGTTCTAATGCATGAGAATAATCGAAAACTTTAAGAGCATCAGTTTTAGAAATGGTATAAACGATAGAATCCTCGATTACTTCTAAATATGATTCGGACGGAATTTCTTCAATATATGGATACAAATCTGTAAAAAAAGAACCTTCTGTAAAAAACTCCATTACTCTGGTCACCCCTTCTTCAATGGTATAATAGGTTACACAGCCTTTCTTCATAAAATAGAAATCTTGAATAGATTGTTCTGGCTTAACAAGATATGCACCTTTTTTATAAATTTCTTTTTTGTAGAATTGCAACCCATATTCCATATCAGAATCACTAACGGGTGTAAAAGAGCGTATTTTTTGTTCTAAATCCTTCAATATATAGTACTATAGAAATGCAAAGAACAAAATATTTGAGTATTCAGCAAGTGCAATTGTGCATATATTCTAATATAGTAGTATAAAAAAAGAGGTTGTCTTATGGAAAACAACCTCTTTGACTATTTATAAACTACACTAAACAATTTATTGTTATTTACGGATCGCATAACTAGATGCGCCGGGAAGATCTCTTAAGAAGTCAACAGCACTTTTAAAAATAAGTTCAATAGAAGAATAAAGATGATTCATAACTGTGTGATTTAAGGATTAATTATAGTAAATATAATAAGTTATTAACATATAATCAACATTTAAAACAAAAAATTGTTAGTAAATATTCATAAAGCATATTTTTATCGATAAAAAACACAATTTATGTTAATAACCACAATAATAAAGTATTATTTTCCTACTAAAATTGTTAATAACCATAAAATTCATCATAGAAATCATCACTTATTAACAAAAAACAAGTTAATAATGAACGTTATAAACAAAATTCAGAGAAAAAAAACACTCTTTGAGAAAAGTGTAGTGCATCATTAGAGAAAATCAAAATTGAAGTATTATGTATATTAAACTTTAGATCATTAATATTTAAACACACAATAAGCACTAAAAATTCCCTTAATTAACATTAAAAAATAACTTTAAAATATCATAATTAAATGTAAATTTGAAGTACCACTTAAATAATACATAACCGATGGAAGAACCTAATTTATCTTTTATTAATAAATTATCAAACGGTGATAAAGTTTTTGAAGAAAAAATTTTCGCTGTTATAAGGAGAGAATTTCCTGAAGAAAAAGAAAAGTATATCCTAAGTATTAAATCAAAGAAATACAATAAAGCTGCAGAAGATGTACATAAGCTTAAACATAAGATTAGTATCCTAGGATTGAAAACTAGTTATGATACTGCTGAGAAATATGAGGATAATTTAAAAAATGAATCAGAAATACTCCGAGAAGAATTCGAAAGTATATTAGAAAATATTACTCGGTATTTGGAGAGCACACTATAACTATATTTTTTACGCAGTACTTTTAACTTTAACTCCATAATGATACGCTATGTGTCCAAGTTGTCCCACTATTTTTACAGAATCCTTCATTGACAATTTAGACCCATCCGCATGAATCCATCTTTTTAATGGTTGTTCACAGATATATGAAGCGGCCTTTTTCTTACCATAAAACTTACGCATTCTCATAAATATCTCTACATCAAACAGCCATCTTGTAATAAACTTCTCTTTAAACAACTCATTAAACACTTCCTTATCCATAATTTTAGCACCGCACTGAGTATCATTAAATGACATTCCCAGAATATTTCGAATTATCAGGTTGATTGTTTTGCTTATAATTTTACGAGCAGATTCCTTAGTAATGTCTGCTCCCATTCTACTCATTCTAGAACCACTTACTATTTTAAAATCCGAAGTAGCTATTGTTTGAACAAGATCATCAAAGTCTCTAAAATCCGTTGATAAATCTGCATCCAAATACCCAATATAATCCAACTGTTTATCCTTAGCCAAATGTAAAACTCCTTGTCGCACAGCTTCTCCTTTACCTCCATTCTTTTCACAATTATAAACACTTATACTATCTTCTCTACCTTTACTCAACTCTAATAATACATTAAGGGTATCATCAGTACTGCCATCATTAACAAAACATAAGTGATACCCTAAATTACTATTTGTAAAATCTATAAACTCTTTACTTAATAATCTTTTTTCTTCATTATAGCAAGGTATCACAACTCCTACACAATTCCTTTGCAACATTTTTCCTTTAGAATCTTCAGAAGGAGACCTATCATGTTTGATTCCAAAAATCCTACCTATCCTTACCGAAACTTCGTTAAGAGATAATGGTTTTTTCATATAATCATCAATACCTAAATCAAAGCCATCAATAATAGTATCTTCATCATTATTCCCAGAAAGCACTAATATTTTTACATCAGATTTCTCTTTCTCTTTTATTGCTTTTATCACTTCTAAACCAGACATTTCATCCATATTGATATCCACAATAACCAAATCAGGCGAAAAGGATTCAAACAATAACAGACCTTCTTTTCCATTATCAGCACATTTTACCTCATAACCAAGATCGGAAAGATGTTTTTCTAAGGATAATAGAATTAATTGTTGATCATCTATTGCTAAAATTCTTTTCATAATTAAACTTTAAATATTATATATTAAATCTGCGTTAAACCCTTTTAAAAAAACACTTAATCCTACTAAATCAATCGGTCAATAAAATGTATTTAAAGTGATGTTGTGTAATTAAATTTAGGGAATTTTCTCTGAAACGACGTAAATACTTACTAAAAAAAATAAAAATAAACCTTCCCTAAACAACCTATAAGATGTATCTGCGTGAAATGTGAAGTATCTAACTCAAGTCAGAATATAAGAAAAATCAAGCAAAGAGTCCTAATTTTATTCTATTCGTTTCTAAATTTTATTGAATTTAAGCGCTAATTAACTGTACCTTTGCACGATGTCAACTATTGTAAAAAACCAACAACTTATATTGCAAAAACTAGGGATTGAAAAGCTTAACCCTATGCAAGAAGAAGCCAAATTAGCAATATCTTCTAGTGACAATATAGTATTACTATCACCTACAGGTACTGGAAAAACATTGGCTTTTCTCCTACCCGTCATCGAAGCACTTGATAAAAATTGTACCGAAATACAAACACTAATTCTTGTACCTTCCAGAGAACTAGCTATTCAGATTGAGCAAGTAGCAAGAGATATGGGTACCGGATATAAAATAAATGCAGTATACGGAGGAAGATCTGGGTCGCAAGATAGATTAGATTTAAAACATCGTCCTGCAATTCTAATCGGGACGCCGGGAAGAGTTGCTGATCGTTTACGAAGGGACAATTTTTCTATCGATTCTATAAAAACAATTGTTCTTGATGAATTCGATAAATCATTGGAAATCGGATTTGAAAAAGAAATGACCGAGATTATAGAAAATTTGCCAAATATTCAAAAGAGAGTTTTAACATCGGCAACTCAAGAAGTAAGTGTTCCAGAATTTGTTGGGCTACATAATCCCGTTCAGATTGACTATCTAGATGAAGGTCATTCGCAATTGCGAATAAAAAGTATCGTTTCTGATACAAAAGACAAATTACCTATACTAGTAAAAGCTCTAAGTCATATCGGAAACCAACCAGGGATTATCTTTTGTAATTACAAAGACTCTATACAACGAGTAAGTGATTATTTAAAAGAACATAAAATCAGTCATGGTTGTTTTTACGGTGGAATGGAACAGAAAGATAGAGAACGTGCATTAATTAAATTTCGTAACGGAACTCACCAAATTATAATTGCTACAGATCTAGCTGCAAGAGGAATTGATATTCCTGAAATAAAATATATAATTCACTACCATTTACCACTAAAAAGTCAGGAATTTACTCATAGAAATGGTAGAACCGCAAGAATGAATGCAGACGGAACCGCTTACATCTTACAATGGAAAGACGAACAACTTCCTGACTTCATCATTGATCCTGAAATCGAGGAATTAGTTGATGCTCCTATTCCTAAACAATCAGACTGGAAAACTTTATTTATTTCTGGAGGAAGAAGAGATAAAATATCCAAAGGTGATATCGCTGGGCTTTTCTTCAAACAAGGAAAATTAAGCAAAGAAGAACTAGGCATTATAGAAATCAAACCAGATTGTGCTTTTGTTGCAGTCAAAGCTTCTAAAGCAAAAAAGGTAATTGAACAAGTTACAAACACAAGACTAAAGAAAAAGAAAGTACGAGTATCCTTAATATAAATAAAAAGAGGAACTTTTTTAAAGTTCCTCTTTTTATTTATATATTTCTTTACTCTCTTATTCTCTAAGAATCTATACGTATAATTTTTGCTCCAATAGCTCTTAAACGATCATCTATATCTTCATACCCGCGATCAATCTGTTCGATATTATGAATAGTTGATGTTCCTTTAGCACTCAAAGCCGCTATTAATAGGGATATTCCAGCTCTTATATCTGGAGACACCATAGTTGTCGCTTTTAAGGTCGATTTAAAATCATGGCCTATAATAGTTGCTCTATGTGGATCACATAAAATGATTTTAGCCCCCATATCTATAAGTTTATCTACAAAGAATAAACGACTTTCGAACATCTTCTGATGTACCATCACTTCTCCTCTTGCTTGCGTAGCCACCACCAAAACAATACTTAACAAATCTGGTGTAAAACCTGGCCAAGGTGCATCTGCAATGGTCATGAATGAACCATCTATATAACTTTCTATTTGATACCCATCAACATGTGCAGGTATATATATATCATCACCTATTCTTTCTAAAGTAATACCAAGTTTTCTGAATGTATTCGGTATTACTCCTAAATTTTCCCAACTTACATTTTTAATAGTTATTTCACTTTTGGTCATTGCAGCCAAACCTATCCAAGAACCAATCTCTATCATATCAGGCAGCACTCTATGTTCACAACCATCTAAAGACTCTACTCCTTCGATAGTCAGTAAATTAGAACCAACTCCTTTTATCTTGCCTCCCATGGAATTTACCATCTTACATAATTGTTGTAAGTATGGTTCACAAGCTGCATTATAAATTGTAGTTTTTCCTTTTGCCAAAGCAGCAGCCATTACAATATTTGCAGTACCTGTAACAGAAGCTTCATCCAATAACATGTAAGTTCCTGTCAATCCTTCTGGAGCCTCAACTCCATAAAAGCGTTCTTCTTTATTATATCTAAACTCAGCACCAAGATTAATAAATCCTTCAAAGTGTGTATCTAATCTTCTACGTCCTATTTTATCCCCTCCAGGGCGAGGAATATACCCTTTACCAAATCTTCCTAGCAAAGGCCCTACAATCATGATAGAACCTCTTAAACCACTACCTTCTTGTTTAAACTGTTCACTTTCTAGGTATTCTAAATTTAATTCATCACTCTTAAAAGTATATTTACCCTTACCTAGCTTCTGGATTTTAACCCCCAAATTCCTAAGGATTTCTATAAGCTTATTGACATCTCTAATATCTGGAATATTAGAAATAGTCACTTTTTCTGGGGTTAATAATACTGCACAAAGAATTTGTAGGGCCTCATTTTTAGCTCCTTGAGGTGTAATTTCACCTTTGAGCTGATGCCCTCCTTCTATCTGAAAAGTACTCATAAAAGTAAATGGGTTATGTATATTGGTATTGGTTAATAACGTTTTTTTCCTCGATTGCTGCCACCTCTGTAATTCTTTTTATTAGAACCTCCAGAACGATAATTTTTCTTTTTACCTCTCATTAAATCTGAGGCTGTACTTAGTTCTTCAGTACTATCTCTAAGATCTATTTTACCATCACTTAATTCTAAAAGATGATTAAAAATTGCATGATCATCTACTGTATCTTTATTCCAATTCAAATAACATTTTTTCATGTGATTTGCAATGGTATAAGTTAAGGCAGTTTTTAAATCTCCTTCTTCCCAACTAACAGCAACATCTATCATTCTTTTAATATTGTTACCATAGTAACGATACTTTGGGAAATTCTGAGGGTATTCTAAAGGCTCCGGTCTTTCTTCTAACTTTTCTTTTGTTAGTATTGGATAAGGAGCTTCTACATCTAATTTAAAATCACTAATAATAAATAATTGATCCCATAATTTATGTTGAAAATCCGGCACATCTCTAAGGTGAGGTTGTAGATTTCCCATAACAGCAATAATAGCCTTAGCTACTTTATTTCTTTCTTCTTTATCCTCTATTTCCACCGCCTGATCAATCATTTTTTGTAAATGACGACCATACTCCGGTATAATAAGCTTTTCACGCTCGGTATTATATTCTAAATTATTTATTTCCATATGATTGTTAACATCCATAAAATCTATAGTAATATGAGCTTCTCTAAAAAGGAATGGTAAGTTATAAAACAGCCTTGTTAACGTGTAGACTTTTCAGTAGCTCATTAATTGTTTTGCAAAATACTAAAATAATATTAGTATGTTTATTAAGTATCTAAAAATATTTTGGTTATAGAGAAATAACTCCTTCTACTTTATCAGCTACTTCTTTATACTTAGAGATTACCTGATCGGGATTCTTCATTCTTACATTGATAGAAACACTTGTGTACTTCCCGTTTTTTGATTGTTTAGTCGTAATAACCGCACCCAGGTTATCAAATATTTTTTCGATTAGATTTATTTTTTCAATATCCGTAGGAACTATAAATTTATACAAATAAGCTGTAGGCCATAAAGCAGTATCAGCTAATTGAATTTTTAGTTTTTTATAAAATTCTTCAGAATTAGGAGCATCACTCATGTATTACAAATTTTTTGGGTAAAGATACACCTTCTCATTCATATATCAGAATGGCACTCTCTACTCTTTTTTCATTTTCAGCAATGCATTATACTGTTCTAACGTATCGATATCAATTGTTCTATCACCACCATCAATAGTTATCAAATCGTCCATATGTCTTTCAATAATGTATCGAGCACCAAAATCCTCCTTAAGCTCTGATAATTCAGAACAAAAGGTATTCGGAAAAATAGCTGGAACTCCTGTTCTATTTTTCATTTTAGTAGCAATAATTCTATTAGGATTAGAATCAAATTTCGATATCAAACGGCTTAAATGATTTACATTTATTAAAGGTTGATCTACTAATGAAAATAATACTGCATCAAAATCTACTTGATTACTCAGAAGATATCGTACCCCAAAATTAATAGAGGATCCCATCCCTAGCTTCCATTGTTTATTATTCAAAATATGAATTGGATACCCCTTGATCTCTTTTTCTATTAATTCAAAATTTGCTCCTAACACAACATAAGTTTCAACTAACTCTAGATTTAATGACTTTTTAATTTCGTTTACGATTAATGAATCACCTTGCCAAGATAATAGCTGCTTAGGAGCACCCATACGACTAGAAGATCCAGCGGCTAATATGATATGAACAATTCTATTAATTATGAGAAGATATTTTATCTAATTTTTCTTGTTTCGAAGATCCATGAATACCGCCTACTTTATCCTGCAATGAAATTGGCTCCTGATCACGAACTACAGATAAAATTTCTGCAATGATGGAAATTGCAATTTCCTTAGGAGTTTCTGCACCAAGATTTAAGCCTGCAGGCCCATAAATACAATCTATAAACTCTTCACTAACATCTGGAAAATACTCTATAAATGCAGAAAGAAGTTTTTCTCTTCTTTTAGAAGGACCTAACAAACCTATATAGACAGGCAATGCGTTTTTTATAGCTTGTAGATATAACAAATCCTTAGCAAAATTATGAGTCATCAAAATAATTGCAGTTTGTTTATCTACTTTATCTATAAATAACTCTTCAGGAGATTGATTCAGTACTTTGGTAGCCCCAGGAAAATCCGATGCAATTTTTGGTTTTTTAGGAGTATTCACAATCTCTACTTCCCATCCTGTGGCATTTGCAATTGCACATAACTCAATTGCATCATGTTCCCATCCTATAATTATCAATCGAAAACAAGGTTGCATACTTCGTGAAAAACAGTCAAAACTTATATTATTTTTAACTAAATGGATATCAAAACAACTTGAAAATTCAAGCTCTTTAAAGTCCCCAAAAGAAATCGTGGATCCCATTGTCTCAACAAAATCTTCTTTTTTAGAATAATGAGAATTAATCTCGAAAGGTATTCGAGAAAACAGATAATCCTCTATTGTAGTAATTACATCACTATGAATAGAAAATGGTTCTATCAAAATATACAAAACACCTTCGCAACCTAAACGGTATCTACCATTATAAGTCATTATTTTAGCCCTATTATCAGCAAAAACTGATTGTGATTGTCGCAGCACTTCTTTCTCAACACACCCTCCACTAACAGCTCCAGTCATCTCTCCATTTTCTAGGATAAGCATTCCAACACCTGGACGTCGGTATGATGAGCCATCAACATCAACAATAGTTGCCATGACAGCTCTTACACCTTTCTTATTAGCTTCTTTATATGAAGTTATTATTTCTTTAAACTCATGCGTCATACACTACCTAACAATGTCTCGTTTTTCATGTTTTTAACGAAAGGCTGTTTTGTAAGCCTAACTCCTTTAGCTGCTTTTATTGCATTAGCTACTGCTGCTCCTGCAGGAGGCAACGTTGGCTCTCCTAAGCCGGTAGGAGCAATATCACTTTCGATAAAATGAGTCTCTACAACTGGAGTTTCATTCATACGAATTAAGCGATATGTGTTAAAGTTAGTATCCTGTGGTTCTCCATTTTCAAAAGAAAAATCACCATACATCGCATGACCTATTCCATCAATAACTCCTCCTTCTATTTGATTTTTTGCTCCTAGAGGATTGACTACGATCCCACAATCCACTACACAAGTTATCTTTTTTATCACAGGTTGATCATTCTCCAATATCACATCTGCAACTTCAGCCACATGAGTATTATGACAATAATAAGAACTAAACCCTTGATATACGCCTTCTGGCTTCTTACCCCACTCTGATTTCTCTACAGCCGTTTTAATCACCTGCTCTAATCGTTCTGGAGAATATTGTATTCTTTCGTCTTTATGACCTTTTACATTTTGTAATAAATCTAATCTAAGTTGAATATTATCAACCTCCATTGCTTCTGCTAATTCATCAAAAAAACTTTGTTCAGCAAATGCTAAAAAATTAGTATATGGTGCTCTCCAAGCTCCAATGGTTATATTACTATCATATTTTGCAACATCAACTTGATAGTTCTCTATCGCTCCTGCTGGAAAGAAATTTGGAATTAATCCATACATATTAGAATTAATTGCAGCTTCTTTTAAATGATACCCCGTTAGTTTACCATCCTTAATCGCTGCGCTTATTCTATATTTTATAGCAGGTCTATAGATTCCTGCAGACATATCATCCTCCCTAGAATATACTACCTTTACTGGTTTCTTTGCTATATTAGAAATTTCTGCAGCTTCTAGAGCAAAATCTCCATATAATCTTCTTCCAAATCCACCTCCCATTCTTGTCATGTCCACAGATACTTCTTCTGGTTTTCTATCTAATAACTCCGCAACTCTTCTAGCTGTTCCTGCAGGTGTCTGTATTGGTCCAACCAACTTAACTTTCTCAGCAGTAACGTGAGCAAAGAAATTCATGGGTTCCATACAGTTATGAGGAAGAAACGGTGACTCATAGGTACGTTCTACAACTTTATCCGCAGCGGCAAACGCTTTTTTTACATCACCATCCGCGCGCATTGTATTAAACTCATTACCATTTAAAAGATCTACTAAAATCTTATCATGATCCTTAGTATTTTCAAGTTTGGAGTCATCCATCCATTTTGCCTTCACTATTTTTTTACCTTTCATGGCAGACCATGTATTTTCTGCCAATACTGCTATTTTATCTCCAAACTTAAAAACATCTATAACGCCGTTTACTTTTTTTGCTTCTGTAGCATCAAAATCATTTAGTTTTTTACCAAATGCAGGAGGCCGAACAACGGAGACATAGACCATCCCATCTTCTTTATAATCCATCCCATATAGAGGTTTTCCAGAAATGATTTTATCTATATCAACATTATAAATATCCTTTCCTATAATCGTAAAATCTTTAGGGTCTTTAAGTTTTACTTTTTCCGGAACTTTTAAAGAAGCTGCTTCTTTTACGACTTCTCCATACCCTAAAGTTTCCCCATTACCATTAGAAATAACTCCGCTTTTTGTTTTACAAGTACTAGGGTCAACTCCCCATTTTGCAGCAGCCGCATTAATAAGCATTTGTCTTGCGGTAGCTCCCGTTTGTCTTAGCGGTTCCCACCCATGCCTTAGAGATTGACTTCCTCCAGCAACTTGTCTAGTGAAATTTTTAGTATCTAATGCTCCTTGCGCTACAAGAACATTTTCCCAATCTACATCTAATTCTTCTGCGATTAACATCGGCATCGATGTTTTTACACCTTGTCCAATTTCAGGATTTGGCGAAAAAATTGTTACCATTCCATTATCTGCAATTTTAATAAAAGCATTAAAATCGTTAAAGTTTAAATCTGCAATATCTACTGGTGGTGCTACTTCTGGTTTACAAGATTGAAACAAATTAAAACCAATTAAGATTCCGCCACCTGCTAAAGCTGATGTTCTTATAAATGACCTTCTACTTACCGAAGGAGTTGTTATACGTTTCATTAGTTTAGAATTTATATTGGTTAACTTATTTTACTTGCTGCTTGTTCTACTGCTTTCTCTATTCTATTGTAAGAAGCACATCTGCATAGATTCCCACTCATTGCGTCTCTAATCTCCTCTTTATTTGGATTAGGGTTCTGATCTAGAAAAGCTGCAGCGGTCATAATTTGTCCAGCTTGACAATATCCACATTGGGGAACATCAATTTCCTTCCAGGCTTGTTGTACTGGATGAGTAATGTCTTTTGACAAACCTTCTATCGTAGTAATTTTCATTTCTGTTGCTACAGAAACCTTTAATAAACAACTTCTTGTTGCGACACCATCCGCATGTACGGTACAGGCCCCACATTGTCCGATACCACAACCAAATTTAGTTCCAACCAGATCAAAATGATCTCGCAGAACCCATAACAAAGGTGTGTCTTCATCCGCTTCTACAGAAAGCGATTGACCATTTACTTTTAGATTATAAACAGGCATGAGTTTTATTTTTAGGATTTGTATTTAATTAGTCTAAATAAGAGAATAATCCCTAATTTGTTAATCAAGTTACTAAAAATACAGATCGACAAATTCAACTTTAACAGAGCTTTATGGTATCATTGTTTACATATTTTCAAAATCAGTTAATAATTACGAAATTCGCAAAAAAAATATTTCTTTGGCAAAGCACAAAATAGTTATCACCGGAGGTCCTTCAACAGGAAAAACATCTATTATTAAAAATCTTGAAGAAGAAGGCTTCTTTTGTTTTCCTGAATTTATTAGAAGTATTACCCAAGAGGTAAAAGATAATAACGATACTATAGAGATAGTCTCTAATCCAATAGTATCTGTTTCTGATCCATATGATTTTAATATGCAATTACTAAATGGTAGGATTGCTCAGTATAATGATCCTATTGCTAATGATAAAAATATCGCTTTTTATGATAGAGGAATTCCTGATGTCTTAGCATATATGAATCTGTTTAAACAAACATATGATAATACTTTTGTAGAAGCTTGCACAAAACACCCTTATAATCAGATTTTTTTATTACCTCCCTGGAAAGAAATCTATACTTCAGATGAACAACGTTATGAAAGTTTTGATGAGGCACAACAAATTCATCATCATTTATTAGAGATGTATTCAAAATTTGGATACAATTGTATTGAAGTTCCTTTTGGAAATGTAAAAGAACGTAGTACTTTTATATTACAACACGTAATATAGTATTGATGGCCACCCCTATCCAATTATTAAAAAAGATTTGGAATCATGATTCTTTTAGACCGCTACAAGAAGAAATCATCAATGCTGTTATAGAAGATAATGATACATTTGCTTTACTTCCTACTGGAGGCGGAAAATCCATTTGTTTTCAAATTCCTGCGCTATTTAAACCTGGAATTTGCATAGTTATATCTCCTTTAATTGCACTTATGCAAGATCAGGTTGAGCATTTGCAACAAAAAGGTATAAAAGCCATTGCATTAACCAGCGGAATTAAACACTCAGAATTAGATACACTTTTAGATAACTGTATTTATGGGAATTACAAATTTCTATACCTCTCACCAGAAAGGCTGCAACAGGATTTAGTACAAGAGCGTTTAAAGAAAATGAACATTAATCTTATTGCGATCGATGAAGCTCATTGTATTTCTCAATGGGGTAACGACTTTAGACCTTCTTACAAGAAAATCAAAATATTAAGAGAGATCAAACCCGCTGTTCCGATGATTGCTCTTACTGCATCAGCAACTCCTAATGTCGCGGATGACATTATTAAAGAGTTAGATTTATTTCAACCTAAAACCTTTAAACAATCTTTTTTTAGAAGTAATTTAGGATATATGGTTTATCATACTCTGGATAAAAGTGATAAACTTGTTCGAATCTTAAAACGATATCAAGGAAGTTCTATCATTTATGTTAGAAATCGAAAATCTGCGGTAGAGATTAGTGACTTTTTAAACGCTAGCGGATATAAAACAACTTACTATCACGGTGGTGTAGACTCTAAAGAAAAAACAAAACGTTTTCATCAATGGTTAAGGGAAGATATTAGAGTTATGGTTGCGACCAATGCTTTTGGTATGGGGATCGATAAAGCCAATGTAAAAACTGTTATTCATTATAATATCCCAGAGAGTATCGAAAGTTATTTTCAAGAAGCCGGAAGAGCCGGAAGAGATGGAGAGATTTCTTATGCTTTTCTTCTCAAAAACGAAAATGATATTATTAGAGTTCAAAATCAATTTATCAAAGTACTCCCTAATGTAGATTTTGTGAAATTGATATACCGCAAATTGTGCAATTATTTCAGGATATCCTATGGAGAGGGAGAACAAACTACCCATGGCTTTAATTTTAATGAATTTTGCAAGACTTACAGCCTTAGCACCTTAATAACATATAATGCTTTACAATTTTTAGATCGTTGCAGTATTATTAATTTTACACAACGATTTACTAAAAAAAGTTCCCTCCATATTACAACCACCGGAAATCATTTATTGGGATACTTAGAAAAAAATCCTCATTTAGAATTAACCACCAAAGCTATTCTAAGAACATATGGAGGTGTTTTTGATGAAGAAGTAAAAATAAATCTATCACTAATAGCTTCTAAAATAAATATAAGCGAAAAAGAAGTTATAGATGTTTTAAAAAGATTAGAAGAAGCAGAACTACTCGTTTTTAATAATCAATTAACTGATGCTGATATCACTTTTCTAGTCCCTAGAGAAGATGATCACACTATTAATCGCATAAAACCATTTATTGAAGAACTACACGCTTCTAAATCAAATAAGGTAAAAACCATGATTAGATTCGTGCAAAATGAAACAATATGTAGAAGTAGACAACTGCTTGATTACTTTGGAGAAAAGGATACTAAAGATTGTGGTATGTGCAGCGTATGTCGTGCTAATAATGTCAATTCAATTGATCCCCGAGAAATCAGAAATACAGTAATCAATCTTTTACAAAAAAATGAATTATCCTCTAGAGATCTTTTAATGCAACTAAAATGCCCTGAAGATATTGCCTTAAAAATCCTCAGAGAATTAAATGAACACAATATCATAAGAATTGATTCTTACAATAACTATCAACTAGTATAACATAATGAAAGACTTAAAAATTCTGTTTATGGGAACTCCAGATTTCGCTGTAGAGACCTTACGAACAATTATCGAAAATAATTATACCGTAGTTGGTGTTATTACAGCTCCGGATAGACCTGCAGGAAGAGGTAGAAAATTAAAAGCTTCTGCAGTAAAAGAATATGCCTTATCACAAAATCTACCTATACTGCAACCTACAAATTTAAAAGATGAGGGGTTTATCAAAAACTTAAAAGATTTAAATGCTAATTTAAATATTGTTGTTGCGTTTAGGATGTTACCAAAAGTAGTTTGGGACATGCCTACATATGGAACATTTAACCTTCATGCATCTTTATTGCCACAATATAGAGGAGCAGCTCCGATTAATTGGGCTATTATAAATGGAGAACAAAAAACGGGTATTACTACTTTTTTTATTGATGAAAAGATAGATACTGGACATATTATTCTTCAAAAAGAAATTGAAATACAAGATCATGAAACTGCTGGAACACTTCATGACACATTAATGGTAAACGGAGCTTCTTTAGTAATCGACACAATTAAAGCAATTGAGAACGAAACGGTCACAACCAAAATGCAGCCAAAAGAAGATAAAGAATTAAAAACTGCCTACAAACTCCATCGAGACAATACTAAGGTCAATTGGAATGATAATATCAAAACTATTTATAACCTCATTAGAGGATTAAGTCCATACCCAACTGCTTGGTCATTATTATATAATAAAGGTGAAGAAATTTCTATTAAAATATATGATACGGAAATAGAGGAAGAAGAACATAATTTTGATATTGGAAAAATTATCGTAGAAGATTCTATAATCAAAGTGGCAGTAGCCAATGGGTACATTATTCTAAATAAAATTCAACTTCCGGGGAAAAAAGCTATGGAAGCGAAAGCACTCTTAAATGGGTATACCTTTTACAAGGATGCTAAAATGGCCTGAGCCCTTGCTATCACTAGAGTAAGAAAATTCATAGAAAACGTACAGGTTTATTAACAATCGTGTTGAGTTATCAACAAAACCCCGTATTTACTGGGCTAATCCTTGCACGAATCATAAATCCGTATAAATTTGTAGAGCGTTTAACAAAAATTTGGTTTAACCAACAATTAATTTAAAAACAGAATTATGAACAAAACAGAATTAATCGATGCAATGGCAGCTGACGCTGGAATTACAAAAGCAGCAGCAAAGAAAGCTTTAGAATCTTTCTTAGGAAATGTTGAAGGTTCTCTTAAAAAAGGTGACCGTGTTTCTTTAGTAGGATTCGGTTCTTGGTCAGTTTCTAAAAGAGCTGCAAGAGAAGGTAGAAACCCTCAAACAGGTAAAACTATCAAGATCGCTGCTAAAAATGTTGTAAAGTTCAAAGCTGGTGCAGATTTATCTAGTTCAGTTAACTAATTTATTTAGTTTTTGATATTATAGAAAGCTCTCTTTTTAGGGAGCTTTTTTTTATGGATTATCAGTAAAAGTCAAACTTCCTCTTTGATTATTAAAAATAATTATTTAGTTTTAATACAAACTACACCAACTATGATTTCACTTCAACCTTCAAAAGGACATCTTCTGATTGCCGAGCCGTCTATTATCGGTGATGTTTCTTTTAATCGTTCGGTTGTGCTTCTTGCAGATCATAGTGATCAAGGTTCGATAGGGTTTATCATGAATAAACCTTTAGATTATGTTTTGTCTGATCTAGTTCCAGAAGTAGAATCAGAATTTAAAATATACAATGGTGGACCAGTAGAACAAGATAATTTATATTTTATTCACAAAGTTCCTCATTTGATTCCTAACAGTGTTGAAATTTCTTCTGGCATCTACTGGGGAGGTGATTTCTCTGTAGTATCAAGTTTAATTGAAGAAAACAAAATCACACCGAATGAGATTCGCTTTTTCTTAGGCTATTCTGGCTGGGATGCGGAGCAACTTATACAAGAGTTAGAAGCTAATTCTTGGGTAATTGTAAAAAACACCTATGAAAAAAATATCATTGGTAAATCGTATGATACTTTCTGGAAAGAAAAGATGATAGAATTAGGTGGAGAATATCTTCTATGGTCAAACGCTCCAGAAGATCCTAGCTATAACTAACCTCCTATTCTTATTCTTGCATTTAATACACCTAGCAACCTTCTTGTTACTTCTGATGTATATTCCTTTTTCCTAAACTTTGTAATAGGCTGTATTCCTGTAATTACATTGGTAATAAACAACTCATCAGCTTTCTGAAGTTCAAATGGCGAAATCGATGCTTCTTCTACCTCATACTCCGGTAATTTTTCCAAAATCCTCAACAATTGAGTACGCAAAATTCCTTTTAAACAACCATCAGCAACTGGTGGAGTCTTAATTTTGTTTCCCTTAATCAAAAACAAATTACCATTTAATGCCTCAAGAACCATTTTGTTAGTATTCAACAACAAACAATTTTCAAAACCATTTTCTTTTGTAAAAATACTTCCTAAAATATTTACCAACTTATTATTAGATTTTAATGTAGATAATAAATCAGGAGCTATGTAATGATCTTTAAACAATGTAACTTCATAAGAAGTACTAGAAATAGTATAAAATGAAGAATTTAATGGTGCTACAGAAATAGAATAATCTATACTATTAAAATTAGGAGTATACAATCCACCTTCTTTTCTATTAACAATAATTTTAACTCTAACGGATGAATTCATAAATCCATTTTCTTGAATAAGCTCTAAAATTTCTTGTTGTAAAAATTCCGGGGTAAAATTCATTGGTATTTCCATTCTAAGAATTCTCATAGAAGCCATTAATCTAAAATAATGATCTTCCCAGAAAAGAATTGTTCCCGAGTTTACACGAATCGTTTCAAATAATGCATCACCATATGCATATCCTCTATTAGCGATAGATAATGTTGCTTCATTATCTACGATTAAATTTCCATTAATATTGACCATAAAAAAAGCCCCTTATTACCAATAAATTATTGGGCGGGGCAAATATACATTATAAAACTAAAGGATTTATGCGGAACCTAAAACTTGTTTTAAATTACCGATCATATTATCCCATAACATTTTATTCTCATCAATTTCATCATCATCGGAGAAGTCAGTCACCATCAAGGAAACATCCTTTGTAATTTCATCAACCTGTATGCGTAATTCGAAGAAATAATCATTACCATCTTCATCATCTGCCATCCATCTAAATTTGATTCTCTCTCCGCTTTTTTTGCTTAACAGTTTTGCTTCCTCCTCACTATCATCCCAAATAAATGTAAACATTTCACCACGTGAATTTACATTATCCGAAAACCACTCGGAAAGTCCTGATGGAGTAGAAATATATTGATATAATAGTTGTGGAGAAGATTGTATTACAAATTCAAGTTCGTATTTTATTTTTTCAGACATATTGCAAATTGTTAGTAAGCCAATATATAGATTAATTATTTACTTTAAAAATATTGAAAAGAGTATTTGAAAAAATTAATTCTACTTTATTGTTTGCTACAATGCTTTTTGTTTTTATATTTGCACCCGAATTAAAATGATGTAGCATCTATTTGGCGAGGTAGCTCAGCTGGTTAGAGCGTTGGATTCATAACCCAGAGGTCGGGGGATCGTGCCCCCCTCTCGCTACAGTAATTCGTTAAAGCCCTTATTTTTAAGGGCTTTTTTATTTTTAAAGCCTTAAACAAAAAAAAGCCATCCACATTGATGGATGACTTATTCTTAAATTTAACGCTGTTATCAAACTTACATTTGTCTATTTAGCGCATCAATTTGTTTTGTTTTTTCCTGCATATACTTACTCATTTTTTCCATTTCTGCTGCAGGAAGCGTAGAAATTAATTTCCTATATTGTTTCGTTAAACTCGAGCTAGATTCACTTAGCTTCAAAAAGGCATCCATATCGGCCTTAGATTCTACAGCTTTTTTATATTTTGAAACATAAGCTTCGTAATCTCTTATATACTTTTTAGCTTCGGTACTGTTAAAAGAAGGAGCTCCTGCCGGAAGCTTTATCGTTTCTTTCTTAGGCTTCTTTTTTGTAGATTTCTTTTTCTTTTTTACTACTGGCTTCTTCTCTTCTACAACCTCTACAACATCTGTTGAGTCTACTGCTTCCTCGATTACATCCACTTTATCAGACTTAGGGTCTTTTTTACAAGAAACCACAGAAATCAATAAAAGGCATAAAAGAAATCTCAATAAGATATTTTTCATAATTATAGTTTTAGGGTAGTTAATATAGTATTATTTTTAGTTTGGTTTATAAAATTATTGGTTTATCTTACTTTAAAAGTAATTTCAATTCTTCTAAATTCATTGTTTCCTGGGATCCAGTTTGCATATTTTTAACGGTAAAATTCTCGTTTTCCATTTCTGAGGCACCTGCTAAAATTACAAATGGAATTTCTCTTTTATTCGCATATTTCATTTGTTTATTCATTTTAGCGCTATCGGGATAAAGCTCTGCAATTATATCATCTTCCCTGAGTTGATTTATACTCTTTAGACTATATAAGGCTTCTTCTTTTCCAAAGTTAATAAATAATGCTTTTGTAGATGGTGCTACTGTATCCGGAAACAAATCTAACTCTTCTAAAACGAGATAAATTCTATCTAATCCAAAAGAAATTCCAACACCACTAACATCTTTTAAACCAAAAATCCCAGTTAAGTCATCGTAACGTCCTCCTCCTCCAATGGACCCCATCTTTACACCTTCTGGTGCACCTACTTCAAAAATCGCTCCAGTGTAATAGTTTAAACCACGCGCTAATGTAACATCTAAATCAAGAGAAGCTTTATCAAGAGCTACTTCTGTAATCGCACTTACAATAAATTCCAACTCCTCTACTCCCTTCATCCCTTCTTCAGAAGACGCTAACAACTCTTTTAATTTATCAATTTTTTCAGAAGTAGTACCTGTAAAGTTAAAAAGTGGTTTTACTTTCTCTATAGCTGTCTCAGATATCCCTTTAGCAATCATCTCTTTCTTAACACCTTCCTCTCCAATTTTATCTAACTTATCTAGAGCAACAGTAAAATCAATCAATTTATCACTTGCTCCAATAACCTCTGCTATTCCTGAAAGAATCTTGCGGTTATTCATTTTAATAGTAACACCATCTAATCCTAATTTGCTAAATACTTTATCGTACAGTTGAATAAAATCAACTTCTTGCCATAAAGATTTACTCCCTACCACATCCGCATCACATTGATAGAACTCTCTAAACCTACCTTTTTGCGGACGATCAGCACGCCATACTGGTTGTATCTGATAACGTTTAAACGGAAAATCAATCTCGTTTTGGTGTTGTACTACATATCTAGCAAAAGGAACTGTTAAATCATAACGGAGTGCTTTTTCACTAATCTTAGTAGTCATCTTACTACTTTCTTTACTGTCATACAAAGTATCATCCACTTTACTAAGATAATCTCCACTATTTAATATCTTAAATATTAATCGATCTCCTTCCTCTCCATATTTACCCATCAACGTATCACTATTCTCAAAACTTGGAGTTTCTATAGGATGAAAACCAAACAACTGGAATTGTTCTTTGATTGTATTCATTATATAACTTCTCTTAGCCACTTCTATTGGAGAAAAATCACGTGTTCCTTTTGGTATGGATGGTTTTTGTGCCATGTCCGTTTCGTTCTATTTTTTAAATCATAAAAAATATTTCTAAACCAGAAATACTTCTACTAATTATCAATTATTAAAGGATGTAAATATCTAAAAAAGCTTTAAAATTTTACACGAAAAGCATAAAGAGTTTTACTTATATTAATAAAATTTACTTTTTTGAGTAACTTTAAGCTCATTTTGTAGTCTTATACTTCAAAAGATACTAATTCACCCATTATGTTTTCACTTTTTCGAGAGAATATCAGTATAGCTTTAGACTCTATAAAAGGGCAGCTTTTACGCACGATTCTTACTGTTTTGATTATTGCCATAGGTATTACTGCATTAGTTGGTATCCTAACATTTCTTGGAGCCTTAGAGAATACCATTACTGGAGATTTTGCCTCTATGGGATCTAACACCTTTAATATTCAGCGATATGAATTTACAACAAGACGTGGCGGAAGTGGCGAAAGAGAAAAGATAAATCCTATAATTAGTTATCGTAACGTAAGGCAGTTTAAAGAAAAATTTCAATATCCATTTTCTAAAACCTCCGTATCTTTTAGTGGCACCAGAAATGCAGAAGTTAAATTCGAAAATGAAAAAACGGACCCAGAAGCTTCTGTAGTTGGTGTAAATGAAAATTACTTAGAAAACACAGGGACTGAAGTAGAGTTTGGAAGAAGTTTTACCTTTTTTGATATCGAAAACAATAACAATGTTTGTTTAATAGGTTCTGATTTTAAAAAAAATATATTCAAAGACACAGATCCAATAAACAAAACAATCAGTATACGAGGTGTGAAATTTAAAGTTATTGGTGTTTTAGAAAGTAAAGGAGCAACATTTAGAGACAATCAAGATCTTAAGGTTTTAATTCCTTTACAGGTTGCACGCTCTATATACACATTACCAAATATCAATTATAACATTAGCGTTAAAGTTGACGACAAGCAATTCTTAGAAGGGGCTCAAGATGAAGCAATCATTACCTTTAGAAAAATAAGAGGACTAAATCCTGTAGAAGAAAATGATTTTGGCCTAGAACGCAGTGATGACCTAATCAACCGTATATCTAGTATTACATCCTATTTATATTGGGCTGCCTGGATTATCAGTATCATAACCATTTTTGGATCCTCTATTGCTTTAATGAATATCATGTTAGTTTCTGTTACAGAAAGAACCAGAGAAATTGGTGTTCGTAAAGCACTTGGAGCTAAAAAGAATACTATATCGAGCCAATTCTTTATGGAAACCGTTATCATCGGTCAAATAGGCGGTATCGTAGGTATTATACTAGGAATAACTATTGGAGCAATTATAGTAGCTGTATCCGGTTTTGAGTTTGCAGTTCCATGGTTAGCTATTTTTGCTGCAGTAATTACTTCATTCTTAACAGCAGTTGTTTCTGGCTCATACCCAGCGGTCAAAGCTGCGAGACAAGATCCTATTGAATCCTTAAGGTACGAATAGTCAATAATTAGCTTAAAAGAATGATCATGATTTTTGTTCAACTAGTTTTTCAAAATACTGATACAATTCACCTTTTGTAATATTAGCTCCTTGTAAAATAAGTTTAAACTTATCCATATTAGGATCTTCTGTGTATTCTTTATTTGCGTTATAAAAAGCTACTTGATCATCTAACAGGTTATTTCTTAACCAATCGTACCCTTCTTGTGTAGTAATATCTATATCAGGAAAATTCACTTTAATAGCAATTAAATGCATTTCTGTTTCACCAAGATAAAATAGATGTATTTGATCTTTAGAAAAATGTTCTAAATACTGAGCATTGCCCAAAACTCCTTCCCAAACCAAATCACTAAAAACATCTATCTCTTCTTCTGCTACTTCTGGTTTATTCTGTTTAATATCACTCCACTCATCTGCTGTTATAGATTGTGTAGCTAAAAAATTGATGAATTCTTGGTGTAATTCTTCTAACTGTTCTTTGGTAAGCCTGCGATATCTCATCTTTTCTAATAAAATTGGGTGCAAAAATAGTGATAATTAAAAATCCGCTCCTAATAAATCAAGAACGGATTTTTAAATCTAATACCGAAATTCTTTTTTTAGTTAAAAATATATCGAAGTCCTACCTGTGCTTGCCATCTAGAATCTAAGCTAAAGTCATTAGCAAAGGTGCTAGTTTGAGAAGTATCAAAAGAATACGTTGGAGTATTAGTAGCATCGACGGTAACTCCAATTGGTTGATCATTTACAGGAATTTCTATTACCCCCCAATCAGAATTTAATAAGTTACCAAAATTCAAAATATCAACACTCAACTGTATTGTATTTGTCTTATCACCTATTTGAAAGTTATAATCCTGTAATAACTTTACATCCCATCTTGCTCTCCAAGGACTCAAAATCGCATATTTCTCTGCATAATCCCCTCTACGCTCTCTTAGATATTCATCTTGCTGTATGTAAGCCTCTAAAGCTGCTCTTTGATCGTCTTGCTCGACAATTGTTCCACTAAAGTTATACGACGCAAGTTCAGATTCGGTAGGAATGTAAATCAAATCATTTAGAACTGAACCATCATTATTTATATCGCCTGAATATGTGTATGAAAATCTTCCTCCCTGAGCATACTCATAAAAAGCTCCTAAAGAAGTTCTCCATTGTTTATTTTTTCCATAACTAAAAGATTTATTTATCTGCCCAACAATCCTATGCTTATCACCATATCTAGAGGCGGTACTCACAGCTTGATTCACATTACCAATAGCGGGGTTTCTATCATACGCATCACTTGATATTTCTGCATCTAGTGAACTTGCATCTTCTGCCTCCAAGAAATTATAAGCAACACTAGCGAACAATCCATTTTTAAAACTTTTCTGAAGCTTAAATGACCAGTTAAATGAATAACCAACATTGGTATTCGTAAACACATAAGCATTGGTTGTGCCACCAAATTCATTTACCGCTCTATCAGACGCAAGATAAATAGGTCTTTCATCTGCTCCATTTAACGTTCCCGAAGGGGTAGATAATCCATAATTTCTTACCATTTGCGCGTTAATATCTTCAGTATAAATAATATCAGTAGAAGCTATCAAGCCATTTTTAAACTTATAATCTACACCCAAACTGTTTCTAAATACCTGTGGGAACTGAAAATCTGGAGCGGATGTGGTATAGAAAAAGAAATTTGGATTTGCTACCTGATTTCCTATCCACACGAATGGAAGACGTCCTGTAAAAATACCGGTACCTCCTCTAATTTGAATTGTTTTATCTCCCTTTACATCATAATTAAATCCTAATCGTGGAGAAATTAACAGCTTTTTAGAAGGTAGATCTAAACTATTCAAGTTTGTGGGAGTTCCATTTTCATCAAAATATGTAATTCCTGGTTGATAATTACCATCAGGAAATTCGCCTCCAGCCGCTCTTTCGATATTTTCGGCAATTTTATCTCTGGTATCAAAGAAAAGAGGTTGATCCACTCTAATACCATATGTAAGCGTAAATTGATCATTCATTCTCCATTTGTCCTGAGCATAAAATGCCAATTGCCCCACATTAGTTTCTGCCAACGCCCAATTATCAGTAGCATTATTTGTGTCAAAAACATTTTGAGCATTTGCCAAAGCCTCCGCAATAAGGCCATTGTTAATAGCTTGTTCAAAACTATTAGTGGAACCCGCCGTTATACGAACGCTATCAAAATCAGGAGCAAATGTACCTACTCCACCATCTCCATTAAAATAAGTATACAATCCGAGATTAAAAGAATTATCAAATTCGAATCTCTCAAAACTTCCTCCTAAAGTAATGGTATGTTTACCAGTAACTATATTTAGATTATTCGTTACCTGATATACTTTCTGTTCTAATCTATTATTAATAGAAAAAGGTTCGTGACCTGCCACAATATACCGTACACCATCTTGCGCTATATTAATCGGTGGAGCCGGAGCAGAAAATGGATCTCTACTATCATCAAAAAATGTATATCCAGCTTGAAATTTATTCGAAATATTTCCTCCAAAATTAGAATTCAGTTCTACTAAAAATGAATTGATCTTATTATTTATAGTATATCCAGCATTTCTAAACTGTAGTGTTGTTAAGTCTGGTCCTCTTCTACCAATAGCCTCTGGATTCGCAGGTAAATCCCTAGATGCGTCTAAAAAGTTGTAAATCAATGCTAACCGATGATTATTATTAATATTCCAATCAAGTTTTAAAATCCCTTTAGTTGATTCTGTATTATGCGTGTATCCTTCATAAGGCCCTGTTTCATAACCAAGTAAACTAAGCTGTTGAGAAACATAATCCAAATCTTCTGCTGACACTCTCGAAACATTAGCTCCAGTTACTCCTGGTCTAGCGGCTAAAAAATTTGAACCTAAATCTTCTCGATCATCAATTTCAAAATTCCCAAAAATGAACAATTTATTTTTTATTATTGGTCCTCCAACACTCAATCCATATTGAGCCTGGGTAAGGTCTGGAACAATAATATCATCATCCCCTACCTGATCTCCTGTTAAATCTTGATTACGATAAAAACCATATACGGTTCCTTTCCATTCATTAGTACCACTTTTAGTTACAGCATTTACTGACGCTCCTGTAAAACCAGCTTGGGTTACGTCATAAGGCGCCGTAGAAACCTGAATCTGATCTATCGCATCTAATGATATTGGCTGAGCATTTGCCTGACCACCTGGTGTTGCTGCATCCAATCCAAAAGGGTTATTAAAAATAGACCCATCTAGACTAAAATTATTAAACTGATCATTTCTCCCTCCAAAAGAACCATTACTAGAAGCTGTAGGTTCTAATCGATAAAAATCAGCTGCAGAACGTGTAATTGTAGGTAATGATTTTAACTCTCTATTCCCTATACTGGTTTCTGCTCCAGTTCTTTCACTACTAAAAGTAGCATTCTTATTGGTAGTGATTACTACTTCTTCAAGTTGATTATCATCTTCTATCATAACAACATCTATGTTATATGTCTGACCTAACTGAAGAAAAACATCATCATATACTTTCTTTTTAAAACCAACATAACTTATTGTTACTCGATATGGTCCTCCTACTCTTAAATTAATAAGATCAAAACGACCATCAAAATTAGTAGTTCCACCATACGTAGTTCCTGTAGGTGAATGTATTGCCGTAATATTTGCTCCAGGTAATAATTGATTAGCGTTATCGTACACTAATCCTGAAATATTAGAAGTTGTTACCTGAGCCTGAATTGTTATTGCCAATAATGCAAAAACTAAGGTTAAAAGAGTTTTTTTCATCGGTTGTTTTTTTGTGTGAACTAAATATAAATTAAACAAAAAAAACCGCTCAAATGAGCGGTTTTCTATATTATTATAAACCAGTTATCAACCGGTTTAAAAAATCAAATTATTTTGCTTGCGCAACTATTTCAAAAGCAACCGGTGTAATTACAGCTCTATGTAAACGAACAGAAGCTTCATATTGACCTAAACGCTTAATAGTTCCTCCAGGAACAGTGATAAACTTTTTCTCTAGTTCAACACCTTCTTTTCCTAATGCTTCAGAAACATCTGCATTAGAAACAGAACCGAATAACTTATCACCAGATCCTACCTTAGCAGCAATCTTGATTTCGAATCCAGCTATTTTCTTAGCTATTTTCTCAGCATCTTCGATTTCTTTCTTTTCTTTAAAAGCACGTTGTTTTAACGTTTCTTCTAATACTTTTTTAGCAGATGGAGTTGCTAATACAGCAAAACCTCCAGGGATTAGAAAGTTACGTCCATAACCGTTCTTCACTTCTACTACATCGTCTGCGAATCCTAGATTCTCAACGTCTTTCTTTAATATAAGTTCCATAATGTTATGACGAATTTTATTTTAATAAATCACCAACGTATGGCATTAATGCTAAGTGTCTTGCTCTTTTTACAGCAACACTCACTTTACGTTGATATTTTAGAGAAGTTCCAGTAAGACGACGAGGCAATAATTTACCTTGCTCATTTACAAATGCCATTAAGAAATCAGGATCCTTGTAATCAATATACTTAATACCTGACTTTTTGAAACGACAGTACTTCTTAGTTTTTGAAGTATCTATATTTAACGGAGTAAGATATCTAATCTCTCCATCTTTTTTTCCTTTAGCTTGTTGTTCTATAGATGACATAATTAAGCTTTTTGTTTGTTTCTATTTCTTCTTTTCTCAGCCCAAGCAATTGCATGCTTATCTAAACGAACAGTAAGGTAACGCATTACTCTTTCGTCTCTTCTGAACTCAACCTCTACTGTGTTGATAGCCTCTCCTGGTACAGTGTACTCAAATAAGTGATAAAAACCACTTTTCTTGTGCTGGATTGCATAAGCAAGCTTTTTAAGTCCCCAGTCTTCTTTGGATATCATCTTGGCACCGTTAGAAACAAGAATGTCTTCGTATTTCTTAACTGTTTCCTTTATCTGTTCTTCAGATAAAACGGGATTCAAGATGAAAACAGTTTCATAATGATTCATAAAAAATCTATTTTTAATTAAAATTGGCTGCAAAAGTAACATTATTTTTTTGATTTTCAAACTAAAAAACGCTTCGACGAAACACATCTTTTATCGATAAAAAGCGTAAAATGTTTGTGGAAATAATATATATTCATTAATATTGTATAGAATATTAACCTATGCAAGTGGAACAATCTCAATTAAAATGTGCGGTAGTAGACGATTCACGTCTACAAAGACTGGCTATTGTTAAATTAATAGATGAACATTCTTCCCTAGAATTAGTGGCAGAATGGAACAATGCTATTGAGACAAAAAACGGATTATTAGATACTCCGGTTGACTTATTATTTTTAGATATTGAAATGCCAATCCTTACTGGTTTTGACCTTTTGGACGATCTAGAAAATAAACCTCATATCATTTTTGTTACTGGAAAAACGAAATATGCATTTAAAGCCTTTGATTACGATGCAATTGATTATTTAAGAAAACCTCTTAAAAAAGATCGATTTAATGCTGCTGTAGAAAAAGCGCTTAGTATGTCTCGTTTAAATTCTGAACAAGCATCTATTGAAGACGATGACTATATCTTTGTGAAAAGTAATCTAAAAAAGCGTAAAATATTTTTAAGTCAATTAAAATATGTTGAAGCTTTAGGTGATTATGTAAAATTAATTATGGAAGATGGAGATCCGATAGTAGTATTAGCTACTATGAAATCCTTTGAAGCAGAACTTCCTAGTGATCGTTTTTTAAGAATACATAAATCATATATTGTAAACCTAGATAAGGTAGAACGATATAACAGTCGTAATATAGAAATTGCCGACGAAAAAATACCTCTTAGTAGACATAAGAAACATTCTTTGATAGAAGCTTTAAGCGGATAATAATTCTACTAATAACAAACAAAATAAAAAGTCCCATTTTTCTTATAAGTGGGACTTTGTATTTTTGACATTATATTGATTAACGGATATAAGATGACCCTATAATTAATAATTATCTACATTAATTATAATCCTAACACCAGAAAACTCTTTTATACTCTTAAAAGAATTCTGTACCTTATTTATAAAATCTTTCGTCTTTTTTAAAGATTGTCCGTGAGGTATTTTTATTAAAATATTCTTATTGTATTGATTTCGGATTCTAGAGATTGGAGGAAATTCTGGTCCTAAAACATTTTCTTTAAAAGTCATGGCAAGAGATTTCGCTAACCACAAAGTAGCCTCGTTTACTTTATTATAATCTTTATGCCGCCCAGTAATCTTAATAATTCTGTAGAAAGGCGGGTATTTATATTGATAGCGTTCTTCTATCTGATCTTTATACATCCCTGAATAATCATTAATAGATACCTGCTGAAGGATTTGATGAAATGGATTATAAGTTTGAATTAATACTTTTCCTCTCTTACTTGTTCTCCCCGCTCTCCCTGCAACTTGCTGCATTAATTGAAAACTTCTTTCATGAGCTCTAAAATCAGGGAAATTAAGGAGATTATCTGCATTCATAATACCTACCAATGTTACATTCCTAAAATCTAATCCTTTAGTAAGCATTTGTGTCCCCACCAAAATATCAATCTCTCCATCTTCAAACTTATTTATAATCTTCTCATACCCATGTTTACCTCTCGTTGTATCTTGATCCATTCTGCCAATACTATTTTCTGGAAACAACTCTTTAAGCTCATTTTCAATCTGCTCTGTACCAAAACCTTTTGTTGTTAATTCATGACTATCACACGCAAGGCATTTTTGTAACATTGCTATATGATATCCACAATAATGACATCGCAATTGATTTCTATAATTATGGTATGTTAAACTTACATCACAATTAGGGCATTGCGGAGAATGACCACAGGTATTACATTCTACCACAGGAGAATATCCTCTTCTATTTTGAAATAAAATGACTTGTTCTTTTTCTTTAAGTGCATCTTGAATAGCAAGTAACAAAGTGTCACTAAAATGCCCCGTCATTTCTTTTCTCTTATATTTTGTTTTTAAATCTACAAGGTTAATATCTGGCATTAAAACATTCCCATAACGTCTTGTCAACTCCACTAAACCATATTTACCTTGTTCCGCATTATAATACGATTCTAAAGCTGGAGTTGCAGAGCCTAGAACTACTTTAGCTTTAAACATATTAGACAACACTACTGCGGTATCTCTTGCATGATATCTCGGTGCTGGATCATACTGTTTAAAAGAACTCTCGTGTTCTTCATCTATTATTATCAAACCTAGATTAGTAAATGGCAAGAAGATTGAAGATCGCGCTCCTATAACAATTTGAGCTTTAGGTTTTGAATCTTTTACATTGTTCCAAGCTTCTACCCTTTCATTAACAGAATATTTTGAATGGTATACCGTTAATTTTTCTCCGAAGTATTCTTGCAATCTACTTATTAATTGGGTCGTTAATGCTATTTCGGGTAATAAATACAGAACTTGTTTTCCCTTTTGCAACTGCTCTTCTATCAATTTCACATAAACTTCTGTTTTTCCAGAAGATGTAACCCCATGAAACAAGCAAACATCTTTTTCTAAAAAATGTTCTTTAATATCCGTTAATGCTTGTTCTTGATATGTATTTAATTCTTTAGTAACAGCTACTGCATCCGATTCATATTGAACCCTATCTGTTTGCTTATGATATTCTTCTAATATCTCTTTATTAATTAACGACTTAATAACTGATGTGTTACTTCCAGATACTTTTACAAGTTCACTTACTTTAATAGGTTTATCACTTTTAGCTTGTAACATAAATAGATGCATTAATACATCCCGTTGTTTTGGAGCACGAGTTAATGAATCCAATAAAGATTGTAAACCTTCCTCTTTTGTATATTCGGATACTAGTCTAACATATCTTACAAGCTTAGGCTTATATTGCTCATAAATCTCTTCCTGTACGTTAATAACCTCTTTTTCTAATAATCTTTTAATTAAAGGTAGAACGTTTTTTTTCCCAATTATATCCATTACTTCTTGTATTCGAAGTAAACTTTGATGCTGTAAAGCTTCATACAACAAGAATTCATCATCCTTCAATCCGCTTTCGTCAATCGAACTGTTATCGTTTCTAAGAATAATTGTTTCACTTTCTAATAAAAAAGCACTCGGTAGAGCTGCTCTCATCACCTCTCCTTTTGAACACATATAATACTGAGAGATCCATGACCAAAGCTCTAGCTGATTTATTGTTACAATTGGAGCTTCATCTAAAATATGTTCAATTTCCTTTGCCTCATATACTTCTGGAGCCTTTTGATGTATATTGGTAACTAAAGCAGCATAGACTTTACTCTTACCAAATTGCACAGCAACTCTCATTCCTGGCTTTAAAAAATGTGCTTCATTTTCGTTAACACTATAAGTAAACTCCTTATTAAGAGGAATAGGTAGGATTACATCTATAAAATACGTCATCGATACTTTTGATTCAAACAAAAATACATTTTTACCCTTATTATATACAACAAAAGGCTGATCAATTGATCAGCCTTTTGCTTATTTTGGGGTAAATCTTATTTATCCATTTTGTCCAAGCATTCCTCCTTTTATAAGTTTGCAAGCTGGTTCATCTCCTAACCATATTTTAAATAAAGCATATTTAAAATCCCTTCCCTCTATATATCCAACTTCTTCTCCATTCTTAAAAGTTCTTATTCCTTTTCCTTTGATATAAACTAAATCAAAGAAATCATTAATCTGAGTTGTACTTCCAAACAATTCTAAAAACTGATCAATTCTAGCATCTAAGCTCTGTGTATTACCAAACATAGCGTCATCAAAGCCTTTTTTAAATACTTTCTTCATTCTCTTATTAGTTACTTTTTTAGAATTGATAACTAATCTAATAGACATACTTTCATCTGCATCCAAAACTTTTCTATCATCCGTATACTTATTAACCGTATACAATCCTCCAGAATATGTTTCTACTCCTAATACTTTTCTAACACCAGCTCCATTTAGTGTAAGCTCTTCTCCTTCAAAATTTACTTTATAAGGTATTACTGCATCTCCTACTCTTATTTGAGCAGTAGTAATAGTCGTAACGACTAATAAGATAGATAGGGTAATTATTTTTTTCATGATTTAGTTTTTAATTATTACAAAGACTTAGTTCTGTATTTTTCTAAAAACTAACAATAAAAAATGTTAAAATTTTCTTTAAATAAAATTTTAGATTTAAAAATGGTTATGCTTTAACCCATTTTTGAGTTCTAAATAAGAAAGCAATATACCCTCTAACATTCAGCGTATTAGGATCATTTTCTTCAATCCAGATTTTACATCTATATACTTTTCCATTTTCTGGATCCATTATAGTACCATCTTCATATTCATCACCATCCTTTTGTAAATCTTTGATAATAACCATTCCTTCTATTGGCTGATTATAGTCATCTCCTTCACACTCTTTACATAATTGCTTACGATCCGATTCTTTTAAAATTCGATCGATTCTTCCAAACAATTTATTTCCTTTTTTATAAATTTCTACTATCGACCTTGGTTCACCTGTATTATCGTCGATAGTCTTCCATTTACCAACTATTTCATTTTGAGCATTCACTAAGCCGGTTAGAAGTAATAATGTTATAATAAGAACTTTAGAGATATTCATTGTAATTAACTGTTTTAAACTTAAGTGTTCAATATAGAGAATATGATGCTAAAACAAAAAAAGCTATCTGAAATTCAGATAGCTTTTTAATAATTTTATAAAATAGTAGACTACTGAAGTCCTAACATTCCATTCTTAATTCCTTCACTAGCCGGTTCATCACCTAACCATATCTTGAATAAAGCATATTTAAAGTCTCTTCCTTCTATCACCCCAAGCTCTTTTCCATTCTTAAAAGCCTGTACTCCTTTATCTTTTATATATACGATATCAAAAATATCATTTTTAACAATAGGCTCATTAAAAAATTTAATAAACTTATTGATTCTTTCATCTAACGCTTTTGTATTACCAAAAGTTGCTTTCTTAAAACCGTCTTGAACCGCTTTAATCATTTTCTTCTGAGTTACAAAACCAGATACTATATTTAATTTTATAGCCATTGTTTCATTTGCATCTAAGATAGCTCTTGGGTCTTTACTCTTTTTCTGTAAATAAAGTCCGCCTGCGTATAAGTCAATCCATAACATTTCTCGCATCCCAGCTCCATTTAACTTAAGATCTGTTTCACCAAAGTTTTCTTCGTAAGGCAATACAGCTTTACCTACTCTGATTTGTGCCGTAGCAGTTGTTAAAGAAATAAGTGCTACGATTAGTAAAGTAATTTTTTTCATCTTTGTTAAAGTTTTATCTGGGGTGTATTAGTATTAAAATTTTTCCTTATTACACAAAAGTAATAAAATTTATTATGCGCGCATAGTAAAAACAGAAAAAAAACGTTAAATTGTGTATTTCAACGCTAAAATAACACTTTTTATCCTAAAAAGCACCTAACATTTCATTTTTTAAACCTTTATCTGCAGGATTATTTCCAATCCATATGTTAAATAAGGCTTTTTTAAAGTCTAATCCTTCTACATACCCTTTCTCTACTCCATCTTTATAAATTACACTTCCTTTACCTTTCTCATATACAATATCATAGATTTGTCCCTCTTCTATTTCATCTTTAATAAATCCAACAAAAGTGTTTATTCTTTTGTCTAAAGAAGTCGTATTACCTTTTGTAGATTTTTTAAAACCATCTCTAAGCGCAGATTCCATTTTGCTTCTAGACATCATACCAGATAATATATGCAATTTTATTGCCATTGTTTCATCTGCAGCAGCAATCGCACTAGCACTTGTACTTTTTTTCTTTAGATACAATCCTCCAGCATAGATATCAAAAAAGAACTTCTCTCTCATACCTGCTCCATTAATCGTCAAATCTTCTCCGCTAAAAGTTACCGTATTTGGTAACGTAGCATCCCCAACTTGAACCTGAGCTTGACTAGTTCCTACAATTGCTAAAAGAATAAATAATAAGCTTAGTTTTTTCATTTTTGTTAAATTAAATGTTTGTATGTTGCTAAAATATTAAAAATTCTTCTTCAATTTAATAAGTGAAGCATTTAATTCAAAACCTAACAGAAGTAAATTAGCATTAAGCCATATATATACCATTAGAATCAGCATAGCACCTATTGAACCGTATAATTTATTATAGTTAGAAAAATTATCTATATATACTCCAAATAAATAGGTTGTTACCACGATCAATACTGTAGTCATAAATGCTCCAGGAGAAAAGAATCTATTCATTTTTCCTTCTGTTGTTCCAAAATAAAACAACGTCGCTACTACAAGAAAAATCATCAAGACAAACAATCCATATTTACCAAATTGCAGCCAGAAAACCGTATTATCCATTACTCCCATCTCCTTAAGATCTTCTAACAAATAACTAAAATATAGTGTTACTATTACGGTAATAAGCAACAATGATGCCACGATCAAAGATACCCCTAGAGCCACTATATACTGCTTTACAAAATTTCTATTCAATGTTACGTGATACGAATATTCAAACCCAGAAAATACAGCATTTATCCCATTAGTCATTAAGAACAATGACAATATAAAAACTGTAGATAACAAACCTGTTCTAGGATTAGCAGAAATATCAGTGTATATCTCTTCAAAGAATAATTTAGACTGATTAGGTAATGCAGAAGTTATAAATTCGAAGAAATTTTCTTGGAAACCATCTATTTGGATAATTGGTATTAGATTTAAAAGAAAAAGTAAAAAAGGAAAAAGAGATAGAAAAAAGCTCCATGAAATGGCACTCGCTCTAGCAGAAAACGTTCCTTTTACAATTCCAATAGCATAAATCTCTACCAAATCATACACAGAAAGACCTTCGAAACCGGGAAGAATAACTTTTTTACCGATCTTAACTAGAATATTAATAATCGGAATTTTATTTAGTTTATCTTCAACTGCTTTTGACATATATTATACCGCTTTCAAACTCAAATCAAGATTATAAACAGAATGGGTTAAAGCTCCACTACTAATATAATTTACGCCACATTCAGCATATTTACGAACTGTTTTTTCATTTATCCCACCACTAGATTCGGTAAGGCAAGTATCTCCAATAAGCTCTACAGCTTTTCTGGTATCATCATAATTAAAGTTATCGATCAAAATTCTATAAACTCCTGGGGTTTTAAGAATCTCTTTAATCTCATCGAGATTTCGAGCTTCTACAATTATTTTAAGATCCCTATTTGTATCAGCTAAATATTTTTTTGTCTTCTCTATTGCTTTTGTAATTCCACCAGCAAAATCGATATGATTATCTTTAAGCATAATCATATCATACAGCGCAAATCTATGATTTTCTCCTCCACCTATTTTTACAGCCCATTTTTCTAAAGCTCTAATTCCTGGTGTTGTTTTTCTAGTATCCAGAATTTTGGTTCCTGTTCCTTCTAATAACTGTACAAACTGATGTGTTTTAGTAGCTATAGCACTCATTCTTTGCATAGCATTAAGAACCAATCGTTCTGCCTTAAGGATAGACTGAGAACTTCCTGAAACATAAAAGGCTATATCTCCATACTCAACTTCGGATCCATCTTCTATTTTTACCTCAACTTCCATTTTAGGGTCGACATAATTAAATACTTTCTTAGCAAAATCGACACCTGCTAATATTCCTTCATCCTTTACTAACAATTTAGCTTTACCAGTTGCTGTATCCGGAATACATGCTAAGGAGCTATGATCTCCATCACCTACATCCTCTCGTATGGCATTGGCTATTATTAATTCAATTTCTGTATCAAATTGAGCTTTTGTAATCATATTGAATGGTTATTTTTGCTAAAGTAGGAAAAGAAGTTGGAAGTACGAAGTTGGAAGTACAAAGTCAATAAAGAAACTATATCTATGACTATTAAATTAATTGCAATTGGTAAAACAGATCATAAACAACTACAAGATCTTATCTCTGAATACACAAAAAGATTAGGGTTTTATATTAAATTTACTTTTGAAATTATACCTGATATAAAAAACTCTAAAAACCTTAGTGAAGGACAACAAAAGGATAAAGAAGGAAAACTCATCTTAAGCAAGACGGTTACTTCTGATGTTTTAATCCTATTAGATGAAAATGGAAAGCAATATGACTCTGTAGGTTTTTCTCAACTTTTACAGAAACATATGAATAGTGGTATTAAACAATTGATTTTTGTCATTGGTGGTCCATATGGTTTTAGTCCGGAAGTATATAATAGAGCCAATGGTAAACTTTCATTATCTAAAATGACGTTTTCGCATCAGATGATTCGCTTATTTTTTATAGAACAGTTATATAGAGGATTTACTATTCTAAAAAATGAGCCTTATCATCATCGATAAGACTCATTTTATGTTTTTGAAATTACTTAATTCTAATCTTTGGTAACGAACTCTTCTATAGCTTTATTTAACACTATACGTTCTCGATTTTCAAAATTACCTTTAGTTATTTTAACTAACAAATCAGGTTTAAGTGGATTTCCTTGAAGCATTTCTCCGTTTTTATTCACTGTTCTAGAATAGGGTATGGAAAACTGAAAGAGTTCTGTTCCTGGAACATCATAATTTCTTTGATTATTACCTGTGTACATTTTCTTTATATTACCTTGGTTGTCTACATAAAAAACAATCCCAATCAGAGCAAATGTTAGGTCTGCGGATTGTGGTTGCCCCACAATAGTAGCATTACTATATTCTTTCATTCTATACACAAAATCATCTGCAGAGCTTGCAGTTCTTTCATTAACTAAAACTATTATTTTTTTTACTTTCCGCTTAGCGGTTTCATTAGGTTCAATATATTCCAGCTCGCACTTATTTCCACCTCGACAGAAGTCTCCTCTTGGTGGTAAAAAACTTCCATTTTTAGTTTTTTCATAAATCCCATTTTCCGAAATTTCTTCAAACCATCCATTTGCTCCCGGAAAACCATATGATAATTCTGTTCTAAGATCATTGTCTTCTAGAATCGCTGTTTTTTTATACTGTACTCTTAAATCTTTAAATTCAGATGGACAAAACTCTGCAAGAAATGATGAATTTTCATTTCCACCAGGATTACTCTGGACATCAAAAATCACGTAATTTATATCGTTTTCAACTGATTTTAACCCATTTCTGATTTTTACAATATCACTACATACTGTAGAATCACCTACGGCAGTTGTGCATCTTAAATCATTATCACCATTCTTATAAGCAAAGTTTTTAATTTTGACTAAAGCTATACTATCTCTAATAAGTAAAGCTGTTTTGTAACCTTTTTCTATTAATTGCCAATCTTGATATTCATTAAGATCAATCCTCTTCATATAACGATCATAAGAGGATTCTGCATCCTTATCAATAGTATAAGTCACTTCTTTTTGACTGCCATCTTCAAAAGTTATTTGCTTTGGAAGATCACCTTTTACTTTTAACACACCGCGCTCAAATCTATATTTAAAACTAGACTGACAAGTTCCTATTCCATTTGCTCTGGTTTCATAGTTTACAAAATGTTCAAAAACATCTTTGAGAGATACATCATTAATTTTTGAGATTGTTTTTTTAGACTCTATATCAAAAAACACCATTTCTGGATATGTAAATCCAATTTTAATGGAACTCTCTAACTTATCCTTTTTTTGCTTTTCTATTGGATAGCTAAACTTAAAATAAGAATGCCCACTAGTAAATCCTTTCCCGAAATCAAGAAATTTCTTTCTTAAACTTTTATAACCATCGGCTTTCCCAAACTGTTTTTTATGATAGGCCTTGTATTGATCCCAATTAACCTGTTTTGTTTTATTTCTTACCTCTATCGATTCTGCATCAACATATTCGATTTCAGAAATCATCATATCATACAAATCTGATATTTGTTTTGCGGTAAGAAACTTCTTTTGATCCTGTTGAGCATTGATTGAAATGATGTATATAAAAAACATCATCCATATAATTACTTTCTTCATTAAGATGTTCTCTTTTATTTATCTTTAATTAAATCTCTTAGATCGCTAAATGCATCTATTAAATCTTCTACCAGGTCAATTGATATTGCTTCTTTATCCAAAAAAACAGATAATTTACCTTTTCTAAGTTTTACCCTATATCCTTCACTTCCTTTATTGTTATAATTCCACATATAAGAACTGTAATTTTTAGACATTTTTACTTCTAAATGTTCATTCAGAAACTTTTTTACTTTCTCTGTTTTATGTGAAGGAAAACTTGCTTTTAAGCTGTAAGCATCATCAGTGTTGGAAATAGAGATATTTATTTTATACCCATTATCACTAGTGTCATCACTAGAATAATTAACTGAAATTTTAGAATTAGAACTTGTCTGCGCGTTTAAAGTTGGTATAGCCAGCGCTACACACAACATAAAAATGATTGTTTTCATACTACTTGTTTTTTGATTAATGATTATTAATTGATGTTTCTACTTATTTCTCTAACTACCAGCTGATTCTGAAGTTAGTTTTTTTAGTTCTTTACCTATCTGAGTAAATCTTTTAAGTAACTTATCGGATGCCAGTTCTTTTTTAACATTTATTCTTAGCCTATTTCCTTTTAGCTTTACTTGATAAACCTCCTCTTCTTCTAAACCTTTACTCCATACATAAGAATCATTTTTTTCGGTCATATTTTCTTTTCCAAACTGATCAATTAAATATGATTTTACATTAGACTCCATATACTTCATAAATTTTATTTTTATTCTATAATTATCATCCATATCCAGCGTAATAAAAGATCTATAGAACTTTTTGTTTTCTGCATCGGAGTCATATGTAAATGAAAATTCTGAAGAAGATTTTGATGAACTCGTTTCTGTCGTTTGCGCATTGGTAGTTAATAAACCCAATACAAAACTAGCAATAATTAAAATTAGTGTTTTCATAATATTTGTTTTTTGATTAATGATTGATTTTTTTACTCTAATATGTTATGCTTAATTTTTCATTCTTCTATATTATCTTGTAGTGGATATTTTCTTATAAGTGAAACTCCATATAATAAACAAGGTGATACCAACAAAGCTATAAGAGTAGCACTTTCTAATGAACTGCTTTCACTCGTCGTGTTGTTAATATTAAGTCCAATTGTATCAAAGTCTCCAACAAAATCAATAATAGCATGGATAATAATTAAAGGATAAATTCTTTTGGTAATAACTAATAGCACTCCAAACATCACTCCGATAAATGTTGCGTACATAACTTGAGATAATTCTCCATAAAATCCATTGTCAAAATTTATTAAATGCAGTAATCCAAAAAATAAAGAAGAAATTAATACGGATAAAACTATATTCCTTTTTGTAGTACCTAAGTGTTTGATTAAATAAGACTGTAAAAAACCTCTAAGACTTAATTCTTCTGCAAAACCAATGGACAAAGAATATATTGCAAACACAAGAATATTAGAAATTAGCGGTTCTCTATCCATTTCATCTATCGATAATCCATTAAGTAATACTAAATAGACAAGAGGAAAAAGTAATAGATACCATCTTTTTAGTTTTGTTCGTTTTATTCCTGCGATTTCAGAAATTCCATTATTTTGTATTAATACTATCGAAACTAGAATTAAAAGCAGATTTGATCCAATATTTAAAAACGTATGTGTCTGATATGATTTAATTCCTTTTTCAATCAGTAGGTTAGAAAAATACTCCCTAGCTATTAAAATAGTTATTATAGCAATTACAAAGATTATAAGTTGGTTCCAAAATTTTGATTTGAACATTTTATGTATTCTTTTTATGTTACACAGTAGTTATGAATATTGACAGTATTACTTATACGCTATTGGTCACTCACCAATGCTTAACGTATTGATATAATCTTTTTTGAATTCTTTTACTGTATTCCAAATTTGTTGTACGGAACGTATAATCTCCTTGCTTTCTTCTAAAGAAGTATTCATAAAAAAAATAGCTCCTACTTTTTCTTTTTTATTAAAATACATCAAGGTTAATATCCCTGGATCCGAGCCATTATGTCCCATTTTTCCAGAAGGAGAAACTTCCCAAAAATATCCGTAGTTATCGTTTAATTCCTTTTTAGTATTGTACTGCTCTTTAGTTAATTTAGCAGACATCATTTTCTGAAATGCTGCAGCTTTAAGTATATTATCTTCTCCGTAATATCCTCTCATAAGACCTTGTAGATACATAGATAATTCTTTGATACTACTTTTAAATCCTCCATCAGGATATGTAATTAATTTATATTTAGGGATAATATTTCCCGATTCTGTATAGGTAGAAGCGCGATGTCCTTGGTAAATAGATTCATCCGACCAACCAGAATTATTCATACCTAATGGATCCAAAATATGTTTTTGCGTATACTCCGGAAATGACATATCAGTGGCTATTTCTATTATATACGCTAATAATGCAGATGCAATATTGGAATACTCATACCTATCTCCCGGTTGATGTTTTAAAAAATTACTTTTTTCATACCATTCTCCTTCTGGAGTTAAATGATTTTTAAGAAAACTCTCTAGACTATATGTCTTATTAGAGCTCATTAACTCCAATTCTTTACGTTCTTTTTTAGTATAACTTTCTTTATTGAGTGCTACTGCATTTTCTATAACATAACTCTTTTCATAAGCGTCGGTATCTAATATAGAAGATGTATGCGTAGCCAAATGCTCAACAGTAATTGAAATTTCTGGGTACTTGGGATGATGAATCTTAAATGGCAAAATATCGTTAATGGAAGTATCTACACTTAACTTCCCTTGTTCTATAGCCTTCATTAAAGCAATTCCGATAAAAGTCTTGGAAACAGAACCAATATTTTGCACTGTATTTACAGTATATTTTTTATTAATTTCTATATCAGCATAACCAAATCCATTTTGATATAATATTTGATCAGGTGTCATAATAGAAACTCCAAAACCAGCTATTTTACTAGTCTTATATATAGAATCTATTTTTCTATCCAACTCATTTACTGATGTTTGCGCACTAATACAGTATGACACTATTAGACACAGAAAGATACTTATTGTTCTCATAATTATTCGTTTTTTTGATTGATGATTGATGGGCTTTAATTATTCCAAATTAAAGGTGAGCCCTACTCCCCTTACACTCTCTATTTTTATTTTATTATCCTGTTTAAAATATTTTCGTAACCTACTAATAAACACATCCATACTTCTACCTGAAAAGAAGTCATCATTACCCCAAACGTCTTTTAATAAATTTTCTCTTTTGATCATGGTGTTTTTATGATCATATAAATATTGAATCAAAACTGTTTCTTTTTCTGTAAGTTTCTGTCGTTCTCCGTGTAGTGTTAGACAGTGATTAGTTGCCTCAAACTTATAATTACCAATTGTTATAACTTCTTCGCGAATAGTTTCAATTCTCTGAGATCTTTTTAAAATATTTTGAAGTCTTAAAACTAAAATATCAGCTTCAAAAGGTTTAACTATATAATCATCAGCTCCCAGTTTTAAACCACGTATTTTATCTTCCTTCATTTTTTTAGCTGTTAGAAAAACAAATGGAACTTCTGGATTAATTTCTATTACTTTTTCTGCCAATGTAAAACCATCCATTTTTGGCATCATTACGTCAAATACACATATATGAAACTGTTTTTCGGAGAACACTTGTAAGGCCTCTTTCCCATCCTGGGCCCAAACTACACTGTATCCATGAAGCTCTAAATATTGTTTTAAAATACTTCCGAAATCAAAATCATCTTCTGCTAATAATATATGCTTCATAATTATATTTTTGTCGGTATTGTTATTGTGAACGTTGTCCCTAAATCTTGCTTGCTTTCTAATTTGATATTACCTTGATGCGCTTTTACAATTTGATTAGTAAAAAAAAGCCCTAGCCCTAACCCTTTTACATCATGAATATCTCCCTTTGTAACACGATAAAACTTTTCAAAAATTTTACGTTGCTCTTTTTCAGAAATTCCAATTCCATTATCATGGATTGAGATCTCATACACATCATCTTTAAGATAGGTTCTAAACACTATATCCACTTTTTCTTTACCATATTTCACTGCATTATCCAGAATATTAAGTAATGCAGTGGTAAACATAAACTTATCAATACTAAAATATACTTCTCTAAACTCGATCTTAGAACTTACGGTAACATCCATATCCTGAACAGATAATTCAAAATCCTTTAAAACATTCTTAAAATAAGTATCTGCTAATATTTCTTCTTTGTTAAGTATTATTTCTTCGGATCCTAAACTATTCGTTACCACTTGATCTACTAACTTCTGTAACCTACTATTTTGACGATCTAAAATGTCCAACGTATTAAAAAATGCCTCTGGAGAATTCTGTATTTCAGTTTTCTTTAAACTCTTAGTAGCAATACCTAGAGTAGCCATAGGAGTCTTAAGTTCGTGAGTGATATTATTAATGAAATCCGTTTTTATATCCGCTAGTTTTTTCTGACGAATTAGGTTTCTAATAGAATAAAACATTAGGCTTACTACAAAAAGGAATAAAAGAATAGAGAAAATAAATAATGTTGCCATCTGCTTAAATACAATCTTCTTCCACCCTATAATATTGATATAATCAACTGTTCTCACTTCTATATCTAATGAAACATTTATCATATCATTATTAATTTCATTTTCATAGTCCATATCAGTAAACCAACGGGCTTTACTCATCACTACTTCATCTTCTTTAGGAAACTTTTCTCCAAAAGAATAAACATTTTCTCCACTTGATGCCGAAAAAATAGAATCCATCTCTTCTCCATCAAAAATTACAATACTTTTGATATCCTTTTTATATTGCAAATCGTACTCTAAATTTCTATTTGCAATTTCCTTTTTATAATAATCTACAAATAAATGATTTAGAGAATCTGTTATAGGTCTAAACCTGTTCAATGCTTCTTTCTTTTGGATATTATTCTTCTTATATTCTATTAGGTTTTCACTTAAGTAAACATACCATGCTTCTGCCAAAGAATCCATCTCTACAGTATTATCTATATTACTAATGGCTTTTTTAGTTTCTTTGATAAAGACATCTTTTTTTAATTGATAGGTATTATGTATCAAATATGCTTGTATTGCACATAATGCAATTAATGCCATGGCGGATGTTGTGATCAGTATGTTTATCTTTTTCTTCATTATAAAGATGTATTGATGATATCAATAGCTTTTTGCAATTGATCTTGAGAATCTAAGATATAATGTTTTGGTTTAAAATCTTCTCTAGGAATCCCATTTATATGAAATAACTTTTCTACCGGAAATTGAAACCCAATATTAGTTTCTGGTAGTGTATATTGATAAATAGCTCCTAATAAATCTCCCATCTCCGTACCAACTACTTCTGCTCTATTTAATCCGTCAAATCCAATTGTTATGCCTTCTCCCATACTTCCGGTCCATCGACCACAAAGAATTACCAAAGGGTTCTTGTACGTTTTTCCTCTAGGAGAAACCAGCTCGATTGTTTTTCTTTCTACATCAAATAATCTTTTTTCATAAATAAAATTGTGTTGTTGATAAGGCGCTTCTTTACTTATAAAAGATCCCATAATAGCTCTAGCAACCGTTGTGTTACCTCCACTAGGAGTATCTCTAAGATCTAAAACAATACCTTTGGTATTATGAAGGTTCTTCATTACTTCATCAAAAGCTTTTATAGTATTGTTATTTCCTAAGGAGTTATTGATTTTGATATAACCAATATTATCTCGTATCACTTTAGAAACCACCAATTCTGTGGCATTCTTATTTTTTACATTTTCTATATTGAATGTTAATGAGCCATTAACATTCATACTTCTTTTAGTATTATGTGTTCCGGCCAATAAAAGATTTGCTGCATATTCATACATTTTATTAGTATGTACAGTAACACTTTTAGGTAAAAACTTTTTTACAGCTTCTGAAATTGTAATTCCATTATACCCAGTCACCTCCATTCCTATTGCTAATCCTGCTTTTTCTGCAGGAAAACCTTTTCTAATGGCTGCTATAGTGTATTTATTATTTTTGTAGGTAACCCAAATATCTGTACCTGTAGGTAGCATTCTGCTAGAAGAATTCAAATTAGTATTAAGACCTATATGACCATTAAACAACTCATTATTAGTCATTTCCAATAAACGAATAAAATCATCCCCATTTTGAATCGTGTCCACAGAAGGTTGATAAATCCTTCTTACTTCGTTCCAATCGATTTGCTGAGTATCAAAATATGCAAAATATTTATCAACTGTATTCCAGTAATAATCAAAGTCTTTTTGATACTTAGTCTGCGCAATAGAACTATAGGTTACTAATAAAATGATGATGATTCTAAACATTACTATTCGTTTTTTGATTGTTGATGAGATCAAATTTATAAGATACCATCTATCAAAACGAGGAATTAAGCATCGTTAACCGACCATTAACGTTAATAAAGACCTACAACCCTATAAAATAAGGACATGAAGAAGTTAAGTTAATACTTCCTCAAAAAAGATTAATTACTACATTTGCGAACAAATCAAACCAATCCCATATGCAAGCATATTTAAAGCTGATTAAATTTGATAATCTCATTCTTATAGCCTTAGCACAATTATTTATTAAATATGGCCTTTTTGAACCGTTTGATATAGACGTAACACTAAATACATTCGGAATTTCGCTTTTAATTATTTCCACTATTTCTTTAGTGGCCGCAGCAAATGTTATGTTATATATTCAGGATAAAGAACAATCAGAGACGATTGTATCTGAAAAAGTCTTAAACCGTCTTTTTATAGTATTTAATGTTATTGGAGTTGGTATTGGTTTTTATTTATCTAATATCATCGGAATACCCAAATTAGCTGCTTTGTTTATAGTGGTATCAGGTATATTTTATATTTACACGACCTATCTAAAAGAAATATTAGTTTTAAAAAATATCATTATTGGTATTCTTATGGCTTTGGGATTGATAGCTGTGACTATTTTTGACTTGCTTCCTGCTATTAATGAGCAAAATAGAGCTTCACAAAAGGTTATTTTTTTAATTGTTGTAGACTATTCCATTTTTGCTTTTATAATTGTTACTATTAGAGAAATTGTAAAAGACTGTATGCATGTTGATAGAGATCACAATGCAGGTTTACCAACAATACCAATTAGTTTAGGAAAAGATCGTACGGCAAAATTGATTGGAGGCTTGACCATATTACCAATAGGTATGATCATTTATTATGTATATACATATTTATTCAATAATTCTACTGCTGTTATCATAGTTCTAGGGTTACTCGTTGCTCCACTATTATATTTTATGTTTAAAAGTTGGGGAGCAGAAAGTAATAAAGATTTTAAAATTTTAAGTCTTCTATTAAAAATTATACTATTCTTAGCTTCGTTATCTCTATTACTTTATCAATTTATTCTAAAATAAGAAATGCTTAAAAAAGTATTAAAAGATTATAACTTAATTCTGGCATCAGGGTCTCCCAGAAGACAACAGTTTTTTAAGGATTTAGACCTGGATTTTACAATTCAGTTAAAACAAGTAAATGAAATATATCCTGATCACCTTAAAGCGGAAGAAATCTCTGATTATTTAGCGAAACTAAAAGCTGCAGAATTTACAGAATTAAGAAAAAATGATATTCTAATAACTAGTGATACGATTGTCTGGCATCAGAATATCGCATTAGGAAAACCTAAAAACCTAGCAGATGCTAAAAACATGATCGCTTCCTTATCAGGAAAAACTCATGAAGTAATTACCTCAGTATGTTTTAAAACACCAACAGCTACCAAAGTTATTAATCAAACTACCAAAGTAACTTTTAAAGAACTAAGTAGTGAAGAAATAACATACTATGTAGATACTTTTTCTCCATTAGATAAAGCGGGTGCTTATGGAATACAAGAATGGATTGGACATATCGGAATTACAAATATAGAAGGTAGCTATTTCAATGTAATGGGATTACCCATACAACTTGTTTATGAAACGTTAATAGAACTTGCCAGATCATAGCATTATCGTAATTTAGTTTTACTAATATGAAAGAATAATAAGGGCACATCAATGTTGTTTTGAAATAAAATTTGTCCAAAAAAGTATTCTAGATAATTACATTGCTTAAAAATTATATTATGAAAAAGTCATTGCTCCTTTTTGGGATACTAGGTGTTTTGGTAATTATTGCGTGCAGTAATATCAAAGCAGATGAAAACATAAAAAGTACTGAAAAAACCAGTACAGAAAACACAACCACAATTATAAAACCTACAAAAGAACTTTCTGAAGAGTTTAAAAAATACTGGTATGCTGGAAATGCAGAAATAACATCGTACAAATTGGAACAAGCCAGATATGGTGAAATGAGAGAAGGAAAAGCTGTACTAATATATGTTACTGAAGATTTTTTGGCTAAAGAACAAGTAAAAGCGGATTACCAAAACTCTGATAATATTCCTGTCCTAAAATTAAATGCCACTAAAAAATTCAATACAGGAATATATCCTTATTCTATTATGCAAAGTACTTTTTATCCTGTTGCTGACAATCAACATGCTGTAAAAATATCAAGTTCTATGCAAGAATGGTGTGGTCATGTATATGCTCAATTAAATAACAGAGAAAAATATGAGCTTACGTCTCACTCCTATTTTCAAGGAGAAGCGGATCAAAATTTTGAATTAAAAAAAGACATTCTTGAAAATGAATTATGGACTAAAATTCGAATTAACCCAAATGAATTACCACAAGGAGACTTAAAAATCATTCCTTCTTTAGAATACTGTAGACTTAAACATAAAGAAATTAAGGCATATGATGCGAAAGCTACCTTGCAAAAAGATGCCAATTACAATACATATACTATAGAATACCCCAAACTAAATCGAAGCATAAGTATCACTTTTACCCCTTCTTTCCCTTATGAGATAGAAAGCTGGACAGAAACTTTTAAAAGTGGTTTTGGTTCTAATGCAAAAGAATTAGTTACAAAAGCAACGAAACTAAAAAGCATAAAATCTCCTTATTGGAGTAAGAATAGTAATAAGGATGAAGTGTTAAGAAAAGAATTAGGACTTTAATTATATTACAAAGATCTATTTAAACTAATAATACAATTATGAAATTAACTGAAACAGAAATTACAAGTCGATTAAAAACAATGGATGGGTGGGAATATGAAGATAATGCAATCCATACTTCTTTTGAATTCGAAAATTTTAAAGATGCTTTTTCAGCTATGTCACGTATAGCTTTTGAGGCAGAAGCACTAAATCATCACCCAGATTGGTCCAATGTATACAACGTAGTTAACATCTCATTATCTACTCATGATGCAGATGGTGTTACCGAAAATGACTTTAAATTAGCAAAAGCCATCGACGGAATTGTAGAAGAAGAATAAAATATAAATCAGAAATGAATATCGATTTGTGAAACTTTTTGTTTCTACTTATGTTTGTATTCAGATTTTAAATTTAGATTATGGGAAGAGCTTTTGAGTTCAGAAAGGCACGTAAAATGAAGCGTTGGTCAGCAATGTCCAAAGCATTTACTCGTATTGGTAAAGATATTGTAATGGCTGTAAAAGAAGGTGGTCCTGATCCAGCTTCTAATTCTCGTTTAAGAGCTGTAATACAGAATGCAAAGTCTGTAAATATGCCGAAAGATAATGTAGAGCGTGCCATTAAAAAAGCTTCTGACAAAGATCAAAGCGATTATAAAGAAGTCCTTTTTGAAGGATATGCTCCTCATGGAATTGCTATTCTGGTAGAAACAGCAACTGACAACAACAATAGAACAGTAGCCAATGTAAGATCTTATTTTAATAAATGTGACGGAAACTTAGGAACCTCTGGTTCTGTAGAATTTATGTTTGATCATACTTGTAATTTCCGAATTAATGGAGAGGGATTAGACCCTGAAGAACTAGAGCTAGAATTTATTGATTTTGGTGCTGAAGAGGTATTTCAGGATGAAGATGGTATTTTAATATATGCGCCTTTTGGAAGTTTTGGAGCGATCCAAAAAGAATTAGAAAGTAGAGAAATTGAGATTTTATCTTCTGGATTCGAACGTATACCGCAAGTCACCAAAAAACTGACTGCAGAACAAGTTGCTGAAGTAGAAAAACTTTTAGAAAAAATAGAGGAAGATGATGATGTACAAAATGTATATCATACTATGGAAGAATCTTCTTCTGATGAATAAATAAAAGCATAACAACACTTTATGAAAAGACTGTCTATAAAAGACAGTCTTTTTTGTTATGTTTAATTCACCTTTTCGACCAACCAAAAAACTAAGACAATTATGAAAAAATGGATCTTTTTGACATTTCTTTTGGTAATGCAATTTTCTCAGGCTCAAAATATGACTAATGAAACATTAAGAGAAATAATTACCAGAAAAGCAGATACATTAGCAGGAATCACTGGAAATTGGCAATTAGTATATAAAGATACTCCAATGCTATGCGTTACTGATCAAAAAAACAATCGAATGCGCATTATAGCTCCGATTATGGAATCCGAAAATTTAGATAAAGATTTATTGTTAGATTCTATGACTGCTAATTTTCACTCGGCATTAGATGTAAAGTACGCCATTTCTAATGGCATTCTTTGGTCGGCGTATGTTCATCCTTTAAAAGAACTTACAACAGAACAGGTAGAAAGTGCTATATCGCAAGTATACTATGCCGCGAAAACTTTTGGAACGACATTCTCCAGTACTGAACTACTTTTTGGAGCTGGTGCACTTGAAGAAAAAAAGAAAGAACCTAAAAAAGAAATAATTAAAAAGGAAAATACTGAAAAGTTCTAAACTTCTGGTTCAAAACTATATTCAGGTACTTTTCCCTTCACATCCTTGAAAAAAGCATACATAAATTGTAGATCTTTATCAAGATTATTTGTAGGATAAAAGGGATCAGAGATCACTACTCTTTTCTTTCCAAAATCAAAAGCAACCATAATAATTGGTACTTCTGCAGCTATAGCTATATAGTAGAAACCTGTTTTCCATGTAGATACCTTCTTTCTAGTTCCTTCTGGAGCTAAAGTTAATCTTAACTCATCACGTTTCTCAAATTCTTTTGCAATTGCTTCGACTTTATTCTGTCCAGGTGTTCTATCTAAAGCTATCCCGCCTACTTTTCTAAAATACCAACCAAATGGCCATTTAAAAAGTTCTTTCTTACCCATGAAACTTATTTTCACACGATTTACCTTTCGGATCAATAATCCCAAATAAAAATCATGCCAACTAGTATGGGGTACTGCTATAACAACACATTTTTTAATAGTATCACTACTAAAATCTCCTATCATCTTCCATCGCATTATTTTATAAAATATAAAAGATGCTAGTCTAGTCATAATAACTTTAAGTATTAAAGATCACTTATAAAGTACGATAAATTTCTTTTAGCTTATCCGCATTTATCTGTTCCTGCCAATTTTTTCCTAATGCATTTTCCCATAAAGGAACTAAACCAAGAGCAACAGATGCCATTGTATCCAATTGTTCTTCGGTGGCATCCGCACAAACACCAACTGGTAGCTCAATTTCATGAACCTCCTTCATTTTTTTAAATAGCGCCACTCCTTCTGGATAATAATCTCCTAACTTATCAAATACAATGCAATTACCTATTCCATGTTTGGTACCCAAAACATATGCTAATCCATAACTCATGGCATGCGCAACTCCAACCTGCGAATATGCTATACTCATTCCACCATGCCAGGAAGCCATCATTAATTTAGCATCTGCTTCTTCTTTATCGAGCGTATCTTCAAGAAAGATTTCTTTACATAAATCATACGCTTTTTCTCCATAACTCTGGCTAAAAGCATTAAGATATGTTCCTTTTAACGATTCGATACAATGGATATAACAATCCATTCCTGTATAGAACCATTGGTCTTTGGGAACATTTCGTATTAATTCTGGATCTAGAATTACCTGATCAAAAGGTGTAAAATCAGAATTAATACCTAATTTTCTTTCAGGACCTGTCAATACTGTTGTTCTTGACACCTCTGCTCCTGTTCCAGAAATTGTTGGAATACCCACGTGATACACAGCTTTATTGTCTACAAGATCCCAACCTTGGTATTCTGTAGCGCTTCCTGTATTATTCATCATTATAGCTACTGCTTTTGCTAGATCCATAATGGATCCACCACCAATACCTATAATACCACTTGGTGTAAAACTGTATGTGTTTTTAAAATCAGAAACTAATTGATCTACTTGAGAAGTTTTAGGTTCTTCTTTTGTGGAAACATACACTATGCTATCATTACCCGATAACTGTATTCTATCTTCTATAAATGTTTTGTTATTTTCAAAAACATCATCTATAAGATAGATAAAAGGGGCTCCATTTTTTCTTTCAGAAGAGAGGATTTGCCCTAGTTGATTAAAAGATCCTTTACCAAAAACCACTCTTGGTACCATAGGAAAATTCTTATGGATGGATTGTTCAACTTTAGGAGTAACCGTAGATGTACTATTCAAAAGATTTTGTTTATTAATTAAATTCCTTGCTTTTTCTAAATCTTCCGGGGTATCTATTTCCACACCTTCATGATGCGTCTCTATCATTTTTATATTCTTACCATATTCTAAATATCTAATACATTCAATTTTTTCAGAAGCTTCTAAAGTCCTCATCGGTAGGCGATAAAAATCTAGAATTGCTTGCTTTCTAAATGCATAAATACCTTTATGTTTAAAATAGGTATGACTGATTTCTTTATCTCTAGGATACGGAATTGGAGCTCTGGAAAAATATAAGGCGTAGTCGTCTTTATCCACAATTACCTTAACACTATTTGGGTTCAAGATATCATCCCAATCAGTCATTGGCGTCATAAGACTTGCTAAGTCAATCTTAGCAGCATCCTCTCCCCGAAATACTTCTAAAACCTTTTCTAGGCTTTCTCTTTCAGTAAAAGGCTCATCGCCTTGCACATTGACTACAATATCAATATCCATATTTTCCACTGCTTCAGCAATTCTATCGCTTCCGCAGTCGTGCTCCTTAATACTCATAATGGCTTTGCCACCGTGAGCCGTAATTTCTTTAAATATAATCTCGCTATCCGTTACCACATAAACCTCACTAAACAATGAAGTACTCACTGCAGCTTCGTATGTTCTTAAAATGACAGATTTTCCCTCAAGATCCTGCATTAATTTCCCTGGAAATCGGGATGCAGCGTACCTCGCAGGAATCATTGCGATAGTTTTTAAGTCCGTTTTGTTCAAAATTGCTTGCTTTTGCAGGTCAAAAATAACTTTTTTAAATCGATTTTCCGGAAGAGCGAGTGAATAGTTTTTTATAAACTTTTCTTAAACCAAAAAACAACAGTATTACCATAATAATTGCTATGAACGGGAGAAATACCGATAATATCGACATAATTGTCGCTGTACCCGTTTCTGCTGTTGCAATTATAGGATTAGCTAATCCACCTGTTGTAGCAGATGATGTTAACCTAGATGCTCCCATTGTACTTTTTACCGTTGCCGCTGTTCCTCCACCTGCAATAATAGCAAGAGCCCACGTAACTACAGGACTTAAATTAGCAACAGTTGATACCATAACCGCTGTTCCTGCAATTGCCGCAAGTGGAATCGCTATAGTATCTAATAAATTATCAAACCAAGGAATGTAGTAAGCTAATATCTCAACTACTGTAGCTATAGATAAAACGATTAATGCCGTGTTACTCCCTACCCACTCCCAATCAGAATTTAAAGGAATCGCTCCATAATGTCCTGCTAAACTAACCGCCAACAAAGGTAAAAACACTCTAAACCCAACAGATGCCGCTAATCCAATTCCTAAGCATATACTTATTATTGTTTCTTGCATTTCTTAAAAAATTAATTTTCGATAAAAAAATCGTCTTTAAATCCGATAAGATACAATTTTTCTTTTGCTCTAGTAACCGCAGTATACAACCATCGTAGATAATCCTTATTAACACCATCGGGAAGATATGGTTGTTCTATAAATACCGTATCCCATTGTCCTCCCTGAGATTTGTGACAAGTAATTGCGTAAGAGAATTTAACCTGTAATCCATTAAAAAACTTATTATTTTTAACCCCTAAAAACTTTTTATACTTCGACTTTTCTCCTTCAAAATCTTTCATTACTTCCTGATACAACTTATTAGAGTCTTCGTAGGACAACGAAGGTGTTTCAGAAGTTAATGTATCCAAAATAAGCACGGTTTCTAGCGGCTTTTGGTCAGGATAGTCAACCATGGTAATTTTTACTTCAGCAAAACGAAAACCATACAATTCCTTTATTGCATAAATTTCAAGTATTTTTATAATATCGCCATTCGCGATAAATCCTGCCTCACTTTTAGTATCCAACCAAAAATAATTATTCTTTACAACCATTAAATAATCTCCAGCGGAAAGCTCCTCTTCTTGAAATAGTATTCTGGATCTAATTTGTTGGTTATATATATTGGCTCTTTTATTAGACCTTAATATAATGACTGATTCTTCATGACCGGAACTTGCGTACGAATCATTTAAAGCATCCATAATATCGTGCCCGTCTACCAATCTAATAATATCAGGATATCCTTGTACGTCAAACTGAAAAGATTCATAAAAACCATCATTTAACAATTCTCTTAATGAGGTTGCATTCATTAAAACACCACTATTCTCGGCTTGTCGCACAACTTCATCTAATTCTATTTGTATCACATCTTTATTAAATCCCATCGATAGTGTATCTGGATCTAGTGCTGGACTAACTTCTAATTTTACAGGCGGTAACTGTGCAGTATCCCCTATAAATAAAACCTTACAGTTATGACCAGAGTACACATACATCATTAGGTCATCTAGTAATGAGCCATTCTCAAACAACTTACTATCGCTGGGTGTATCAGGGATCATAGAGGCTTCATCTACGATAAAAATTGTGTTCCTATTTTTGTTTTGTTTTAACTGAAAAGCAAGTCCTCCACTACTGTTCTTTTTAGGATAATAAATATTCCTATGAATGGTTTGCGCATGTCTTCCTGAATAATTAGTAATCACCTTTGCAGCTCGACCCGTAGGAGCTAATAAAACAGAACTTAACTTCGCTTTCCATAGATTTTTTACTAAAGTTCCTATTAAAGTTGTTTTTCCTGTTCCCGCATACCCTTTTAATAAAAAAAGTGAGTCTTTTGTACTTGATAAAATAAAAGTAGAAAGCTTCTGAAGTACAATATCCTGTTTTAGAGTCAGTTCAAAAGGAAAATCATCTTTTAATAATTGATAAAACTCTGTTTCCCTCATGAAATATCTGTATTCCTTAAATCCATAATCTGTTAATAAATCAAAGATAGTAATGATTTTTTGGCTATAAACTTTTACGATTAAAAAAAAATTGTAGATTTGCGTATACACTAATGTCTAAAAGCTAAATTATAAAATGAAAATTGTTCTTCAATTAGTTCTATGGGTAGTTATCGCAGCCTTGGGATACATGGTATACGATTCTGTAATGGGTCCTGTAAGATTCAATAAAGTTAAAAAGGTGCGTTATGCAAAAGCCATTGAAAACCTTAGAGATATCCGACAAGCAGAATTAGCCCATAAAACGGTAGTTGGTAAATTTGAAAAAGATCCAACAAAATTAATTGCTTTTATAGATACTGCTAAGTTTACATTAACGCAGCGTAGAGATTCTAGTTTTGTAGCATTCAACAAAATCCTACAAATTGATGAGCCAAGAGATACTGTTGTAGTTGATACACTTGGATATGCTTCTGTTAAGGATTCTTTATTTAAAGGAAGTGATCGATACAAAACAATGATGAATGTTCCTGTAGATGGTAAAGATGCTAAATTCGAACTTGATGCTGGATTTATCGACAAAAACGGAATACGAGTAAGTGTTTTCGAAGCAAGAGTAGCAAAGGATATCTTACTACACGATCTTGATAAGGATTTATTATTCCAAGAAAAGCAAGTAGTATCAGTAGAAGGTGTTGATGGACCTTTTTTATCAGTAGGTTCTATGCAAGAAGTAAATACCACGGGTAATTGGCCAAAAACGTATGACTCAAATACAAAACAAGAGTAACACCACAGGTAACACAAAATATACATTGTCCATTCAGGTGAGCCTGAATGGACTTTCTTTTTGTGCAGTAAATTCTGAAAACGAAATAGTTGCTTTAGAGCAAGATAATTTTGGTGTACGCTTATCTCCTGAGCAGGTTTTAAACAAAATCAAGTATGTTTTTGATCATAATACACATTTAAAATATGATTTTGAAACTGTAGAAGTGATCTATGAAAACGATCTTTATACTGCTGTACCTAAAGCTTTATTTGATCCTGAATTGCTAAAAGATTACTTAAAATACAACATTAAAGTATTAGAAAATGATTTTATAGCCTACGATGAACTTAATCAGCATGAAATAGTAATTGTTTATATTCCTTACACCAATATCACCAATTTCTTTTTTGAAACATTCGGATCATTTACGTACAAGCACTCTTCCACAATATTAGTGGATAGTGTTTTATCCAAAGAAAAAAACAATGAAACGACCAGAGTTTTTGCTAATATGAATTCTGCATCTTTCGATTTAGTAGTTGTAACCAAAGGAAAATTAGTACTGAGCAATTCATATATATATGAAACCAATGAAGATTTTCTATATTATGTAATGTTTGCAGCAGAACAATTGCGATTAAATCCCGAAGAGTTTCAGCTGGTTTTTCTTGGAGATATTTCTAAAGACAGTCCATGTTACAATATTGCTTATAAATATATAAGAAATGTAAGTTTTGGAAATAGAAATAACACCATACAACTACCAGAAACAATGGATTCTATAGATACACACCAACATTTTGTTTTATTAAGTCATTTTTGATATGCGAATTATTTCAGGAAAATATAAAGGAAAAAGATTACAGGCACCAAAAAAACTACCTGTAAGACCTACAACAGATATGGCTAAGGAAGGATTGTTTAATATCCTAAATCATCATTATGTGTTTTCTCAGGTAACCTTACTAGATCTTTTTGCTGGAACAGGAAACATCAGTTATGAGTTTGCTTCTCGTGGTTCTGAAAATATAACTGCAGTAGATGCTAATTATGGATGTGTAGGTTATATAAAAAGTATTGCCAAGGAGCTAGAATTTGATATAGATACCATTAAAAGTGATGTGTATAGCTATCTAGAAAAAGTAAAAAAGAAATCAGATATTATTTTTGCAGATCCTCCATATGACTTCGACACGGAGCAGTTTACAAAAATTGCAGAATTAGTTTTTACTAATGATCTACTTAACGAAGATGGTCTTTTGATCATAGAACATTCTAAACATACATCGCTAGAAGATGCTCCTAATTTTAGAAACGCTCGCAAATACGGAGGATCCGTGTTTAGTTTTTTTGAAAAAGAGCAATCCTAAAAATTTATTATAAGATTCATAAAGATACTTTTAACTAAAACACTACTTTGATCCACATGATTTTGTAGAACTTCCACAAAGTTCCAATTCATAGTACTAAAGAATTTATCTTGAAATAATATAACAAGTTAAATTTTTCACACGATGATTAACAAAATCAAAAAATTAGGAATTTCTTTAAACAAAGAACAACAAAAAGAAATTAATGGCGGAAACATTGCAGGAAGAAGATGCAACTCCAATGCAGACTGCTGGAACATGTCTCCATTTTTAGGACCTGGAGATGTTTCTTGTAGATACAGTCCTTTTTCTGCACATAAAGTATGTCTGTTTAATTAAGGTAACTATTTTTAAAACACCTAGGAGTCTTACCATATGTTTGACTCCTTTTTTTATCCTTATTATTTTTATTTATTTTTCTTTTTTGGAGAAACTCTGAATGCTCTTCTAGCCTTTATCTTATTATATAATAACACTACCACAACTACAAGTGCCAATATAGCGAAACCTCCCCTACCCAGAAGGTAGTCAATAATATCCATACTCAATGTTTTTTGTATAAAGTCGATAAAGAAATCCTGTACTTACACAAATTTAACAGATATACAATTACCTATAATTACCGTAACTAAATAAATAATTCATTTTTTTATTTTTTCATGGTAACAAAATATAGATTTCTGACACTATTATATAGGTCCGGTATTTATAAATCATCAATATTATGAATATCAAGCCTCTAAGTAAATCAAAAAAGTATATTTTTGCAGACCTAAAAACTGAAGATTAGTTAACGCCTACATATATGAAGTATAAGACACACAAAATCAAAGCTTTCAACTTACAAGAAATGCTTTTAGTTTTGGCAATTATAGGAATTTTATTGTTAATAGCACTGCCTAATTTTTTACCTCTTATTGCTCAAACAAAAGCTCAAGAGGCCAAAATACAATTAAAAACTATTAGTAATATGCAGACTCAATACAGATACCTTAATTCGAAATATTCTAACGATTTTAATGAAATAAATTACGAATCTCCAACAACAGTTAAAAATGGAGGAACAGCAAATTATAATTACGAAATTATCGAAGCTTCTATTTCTAATTTTAAAGCTAGAGCAACTGCCATAGTTGATTTCGACGGAGATGGTATTTTTAATGTATGGGAAATTGATCAAAACGGAAGTCCTAAACAAATCACTAAAGATTAATGCTTATTTTGAAAGGACTTATACTTTTAAATCTTGGTTATATAACCTGGCAAGACTTACTTAATAGAGAAGTTTACTGGTTTTTGTTTTTGAGTCTATTGATTTCTCTAGGTTTTCTGCATTATAACAATGTATTATTCATTCATTTCCAAAATTCAATTTTAATAAATACTTCATTAATAGTTTCAATAATAACAGTACTCTATATGTATTCGGCAATGAAAATAAAACGTCCATTTTTTAAAGAAGTATTTGGCATCGGAGATGCTTTCTTTTTTCTTGCATTTGCAATAGCATTTCCGACGGTAAGTTTTACAATATTATTTGTATTTTCTATAATTTTCTCTTTAGTACTATGGATGATTCTAAAAAAGAATTCTAAACATAATACAATCCCTTTAGCAGGCTGCATGTCATTATTTTTGGTTTTAGTTTTTTCTTTTAATTGGATATCCAATTCAATTAATCTATATATACTATAATGAAAATAGGTTCTTTTGAAATACCAGTCGATATCAAACAATTGATTACTCCAAATCAAGCGTTTCATTATAGAATAATTCCATTCCAAAAGGAAAATGGTAGTATACAATTCAAAACTGATTCTAAAGACATTGAAAACCTAAAAAAGGAGCTTTCAATAATCCTTAATCAGAAGGTTGTTCTTATTTCTGAAACGGAAGAGAATTTACAATCTTATTTAACATTAAACTACAGAAAAACAACAACTACTTCTAATCAAAAATTGCATTATGAAGATAACTTTTTACAGAAGTTAATAACCACTGCAAAAGATTTTGGAAGTAGTGATATTCATATGGAACCTTATGAAAAATTCTGTAGAGTACGATTGCGACTTGATGGTAAATTAAAGGAGCAGTATACGATTAGCAACAAAGAATATCCTCAACTGGTTAATCAAATAAAAATACAATCAGGATTAGATATTTCTCAAAAAAGACTAGCACAAGATGGTCGTATCACATTTAAAAATGGAAACGAAGAATTTGATATTAGGGTTTCGACTATGCCGACTTTATATGGAGAGAAAATTGTTTTACGTTTATTAAACCGTGACACACAAGATGTACAACTAAATGATCTCGGTTTTACTAAAAAAGAACTTCAACTATATAGAGAAGCTACAAAAAAACCTCAAGGAATAATTCTAATTTCTGGTCCTACAGGTTCTGGAAAAACGACTACGCTATATGCTACTTTAAAAGAATTAAATAAAGAAGTCTCAAATATCTTAACTATAGAAGATCCTATAGAATACACGTTAGAAGGAGTAAATCAAGTACAATTAAGAGAAGATATCGAATTTGATTTTCCAGCAGCACTTCGTGCTTTTCTGCGTCAAGACCCAGACATTATAATGGTTGGAGAAATTAGAGATGATAAAACAGCTAATATGGCTATAAAGGCTGCATTAACTGGACATTTAGTTTTATCCACAATACACACTAATTCGGCTTGGGCTACTATTTCGAGATTGATTGACATGAAAGTTCCTTCTTTCTTATTAGCTAGTACATTAACCATGAGTATTGCTCAACGATTAGTGCGAAAACTGTGTATTCATTGTAAAAAAGAAAAAAAAGCCGAACCAAAAGATTTTCCTTTGGGATTTGATATTCCAGAAGAAATAAAAACACATTTTATCCCAACTGGCTGCAATCATTGTTACCAAACAGGATATTTAGGTAGAAAAGCTATTTATGAACTACTACCAATTACTAAAGAATTAGAAACAGCAATACGTCATAACGAATTACAAATTGACGACTACATTGCAACCCAAAATATTGATACGCTACAAAAAAATGCATTGCGCCTAGTAAGGGAAGGTGTAACTTCTACAGAAGAAGTGTATGCATTACTGGCAAACAACTAATACTATGAAGAAAAAGATCTTATTAATATATCTCATTTTTAGTTTTGGAATACTATCATATGCTCAGGAAACATTTCAAAATCAATCTCAGGATAATACGAGAATAGCTACACTAGAAAACAAAATAGATTTACTAAGTGTAGAAGTTCCAGGATTAGGAGAAAAAGTGAATATAAACATCTCTAACACTACACTTCTTAATTTTCTAAGAGCAGTTTCACAGGTCCATAAGATTAATTTAAATCTTTCGGATGAACTTAATTCCATAAATATTATTAATGGGTTTAATGATGTAAGTGTAAAAGATCTCCTTTTGTTTTTAGCAAAAGAATATCAATTAGATATTGAATTTACAGGAAATATCCTATCAATAAAAAAATACACACCTCCTACGGAAGCGCCTAAAGAAAAAGAAGTAATTATTAATTATGATTTGACTGCAGGAACTCTATCTACTGATCTTAGAAATGATCTTTTACCTAAAGTATTTAGAAAAATAACGGAACTTTCTGGAAAAAACTTACTCTACACTCCTGATCTAAACACTAAAACTCTTTCTTTATACCTAAGTAATGTTCCAATAGAAGTAGCATTACAAAAGCTAGCAGAAACAAACGATTTAGATTTTAATACAACAAGAGACGGGTTTTATGAATTTGAAAGTATACCTGGTTTAAATAATGAAACTAATGGAGCTAGTGCTTCTAGAGCAAGACGAAATAGAAGAAATACTAACTATAAAATAGTAGACACTTTAAACAGAGTTTTATCGGTAGATTTAAGAAACGCTAGTGTAGCTGATCTTATTAACAATGTATCAGAAGATCTTAAACTAAATATTTTTACCGCTTCACCATTAGAAAGTGCTGGTAAGGTGACGGTAAAAGCAGAAGCGATTAGTTTCGATGATTTACTTATTAAGATTTTTGAAAGTAATTCTAATCAGGTTGTAAAAAGTTCTTCATCAAATAATCAAGGAAATAGAAATAACAATCAAAATCAACAAGGAGGTTTTCAAAACACTTCCACTACTTCAACATCGACCAATTTTACATTTAAAAAAGAAGGGAATGTTTATTACTTTGGGACTGAGAATCAGTTAACCATTAAAAAAATAGAAATGGTACAAATGATGCATCGTTCTATTGCAATGTTAGGAGATGCAAATCCTGCTGGAGGATTCGGAGGAAATAGCTTTGGAAATAACAATTTTGTTACTGGTGGCACTAACTTTTTTGGAAATCAAGGTAACTCTAATTTTAATCAAAATAGAACTAACAATAGGAATCAAGGAACTTTAAACACTGGAATTTCTAGAAATAATTCAAGCAACACTACTAATAGTGCACAAGCTGGATCCATTTCCGATATTTTTCCAGCATCTGTTATAGAAGGGTTGGATATAAAAATAGACACAGAACTCAATAGTTTTGTAGTTAGTGGATCGGGTACCCGAGTAGAAAAATTTAAAAATTTTGTAAAATATATTGATAAGCCTGTACCTCTTATTCTTATCGAAGTTATGATTTTAGAGGTTAGCAGAAGTGCAACTGTAGAAACAGGAGTAGAATTCGGTCTAGGAAAAGAACCAACCACAGCAGAAGGTGTCACCTTCCCTAGCGCCAACATTACTTTAGGTGCACAAACAATCAATAGAATTATTGGAGGTTTTGATGGATTTGGCTCATTAAATCTAGGTAATGTAGTCCCCAATTTCTATATGGATATTAAAGCTATGGAATCGAATGGTAATGTAAAAATATTATCCACACCAAAACTTAGTACTCTTAATGGGCATAAAGCTTATCTATCTAGTGGTCAAACTACCTATTATGCTATTACTAGTCAAAACATTTTTGGATCACAAAATCCCCAAACATCTGAGATAGTAAATTACCAACCCATTGATGCAGAATTAGCATTAGAGTTCAAGCCTTTTGTGTCTGGAGATGGTCAGATAACACTAGACATACAGGTTATACAATCTAACTTTAGTGGCGAGCGTATCGCCGAAGATGCTCCGCCAGATATTAATAGCAGGAGATTTTCTTCTATTATGAGGATGCAAGCAAATGACGTCGCCATTTTAGGTGGTATCGAAGAAAAAGTAAAAAATGATTCTGGATCAGGAGTACCTTTATTATCGCGCATACCTATTATCAAATGGTTATTTAGTAAAAGGAGAAGAGAAGACTCTAAGAAAAAATTAAACGTAATTATAAAACCAACAGTGTTTTATTAATGGGAACATCATTTAAAAAATATAACCCTATAAAGAAGAGTTTTTTCGCTTTCGAACATTCTGAACAAGAAAACGTTCCTGTTATTCTTGGAATTGAAGTAACGCAAAAAAATGAAGAATTAGATGTAACTCAATATTTTAATGTAAATGATCTGGCTAAAATTTCAGACCATATTAAATCTTCGATAAAAGCAAATTTAATAATTACGGATAGTAATGTACTGAACAAAGAAGTAAACACTATAGGTACGGATCAAGAAATTCTTGCAGAAGCTTATCCAAATTTAGATATAAATGATTTTTACTATCAAATCTTAAAAACCAGTCAGAAATCATTCGTTGCTATATGCAGAAAAGAATACGTTCATGCAATTATTGACCAATATAAAAAAGTCAATATACTTATAACTACTGTTGATTTAGGAAGTTTTAAAGTATCCTCATTATTGTCTTATTTTAAAGACGCTACATTATTAACGCATAATTCTAGTATCAAAAGTAGTAGTGAAGAAATTTTTTCTATCCACAATGATAATTGTGATAAAGAAGAATACATAATTGACACCTTAAAAATCCCTAGTACCTATATCCTTCCATTTGCTAGTATTTTATACACTGTTACCAATCAATCTATAATTACTGGTAACATCGAAGAAAAAAACACAGAACTAATTAGTACCTATAAAGAGACTCAATTCTTTAAGAAAACGCTACAATATGGAATTGTTTTTTTATTAATTTCATTATTAATCAATTTTTTTATTTTTAATAGTAAGTATAAAACGTTGCAAAATCTACAAGAAGAACAACAAGTCTATGCTACGCAAAAAGAAAATATAGAAAAACAACAATCCATAGTTAGTACCAAAGAAGGTATCGTAAACAGTATTATAACTACAGGTTTCTCAAAAAGCTCCTATTTTGTAGATCAAATTATACAATTACAACCAAGTACGGTTATTCTAAAATCATTAAACTATCAACCCTTGGCAAAAACGATACGTAATGACAAACCATTAACTATAAAAAACAAAACTATATTAATTACAGGAGATTCCTCTGACAAAACCAGCTTTACAAATTGGATAAATAAAATTGAAAGTTTATATTTTGTTAATCAAGTAACCATTGTGAATTATGGCTTAGATAAAAAAAACATATCTCTTTTTGAAATAGCAATTAACCTCACTGATGACACAGAAAAATAAAAACATAGTATTAATCATAGGCCTATTGCTTGTTCTGTTTATTGCATACAGATATGGCTTTGCAAAAACCTTTGAGATACATAAAGAGGTGACCAAACTCGAAAATCAAAAGGAGATCTATGAATCTGCTCCTACCCAGTTAGTTGCCTTAGCTAATAAAGAGAAACAATTGGATGAGATCCTAAAAAACAATAATGTAGAGGGAAATTCATTACAAAACAACATATTAAAAGTACTTAATACATTATCAAGTGATTCAAATTTTAAAATAATTAATTTTGAAAAGCCTCATAAGTATATAGACGAAGATTCTCAAAAAACCACTACAACTTATAATTTTACGCTACAAGGAGATTACAAATCATTAATACATGTAGTATACGCTTTAGAACAGAATTATAGTTTTGGAAATATCTTAAGTGTTAATTTCGAAAAGAAGAAAAACTTTAGGACTGGGAATAGGTTTTTGCAGTGTAAAATTTTACTTCAACGAGTGCATTAAGTAAATATAATATTTTAAGGAAATCTATTCAGAATTATTATACTGCTGCATTTCATTAGAAATAAATTTAACCCACTCAACTCTTTAAAAATGCTTTCCTTAAATTGCAACAAAAAAATCCGCAAAAGGAAGTTCGTTTCCTGAAAATCATTCTAAATAAAATGAAAAAAATTATTAATATTCACGCAGATGATTTTGGCATAGGAAACGAGATCACTGATAATATTTTGGATTGTATTAATAGTGGAAGTGTTAATAGCATTAGTATAGTTTGTAATACAAATAATTTTAAATACGGAATAGAGAAATATACATCTATACCTAAAAAAATAAGGCTCTGTTTACATTTAAATCTCGTTGAAGGAAAACCAATATCTTCCAAAGAAGAAGTTAATCTTATTGTAGACAAATCCGGAGAATTTAAATACTCTTTCTTGTCACTTTGGCTTTTCTATATCTTAGCTTCAAAAGCTAAAAAGAGAAAAATTAGTGAGCAAATAAAAACAGAAATAGATAATCAAATTGATAAGTATAAAAATGCTATCAATAGCAATACTCCAATATTGATAGATAGCCATATGCATTTCCATATGATACCATTTATTTTTAAATCTTTGCTTGGATTACATGAAAAACACAAAATTGATTTTATCCGCAACCCGTTGGAACTAAAATATTTTTATGGTTTTACTAAAATAAAAAACTATCTAGCATTAAATTTCATTAAGAATATTTTACTAAATCATCTATCTAAAAAATACATTAGAAGGGCCAAAGAACTTGGTATAAAAACGAACGATTTCTTTGTAGGGGTACTATCCACTGGAAGAATGTCCTACAAAGATGTTGATTCTGCATTATCTAGCATACAAAGAAAACAAAAACCAAAATCCATAGATATATTATTTCATCCAGGGGGAGTGAAAAATAAAGAAAGTATTGATTGGACAAAGAAAAATGCTTTTCTCCAATATTACTCCTCAATAGAAAGAAAGAATGAATCCCAAGTAATCAAAGATGATAATTTTAAAAGTTTAATTCAGAAATATGAGGTTATTTTTAATAATTAGTGAAACCTGTTTTTATCAACCGGATTTTGTTGCTGATTTGATAAGAAAAACTAATCATGATATAGTTGGTGCCATTTTGGTTACTAAAGCATTACCAAAAAGTGACATTGAAAGATATATGATCAAAAATTGGTATTTGTTAACTCCGTTAGAATTATTTAAATTATCTGTAAAAAAAGCCTATCTTTTATTTAAGAACATGTTTTTGAGAACCTCTCCCGAAGGTTCATTTTATAGTGTGAAAAAAGTTTTTGATTGTTTTAATATAGACTATTTCAAGGTGAAACACGATATAAACACTGAAGAAAACTTAAATAGAATAAGAGCTTATAAACCAGATATAATCATTAGTTCCAACCCTTTGATTTTTGGAAATGAGTTGTTAAACATACCTAAATATTGTATTAATAGGCATAGTGCTCTTCTACCATCATTCGGTGGTCTTTGGCCTGTTTTTCAAGCGATTAGAAAAGGAGAAAGTAGTGTTGGTGTTTCTTGTCATACTATGGAGAAAAAAATCGACAAAGGAATTCTTTTAGGTCAAAAAATAATACGTGTAGAAAATGACGATACTATTGATCGACTATATCAAAAATGTTTTAAACATAGTGCTGAAGTAGTTTTGCAAGCGATTCATAAAATTGAAAAAAATGAAATACATCCAATCCATAATACCTACACACCTTCCTACTTTAGTTTCCCAAAAAAAACTCATTGGAAAGAACTAAGAAAAAGAAAAAAGAATTTTATATAGTATATACCGTCCATTCTTAAATCTATCCCTTAGTTATCTTTATTAGATCTGTTTTTTTCTCTAATAAATATTGACACTTTTTATTTAAACTTTACCCTTTTTTTTTTAAATCCAAAAAAAAATCAAATTTCTATGGTAACATATTTCTTACAAACGACACTTAACTATATAAAAAGAAAGTAACAGGTAAAACTAAAGGGTAAAGAATTAAGATTTATAGAGAAAAAACAAATGTAAAATACTCATTAACAACTATCAGTTTTTAACAATTTTAAACATTTATTAACAAACGTAAAAATCCCCTTACGGTTATACCACAAACAATTATATTTGCGCCTTCTTTTTTAGCCTTAAAAAAACAACTTATTATTAAGATAAACTTATATAGTAATAATTTCCAAATTAGCTTATTTAATAAAAATAAATACACAAATATTATTATGAAAAAAACACTAATCACTGTTTTTATATTATTTATTTACAATTTCACCTTCTCCCAAAACTTCTTAGACAATTCTACCTGGCAAGCAGGTTCTGGCGTTCCACAAGGCTATGTAAATAAAGGATCCGATATGGAAAATAGTATGGAATTAGGTACAGGACCATATGGTGATCAAGCTATTCTGTGGAAGGCTATTCCTGATGGTACAAGTGGTTCAGATGGTGATGGAGGTTTTGATTCTAAATATGTTAATATAGACCATACAAAAACATATCGCTTAACGGTTTGGATAAAAAAAACAAATTCGGTTAGCGGAACCACTTATTTTGGAACATATACTAGAGATGGTAATTTTGCTCATAGTACTTTAAATCTAAATGGAGCTGCGGTTGGAAATGCCTACCTCTGGTATGGGGATTTACCAGACCTTAATCAATGGTATTTATTAGTGGGTTATGTACATCATAGCGGGTATAATTCAACCACTAGCTTAGGAGGTATCTACGATATACACGGGACTAAACTAATGAATACAAGAGAGGATTTCAAGTTTAAAATTGGAGCAGATAAATTAGTTAATAGAGCATATCTATTTTATGACTCTAACGTAAATGATCGACAATATTTTTATGGCCCAAGAATAGAAGAAGTAAATGGCAACGAACCAACAATAGAGCAATTAATTTCAACCAATATAAATGACAATACCAATGGAAATGATATAAGTGGAGTATGGTTAAAAAATAATAACAACATCTATTACAACAAACAAGGAAATGTTGGAATAGGAACCAACACTCCAGACGCCAAACTAACCGTAAAAGGAAACATTCATACCCAAGAAGTAAAAGTAGATCTTAACGGAGCCGTGGCTCCTGATTATGTGTTTTTAGAAGATTATGATCTAAAAACTATTAATGAGGTAGAAGCCTATATTAAAGATCAAGGGCACTTACCAAATATTCCTTCTGCGGCAGAAATGGAGCAAAATGGTATCGAGCTAAAACAAATGAATCTTAATCTATTAGAAAAAATAGAAGAGTTAACACTCTATACAATTGCACAGGAAAAACAACTCAAAGAAGCAAACAATAAACTTATTACATCCAACGCTCGAATTCAGACTTTAGAAACTAAAAACAACGAACTCGAAACTCGATTAGAAAAACTAGAAAAATTAATAACTAAAGAATAATAAAGCTTGAGGTCAGGAAATGAAATATAAAGCTTTGCTTCAATAAACCTCTGACATCGGACCTCGGACTTTCGGCTTAAAAACAAAACCCTAAATATAAATAAACATCGGACATCAAAACCTCCGAAATCAGACATAAAAAACAAAAAAATGAACAAAATAGCATTACCCATCGCCTTAATCGCATTAGTAGCATCTATAGCCTCTTTTTTCTACTTACAATCTTCTTCTGATCTTGTATATGTAGATGTCAATAAACTATTAGATGGTTATAAAAGAACCAAAATTGTAAAAGCAGAATTTGATGAAAAGGCTAAAACAATGAAATCAAATGTTGATAGCTTATTAGCTGATTGGCAAAAAGAATTAAAAACTTACGAAAAAGAACGCAGTGGTCTTAGCAAAAAAGAACTAGAGCTAAAACAACAATTACTAGGTAATAAACAACAACAGATTAACAATTACCAGCAAGCCGTACAAAAGCAACTACAAGAGGAAGATAAGAAAGTAACGCAGACGGTTATTAATGACATCAATGATTTCGTAAAAGAATACGGTAAGAAAAACGGATACAAAGTAATTTTTGGAGCAACTGGTAGCGGAACCATTATGTATGGAGAAGAGTCTGCTGACTTAACAGATAAAGTATTAGAAGAATTAAACGCTGAGTTCGAAGGGAAATAGTTAGCAGTCAGGAGTCGGGTGCTAGAGGTCAGAGGCCAAGAGTCAAACAAAAACCTCGGACACCCAACATCCGACTTTTAAAAAAACAAACCATGAAATTTAAATTTGAAGAATTAAGGATTTGGCAAAAAGCAATGGATATGGGCGAAGAACTAAACAAAGTTGCAAAGTCCTTTCCTAAAACAGAAATGTACAATCTTTCTTCTCAAATGATAAGAGCAATGGATTCAGTTGCCTTAAATATTTCTGAAGGATCTATTGGACAAACCAATCCGGAATTCAAAAGGTTTATGGGATACTCGATACGATCTTTAGCAGAGGTAGTAACATGTTTACATAAAGCTGAAAGAAGAAAATACATCAATAAAGATGAATTTGAAAAGTATTATGCTGATAGCTACGAATTAATGAATATGATGACAGCGTTTAAAAAAAGTATAAAATGATTAAGTCAAACTATAAACATTCGACCTCGGACACCCGACATCAGACAGACGACATCAAACATTGGGCCTCGGACACTCAACATGAGACATTCAAACCCAAAAGACTAGTATGCATGTTAGCGATAACTTTAATCATAGCTTCGTGTTCGAACACTACTTTCAACACTAAAGAAGACCTATGGAACTATCTCAATAATCCAGAGCATGAATATATCCACACCAAAACGGTAAATGGAGTGAATTTCTCCATTGTGTATAAACCAACAGATTTATTAGTAGATCAAGAATTAAGTGGCCAGGCTAATGATAAAGAAATTGATAGTTTACGAAGTAAATATGATCAATACTTGTATTTCAATTTATCTATGGCTAAGAATAATCAAGAATTATTAAGCAATGTTGCGGGTAACAAACAACAATTTGGAGCTATGGTAAATCAACTAGCTTTTGGGATGGAACAAAAAATTCATTTCTACACATCACAAAAAGATACTATAGCTATGGCAGATTATATCTACCCCAGAATGTATGGAATGAGTGGCGCTACTACTATTTTATTAGTATATCCTAAAGAAACTATGGTAACAAATGCGGAGCATATGACACTTAGTATTGAGGACCTTGGTTTTTATACTGGAGAAGTAAAATTTAAGATCCCAACAAAAATATTTAAAGACGAATTAGAACTAAAGTTTGAGTGAGGTCTGAAGACAGATGTCAGAAGATAATATTTGTCACCATGAGCCTGTCGAAGGACAGACAACAAACATCAGACATCTGACATCGGACATCGGACACTAATTATCCTGAGCTTGTCAAAGGAAAAAACAAAAAAAGTAAAACATCAAATCACAAAACTGATGAAGAAATACAAAACAAAACCATTAAGAATGACACATAAATATGTACTTATGAGTATTATTTGCTCATTTCTTCTATGTACTCATAATATTTCTGCACAAGGACCAAACGCTCCAGAAGCAGGAGCTTTTGAACCCGTAGATGCTACTGACATGGTAAATTTGGTCACGGGAAATATGTCCTACGTATTACCATTGCTAAATGTACCCTCACCAGAAGGTGGATATCCTCTAGCACTATCGTACCACGCAGGTATTGCAATGGACCAAGAGGCTTCTTGGGTTGGGTTGGGATGGAACCTTAATCCAGGAGCTATAAATAGATCTGTAAACGGATATCCCGATGATTGGGGGAAAACATATGTGGGAGAATTCTTTTATGATAAAGAATGGGAAGAAAATTATTATAACTTTTCTGTCGGAGGTACATTACCTAATGGTATCACTTTAGGAGTTGGAGGATCCTGGGGGTCAAATCAAGCATTTGGAGGAATTGTATCTATAGGTTATGCCGGTTTTACGGCTGATATTGGTGTCGCGGGTAATAGTGGATACTATGGAGTTGGCTATCGTTCAGGAGGTTTTAGCTATGGGATGTCTACACAAGGAGTAAATATTGGTTATGGTCAAAGCTTTGGGGGAGTTGGTCTAAATACAAATTACAATTCCAATAGTGGATTTTCTGGATCAGTTTCTGTTGGAACTCAAATTGGAACAAGAACAATCAGTGCAGGTGCAAGTGTTGGTATTTCTTTTAATTCTAGTGGAGTAAATTTATCTGGTAGCGCTAACATTAATGGTCTTGGTACTAACAACTCAAATAGTAGTATTAGTAGTAATGATTATAATATCGATTCTAATACCAGAGGTTTAAATCTGGATTTTGGAGCTTTTTGGATTGGTTATAGACATAAAGAAATAAAGTATTCTCTATTCAAAGTAAATAATCTATATGTTACTGGAACGTTATATCCATATGCTACCAAACGAACGCAAAGAGTACTAAAGAATGGTAGTATTTATGATACGTTTTTTCAGGAATTTGATTATGCCATGGATACATACAGTACGTCCATCAGAAATTCAACAGACAATAAAGACGAATATAAATTACCTTCTTATGACAACTATTCGGTAAATGCTCAGGGATTATCTGCTACGATTCAACCAAGGACGTTTGATGAAATGATTTTATATGGTAATGGTAACTATGAAAAGGAAAACACAGCATCTCTTTCACCTCTTAAAAGCTATAATAAGTTTATTGTCGATACGTTTGCAAATGATTATGACACCTATAAATTAGGCAATAAAACTCATTTCTATTTCACAAACTCATATAATTCATTCTTAAGGACAAAACGTAAATTCAATGATTTTCTAAATATTGACTTATACAACCTAGAATCTGGATTTCATGCATTAGCTAGTAAAACCAGTAATTCAATTGAATTCAGTCAGAACACAACACCTAATGGTAATAAAATCAGAGGAGGAGTTAATAATTATCGGAAAAGAGGTGGCGCGTATATAGAAACATTTACTAACAAAGAAATTAGAGGTAATAACGTTCTTAATTTTATTGAGGCTAAAAACCTAGAAACCGAAAGAAATAATACTGAGACTTTTATTGATGAAAGTATAGGAGCCTATAAAATTACCACAATTGATGGAAAAACTTATCATTACTCCTTACCCGTTTATCATTATGAAAATTTTTATAAGAGTTTTAAAGATGATTCTGATGAAAACAAAAATTTTTATGAGCAAAAGAAATTAAAACCATATGCAACACACTGGCTATTAACAGCTGTCACCGGACCCGATTACTTTGATGCAAACAATAATGGAATTGTAGATAATAATGATTATGGATATTGGGTCGAATTCGAATATGGAAAATGGAGTGATGGTTTTGCTTGGCGGGGACCAAAAGGAACTGATTTCAATACTATTAAAAGGAAAGTTGGACCTTGGGCTGGTACTGATGATATAACTAATAGCTATTCTTGGGGAAGAAAACAAATATATTATCTGGATAAGATTAAAACCAGAACACATACAGCACTATTTATTAAGGATTTAAGAGCTGACAATTTAAGCTCATTAATTGACATAAATAGTAAATACTACAACGGATCTAGCAATTTTGACATCAAAGAGTATGGACAAAATATTAGATCTCCTAAAAAGAAAAACTTTTCACTGCCTGGAGAGGTGTTGTATAATACCAACAATCTTACTGTAGAAATGCCATATGAACCAATTGAAGGAAATGTAGTCCATTCAAATGGGAATGTCGTACATTATGAAGCGTATATAGAGAATCAAAAATATATCTATTTACCAAAGACAAAATCTCTCAGATTATCAAAAATAATTTTATTAAAAAACGACGATCTTCCTTCAAATAACGAGCAAATCAAAAGTTTAGGTAATTTGACTAACGTAATAGAAGGCAAGCTATATATTAATGATGAATATAATAATGTAAGAGCCATAGTACAGCATAACAATGTTAATCAATACATTTCGCTTAATGGAACTTATTTTCGAAACAAAAAGAGCCTAAAAACTGTTTACTCACAACTTCACAATAATATTATTGACGTAAGTGATATTCAATCACTTGGATTAGAAAAGAAAGCATTAAAAGTGATTGATTTCAATATAGAATATCAACTAGGTGGTAATATCCCTAACTCTCAATCACCCGGAAATAAGCTACTAACATTAAAATCTTTAAATACTCGAGGAAAAAATGGAATTAGTATTACCCCTCCGTTCAAATTTGAGTACAACAAACCATCAACTTTATTTAATCGTGATGATATAGACAACTGGGGGTATCATAAAACAGATCCAGATTCTTGGAGTCTTAATAAAATAATAACTCCTACCGGTGGTAAAATTGATATCTCCTATGAATCAGACTCATACGAAATAGCAGCTTTAGGGCCAAGTTCTGGAGATAACCCATTTACTTTAACTACACACGGTTTGACCAACTTTAACGCTCAATTTATCGAAAGAATAGAAAAAGGCCCTCAAAATGACCCTTATGTAAAAATTTATTATAAAAACAATGTTTCTTTAGAACACGATTTATCATTTTATTTCACTCCAGGAGAAATTGCATCCGTAGGTTTTTCTACTCGTGGTGGTGATACGGGACCTTTAGGAACCGACTCCTATCCATCTGACCTTTATAAAATTAGACAAACACAAGGGAAAGAATGGGTGCTAATTCAGCCCACTGAAGAAGCTAGATATTATGACTATTTAGTGACAAATACAGAACCTCAAGAACATCTCGGTTTATACCTTTCGTCATTTTCTTTAACTAGTATTAAAAGTTCGTACATTATAGATGATCCTAATGGCAGAAAAAAAGGTGGAATTAGAGTTGCAGATATTAAAGTATCTGATGATACCGGAAATGCATTAACAACAGAATACTCATACAGAAATCCAATTAATAACATTATTTCTGGGGTTACATCCTATGAACCAGAGGATACTTTTGAAGATGGTTATGAGGATCATAACCAAAATTCATCATTTATTTCTGAAATACCTGCGCCAGGCGTAAATTATGAATTTGTCAAAGTATCTACGAAGGATGCAAATAATAATTTAATCGGTTATTCTCAATACCACTTTGATGTTTTGAAACCTATTGGCGAATTTTTAGAAACAAGCCAAGTTCCAATTAGTGGGACTAACTTTGTTTACGTAAGAGGAGGTCAAGATGAAACTACGGTTAGAGTTGATTATATTAATGAACAAGGAAATCAGAGGTCCTTTGATTATAATAGAAATGTATTTGGTATTGAAGATAAATCTTCTTTTATAGGAAGAGTTAAATCAATAAAAAATTTCAACAAAAAAAATCAACTGATAAGTTGTACTATCAATGATTATGAAAATAATTTAGATCAGGATGGCGAATTAGGTGTTACACAAGAATCTTTCCTAACATATACGCAACATAAAAAAACAATTAGTAATATTGGAATTTTTGATGCTAACTCTTCAATAGTTTCCAAATCATACTATCCAAGTAAATTAGAAAGTACTACAACTATACAAGGAGGATTTACAAACACAACTTATTATGATAAACACGATTTCTTAACAGGGCAAGTTCTAGAAACAAGAACAGTATCTAGTGAAGGAGATGAATTTAAAACTAAAATTACTCCAGCATATCAGATAGGAGGTTATACTGATAACACCAACGGTCATAGTATGGGTCCTAAAGTAGACAATCCTACAAACAAAAACATGCTTACCCAAACTGCAGCAACATTAACTCAAATTAAAGATGCTTCTGGAGATTGGAAAACGATTAATGCGAGTATCAATACCTGGAACAATGATTGGACCTATCGTAATTATAATGGCTCCACCACTACTCCGACTAATGATGCAGAAAAGATCTGGCGTAAACATCAAACCTTTGCTTGGAAAGGTGAAGTTGATGAAGATGGAGCGTATGCAGGATACACGGGAGATGATGATAACTTCAATTGGTTAGATCCAAACGATCAATCCAACGCTAAATGGATTAAAACATCCACAGTAAGTCTATACGATCATTACTCGATGCCTTTAGAATCCATTGATATTAATGAGAATAAAGCAAGTACTAAAATGGGAGATGATAACTCCAAAGTATTTGCAGTAGCAAATGCTGGATATACAGAAATGTATTATTCTGGAGCAGAAGACTTGATAGATAATACAAATTACTTTAGTGGAGAAGTATATAAAGGAAGTACCGCTACCCTATCGGATACCTATCATACAGGATCTAAAGCCATACAAGTATCTGCTAATGCAAAGGCATTTGCTGTTACTCCTAAAGCTGGAAACTATAAAGTTTCTGTTTGGGCATATAAAGGAAGTAATACCAATTACACCAATACTAAATTGCGTGCTGGTAGCACTACAATTGCATATCATCCTGCAGAAGTAATTCCTGCAGGAGATTGGATACAATTAAACTTTTACACAAATGATATTGGTGCAAATCAAGAAGTATATGTGTATACAACTTCTGGAACTGTTATCTATGATGATTTTAGATTAGTACCTATCGCTTCTTCTATGAGTAGTTATGTATATAATGAATGGGATGAACTTACCTATATCATCGGAGCCAACAACTTAGCTACTAAATACGAATATGACGATGCTGGTAGACTACATAAAACTTATAGCGAAGTAATGGATACTCCAGAAATTCGTGGAGGATTTAAGTTGAATAAAGAAATTAACTATAATTATGGGAATCCTACAAGTAATGACACCACCAACCCTAATGCACTTTCGCTAAGTCTTGGTATTGGTAATGCTAATACATCTACGACAACACTTACCGCAACTGCAAATGGAGGTAGCTATGAGTATGAATATCGATTTGCGATTGGTACTAGCTCCTCTAATTTAAGTTATGGGAGTTGGACATCCTCTAATACTAGAAGTTTGACTACCAATTGTACATCTACAGGAAGACGCTATTACAAATGTCAGGTACGTGATAAAAATTCTGGGGCTACTAAAGAGAGTACTGGAAATCATCAAAGAGGGAATTGTGGAATTGGAGATGATGATGACCCTATAGATATTATTCAACAATAAATAACCAGTTTAAACAAAAATAAAGAATGAAAAATTTTAAAACATATAGCACTTGTTTTTTAGCACTAGTTTTATCTTTTTGGGGAACAGCTCAAGATTTAAACTGGTATCAGAATACTGGTTTTGATATTATCGATGCTAATACAGTATCAGGAAACGGAAACCTATTATCGCACGAAGTATTACCCCAAGAACAAACTACCGGGCATTTTGAAATTACTAATTTCAAGGTTGACGGTAATAATCTAGGTGGTTTTGTAGAAACAAAATTCTCTTCAGCATCCATATTCTTATCACAAACCGTCTCAACAAGTTTAAATGGTAGCAATGGATATACCATTGCTATTGTACATAATTCTAGAAATGATTTAGTAGGAAATCGATACACAATAACCGCTAAAAAACCAGATGGAACAGAACTTGGGAAATTAGAAGATGTCATACTGCAAACTACGGATCGTATACGTATTGAAAAATTAAGTAGTACACAATTACGTTTCCTCTTTAACAATCAGGTGATCGCTACGGTTACAGATGCTAATTTATCTTGGAATCGAGCAGGAATACAAAGTTATAATCTAATAGAAGTTGGAGCTAATCCAGGTATTTTGTCCATGTCCTATGCGCAAAGTGGTTTTGAAATCACTGATGAAAGCTATGGGCCTTTTTCTGTTACTGATACAGATAAAAATTGGGTATCTGTAAATAGTTATGGAATTACTGAAAATGTAGTAGGTAATTTCATAGGAGCTAGCGTAAGTTACTATGATGATTTAGGTAAAGGAACACAATCACAAACTTTTGACACAAAAGCTAAAAAAACCTGGGCATCAGAAATACGTTATGATAATCAAGGAAGACCAGCATTAAGCACACTAAGCGCTCCAATTGGGGGTAGTCCAAGTTTTACTTATAAAAATGGGTTTATTAAAAAATCAGGTAATGCTGATTTTAATATCAATGATTATGAAAATACTGATCTAGAAAACCCTACTCCTGTTACGGATGAAACAAACACATTAGGATGGTACTATAGTGAAAACAACAATAGTGACCCATATCAAGACATTACAGATAGACCTTATTCTAGAACTATTTATAGTGATTTAAATCCTGGAACTGCTTTAAAAACTATTGGTGGTAACAAAATGGACGATCAATGGAAACAGGGCCATGTGTTTTCTATGCCCGCAGGACAAGAATTATCAAAGCTCGGAGCTTTTGGGGATTCTAAATATGATGACTATAAAATCATAAAAACCGTATCTAGAGATATACACGGTATCGAAGCTGTAGTCTTTACGGATACAGATGGTAGAACATTAGCAGTCGCTAGAAGTGGTAACGAAGAAGGTGGTATTGCTAACTCTAGAACATCCTCAGTAAAAATCAGTGAACAAGGATTTGTAGATATTCATATTCCTGTTGGTAGAAGTGGAATCTCATTATCCAGTAATCCTGGTATTACGGTGTATGATTTAATCACAGAAGAAATCGTTACTACCAATATAGGTAGCTTATCAAATGGATTTTATAGAATTGCAATTACAGATACAGACGATTATATTGCCAATAGTATTTCTGTTAATTATCCAGAAAACTATTATGATTATAGCTTAAACGAATACGATAAAGCAGGACGTTTACTAAGTAGTAAACAACCTTTAGCACAATTAGAAAGTACGTTTGAGTATAATGCATTAGGGCAATTAACCTATACTAAAAGTCCTGATGAAGGAGAAGCTTGGTTTAAATATCGTAGTGATGGACAAATTCGCTACTCTCAAAATAGCAAACAATTGGCAGCTGGTGAATTTTCATATACCAATTATGATCAACTAGGAAGGCCTACAGAAAGTGGTGTATTAGTCAATGGCAATTTTACCACGGCAAATCCAGATACGGCTTTACCTTCTGGAACTAGAAAAGAACAACACCTTACCACCTACGATGCATTAATACAATCTGATAAAAACTATCTATCGGGCGTGCACAGCAGCTACGCCAATCCGTCATTCTTATCAGGAAATGTGGCCAAAACCGAAAACGAAAATACCATCACCTATTATAGTTATGATATCTATGGTAGAGTGCAATGGATTGTACAAAACATTGCAGATTTAGGAGATAAAACGATCGATTATGAATATGATCCGATTACAAGTCAAGTAAACAGAGTACTGTATCAAAAACACAGTACATCGGATTTATTTATACATAAATACACCTATGACACAAATGATTATAGTCTTACCAAAGTAGAAACCTCTACTGATGGTACTAACTATATAGAGCATGCAGCCTATGAGTATAACGAAACCGGTGCATTAAAAACATTAAATCTAGCTGAAGGGTTACAAAAAATAGACTACGTCTATACCCTAAATGGTGCTTTAAAAAGTATAAATGATCCTACCCTTGATGATACTAATAATCCAGCGCAAGATATTGATGATCTGTTTGGGATGAACCTACATTATTATGATAACGACTATACTCGTGCTAACACTCCAAGATCTGTAGCTCGTACAAGCACAGGAATTAATCAATATAATGGAAATATAAAATCAATTACTTGGAACACCAATAGACCAGATATAACCAATACTCCTAATAGTTACTATTATACATACAACAAAAACAATTGGTTAACAGGAGCTAGTTTTAACCAACCTGTTAATGAAGCAGACCCAAATATTCCTTTGGATTTAGATCCACTAAACCAACCTGTTAGTAGCACTACCGATGCAGAAGCTAGACGATCTATTACGTTAGAAAACGGTTTTAGTATCACTGCCACGAATGGTCGTACTTTTAGTGCTAAAATCATAACTGATGGGACAGTATTGGGTAATGGAGATTATAATGTATCTAACATTACCTACGATGCTAATGGAAACATACAATCATTGAATCGTAACAAGGATAATGTTAATGGAAGCAATGCCATGGACAAACTATCCTATGCATATAAAACCGACAAACCCAATCAATTACTGCGTGTAGATGATGCTGTAGGAGATGTTAATGGAGCAGATGATATTGGAGATCAAAATGGAAATAACTACGAGTATAATGATATTGGACAATTAATAAAGAATGTTTCTGAAAATATTGAGTATCTTTATAACGCCAGTGGATTGGTGACTGAGGTTAAAAAAGATAATCAAACTTTGGTGAAGTTCTTTTACAATGATAAAAATCATAGGGTACGTAAGGAATCTTATAATCCGAATAGTAGCGCTACAACAACAACTTTTTATGTAAGAGATGCTGCAGGAACTGCCATGGCTATATATAACAGATTTAATGCCAATGTTCCAGGAGGAGGATCTACAGCCTCAATTGCGGAACATACGATCTATGGAGCAAATAGATTAGGCGTTTATAAAAGAGCATTATTTGGTGGAGGTAATAGTTTATATCAACTAACAGATCATTTGGGTAATGTGCGTGCAGTGGTAACCAGAGATCAAGAAACTGGTACTGCAATGGCCGTAAGTGCTACCGATTACTATCCTTTTGGTATGCCAATGCCCAATCGTACCCTGAGCGGAGCCGAAGGGTACAGATACGCATACCAAGGACAGGAAAAAGATCCCGAAACTGGAAAAGAAGCGTTCCAACTTAGATTATGGGATAGTCGGATTGGACGATGGTTGACCACGGATCCGTATGGGCAATATAACTCACCTTATCTTGGAATGGGAAATGATCCTATTAATGGTATAGATCCTGACGGTGGTTGGAGAACTTGGGCTGGTGCAGCTTGGGCTTGGTTAAATGGGTCTTACGGTGGTAAAGTACAAAAATTTAAAGATGCAACAGATCCAAATAAAAAATATGGGATTGTTCAATCTTTGGATGATGAAGCTGGGTTTAAGTTTTCTTATTCAATGGATGGCTACACCCTAAATAATCTAAATTCATATGATCAAGAAATAATATCAAGGTACGATGGTATAGAAAACTTACCTGCTTCTAACAGAAGTCTCAAAAGAAGACTAGATGGAGTCAAAATTTCCGATCTAAAAGATGGAAATGCTGAGATCATGCGAAGAAGAGTAGGATCAGTTTATAGAGCTGGTGCGGAATATGGGTTAGTAGGTTCTGGACTTTACAGTGGATTAAGAGTTCCTTCTATAAAATATACAGGTAATTTAAATGTAGGTAAATTTACTTTTTCCTTATTTTCTAAGGCAAATGCAGGGGGAATGACTGGACATAGGGTTATTGGTTTTACTCGAAAACCCTTGACACTTTTTGGAAAGAAATATAATCGATTCCAAGCTGCTCTTGATTATCATAATTGGCCATTACGACCAAATGGTGCGACACCCATAAATCAAAAATTTTGGCACTATCATTTTGGAGGATCTAGTGCAGGAAAACATCATCGACAATTATTTACAGGAAACCCAATTACGAATCCATCTCAACTTAAAAGAGGGTTATTTGGTTGGTTTTAAAATGTATGAAATTATGAGTAAAATTGAGGATTCACTTGTCAAATCATTATCAAATAATTTATTAAAAATTAAGGTTAATGATAAAATAGAAACTAATTTTTCTAGTAAGGAAATTAAATTTGGAGAAAAAATTGAATTGTTTTTCGAAAATTCGAAAAAACTGGTTTTGCAAACTTTTGAATTACCTCATAAATATGGAGAGGCAGATATAGAATTTGATTATCTATCAAGTGATGAATCAAGAGAAGATAGTTTAAGAAAGGTTGAAATAAAGAAAATTAAAATATATAGATGGAAAGCCAATGGTATTAATTTATTTGGATTGACTAAATATCTTACTCAGGTTGAATTATTTTTGGAAGGAAAAAAAAGTATTTCAATTGGTTTTTTCTATTTGAAAAATGGAAAAGTAGAATACCTTGCCACTGGTGAATTATCAATAAGTTTTAATCAGGATATTTTTAGATCGTTCAATAATAGTAATCTTTCTTATTCCGAAATAGAATTCCCCCC